>NZ_JBITJQ010000003.1:461981-757604 GCF_044460125.1 Nonomuraea sp. NPDC050153
CCGTCACAGCTTTCGAGCGGAGCCCGGCAGGCAGCACTGTAGACTGGCACGGTTGCGCTCGTAACGCCTTCCGCTAGGGCGGATGAGGGGGAGCGCCGACACCCACCGACCCAAGCATCCCTAGGAGATGTCGTGTCCGAAGTACGTATCGCCGCCGAGCCGCGCACCACGTTCGGCAAGGGCGCCGCCCGCAAGATCCGCCGCGCCGACAAGGTGCCCGCCGTTCTCTACGGGCACGGCATCGACCCCAAGCACCTGACCCTGCCCGGCCACGAGGTGCTGCTCGCGCTCCGCACGCCCAACGTGCTGATCCACCTCAAGGGTGAGGGCGTCGACGAGCTGGCCCTGCCCAAGGGCGTGCAGCGCGACCCGATCAAGGGCTTCGTCGAGCACGTCGACCTGCTGCTGGTCAAGCGCGGCGAGAAGGTCACGGTCGAGATCCCCGTCACCACGGTCGGCGACGTCCACACCGACGGCCTGCTCGACCTGCAGCTCGTCGCCGTCGCCGTCGAGGCCGAGGCCACCCACATCCCGACCGGCGTCGAGGTCGACGTCGAGGGCCTGGAGGTCGGCAACTCCGTCACCGCCGGGCAGCTCGCGCTGCCGCGGGGCGCCACGCTGGCCGCCGACCCCGAGGTCGTCGTGCTCCAGGTGATCGCCAAGCCGGTCGAGGCGCCGGCCGCCGAGGGCGCGGCCGCCGAGGGCGCGGCCGCCGAGGGCGAGACCGCAGAGGCCCCCGCCGCCGAGTAACGGGTCCGATTCGTGAACGGGGCGGCCGGACTCGAGCCGTCCCGTTCCGCTGTTAGGGGTGCAGATGGATCGCTGGCTGATCGCCGGTCTGGGCAATCCTGGGCCCGAATACGCGGGTAACAGGCACAACGCGGGCTTCATGGTGCTCGATGAGCTCGCCGCCAGGGCAGGCGGGCGGTTCAAGGCGCACAAGAGCAGGGCGGAAGTGTGCGAGACCAGCACGGCCATCCTGGCCAAGCCCCTCACCTACATGAACCTCTCCGGCGGGCCCGTCAGGGCGCTCTCCGACTTCTACAAGATCGGCCCGGAGCGGCTGATCGTCGTCCACGACGAGCTCGACGTGCCGTACGGCGCGCTCAGGGCCAAGCTCGGCGGCGGCGACAACGGCCACAACGGCCTCAAGTCGATCACCAAGGTCCTCGCCACCCGCGACTACCTGCGGGTTCGCTTCGGCATCGGGCGCCCGCCCGGGCGCATGGACGCCGCCTCCTTCGTGCTGCGGGACTTCGCCACCATGGAGCGCAAGGACCTGCCCTTCCTGGTGGACCGGGCGGCAGACGTCGTCGAGTCGCTGATGGCGCGTGGCCTGGAAGCCACCCAGAACGACTTCCATCGGGCTGACCTGAACATTTCCGGCCCACCACGCTGATCGCCACATAGGTTCGTTCGCCGGTTCCCTGCCGTTCTCACCGCTACGATCAGTGACTGTCCGTTCAGGAATGGTCACCTGGAGGCGCGCGTGCGCGGTGAGGGTCACATGGCCATCGTCGGACCTGGCCATGTGGCCTCCTGGCGAGTCAGCCCGCGCACACCCGTCTGGGTCCGCTCCTATCGGTTCCGCGCGGTGCTGGGCGACCTCTGCGGGGCCTGGGTGGGGTCCGGGGTGGCCTTTTACGTGCGCTTCGGCGAGCTCACGCCGTACGTGCTGCCGTACCTGCTGGTCAGCCTGGCCCTGCCGGTGGTGTGGACGTTCGCGGTGGCGCTCAACCGCGCGTACGAGCCGCGCATGCTCGGCGTCGGCTCCGAGGAGTTCCGCCGGGTCGTGCAGTCGGGCCTCGCGCTGACCGCGGGCACCGCCATCGGCTCCTACGTGACCAAGACCGACGTCGCCAGGGGCTACGTCGTGCTCGCGCTGCCGCTGGTCACGCTGCTCACCCTGCTCCTCAGATACGCCCTGCGCCGCTCCCTGAACCGGCGCCGGGCAGCGGGGCAGTGCATGCGCAGGGTGGTCGCCGTCGGGCACGAGGCGTCCGTCGAGGAGCTGGTACGGCTGTTCAGGAAGGAGCGCCACCACGGCATGGACGTCGTGGCCGCCTGCCTGCCGGGCGGCACGCCGGGCGACTCCGTGGGCGAGGTGCCCGTGGCCGGCGACCTCAGCGACGTGCCGATCGTGGTCGACCAGTTCCGCGCCGACACCGTGGCCGTCCTGGCCTGTCCCGAGATGGACGGGCAGGCGCTGCGGCGGCTGGCCTGGCGGCTGGAACGCACCCACACCGAGCTGGTGGTCGCCCCGGCCCTGATGGACGTGGCGGGCCCGCGCACCATGATCAGACCGGCCGCCGGGCTGCCGCTCCTGCACGTGGAGCACCCCGAGCTGGGCGGGGCCAGGAAACTGGTCAAGAACATCTTCGACCGGCTGGTGGCCGTCGCGCTGCTGGTGCTGCTCGCGCCCCTGATGGTGGGGCTGGCGGTGGCCGTGCGCGCGTCGAGCCCCGGTCCCGCGCTGTTCAGGCAGACCAGGGTCGGCAGGGACGGGAAGCTGTTCACGATCCTGAAGTTCCGCACCATGCGGCGCGGCTCCGAGCAGCAGAAGATCACTCTGGTCAGCGACCGCGACAGCGTGCTCTTCAAGATCCGGAACGATCCCCGGGTCACGCCGCTCGGCACGCGGATGCGCCGCCACTCGCTGGACGAGCTGCCGCAGCTCATCAACGTCCTGCTCGGCCACATGTCGCTGGTCGGCCCCCGGCCGCCGCTGCCGGAGGAGGTGGCGCGCTACGGCGATGACGTGCGCAGACGGCTCCTCGTACGCCCCGGGCTGACGGGCCTGTGGCAGGTCAGTGGTAGATCTGACCTATCGTGGGAGGAATCCGTACGCCTCGACCTGCGTTACGTGGAGAACTGGTCCCTCATGCTCGACCTCCAGATCCTGTGGAAAACTTGGTCGGCCGTCGCCCGTGGGCAAGGAGCTTATTGATGACGATTCGCGACGACCACTCACTAGCGGCCGATCTGGCGACCGAGGCGGGTGAGCGGTTGCTGGGCATTCGCGAGCGCGTCGGGTTCGACGATTCCTCCGCCCTTCGCGCGGAGGGCGACCGGGCCTCCCACGTCTTCCTCATGGAGGCGCTGGCCAGGCTCCGCCCCAGCGACAGCGTGCTGTCGGAGGAGGCCACCCGCGAGGAGCGACTCGACCCGCGCCGGCTCAGTGCGTCCCGGGTGTGGATCGTGGACCCGCTCGATGGCACCCGGGAGTTCTCGGAGCGGCGAGCCGGCCTCGGAGGCGGCAGCTCGCGTAACCAAGACGGGGCCGAAGGGAGCGCGACCACAGGCGCACCGGAGGGCCGGTCCGACTGGGCCGTGCACGTGGCGCTGTGGGAGGGCGGCAGGCTGACCGCGGGCGCCGTGGCGCTGCCCGCCCAGGGCCGCACGCTGACCACCGCCGAGCCGCCCAAGCCGCCCTCCTTCGACGGGGGGCGCTTCCGCATCGCGGTGAGCCGCACGCGCCCGCCGGAGTTCGTGCAGAAGCTGGCCTACCTCCTCGGAGCCGACCTGGTCCCCATCGGGTCCGCCGGGGCGAAGATCTCGGCGGTGCTCACCGGCGAGGTCGAGGCGTACGTACACGCCGGTGGCCAGTACGAGTGGGACTCCGCCGCGCCGGTCGCGGTCGCCCAGGCCGCCGGGGTCCACGCGAGCCGGATCGACGGCTCCGAGCTGACCTACAACCAAGCCGACCCGTCACTACCCGATATCCTGGTTTCCCTACCTGAGCTAGCGACATCGCTGCTCAACGGGATTCGGGACCTGCACCGCTAAACCGCCGGAGGAAGCTCCCATGCTCCAGCGCGACTACACGACGTCGCAGCTTGACGTACTCGAAGCCGAGGCCATCCACATCATGCGCGAGGTGGCCGCCGAGTTCGAGCGTCCCTGTCTGCTCTTCTCCGGGGGCAAGGACTCGATCGTCATGCTCCGCATCGCGGAGAAGGCGTTCTGGCCCGCGGCCATCCCGTTCCCCCTCATGCACGTCGACACCGGCCACAACTTCGACGAGGTCATCGAGTTCCGCGACCGCCGCTCCGCCGAGCTGCACGCGCGGCTGATCGTGGCCAGCGTGCAGGACTCCATCGACGCCGGACGCGTGGTCGAGGAGACCGGGCGGCGCGCCTCGCGCAACCGCCTGCAGACCACCACGCTGCTCGACGGGATCGAGGAGCACGAGTTCGACGCGGTCTTCGGCGGCGCGCGCCGCGACGAGGAGAAGGCCCGCGCCAAGGAGCGCGTCTTCTCCTTCCGCGACGACTTCGGCCAGTGGGACCCGAAGAACCAGCGCCCCGAGCTGTGGAACCTCTACAACTCGCGCATCCGCAAGGGCGAGCACATCCGCGTCTTCCCGCTGTCGAACTGGACCGAGCTCGACGTCTGGGACTACATCAGGCGCGAGGGCATCGAGATCCCCTCCATCTACTTCGCCCACACCCGCAAGGTGTTCGAGCGCGACGGCATGCTGCTGCCCGACTCCGACGTCGTCCAGCGGGGTGAGGACGAGCCGCTGTTCGAGGCCGTGGTGCGCTACCGCACGGTGGGCGACATGACCTGCACGGGCGCCGTGCAGTCCACGGCCGCCACGGTCGAGGAGATCATCGAGGAGATCGCGGCCACCCGGATCACCGAGCGCGGGGCCACCAGGGCCGACGACCGCGCGTCCGAGGCCGCGATGGAGGATCGTAAGAGGGAGGGCTACTTCTAATGCTGACCGTCCGTAGCAGTTACGGTCCTTGGAGGATCGGCTGTGTCTATTTCAAGGGCTACTTCTAATGGACATCCTTCGCTTTGCCACAGCGGGAAGCGTCGACGACGGCAAGTCCACCCTCATCGGACGGTTGCTCTTCGACTCCAAGGCGATCTTCGAGGACCAGCTTGAGGCGGTCGAGCGCACCTCGCGCGACCGGGGCACCGAATACACCGATCTGTCGCTGCTGACCGACGGCCTGCGGGCCGAGCGGGAGCAGGGCATCACGATCGACGTGGCGTACCGGTACTTCGCGACGCCCAGGCGGAAGTTCATCATCGCCGACACACCCGGCCACATCCAGTACACCCGGAACATGGTCACCGGCGCCTCCACGGCCGACCTGGCGATCATCCTCATCGACGCGCGCAAGGGCGTGCTGGAGCAGTCTCGGCGGCACGCGTTCCTGACCTCGCTGCTGCGGGTGCCCCACCTGGTGCTGGCCGTCAACAAGATGGACCTGGTGGACTACTCGCAGGAGCGGTTCGAGGAGATCAAGGACGAGTTCACGGCGTTCGCGTCCAAGCTGAACGTCGCCGACCTCACCTTCATCCCGATCTCCGCGCTCAACGGCGACAACGTGGTCTCGCGCTCCGAGAACATGCCGTGGTACCTCGGCACGTCGCTGCTGCACCACCTGGAGAACGTCCACATCGCCTCCGACCGCAACCTGGTCGACGTGCGCTTCCCCGTCCAGTACGTGATCCGCCCGCAGCGGGCCACCGAGCAGGCCTTCCACGACTACCGCGGCTACGCGGGCCAGGTGGCGGGCGGCGTGCTGAAGCCCGGCGACGAGGTGGTGCACCTGCCGTCGGGGCTCACGACCCGCATCGCCTCGATCGACACCTTCGACGGTCCGGTCGAGGAGGCGTTCCCGCCCATGTCGGTGACGCTGCGCTTCGAGGACGACCTCGACGTCTCGCGCGGCGACATGATCGCCCGGCCGAACAACCAGCCGCAGGTGGCGCAGGAGCTGGAGGCGATGGTCTGCTGGATGGCCGACGGGCTCAAGCTGACGCCGCGTTCCAAGCTGACGATCAAGCACACCACCCGTACGGCCCGTGCCATGGTGCGCGACCTGCACTACCGGCTCGACGTCAACACCCTGCACCGTGACGAGGAGGCGACCTCGCTCGGCCTCAACGAGATCGGGCGGGTGTCGCTGCGGATCACGCAGCCGCTGTTCGTGGACGACTACGCGCGTAACAGGCTCACCGGCGGCTTCATCCTCGTGGACGAGGCCACCAACGGCACCGTCGGCGCCGGCATGGTCATCGACGCACGTTAGGTAGATCTTTCAGGGGTTCACCGAACCCCTGATTACTCTCCGCGATAGGGTCTTCGCGTTCCGTGTTCACGACGCGAAAGCCTCCTCCGTGACCGACCGCGAAAGCACCACCCGGGTCATCTACCTGGGAGGACTCGGGCGCAGTGGTACCACACTGCTCGAGCGGCTCCTGGGCGAGCTGCCCGGGGTGGTCGCGCTCGGTGAGGTCGTGCACCTCTGGGAGCGGGGCGTGCTCGCGGGAGAGCTCTGCGGGTGCGGGGTGGCCTTTCCCGACTGTCCCTTCTGGCGGCAGGTGGGGGAGCGGGCGTTCGGCGGATGGAGCCCGGCGCTGGCGGGCAAGATCCTGACGTTGCGGCGCCGGGTCGACCGCACCCGCCGGATCGCCCGGATCGCGCATGCCGACCTGGCCGAGTACGTGCGGGCCTACCGGCTCGTGTACGAGGCCGCGGGCGCGCCGGTCGTGATCGACTCCAGCAAGCACGCGTCGCTGGCCTGCTGCCTGGTCTCCGGCGGCGTGGACGTACGGATCGTCCACGTGGTCAGGGACCCGCGAGCCGTCGCCCACTCCTGGGCCAGGACGGTGCCGCGCCCCGAGGACGGGCGGCCCATGACCCGGTGGCGGCCCGCCCACACGGCCGTCCACTGGACGGCCCAGAACGCCGCCCTCGAACTCTTGCCGGGGCGCGGGGCCCGCGTCACCAGGGTCCGTTACGAGGACCTCCTCGCCGCGCCGGGGCCCACGCTCACCTCCCTCGCGCTCGGGCTCGGCCTCGCGGAGCCCGACCTGCCGTTCCTGGAGGGCCGCACGGCCTGGCTCGGGCCCTCCCACACCGCCTCCGGCAATCCGATGCGCTTCCACGTGGGGCGAATCGAGCTGCGCCGGGACGACTCGTGGGTGACGGGCCTGCGTGACGGCGACCGCCGGGTGGTGAACGCCCTCACGTGGCCGCTCAGGGCCCGCTACGGCTATCAGGGGACCGCATGACCCCCTCGGTGGGCCCCTCGGTGGGCCCCTCGGTGGGCGTGGTGATCCCGACGCGGGGCGACCGCCCGGCGCAGCTGCGCGAGGCCGTGGAGTCGGCGCTGGCCCAGCGCCACCCGGGGCGTCTGTCCGTGGTGGTGGTCGCCGACGGCGCCGCGCCTGGGGACATCGAGGTGCCGGGCCCCGTCCGGGTCCTGCCGAACACGCTGACCCCGGGCCTCCCCGGCGCCCGCAACACCGGCATCGCGGCCTGCGACACCGACCTCGTCGCGTTCTGCGACGACGACGACGTGTGGCTGCCCGGCAAGCTCGCCGCCCAGACGCGGGCGCTCGGCGAGCGCGGCGGCGAGTTCGCGAGCTGCGGCATCGAGGTGGAGTACGGGCACCGCCGCGTGCCCCGGCTCGCCGGGTGCGACACGGTGACGGCGGACGACCTGGTTCGCTCGCGCATGGTGATGGTGCACTCGTCGACGTTCCTGTTCGAGCGCGGCGCGCTGCGGGTGGACGAGAGCGCCCCCGGCGGCCAGAACGAGGACTGGGACCTGGCCCTGCGCGCCGCCGCCCGCCGGCCGATCACGCACGTGGACCGCCCGCTCGTCCGGGTGCGATGGGGCGGATCCCACTATGTCGCCCGATGGGCGGACCGCATTGCCGGGCTCGACTGGATGCTCGCCCGGCACCCCGAACTGGCCGTGGACCCGCGCGGCGCGGCACGGGTCTACGGCCAGCTGGCCTTCGGCCACGCGGCGCTCGGCCACCGCCGCGAGGCCGCCCGCTGGGCCCTGCGCGCCATGGGGACCCGCGTCGGGGAGCCACGCGCCCCGATCGCCCTGGCGGTGGCGGCCGGACTCATCTCCGCGCCGGCGGTTCTTTCCGCCCTTCACCGTAGGGGGCACGGCATTTGACTCGTTCCAGGACCACCACACCGCAGGTCCCGCTCCAACGCCTGCCCGAGGGCACGCGACCGGACACCACCCCGCCGCACGACCCGCCACCGCTCGACGCTTCCCCGGACACGCCGGCGAACGCCCCGTCCGGGCGGGCGCCGGCCCCTGAGGGACGTGCGGGGGAGCGGGGGGCGGCCGGCGCTGAGGAGGCGCGGGCGGCGGCGTCTCGCCGGGGGTGGGATCGGGTGTGGGTGGGTGGGATCGCGGTGGACGCGCTCACCGAGGACGAGGTGGTCCGGTGGGTGGAGGCCGAGCTGGAGGCCGGCAGGGGCGGGCGGATCGTCACCCCGAACGTCGACATCTGCCGCGCCGCCGCCACCGACCCCGCGCTCAGGGAGCTCGTGTGCACCGCCGAGCTGGTGGTGGCCGACGGGATGCCGCTGGTGTGGGCGGCCAGGCTGCTCGGCACCCCGGTGCCCGAGCGGGTCACGGGCGCGGACCTCATCTGGTCGCTCAGCAAGCTCGCCGCGCGCCGGGGCTGGCCCGTCTACCTGCTGGGCGGCCCGCCAGGCGTGGCGCGCAGGGCCGCGCAGGAGCTCACGAGCTGCCATCCCCGGCTGCAGGTGTGCGGGGTCCACGCGCCGCCGTACCACTTCGACACCACCCCCAAGGGGAGCGCGCGCGTCCGGAGGATGGTGGCCGCGGCCCGGCCGAGGGTGGTGTTCGTCGGGCTCGGGTTCCCCCGGCAGGACCGGCTCATCGCCGATCTGAGGGCGGAGATGCCGGAGGCGTGGTTCGTGGGGTGCGGGGCGGCGATCTCGTTCGCCGCCGGCACGGTCTCCAGGGCGCCGGAGTGGATGCGCAGGGCCGGGCTGGAGTGGGCGTTCCGGCTGGGCTGCGAGCCGGGGCGGCTGGCGCGCCGCTATCTGGTCGACGACCTGCCGTTCGCGCTGCGGCTGCTGGGGAGCTGCCTGGTCGGTCGCCTCACGAGGTGAGGGCGCGGACCCGGGCGGCGTCGTCCGGGCTGAGCCCTCGGGCGGCGTCGTCGAGCGCGCGGCGGGAGTCCATGGGGCGGTAGGCCGTGCGCGACAGGCCCGACCAGGCGAACCCCGTGCGCGACGGGCCCGACCAGGCGAACCCCGCGCGGGATGAACCCGGCCGGGTGCCCCCCGTGCCCGCGCCTGACGGTCCCGTGCAGGCCCGCGCGATGCGGTGCTCGGCCGCGGGTGTCCATGGCAGGTCCGCGTAGGCGTACAGGCTGCGGAAGCCGGTCAGCGGGTCGGCGGCCAGCGACTCGTACGAGGTGACGCGGACGCCGGGCGCGCGGTCCAGGATCGCGCGGGTCGCCCGCCACAGCGCGGCCGCCTTGGCGACGCGGTCCTGGGAGCCGACGAGCGCGCGCAGCTCCAGCAGCTCGGGGTGGTCGCGGACCAGGAACGGCTGTTCGAGCAGCTCGTGGAAGTAGACCGTCCACCCGAGCCGCTGCCAGCTCGCCACGAACGACACCGGGTCCCGCACCAGCGCGATCACCCGGCAGCCCAGGGCCGCGGCGAACCACCCCGCGCTCAGCACCGCGAACGGGTCGTCCAGCAGCGCCCGGCGGCCCGTCAGTCGGCCCAGGGCGAAGGCGGTGCCGTAGCGCAGCAGGCGGGCCAGGTCGTACGGGGAGCGGTTCGCGCGCAGCTCGGAGAGCCAGCGGTAGCGCAGGGCCACCGTGTCGCGGAAGGCGGGCAGCCAGTCGGCGGCGTTGTCGTCGCAGATGTACTGGAAGCGGTGGGTCACGGTGGCCCTGAGCACCCCCGGGCAGCGGCCGGGCGGGTGCTGCGGGTTGAGCGGCTCGTTGACGTAGACCAGGTCGCCGCCGGCCGCGAGCATCCTGCCGGTCCAGCTCGTGCCGCTCCTCGGCAACCCCGTCACCAGTACCGGCGCCTCCCTCACACGAGTCTCCCCGCACGAAGGGCGGACAGGGTGTGGCGGCCGAAGGGGTGGAGGCCGTAGCGGCGGTGCAGCTGCCACAGCGGGAGGAGGTTCTTGACGAGCATGCCGCCCGACCAGCCGATGACCGCCCCCAGCGCGCCGTGGACGGGGATCAGGGCCACGTCCAGGGCCACCGTGCAGATGATCGCCGCCAGCAGGTTGAACAGGCTCGCGCTCGTGTGCCCGGCGGCCGTCAGCACGACGTCCACCATCCCGCAGGCCGTCGCCACCATCATCGTGCCCGCCAGCACGAGCGCGACCGGGGCCGCGGACCCGTAGGTGGGGCCGAAGAGCCGCAGCAGCCACGGCGCCAGCGCCGCGTACGCCAGCCACACCGGCCAGGTCAGCAGCACCAGCCAGATCGTGGCGGTCTGGTACAGCTCGCCGGCCCGCTCCCGGTCGCCGTTCGCGAGCGCACCCACCAGCCGGGACTGCACGGCCTGTGCCAGCCCCTGGTTCGCGAGCTGCCCGACCACCTTGAACCGGGTGGCGGCCGTGTAGACGGCGGCCTGCGCGGGCCCGCCGAGCAGCGCGACGACCACGATGTCCAGCCGCTGGAACACCGCCTGGATCGCCCCCGCGACCGACCGGGGAGCCGTGTGCCGCCACAGGTCGCGAACCGTCCCGGGCAGGTACGGGGTCCGCGCCACGCGCCCCCGCAGGGCCGCCCAGGCGATGACCGCCACCAGCGCGTACGGCGCCCCCCACGCCACCGGCAGCCACGAGGCCGCCCCCGCCAGGGCGGCGCAGGTGACCAGCACGAGCTGAGAGACGGGCACCAGCAGGCCGTCCACGAGCACGGTGGGCCGCATGGACCCGAACCCCCGCGTGGCGGCCAGCAGCACGTCCCCCACCACCATGACGGGCAGGATCGCGGCGAGCGGGCCCAGCCGCGGATACAGCACGGCCCCCGCGAGGCAGGAGGCCACCAAGCAGGGCACCAGAGCCGCCCGGATATATCCGGATATGCCGACGTAGTCGTAGGTCTTCGCCCGCGCGATGAAGAACACCAGCCCGTTCCCCGCGTCCAGCTTCGCGATCCCCGCCGCCATGAGGGCCATCGCGGTGACCGTGAAGAACGCCCCGGCGTCGGCCGGGCTGAACGCCCTGGTCACGACCACCACGAGCACGAACTGCGCGACCGCGCTGGAGCCCGCCCCCAGCACCCCCGCGATCCCGCCGCGCCGCAGCCGCCGGTCCGCGACCCCGGTCATCGCCGCCACGAAGGATCACCGCCCAGCCACCGCACCAGCCGGGCGTCGTACGGCTCGAAGTGGTCCCGCAGCTCCCGCGCCAGCCCGCGCGGCGCCGGTCGCGGCAGGGCGCGCCCGTTGTGCCGCTCGAACAGCGGATAGCCCAGGTGCGGCACGCCCAGGAACTCCAGCACCCGGTCATAGGCGGTCTCCGGCTCGGCGAAGAACCGGTGGCTGTCGAGCACCAGGATCCGCCCGGGGCCGACCAGAGCCTCCAGCCGGTCGAGCTGGTCGGCGTAGCGCCCGCGCGCCAGGTACGCGTGGTGGCGGTGCGAGTGGTGCTGGGCGGAGGGCGAGTCGCGCAGCGCCTGCTCGGCCCCTGCCAGCCGCTCGGGCTCCAGCCCGATCGCGTGTTCCAGGAGCGACTCCGTCTCGTAACCCCTGGCCAGCTCGTGGGCGTGGGCCGAGCAGGCGCGCGCCACCGGATCGCGTACCAGCACGATCAGCCGCACTCCGGGCAGATCGGTCGCGATGCGCTCACTGGCCAGCGGATGGAACAGGTAATAGGGGGACGACTCGAACGCCAGCGCCCGCGAGCCGTACCGGTGTTCGACGAGGCCGGCGCTCATCCGCAGCGGGAAGTGCGCCTGGTACCAGTGCAGCCCCCGCGCGTAGCCGACGTCGAAGTAGTGGACGCCCTTGTGCAGCACCGGCTTGAGCAGCAGCGGATGCTGGGCCAGCGCCCGGTACAGCGAGGTGGTGCCGCACCGCTGCGCCCCCGCGATCAGGAACGACGGCAGCACCCGCGCCCCCGACGTGATCCTGCCCGTGGCGCGGGACAGCGACAGCACCGACCGTTTCATGGTCTTCACGTGAGCAGCTCCTCGTGGTCGACGACCGGGCTGAGCCAGGTCTCCGGCGGCCCGAGCGGCGCGTGCCCGTCGGCGGCGTGCCGGTCGGCCAGCGCGATGAGATAGCGCAGCGCGCTCTGCCTGGCCACCGCGTCCGACACCCCGAGGGGGGCGAGCTCGCGGGCGGCCCGCGCCACGCACGCCCGCGCCGCGACCGGCGGGGACATCCGGCGTAGGGCCCGCTGGAAGAAGTGGTGCACGATGTCGAAGCCGTAGGGCACGCTGAGCTCGTACCGCTCCCAGTCCCACACCAGCAGCCGCCCGTCGCGGGACGGGGACATGTTCCACGGCGCGAGATCCCCGTGCCAGGCCGCGCCCGGCCCGCCGGTGGCCGCGATCTCCCTGACCGCGTCGAGCAGCAGCCGCCTCGGCACCCGGCCGCGCCGTACCGGCAGCGGCGACAGCGCCAGCACCGACAGCTCCCGCCAGGAGCCGTGGTGCAGCACGGCGGGCGGGACCACCCGCTCCAGCGGCAGCCCGGCCAGCCTGCGCAGGGCCGCCGCCTCGGCGGTGATCAGCGCGCGTGCCCGCGCGCTGTCGCCGATCTTCACGAACGCCAGCAGCCGCCCGCCCGAGCGGGCCTCCAGGACGGGCTTGCGGTTGGCCCGCACGGCCGGCCGCACGTGCAGGACGGTCTCCACGGGACGCCCGAAGACCTCCCCCAGGTACGCGGCGATGGACCCCTCGCCCGGCACGGTGACCGAGGACCACGGGTGCCACCAGCGGCGCGGCACCATCCGCCGGGGCACGGCGGCGTGCGGCAGCACGGTGTACGCCCGGGGCGACCCCGACCCCGGATACAGCAGCCGCACGGTCTGATCGAGGTAGTCGAGCCGGATGGCGGCGTCCCTGCTCATGGCCGAGCCCCGCTCGGCGTGCTGTGAGGGATGTCCTCGCTTCGCTGCGGATCCATCACACACGTGATTTCCCCCCGACTGTTCCGCCACAACAGGGCGAACGAGATGAGATAGAGGCTGAGGGGGGTGACCAGGCCGTCGTAGATGAACATGTAGAGCAGCACCAGGCCCATCACCAGCACCCCGGCCAGCCCGATCGGGCTGCGGTCGGCCCGGTGGCGCCGGATCGCGCCCACGAAGAACGCCACGTAGAGCGCGGCCCCGGCGTAGCCCTGCGTGATGATCAGCAGCCAGAGCTGGCCGTCGCTGCCCAGCGGCGGGTGCCCGCAGCCCTCGCACCACTGCGTCCGGCCCGTGGTGATCGTGCGATGGTTGCCCATGGCGTTGCGCGTGTTGCCGTACCCGATGAGCGGAGAGTGGCCGGCGGCGGCGACGGTGGCCGTCACGGTGAAGGCCCTGATGTCGTTGGAGTGCGGCCGGTCCAGCCGCTGCGCGACCAGCGGCGCGAGCGGGCTCAGCGCGAACGCCACCGCCGCCGCCGCCACGGCCCCGCAGAGCGCCACCCTGGTCCGGCCCCCCACCCGGACGATCAGGTACGCGACGGCCAGGCCGAGCCCGATCCACAGGCCGCGGTTGAGCGAGTAGACGACGGGGATCGCGGCCAGGGCGATCACGGCGGCCACGAAGACCTTCTGCCGCCGCCCCCCGTACACCCACCACCCGACCACGAACCACACCAGCAGCACCGACGCGTTGCTGCCCCACGCGTTGGCCCACTCGAACGGCGCCTCCGGCCTGGGGGAGGCGAAGCCCAGCACCTTCTGCGTCTGGGCGGCGGTCGGGTGGATGAGGTTCTGGACGAACGGGTTCGAGCCCACCCAGTCGGGCAGCAGCAGCTCCACCGGCGAGGTGAACGCGAACGAGGGGGCGAACACGCCGAGCAGCCCGCCCGCGACCGTCGTGACGAACAGCACGCCGAGCATCCGCACCAGGCGCAGCTGCGGCAGCTCGCGCTCGGTGAGGTTGCCCAGGTAGAGCACCGTGATCAGGATGGCGGTGTAGAGCGCCAGCCGCATGGCGTAGCCGACGATCCGGCCGGGGCCGATCTCGCCGTACGTGCCAGGCGGCATCTCCGACAGCATGAGCCCGCTCACCAGGTAGCCGGCGAGCAGCAGCAGCCACAGCCCGAACCCGCGCGGCACCCTGATCGGCCGGCGCCGCCACAGCACCACCGCCATCGGCACCGCCACCACGATCACCGACAGCCCGCCGAATCCCAGCGCCCACCACACCGGATAGCCGACGAGCAGCGCCGCGATCGGCCACGCGGGCCCTATCACGTCGGCTGGCCGGGGCGCCGGGGGTGCATGTGCATGGGCGTGGTCTCGCCCAGCTCCAGCTCGCCCGTGGCGACGAGCTTGCCGAGCGGGGTGTGCGTGCGCGGCTCCAGCAGCGGCACGAACGACGGCAGCGCGTCGGTCGCCGTCACCACGCCGATGACGGGCACGTCGTGCCTGGCGAGCCGGCGCACGGCCGCCGCGACGTGGACCGAGGTGGCCCGGCCGAGCCCCACCAGCAGCAGCGCGGCGTCCGCCCTGGACAGGTCGCGGACGTCGGAGCCGTCGAGCACGGTCAGGGGCATGCTGACGGGCACCGGGTCGCCGGACTCCTCCAGGTCGGGTGGCAGGGTCCGGACCAGCAGCCGCTTGCCGGGGCACGCGGCGACCGCGGCGCAGGCCAGCTCGTGGGCCACGCCGGGCTCGCGCGGGCCCGACAGGTCGCCCAGCACGGGCAGGCCGGTCAGCCGCTCGACGTCGGCGGCCGAGCGCAGCCGCCGGTCGAGGCGGTCGCGGGTGTAGGCGGCGGCCGAGCCCGCGAGCAGCCCGGCCATGAGCCCGGTGCCGAGGTGGAGGGGCAGGCTGGGCGAGCTGGGCGCGGCCGGCGGGACGGCCTGGCTGATGATCGTGCCGGGGGTCACCGCGACCGTCCTGAGCGCGTCGTACCTCAGCGCGAGCCCGGCGGCCTGCCGGTTGAGCACGCTCTCCCGCTGGGCGGCGATCGTGTGCTCGGGAGTGCCCTTGGACAGCCCGGCGAGCTGCTTGATCACCGTGTCGAGCGTGGTGTTGACCTGCTTGAGCTTGCCCAGCACCACCTGCTGCTGCGCGGTCAGCGCGGTCAGCGCGCTCTCGCGGCGGTTGACCAGGTACGCCTGGGCGTACGCGCGGGACTGGGCGGCGGCGACGCCGGCGTCGGCGGCCGTCACCGAGATCCACAGCACCGCCGAGTTGGGCGGCACCGAGACCTCGACCGGCTCCGGGGTCTCGACCTGCAGCGTCCTGGCCGCCCGTGCCGCGACCACGGCGGACTGCGCGACCTGGGCCTCGGTGTCGAGGTTGAGCGCTTCGCGCTGGCGATTGGTCACCTGGTTGGCGGGCTCCTGTGGGCCGACGGGCACGACCAGCACCTGCGTGGTCGCGGTGTAGGCGGGCGGCGTGAGCCGCATGAGCGCGAGGCCGGCCGTGCCGCCGAACACGACGCAGCCCACCAGCACCAGCCATCGCCTGCGCAGCAGCGAGAGGTGCTCGTCCAGGTCCGTGCCGGAGCTCATGGGGAGGGTCTCCTGGAATTGCGTCGAGATGTGCGCCCACTATAGGGCGGACGATTATCAGCCAAGCCGATTACCCAAGATTTTCTGCAGAAAGGCACAAGGCAAAGACATTATAAAAGGAAATGTCCGGAAAATTCCTTGGGCGATACACCCCTCGCGAGCTGGTGAGACCCGGCACACTTGCTGAAGTTCCAGGAACGGCTCGGCAAGGATCGGGTTTGATAGGCGAGGGTCGTTCGACGAGGGGGTTGAAAGGCTTTGCAGCTACGGGGAATTTCTCATGACACCATCAACGTGGCGCTCGTTCTGGCCGTTGTCGCGGTGCTCGCCGCCTGCTCCACGGCGGAGGGTTCCAACGCGCGCGCGCCCGTAGCGATCAAGGAAGCCGCGGGCTCGCCCTCCTGCACGGCCACCTCCAGGCTCATCCCGTCGTGCGGCGCCTGGTGGGGCATCGCGCCGGAGGTCTTCACCGGCGCCCCGCTGGACCAGGCCCTGCACAGCGCCGAGGCGCGCATGGGCGCCGCCGCCGACGTGGTGCACGTCTACCACCGGGGCAGCGAGCTGTTCCCCACGCCCGCGGAGGTCAGGCTGGCCCGCGACCCGGCCAGGCCCCGGCTGCTCATGGTCAACTGGAAGCCCTCGTTCGACCACACCTGGGCCGAGATCGCCGACGGGGCGCTCGACGCCAGGATCGACCGGCTGGCCGGATACCTCAGGCGCACCTTCCCCGAGCGGTTCTTCCTCACCCTGCACCACGAGCCGGAGAACGACGTCGACGAGTCGTCGGGCTCGGGCATGCAGGCCACCGACTACGCGGCCATGTTCCGGCACGTCGTGCTCAGGCTGCGGGCCGAGGGGGTGAAGAACGCCGTCATGGTCATGACGTACATGGGGGCGCCGAACTGGGCGGCCGAGCCGTGGTTCGAGGACCTCTACCCGGGTGACGACGTGGTCGACTGGGTGGCCATGGACCCGTACGCCGACAGCCGGGTCGAGGACTTCGAGGGTCTGGTGAACAAGACCCGCAAGGAATATCCGGACTGGCCGGGGTTCTACCGGTGGATGCAGGCGCGCTTCCCCGGCAAGCCGGTCATGGTGGCCGAGTGGGGGGTGTTCGAGCGGAAGGACGACCGGACCTTCAAGCGCGCGTTCTTCGAGTCGGTGCGGCGGCAGATCAAGCGGTATCCGCAGATCAAGGCGCTGCTGTACTTCGACTCGCCGCAGGCGCCGCGCGGCGACACGAGCTTCGACGCCGGCTCGGGGGCCGACCGGGCGTTCAGCGAACTGGCTCGGGATCCTTACTTCCGCTCGACGCCCGTCCCCCGGCCGTGATTCGCCATCCCACGACCGTGACCACCGTGGCGGCCACGAGGGCCCAGACGGTGATGGTGTTGCTCACGTCCAGCAGTTTGAGCGCGGAGGCGAGCAGGACGATGGCCAGCAGCGCCCTGATGAAGCCGCCCGGGGCGCGGGAGGAGATCCGGGCGCCGAGGTAGACGCCCGGGATCGAGCCGATGAGCAGCGACAGCGTGAGGTCCAGCTGGAAGTCGCCGAACAGCAGGTGCCCGAGCGCGGCGGAGGTCACCAGCGGCACGGCCTGGACGAGGTCGGTGCCGACGAGCTGGTTGGCCTTGAGCGCCGGGTAGAGGGCGAGCAGGGCCACGATGATCAGCGATCCGGACCCGACCGACGAGATCCCTACGACCAATCCGCCTACCATACCGACCAGTAGGGTCGGAATTGGGCGCACGACGATCTCGTGGGCGCTCGACGTGCCTCCCCGCGAGCCGAGCCAGCTCTTGAGCGCCATGCCGGCGACGGCCAGCAGGAGCGCCACGCCGAGCGCGTACTTCACCGCGTCGGTGACCGCGAACGCGCGGGCCAGGAACACCCCGCAGAAGGCGGTCGGCACCGAGCCCGCGCACAGCCAGCCGACCAGGCGCAGGTTGACCGTGCCCCGGCGCAGGTGCACGACGCTGCCGACCGGCTTCATCACGGCCGAGGCGACCAGGTCGCTGGAGACCGCGGCCAGCGGCGGGACGTTGAAGAACAGCATCATCATCGGCGTCATGAGCGCCCCGCCGCCCATCCCGGTCAGCCCGACCACGATCGCGACGAGGAAGGACCCGAGGATCAGGGGGAAGTCGATCAACGGACCCAGCCTCCGGACCGCAGCGTCCCCAGAACCTGGGAGACGGCCGCGTCGATCGAGATGTGCGTGGTGTCGATCACCAGCTCGGCGTCGTCCGGCTCCTCATAGGGGTCGGAGACGCCGGTGAACTCGGGGATGAGGCCGGCGCGCGCCTTGGCGTACAGGCCCTTGCGGTCGCGCCGCTCGCACTCCTCCAGCGGCGTCGCGACATGCACGAGCAGGAAGTCGGCCCCGACCGACTCGACCATCTCGCGCACCTCCTCGCGGGTGGCCGCGTAGGGAGCGATGGGCGCGCAGATGGCCAGGCCGCCGTGGCGGGCGGTCTCGGCGGCGACGAAGCCGATGCGGCGGATGTTCAGGTCGCGGTCGGCCTTGGAGAACGTCAGGCCCTTGGACAGCAGGTGGCGTACGACGTCGCCGTCGAGGTAGGTGACCGTGCGGCTGCCGAGCTCCAGCAGCGCGTCGCGCAGGCCGCGGGCGATCGTGGACTTGCCGGAGCCGGACAGGCCGGTGAAGAAGACCACGAGGCCGCGGCGGTGCGGCGGGCCGGGGATGTGCACCGGGTCGGGGCCGGCCAGGTGCTCGGTGGCGCCGTAGGCGGTGGCGACGTGCTCGCGCAGCTCCAGGTCGATCTCGGGCTCCTCGCGGGGCGCCAGCGGCACGGAGACGACGATCGTGTCCTCCGGCAGCTTCTCCTTGGCGCGCAGCGCGGCGCGGACGATCGCGGGGCCCGGCTCGCCGTACGAGAGGGGGAGGAGCATGATCACCGCGTCGAGTTCCTTGGCGGTGGCGACGATCTCGGAGAGGTCGTCGAGGGGCCCCCGCATGGTCACGGCGAGCGCGGGACGCCCGGCGAGCTCCGCCCTGGCCTCGGCCGGAGTGCGCCGCAGGCGCGCGAACGGGCCGTGCTCGGGCGTGCCGAGGCCCTTGACCGGCCCCGAGGTCAGACCGTCGGGCTCCTGGGCGGCCACCGTGAGGGCGGCCAGCGGCAGGCCCTCGGGGTCGAGCAGCGTGACCTCGTCGCCGGGCGCGAGATCGGCGGACACGTGGAGCGTGACGGGCGCGGGCCACGGCGTGCCGTCGGCGAGCGTGCCGCGCTCGTGCACGGAGTGGAGGTCATCGTGGCCCAGGAACCCGCTCAGCGGCTCGAAGGCGCCCGAGAGCAGCAGCTCGAGGTCGGCCAGCTCGCGCGCATCGGGGGTCCACTCCACGGCTCCAACATCCCAACTATTCCGATTGAATTGGTAGGGATGGAGTCTACCGATTGATGCAAGTGTGCCGCTAGAGGACCCGGGCGAAGTGGTGTTGCGGTTTCCTGATGACCATGGTGATCTCGTCGTGGGTGGCAGGGTAGCGGCCGTTGGTCAGCTTGGCGGCCAGCGCGACCGCGGCGACGGTGATCTTGCGACGGCGGGCCGGGCCGCTGGTGGTCCGCCGGTCGTCGGTGATCATGAGGCCCCGGCTGAGGCAGAAGGCATGCATGCCGTCGCTCGACGCCAGCGGCTCGTACACGCTGGGCAGCGGGCCCGGGGTGCCGGGGGTGACGAGCAGGCGCCAGAACATGCGGCGCAGCAGCGACGGCATGATCCGGTCGAGCAGCCCGTAGGCGGACCTGCGGTCGCGCATCCGCAGCAGCACCAGGCCGCCCGGGCGCAGGGACTGCAGCAGCCGGTCGAAGACCAGCTCCGAGTGCTTGATGCGCTCCAGCAGGAAGGACAGCTGGATCACGTCGTACGATCTGGGCGGCAGCGGCACGCAGCGCAGGTCGCCCAGCGACCACGACACCAGGTCGGCCCGCTCCCCGAGCACCGCCCTGATCGCGGGGTGCTCCTCGTCGGCCCCGGTGGCCCTCATCTCGATCCGCTCCAGGTCGAGCGGCTCGTCGTGCGCGCACCCCGCGACCAGCACGTCGAGTCGTCTGCCGGGCACCCCGGACCAGTGCTCGCGGACCCGTTGACCGAAGAGGTCGCCCCGCTGGGCGACCGATCGCACCTCAGACATGTCACCTACAGTAATCACTCGTGCGGTTTCAGTAAGCCATTTCCTCGCTAGCATCCTTCCCCGTGAGCGGCGAGGTTTACATCGGAAATGCCGGCGTCGATGCGCCCATGGACCGGGGCTGGCTGCTGGGTCATTTCAAACCCCTCGGAGACCCAAGGCACAGTGACGACGTGGAGATCAAATGGGGGGTGCACCAGCCCGGCGAGGAGCGGGCGGAGTGGGTCAGGGGGGAGGCGCGCACGGCCCTGCTGGTGCTGATCAGCGGCCGGTTCCGGGTGGAGCTGCCGGGCCGCGGCGTCCTGCTGGCCGAGCCGGGTGACTACGTGGTCTGGGGTAAAGGCGTCGACCATTCGTGGCGCGCGGAGGAGGCCTCGACCGTGCTCACCGTCCGCTGGCCCTCCGTGCCTGGTTACCGGGCCCAGTAGCCGGGCGCAGTGGTCGGGCCTGGTAACCGGGGGCTGCCGAGTTACGCCTGCGAGTACCCTTGGAGAGAACCCCCGCGACCTGACTCGGCCGGGGGTAGTCGTGTTGCCGTCGTGGGGCTGTGGGCGTATCTGATGAGTCTTTCCGGGCTACTTGACCTTGTTCGCGCCGACCCGAAGCTGACCGCCGCTCTCGAAGAGGGCGGCGACGTCGCGTTGATCGCGCCGTCCGCGCTGCGGCCGTTCGGCGTGGCCGCGCTGGCCGCGCACGACCAGCGGGCCGTGCTGGCGATCACGGCGACGGGCCGCGAGGCCGAAGACCTCGCCGCCGCGCTGACCAGCCTCATCGAGCCCAGCTCGGTGGCCGTGTTCCCGGCGTGGGAGACGCTGCCGCACGAGCGGCTCTCGCCGCGCAGCGACACCGTGGGGCAGCGGCTGGCGGTGCTGCGGCGGCTGGCGCACCCGGTCAAGGGCGACAGCGCGGCCGGGCCGCTCAGCGTGATCGTGGCGCCCATCAGGGCGCTGCTGCAGCCGATCGTGAAGGGGCTCGGCGATCTGGAGCCCATCAGGCTGCGCGCGGGCGACGACGCCGACCTCGACGAGGTCGTCGACCGCCTGGTGACCAACGGCTACCACCGCGTCGACATGGTGGAGAAGCGCGGCGAGGTGGCCGTGCGCGGCGGGTTGCTCGACGTGTTCCCGCCGACCGAGGAGCACCCGCTGCGGCTGGAGTTCTGGGGCGACACGGTCGAGGAGATCCGCTGGTTCAAGGTGGCCGACCAGCGCTCGCTGGAGGCGGCCGAGGACGGGCTGTTCGCGCCGCCGTGCCGCGAGCTGCTGCTGACCGGCGAGGTCAGGGCGCGGGCGCGGGAGCTGGCCGAGGAGCACCCGGCGCTGGCCGAGGTGCTCGACCAGCTCGCCGAGGGCGCGCCGGTGGAGGGCATGGAGGCGTTCGCGCCCGTGCTGGCCGGGGAGATGGACCTGCTGCTCGACCACCTGCCGGTCAGGTCCGCGGTGTTCGTGTGCGACCCCGAGCGGATCAGGGGGCGGGCCGAGGAGCTCGTACGCACGTCGCAGGAGTTCCTGGAGGCCTCCTGGATCAACGCGGCGGCCGGCGGCGAGGCGCCGATCGACCTGGGCGCGGCGGCCTTCCGCACGCTGGAGGAGATCCGCGACCACGCCGACTCGCTGGGCCAGCCGTGGTGGACGATGGCGCCGTTCGGCGGCGGGGTCGAGCTCGACGCCCAGGACTCCGAGGCCTACCGGGGCGACACCGCCAAGGCGCTGGCCGACATCAAGGGCTGGCTGGCCGACGACAAGGCCGTCGTGCTGCTCAGCGAGGGCCACGGGCCGGCCGAGCGGATGGTCGAGCTGCTCAAGGGCGTCGACGTGCCCGCCAGGCTGCGGCAGTTCCTGGACAAGGCTCCCGAGCCCAAGGTCGTCCACGTCAGCACGGGCCTGATCGAGCACGGCTTCATCACGCCCAACCTGGCCGTGCTCACCCACCTCGACCTGGTCGGGCAGAAGGCGTCCACCAAGGACATGCGGCGGCTGCCGTCGCGCCGCCGCAACATGGTCGACCCGCTCCAGCTCAAGGTCGGCGACCACGTGGTGCACGAGCAGCACGGCGTGGGCCGCTACGTCGAGATGGTCCAGCGCACGGTCCAGGGCGCCACCCGCGAATACCTGGTCATCGAATACGCCAAGGGCGACCGCCTCTACGTGCCCACCGACCAGCTCGACGAGGTCACCCGCTACGTCGGCGGCGAGGCGCCCACGCTCAACCGCATGGGCGGCGCCGACTGGGCCAAGGCCAAGTCCCGGGCGAAGAAGGCGGTCAAGGAGATCGCGGGGGAGCTGATCAGGCTCTACTCCGCCCGCATGGCCTCGCCCGGCCACGCGTTCGGGGACGACACGCCGTGGCAGCGGGAGATGGAGGACGCCTTCCCGTACGCCGAGACCGGCGACCAGCTGGAGGCCATCGACGAGGTCAAGCGCGACATGGAGCGCGGCGTCCCGATGGACCGGCTGATCTGCGGCGACGTCGGCTACGGCAAGACCGAGATCGCGGTGCGGGCGGCGTTCAAGGCGGTGCAGGACGGCAAGCAGGTGGCCGTGCTGGTGCCGACGACGCTGCTGGTCCAGCAGCACATGTCCACCTTCACCGAGCGGTTCTCCAGCTTCCCCGTCACGCTCAAGCCGGTCTCCCGGTTCCAGACCGACGGCGAGGTCAAGGGCACGCTCGAAGGGCTCAGGTCGGGCGCCGTAGACGTGGTGATCGGCACGCACCGGCTGCTCAGCCCCGAGGTCCGGTTCAAGGACCTGGGGCTGATCATCATCGACGAGGAGCAGCGGTTCGGCGTCGAGCACAAAGAGGCGATGAAGCACCTGCGCACGCAGGTCGACGTGCTGGCCATGTCGGCCACGCCGATCCCGCGCACGCTGGAGATGGGCCTGACCGGCATCCGCGAGATGTCCACGATCCTCACGCCGCCGGAGGAGCGGCATCCGATCCTCACGTTCGTGGGGCCGTACGAGGAGAAGCAGATCGGGGCGGCGATCAGGCGCGAGCTGATGCGCGACGGCCAGATCTTCTTCGTGCACAACCGGGTGGCCTCGATCAACCGCGTGGCCGCGCGGCTGCGCGAGCTGGTGCCCGAGGCGCGCGTCGCGGTCGCGCACGGGCAGATGAACGAGCACCAGCTCGAAAAGATCATGGTGGGCTTCTGGGAGCGGGAGTACGACCTGCTGGTCTCCACCACGATCGTCGAGTCCGGGCTCGACGTGCCCAACGCCAACACGCTGATCGTGGACCGGGCCGACAACTACGGCCTGTCGCAGCTGCACCAGCTGCGCGGGCGCGTCGGGCGAGGCAGGGAGCGCGGTTACGCGTACTTCCTCTACCCGCCGGAGAAGCCGCTGACCGAGACCGCCCACGAGCGGCTCGCCACGATCTCGCAGCACACCGAGATGGGCGCGGGCATGTACGTCGCCATGAAGGACCTGGAGATCCGCGGCGCGGGCAACGTGCTCGGGGCCGAGCAGTCCGGGTTCATCGCGGGCGTCGGCTTCGACCTGTACGTGCGGTTGATGGCCGAGGCCGTGCAGGAGCAGAAGGCCAAGCTCGACGGCGGCGAGGCGCGGGAGGAGCAGCCGGACGTCAAGGTCGAGCTGCCGATCAACGCCCACATCCCGCACGACTACGTCACCTCCGAGCGGCTGCGGCTGGAGGCGTACAAGCGGATCTCGGCCATCGCCACCCCGGACGACATCGGCGGGGTGCGCGAGGAGCTGACCGACCGCTACGGCAAGCCGCCCGCGGAGGTGGAAAACCTGCTGGAGGTCGCCAGGTTCCGCATCAAGGCGCGCCAGGCCGGGCTCACGGACGTCACGCTGCAGGGCCAGAACATCAAGTTCGGCCCGGCCAGGCTGAGAGAGTCGCAGCAGGTCCGGCTCGACCGGCTCTACAAGAAGGCGATATACAAGCAGGCGGCCGAGACGCTGCTGGTGCCCGTGCCCAAGACCAAGCCGCTCGGCGGGCAGCCGCTCCGCGATCTCGACCTGCTCAAATGGTGCGGTGACCTGGTCGAGGCGATGTTCCTCGAGCCAGCGCGGGTAAGCTAGCGGCGGTTTTCGGTCGGAAAGGGACGCACGTGAAGTCGATACGAGTGGCTGTGGCCGCCGCCGCGGTGGGCATCGCGCTGACCGCCTGCTCTTCCCCCATGCAGGCCGGCGCCGCGGCCGTGGTGGGCAAAGAGCGCATCTCGACGAGTCAGCTCAACAAGGAGACGGACGCCTACCGCGCCGCGCTGAAGAGGAACAATCTGGACGAGACGGCGCTCGGCGTGCCGGTCACCCAGTACGTGCTTCAGCGCCTGGCCGACGTGAGCGCCGCCAGGCAGTTGCTCGCGCGCAACAACGTGCAGGTGACCGACAAGGAGATCGACGCCAAGCTCCAGGACCCCGGCCAGTACCAGTCGGCCGACATCAACCTGCTGGCCCTGGGCGTCGCGCCCAGCTACGCCCGCGAGTACGCGCGCACGGCGGTCGGGATGGGCAAGCTGCAGCAGCAGGCCGGTCAGGGCGGGCTGGACAAGCTCCGCCAGGACTTCGCCCAGATCAAGACGATCTTCAACCCCCGGTTCGGCGTGGTGAACGTCAACCCGACGCAGGAGAACCCGTCGCTGTTCGTGGACGCCGGCAGGTTCGGCAAGGCCACCCCGCAGCAGGCTCAGCAGCCGCAGCAGGGCTGACCCGTGCCGCTGACCGTCGTCACCACCTCGCCCAGGGTCCCGCCGGGCCTGCTGAGCCACCAGGCGTGGCAGGTGCTGCGCTCGGGTCCGGTGCTGACCGGCTCCGCCGCGCATCCGCAGCTGCCCTACCTGGCCGAGGCGGGGGTGACGGTCGAGGTCGTGGAGCCCGACCCACGCGGGCTGGCCGCGCGGGCGGTCGGTGAGAGCGTCGTGTGGCTCGCGTCGGCCTCCGAGAAGGAGGGCGAGGAGTTCATGCGCGCGGTGGGGCACGCCGCGATCGCGCTGGAGGAGCCGCCGCTCATCGAGGTGGTGCCGGGCTCGTACGACCTGCCGGGGGCGCGGGTGCTCGACCTGGTCGCCGTGATGGACCGGCTGCGCACCGAGTGCCCGTGGGACCGCAGGCAGACGCACGAGACGCTGGTGCCGTACCTGCTCGAAGAGGCGTACGAAGTGCTGGAGACCATCGAGCAGGGCGACTACCCGGCGCTCCGCGAGGAGCTGGGCGACCTGCTGCTCCAGGTGGTCTTCCACGCGCGGGTGGCCGAGGGCTTCGACATGGACGACGTGGCGGCTGGGATCGTCGAGAAGCTGGTGCGCCGCCATCCGCATGTCTTCGGCTCGGTACGCGTGGAGAGCGCCGACCAGGTCAGCGACAACTGGGACGCGATCAAGGCGGCGGAACGGGCCGCCAAGGGCCGCGAGTCGGTGCTCGACGGCGTGCCGATGGGGCAGCCGGCGCTGTCGCTGGCCGCCCAGCTCCTGCGCCGGGCCGAGCGCGCGGGGGCGCCCGACGCGCTCGCGGCGGCGGTCGGGCAGGGGGTGGCCCGGGAGCTGTTCGACCTGGTCCGCCGGGCGGGCGAGGCCGGCCTCGACGCCGAGGCCGAGCTGCGGTCCGCCGCCCGCGCGTACCGCGACCGCGTGCACGCCTGGGAATCCGCCTGACGCGTCCGCGGGGCGGTGACCGTGCGGTCCCGCGTCGAGAGGTACCGATAGGCTCTGATGGCATATCGCCTTTCACTTAGGAGCGCATCCCGTGGCTACCATCGAGGTCGTATACGCCCGCGAGATCCTCGACTCCCGAGGCAACCCCACGGTCGAGGTCGAGGTCGTGCTCGACGACGGCAGCAACGGCCGCGCGGCCGTGCCGAGCGGGGCGTCCACCGGCCAGTTCGAGGCGGTCGAGCTGCGTGACGGCGGCAAGCGTTACGGCGGCAAGGGCGTGGAGAAGGCCGTCCTCGCCGTGACCGACGAGATCTTCGAGGAGATCAACGGCATCGAGGCCGAGGACCAGCGCATCATCGACCAGATCATGATCGACCTGGACCGCACGCCCAACAAGGCCAAGCTTGGCGCCAACGCCATCCTGGGCGTCTCGCTGGCCGTCGCGAAGGCCGCTGCCGACAGCGCCGACCTGCCGCTCTTCCGCTACGTCGGCGGCCCCAACGCCCACGTGCTGCCCGTGCCGATGATGAACATCCTCAACGGCGGCGCCCACGCCGACACCAACGTCGACATCCAGGAGTTCATGATCGCCCCGATCGGGGCGGAGACGTTCCGCGAGGCCGTGCGCGTGGGCACGGAGGTCTACCACGCGCTCAAGGGCGTGCTCAAGGAGAAGGGCTACGCAACGGGCCTGGGCGACGAGGGCGGCTTCGCGCCCAACCTGCCGTCCAACCGCGACGCGCTCGACCTGATCCTGGTCGCCATCGAGCGGGCCGGCTACGTGCCCGGTGAGGACGTGGCGCTGGCGCTCGACGTGGCCGCCTCCGAGTTCCACAAGGACGGCGTCTACACGATCGACGGCAAGGGCTTGTCGGCGCAGGAGCTGATCGAGTTCTACGCGGACCTGGTCGCCAACTACCCGCTCGTCTCCATCGAGGACCCGCTCGACGAGGAGGACTGGGCCGGCTGGAAGGCCATCACCGAGGCGCTCGGCGACAAGGTGCAGCTCGTGGGCGACGACCTGTTCGTCACCAACCCCGAGCGGCTGGAGCGCGGCATCAAGGAGGGCACCGCCAACGCCCTGCTGGTCAAGGTCAACCAGATCGGCACGCTGTCGGAGACCCTCGACGCCGTGGACCTGGCCCACCGCAACGGCTACAAGTGCATGATGAGCCACCGTTCCGGCGAGACCGAGGACACGACGATCGCCGACCTGGCGGTCGCGGTCAACTGCGGCCAGATCAAGACCGGCGCCCCGGCCCGTTCGGACCGGGTGGCGAAGTACAACCAGCTGCTGCGCATCGAGGAACTCCTCGACGACGCCGCCCGCTACGCGGGTCGCGCCGCTTTCCCGCGCTTCCGGCGCTAGTTTCGAATACGGCGCGCGCGAGGCGGCTCGATCCGAGCCGCCTCGCGAAGTGAGGGGGTGCAGCAATTGGCGAAGAGGCCGCAGCTGACCGGGCGGGCCGCCATCCTGGCCGTCGTGGTGTGCGCGATCGCGATGAGCCTGGCCTACCCTGTCCGCGAGTACATCAGCCTGCGCCGCAGCATCGCCGAGCATCGGGCGGAGAAGGCCAGGGTCGAGGCGGAGAAGCAGACCCTGCTGGCGCGCGACCGGCAGAGCGACGATCCCAACTGGATCAAGAAGACGGCCAAGGAACGGCTGCATTACTGCGGGCCCGGCGAGAAGTGCTACGTGGTGATGGACCAGCGGCAGATCAAGGAGCAGACGGCCGTGCAGCAGCCGCCGGCACTGCCGCCGTGGTACCAGACGCTCTGGGAGTCGGTGGAGGCCGCCGACAAGGGCACCGGCCGCCGGGCCGTGACAGGGAAGGAAAGTGTTGGACAGTCCTGAGCGCAGGAGCTCGGCCCGAGAGAGCGAGGGACGAGCCGGCGAGGGCCGAAGCGGGCGCGACCATGAGCGCGACGTCGAGGCGGTGCGACTGCAGCTCGGGCGCCCGCCCAGGGGGCTGCGCGCGGTGGCGCACCGCTGCCCGTGCGGCAACCCCGACGTGGTGGAGACCGCGCCGCGGCTGCCCGACGGCTCGCCCTTCCCGACTCTCTACTACCTGACCTGCCCCAAGGCGGCCTCGGCCATCGGCACGCTCGAAGGCTCGGGGCTGATGCGGGAGATGCAGGCCCGGCTGGCGACCGACCCCGAGCTGGCCGCCGCCTACCGCGCCGCGCACGACGACTACGTCGCCAGGCGCGACGAGGCCGCCAAGGAGGAGGGCTTGGAGCCGCTCCCGCGCGACATGCAGAGCACGGGCGGCATGCCGCTGCGGGTCAAGTGCCTGCACGCGCTCGTCGCGCACGAGCTGGCGGCGCCCGGTGCCAACCCGTTCGGCAGGGAGGCGCTCGACGCCCTCCCCGACTGGTGGAGTGACGGACCATGCGTGTAGCCGCCGTCGACTGCGGCACCAATTCCGTACGCCTGCTCGTCGCCGATGTGGGCGACGATCTCATCGACGACGTCGACCGGCGGATGGAGATCGTCCGCCTCGGCCAGGGCGTCGACAGGACCGGCAGGCTGGCTCCTGACGCGCTGGAGCGCACGTTCAAGGCCATGCGGGTCTACCGGGAGCTGATCGACCGGCACGGCGCCGTCAGGACCCGTGTCGTGGCCACCAGCGCGACGCGGGACGCGGCCAACAGGCAGGAGTTCGTGGACGGGGTCCGCGAGATCTTCGGCGTGGAGCCGGAGGTCGTGTCAGGGGCCGAGGAGGCGGAGCTCTCGTTCGTGGGGGCGACCAAGGGGCTGGTCCGGCTGTCGCCGGAGACCGAGATGCCGCAGGGGCCGCTGCCTCCGTACCTGGTGGTGGACATCGGCGGCGGGTCGACCGAGTTCGTGGTCGGCTCGGAGCACGCCGAGGCGGCACTGTCGGTGGACATCGGCTGCGTGCGCCTGACCGAGCGGCACCTGAAGGACGCCGGCGACCCGCCGTCCGCGCCCGCGCTGGAGGCCGTGGTGGCCGACATCGAGGCGGCGCTCGACCGGGTCGTGGCGGAGGTGCCCGTGCGGCGGGCCCGTACGCTCGTGGGCCTGGCGGGTTCGGTGACGACGGTCGCGGGCATGGCGCTCGATCTGCCCGCTTACGACTCGGCCAGAATTCATCACTCGCGGATTTCGGCCGGGCAGGTTCATGAGGTGACCCGGCGGCTGCTGGCGATGACCCATGGTGAGCGGGCCGGGGTTCCGGTCATGCACCCGGGAAGAGTGGACGTGATTGGCGCCGGCGCGCTAATTCTTGACCGGATCGTTCGCCGTTTCGCGTTTTCGCAGGTCGTGGTGAGCGAGCACGACATCCTCGACGGGATCGCCTGGTCTATCGCCCGATAGCTGAAGAAATCCGGACATTTCCGGTCTATGCATCGTGTTGAGCGTGCAATCAGTATTGTGCTTAGGTAAAGGGGCATTACGGGGGCTTTGCCATATTGCTGTGCACGGAAGGTGCCGGCGTGGCGACCGTTCCCGAGCGCGTCTCTTCCCTCAAAGGAATGGAGCACTCTCACATGATGTCTGTTGGGTTAGCACGTAAGGCGGCGGCGTTCGGTGCGTCCGCCGCGGTGCTGGCCGCCCTGGCCGCGGGCCTGGTCGCCAGCCCCGCCCAGGCGGCGACGGCCGCCACCGCCAAGGCCGCTCCCAAGGTCGCGGTGTCCGCGCCCTCGGTGTCGGCGGGCGACTACGAGGGAGCCTGCCCGGTCAAGGTCAACTTCGCGACCAAGATCAAGGTTTCCGTCAAGGGCAAGACGGAGCTGGCCTACCGCTGGCTCCACGGCGACGGGTCCAAGAGCAAGGTCAAGGTGATCAGGCTCTCGGGCAAGGGCACCAAGTCGGTGACGGTGAGGCAGTCCATCACCTTCAAGGAGGACGTCAAGGGCTGGGAGGCCGTTCAGGTCCTCGGTCCGAAGAAGGTCACCTCCAAGAAGAGCTACTTCTCCGTCTCCTGCCAGGAGCCCAAGGAGGTGCGTTCGCACCTCGACGTGTCGGTGTCGGCCCGCGCATGGGCCAGCCCCGACTCGTACGTCGGTTCCTGCACCCCCGGCGACAAGATCGGCTTCGTCGGCCTGATCGAGGCCAACCGCCCGACGTGGGTCCGTTACCGCTGGATCCTCAACGGTGAGGTGGCCGACTACGGCTCGGTCAAGGTCCGCGACACGCGCAAGGTCGGCTTCGGCATCTCCCCGCGTCACAGCCAGCGCGGCTGGGCGCAGCTGGAGATCCTGAGCCCCGAGGGCGTCTCCTCCAACCGGGCCTACTACAAGGTCTGGTGCAAGGACGAGGCTCCGGCCTCGCGGGTCTCCGCCGCCACCTCGGTGGCGACGACCACCGACTGCAAGGTCGGCGCGACCGGCACCATCAGCTCGACCGGCGCTGCCCGGGTCTCCTGGACCTGGTCGGTGAACGGCAAGCCGGTGTCCAGCGGCGTCAGCTTCTTCGACCGGGACGGCGGCACGAAGAGCGTCGACTCGCTCTCCAGCACGCTGACCGGCGCCGACGTCAAGGGCGGCACGGTCTCGCTGTCGATCTCGGGGCCGAACAACAGTGACGTCGTCACCAAGTCCTACGCCCCCTGCGCGGCTCCGGCCCCGGCCGAGCCCCCGGCGGCTTCCTGAACGCCTTCCGCGTCAGCAGGGCCGAGTGACTGACTGAGAGCCGGGTGGCACCCTCGGGCGCCGCCCGGCTTTCTTGTTGGCACTATTCCGCTTTGCACAGTAGTGTGCATTGCGTGGATAGCAGTCAGCTCCTCAAAGGTGTGCTCGACCTGGCCGTGCTCGCCGTGCTCAACGAGCGCGACGGCTACGGCTACGACGTCGTGCGCCGGCTGCGGGAGGCGGGCCTGGAGGAGGTGGGCGACGCGTCGGTCTACGGCACGCTGCGCCGCCTGTTCAAGGCCGGGGCGCTGACGTCCTACGTGGTGGCCTCGGACGAAGGGCCGCACCGTAAGTACTACGGGCTCAACGAGGTCGGCCGGAGCATGTACGCCACGTCGGCCAAGACCTGGACCTCGTTCTCGGCAACCATGGCATCCCTGCTCAAGGAGGGACAAGCATGACACCCGGAGAGTACGCACAGGCCGTACGGGATGTCCTGGCCGACCATCCCGAGCGGGAGGAGTTACTCGAAGACCTGGACGACCACCTGGCCGAGATCGCGGCGGAGTCGGAGCTGCCGCTGGAGGACCGGCTGGGCCCGCCCGAGGTCTACGCCGAGGAGCTGGCGGCCGCGTACGGAGACCGCCCGCGCAGCCGGGGGAAGCGCCACGCCGACCCGCGGGCATGGGCCCGGGGCGCGCACACGCGGCTGATGGGCCAGGGGCCGTACCGGAGCTTCGTGGGCTTCCTGCCGGAGCTGCGCCCCGGATGGTGGGTGCTGCGCGGCTATCTGCTGGCCATGCTGCTGCTGGCGATGACCGGCGAGGGCGGCCTCGTCCCGTCGAACCCGCCGGGCTGGGCCCTGGTCGCGGTGAGCGTCTGGGTCTCGGTCTGGATCGGCAGACGGCGCAGTGGGCGGCTGGCCGCGGGGCTTGTCGGGGCGCTCAACCTGGTCGCGGCGCTGGTGTTGTTCGCCGGGCTGGCGGAGGCCGGGTCGCGCGACTCCGATGGGGTGCGCGTCGTCATGGCGAACCAGCAGCCGCCGACGTACGTGGCCGAGGCGTCGTCCAACGACGACGTCTACAACATCAAGCCGTACGCCAAGGACGGCACCCCGCTGACCGACGTCTACCTCTACGACCAGGACGGCAGGCCGCTGACCACCGACCCCGAGAACTTCGGTTACACGGTCGACCGGTCGTGCGGCGAGCCCATACTCAACCGCTACCCGTTGCCGCTGATCCAGCAGGACGAGGTGGTCGAGCCGGGCGACGTCGCCACGGCGAAGTCCGCGTGCCCGACCCCCATGCCCAGTCCGAAGCCCGCCAGATGATCGGGCACCATCGGTGTCATGAGCTTCGTACCTCCTGGCACCGGCTGGCCCGAAGACCCGGCGACCGCTGACACCCCGGTCGCGCTCGACCCCGCGGACGTGCGCCGCCTCGCCGCCACCAGCGACACCCTCGCGGAGCTCACGGCCGGACAGTCCGTCTGCCGTGCCTGTCCCCGCCTGGTGGAGTGGCGTGAGCAGGTCGCCGAGGCGAAGCGGCGCGCGTTCGCGGACCAGACGTACTGGGGCCGTCCGGTCCCCGGCTGGGGCGCCGAGCGCCCGCGGATCCTGCTGGTCGGCCTGGCCCCGGCCGCCCACGGGGGCAACCGCACCGGGCGGATCTTCACCGGCGACCGCAGCGGCGACTGGCTGTTCGCCTCGCTGCACCGCACGGGCCTGGCCGCGCAGGAGACCAGCACGCACGCGGGGGACGGCCAGAGGCTCATCGACGCGCGGGTGGTGGCCTCGGTGCGCTGCGCGCCGCCCGCGAACAAGCCGCTGCCCTCGGAGAAGGCCGCCTGCTTCCCGTGGATGGCCAGGGAGGTGGCGCTGGTCGCCCCGTACGTGCGGGTGATCGTGGCGCTCGGCGGGTACGCCTGGCAGGCCGTGTGGCCGGCACTCAAGGAGGCCGGATACGAGCTGCCGCGCGCCAGGCCGGCGTTCGGGCACGGTGCCGAGGTGGAGGTGCGGCACGCCGGCGTCCCCGTCACGCTGATCGGCTGCTACCACCCCAGCCAGCAGAACACGTTCACCGGCCGCGTGACCGCCCAGATGCTGGACGATGTCTTCACCAGGGCCAGGTCACTGGCTGTGTGACGCGTTGCACCACCCCCGGGTTGGATTCGTCGAACGGGCTTGACGTAAGCTTGTGAATGCTTTCACAAGCACTCCACGAGGGATGGGGCCTCAGGATGAACAAGCACATCTTGATCGTCGGCGGCGGATACGTCGGCCTGTACACAGCGCTCCGGCTGCAGCGCAAACTCCAGCGTGAGCTGCGCGACGGCGAGGCACGCATCACGATCATCGACCCCCAGTCCTACATGACCTACCAGCCCTTCTTGCCTGAGGCGGCGGCGGGTAACCTCTCACCCCGGCACGTGGTGGCGCCGCTCCGGCGGATCCTGCCCAAGGTGCGCATCCTCAACGGCAGGGTCACCAAGGTCGACCACTCCGAGCGCACCGTCACGTTCCAGCCGCCCGAGGGCGCGCCGCGCCAGGTGGCCTACGACGTGATCGTGATGGCCGCCGGATCGATCTCGCGTACGCTGCCGATCCCCGGCCTCACCGACATCGGCATCGGCTTCAAGGCGGTGGGCGAGGCCATCGCGCTGCGCAACCGCGTGCTGCACCTGCTCGACGTGGCCGAGTCGACCGACGACCCGGAGGTGCGGCGCAAGGCGCTCACGTTCGTCGTGGTCGGCGCCGGGTTCGCGGGCGTCGAGGCGCTCGCCGAGCTGGAGGACATGGCCAAGCACTCGACGCGCTACTACCGCAACATCGAGCCGTCGGACATCCGCTGGGTGCTCGTGGAGGCCTCGAACCGGGTGCTGCCCGAGGTCGGCCCCGAGATGGGCAAGTGGACCCTGGAGCAGCTGCGCGAGCGGGGCATCGACGTCAAGCTGGAGACCCGGCTGGAGTCCTGCACCGGCGGGCGCGTGATCCTCTCGGACGGCTCGGAGTTCGACGCGGAGACCCTCGTGTGGACGGCGGGCGTCAAGCCCAGCCCCATCGTCAAGGACAGCGAGCTGCCGCTCGACGAGCGCGGCCGGATCAAGTGCACCGCCATGCTCACCGTGGCCGGCACGACCGACGCCTTCGCGGCCGGCGACGCCGCGGGGGTGCCCGACGTCACGAACCCCGGCCAGTACTGCGCCCCGAACGCCCAGCACGCCGTCCGCCAGGCCAAGGTGCTGGCCGACAACATCGTCCGTCACCTGCGTGGTCAGGAACTGGTCGAATACCGGCACAAGTATGTCGGATCGGTCGCCGGTTTGGGCCTTCACCAGGGTGTCGCCAATGTCTATGGCGTCAAGCTTCGCGGATTCCCTGCGTGGTTCATGCACCGGACCTACCATCTGTCGCGGGTGCCGACGCTGAACCGCAAGGTCCGTGTCGTCGTCGATTGGACCCTGGCCCTGTTCTTCAAGCGCGAGACGATCTCGCTGGGTGAGATGGAGCACCCGCGCGAGGACTTCAGGGCCGCGGTCGCGACGACCCGTCGCTAGCCCAGGAACGGCAGGCGCCCCGGCGAAGCTCGCCGGGGCGTTTTCGGCACCCCTGGTCGCAAGCGGAAGGGGTGCCACGGGTGGGGCTCTCAGCGGTGACCGTGCTCGGCGTCGACCGGCCCGGCGTGATCGCCGCGGTCACCGGTTCGCTCGCCGACTGCGGAGCGAACATCCAGGACTCGACGATGACGTTGCTCGGCGGCCACGTGGCGATGATGCTGCTGGTGTCGGGCGATCTGGACTCCGCCGAGTTGCTGAAGCGCCTGTGCGCGCCCGATCTCGTGGTGACCGCCTCCGCCATCGAGGCCCGGCGGCACTTCTGCGAGGAAGGGGGCGGCCTCGGTTACGTGCTGACCGTGCACGGGCCCGACCGGCCCGGGATCATCTCGGCCATCAGCGCCGTGCTGGCCGCTGACAGAGGCAACATCACCGGGATGAGCACCAGGCTCAGCGGCCGTCTCTACGTGCTGATCGCGGACGTCGAGCTGCCGAAGGAGGTGGACGTGGCGGCGCTCATGCGCAGGCTGGCGGCCGTCGGCGCCAGTCTCGACTCGGAGATCACCTTCCGCCCGGTCGAACCGGACCTGTTGTGAACGGGTGGGGCGGCGCTCCTCCCGGGGTGCCCGGCGGCCGTGACGTGCCCGGCGGACGGCCGGGGACCCCGCGCGAGGTCCTCGGCGCCCCGCACCCGCTCCTGTCCCTCGCCGCCGAGCCGGTGGACCCCACCGCCCCCGAGATCGTGGCCGCCGCGGCCGACCTCCTGGCCACCCTCCGCCGCGAGCCCTCCACGACCGGGCTGGCCGCCCCTCAGATCGGCCTGAGTTGGCGCCTGATCGCCTTTGACGCCGGACTCCATCCCCGGAGTCGTTCGTGGGCCGGAGAGCTCGTCCTGGCCAATCCACGCCTCGCCAGGGCCTCCCACTGGGACCCCTGGCGCGAGGGCTGCACGTCCATCACGGGACTCACGGCAGATGTCCTGCGCGCCACCCGTATCACCGTACGTGGGCATTTGCCAGGCACGGGGGAGCCCGTCACCATCGAGGCGGACGCCTTCGAAGCCCGCTGCATTCAGCACCAACTCGACCATCTGGACGGTCTACTCTTCTTGGACAGAGTGCCTGGAGCCCTCTCACTTCACCGCAGACTTCACAGTTGTGACGCCTGATGCGAAGTTGTGCTCCTCGGAACCATGGTCTGTTTCGTATGATTGCGGCGCCCCCGTAGCCCAATGGCAGAGGCAAACCCCTTAAAAGGGTTGACGTGCGGGTTCGAATCCCGCCGGGGGCACTTGCCGTCTTCATCGCCTTTAGGTCCCTGACCTGGAGGTTTACCGCGATCGTCGGACGGGCCGACTGCGGCCGATATCGAGCCGTTACGGAGTTGCCGTGTCCGTAGGCGCTCCGGCCCTGGTCGGAGGGGCCTGCGGGCGTTGACACCGGACCGGTTGAGTCCGACCGGGAGCGTCCGAGTAAGCTCAGGTGGGCGTCGTTTACTTTTCTCCTTCGCCATATTGACAACGCGCTGTCTTTCTGCCCTTCGGGCTTCTCGCGAACGTTTCTTTCTGTGAATGCCCGACTACGCAATTACTGCCGGTCTTTTCTTGTGGACACACAGTAAAAGGCGCTCGTGGAGTCGTGGGCGCGAGGGTCCCGGCGGGGCCTAGATGATCTTGAAGAGCGGGCCGGATGACCTTGGGAACTCTCGGCCGGTCACGTTCGTTGGGAAGCTGCCGAAGTCCCGAATGAACATCGATCTAACACGTCAGTTGACCAAGGTGCCGCCGCGCCCCGTAGGCTCGGCGTCACAGGAGGCAGCGATGGAGAGCAAGAACCCCGTTTTCAGCAGGTCGCGGCAGCAGTCCGCGGGCTGGGCCGGGCCGACCCCGTCCCCCGGCCAGCTGCAGAACATGTACGACGCGCCGTCGTACGCGCAACCCACCCGGCCCGCGTACCGCACCATGACGCTAGACGACGTCGTCGTGCGCGGGTTTCTCACCCTCGGGGCTCTCGTCGCGGCCGCAGCCGCGGCCTGGGTCCTCAACGTCCCGCCCATGGTCGCCATCGGCGCCGCCGTCGTCGCCCTGATCCTCGGGCTGATCGCCTCGTTCACGCAGAGCACCAACCCGGCGCTCATCCTGGGGTACGCCGTCTTCGAGGGCGTGTTCCTCGGCAAGATCAGCTCCGTTTTCGAGGGCATGATCAGCGGCATCGTGCTGCAGGCGGTGCTCGGCACGGCGTTCGCGTTCGGAGCGGTGCTGACCGTCTACTCGTTGCGGATCATCCGGGTCACACCCAAGCTCGTGAAGTTCGGCCTCGCGGCCGGCATCGCGGCGCTCGGGCTGCTGCTCGTCAACCTGATCCTCGGGATCTTCGTCGACGGCGGCCTCGGCCTGCGCACCGACAGCCCGATCGGCTGGGTGTTCAGCATCGTCATGATCCTGATCGGCTGCTTCTTCCTGCTGCTCGACTTCGACTCGATCGAGCAGGGCGTGCGGCAGGGGGCGCCGGAGAAGTTCGCCTGGCAGTGCGCGTTCGGTCTGACGCTGAGCCTGGTCTGGATCTACCTCGAGGTGCTCCGGTTCGTCAGCTATTTCACCAGTAGCGACTGATCGTTAACCTCTGCGTCACCACCGAGGGCCTCGCCGTTCAGGCGGGGCCCTCTCTGTGTGCGACCGAAAATCTACGTGCCGTCACAAAATGATGCCTGGCTAGGGGCTTGCCATTCGGACGCTGGTGTTGCAGTGTCGAGCAAAGGACCGTTATCCGCGGAGGTGCCCATGTCCTTGAACCACTCACCGGAGACGCAGACCAAGCTCATCGCCAGAGTCCCGACCATAACGGGACGCGAACTCCCCGAGTGGTTCCAAGCCATCGACAACGGCCCGGCTTTCCTGAGGTGCGACGAGCGGGCCAACTGGCTCGCCGACGAGCACGGGCTATCCCACGGCTACGCCGCCGCGATCGTGCACGAACACGAGCGGCACCGCCGTAACCGCATGGGCTTCATCTAAGCCCATCCATCCCCGCGCCCGTGCCCTAAGCGCGGGCGCGTCATCATGAAGGCATGGACCTCGACAAGGCACTCGCCTTCCTCCGCACCCACCATCGCGCCATCCTGCTCACCAGACATCGCGATGGGCGCCCGCAGATGTCCCCGGTGACCGTCGGCGTCTCGGGCAGCCAGATCGTCGTCAGCACCCGGGAGACGGCTGCCAAGGTCCGCAACGCCCGCCGCGACCCGCACGTCTCGGTGTGCGCCTTCACGGACGGCTTCTACGGCGAATGGATCCAGGTGGACGGCACGGCCGAGATCCAGTCGCTCCCGGAGGCCATGGAGGGCCTGGTCTCGTACTATCGCGACATCTCCGGCGAGCACCCGGACTGGGACGACTACCGCGCCGCCATGATCCGCGACCAGCGCGTCCTCCTCCGGATCACCCCGCACCGCGCCGGCCCCGACATCCACGGCTGACCGCCGCCCCGGATGGGGGGCGGCGGCGCTCATGGACTGAGGTCAGGGCGTGACCCTGGCGCAGCTGACCTGAGCCTCGATGGTCAACTGGGCCCCGGACCGGTTGAAGGCCTGCACGATATATGCCGATCCGTCAGGGGTCTGCATGCTCCGGGAAGTAAAGGTCCCGGCGCCAGGGTGGATATTGTAGCCTCCTTCTATCACCTTTTTTCCCGCAGGGCAGTCAACGCGGAGATCGCAGACATCGTTGGGCCCGCAGGTGTCAGTGGCTAGCGGAAGTACCTCGTATCCCGAGAAATCCCCGCCTGATGGTGGCGCGTTTGTCTGTGCGCTTTGCGTGCAGTTAATAGTCTGATTGTTGTTTGTCTGGTTGTTGTGGCCTTTGACGGAGTTGACGTTGCTCGCGGTGGGGAGGCACACCACCGCGGGCGACGCGTTCAGGTTCGGGAGCAGGTTCGAGAGCACGCTCGCGTTCGGGACGACGTCGTCGATGATGTCGATGTTCGGGCGAGGATCGGCGAGCGCCGGCGTGCCGAAGCCGCCGATGGCGACAGCGCTCGATGAGATGACCAGAGCTGCGGCGAATGTTCCCATCTTGTTCATATGGGTCTCCTGCTTGAGGGTGTCGTGTTAGGCAGGATAAAAACTAGCTCCTGGTGATCAACGGGCACATGATCGACACGCTGCCGAGGTCAATGGATGAACTCTTCACGGGAAATACAAATGCTTTGAAATCGCGTCACCCGGAATATGCGGCGGACTCGTAGCGCTCAAAAGTCCCGACGACTTCGGGGCCGCGTCCCTTTGAGGGGCGGCCCCGAAGCCGAGCGGTCAGCTGAGACGTTCGAGGATCATGGCCATGCCCTGGCCGCCACCCACGCACATGGTCTCGAGGCCGATGCTCTTGTCGTGGTGCTGCAGGCTGTTGATCAGCGTGGACGTGATGCGTGCCCCGGTCATCCCGAACGGGTGCCCCACCGCGATCGCCCCGCCGTTGACGTTGAGCCGGTCCAGCGGGATCCCCAGATCCCGATAGGAGGGGATCACCTGGGCGGCGAACGCCTCGTTGATCTCCACGAGGTCGATGTCCTCGATCGCCATCCCCGCCCGCGCGAGCGCCTGCTTCGAGGCCTCCACCGGCCCCAGCCCCATGATCTCCGGGGACAGCCCGGTGACCCCGGTCGAGACGATGCGGGCCAGCGGCGTGATCCCCAGTTCGGCGGCCTTCACGTCGCTCATCACGACGACGGCCGCGGCCCCGTCGTTCAGCGGGCAGCAGTTGCCGGCGGTGACCGTCCCGTCGGGCCGGAAGACCGGCTTGAGGGTGGAGACCTTCTCGTACGTCGTCCCCGCCCGCGGCCCGTCGTCCTTCTCCACCACCGTCCCGTCCGGCAGCGTCACCGGCGTGATGTCCTTCGCCCAGAACCCGTCGGCCAGCGCCTTCTCCGCCAGGTTCTGCGAGCGCACCCCGAACTCGTCCTGCTCCTGGCGGGTGACGCCCTTGAGCTGGGCGAGGTTCTCGGCGGTCTGCCCCATCGCGAGATAGATGTCGGGAACGTCGCCGTCCTCGCGCGGGTCGTGCCACACCTTGCCGCCCTCGGTGAAGGACTGGGTACGCGCCAGAGCCTCCAGGAAGACGGGGTTGTGCGTGTCGGGCAGCGAGTCGGAGTTCCCCTTCGTGAACCGGGACACGGTCTCCACCCCGGCCGACACGAACACGTCTCCCTCGCCCGCCTTGATCGCGTGGAAGGCCATCCGCGTGGTCTGCAGCGACGACGAGCAGTAGCGCGTCACGGTCGTGCCGGGCACGTTGTCCAGCCCGAGCATCACCGACACCACCCGGGCCATGTTGAAGCCCTGCTCGCCCCCGGGCAGCCCGCACCCCAGCATGATGTCGTCGATGGACGAGGGATCGAGCTGGGGCACCTTGGCCAGCGCCGCCTTGATCATCTGCACGGTCAGGTCGTCGGGGCGGATCTCCTGGAGCGAGCCCTTGAAGGCCCGGCCGATCGGGGAACGCGCGGTCGCGACGATGACTGCCTCGGGCATGGCCCCTCCTTTGTCGGGTGCTTCCGATAGAACTATATTCCGGTCCTATCCGTACATGCCCGGCGCGGTGGAGGTTTGGTCGTTGATGGCATGTATGGCGCCCTTCTCGTCGCGCCACAGCCGCCACCCGTCCTGGCTGCCCGTGAACCAGGCGGGCGGTACGACGGCGCCCTTGACCCGCTTGCCGGTGGCCAGGTCGTACTCGCAGACCGAGGCCGTCGAGTAGAAGCCCGGCGCCTGCCCGCGCAGCGCCAGCGGCTTGGGGTCGGTGACGCAGAAGGACCAGCCGTGCTGCTCCTCCACCGGCGCCGGCTTGCCCGAGACCAGGTCGAACGCCGTGCCCTTGGCGTCGTGCTTGAGGAAGCCCAGCTTGTCCATCCGGTCGGGGAAGGCCAGCCACCAGCCGGACCCGGGCACGTCGGCCGCGGGGATCTGCCCGACCACCCGGCCGCTCTCCGAGTCCAGCCGGGCGAAGCCGCCGTAGGCCCCCTGGCGGTCGACGGGGCGCACGACGGGGGCGTAGCCGGGGCTGCCGCTCGGATAGACGCGTACGACCGAGGGCCGCATCCAGTTGATCGTCCCGTTGCCGATCTTGACGGAGAAGAGGCCGAAGGTGGAGACCTTCTTCGTCTGGGGGTTCGTGTAGGGGGCGACGTAGCCGACCAGATTGTCACCGGTCGCGCCGAACGCCCACCCACCCGACAGGTCGATCCCGGGCCCGAGCGCCTGCTCGATGGGTTGCTGCCACTGGAGCTTGCCGCTCTTGAGCTCGTACGACTCGATCATGGGGTTGGCGGCCAGCCTGAGCAGCAGCACCCGGCTCGGGTCCGACCACTCCACCTCGGAGATCCCCGGCAGCTTCCACAGGGTCTTCCCGCTGGACGGGTCGAGCACCACCATGCGGGCCTTGGTCAGGGCGGTGTGCTCCGACACGCAGACGTAGGGCCCGCAGCGCTGCGGCCCGAACGTCGAGTGCACCGGCCTGCTCCACTTCTGCGCCCCCGAGCGCGCGTCGCGGGCGATGAGCGTGGCGTTCCAGTGGCCGCTCTTGGCCGGGTCGAGCGCGACGACTACGCCCTGGCCCGGCGACGTCTCGACGATCGCCGGGGTCGAGACGCCCATGCCGGGCAGGCGGCCGGCCATCGTGGCCGGGTAGGCCCACAGCCGCTTGCCGTCCCGCAGGCCGACGGCGACGGTCTCCAGCGTGCCGTCGGGCTTCATGGCGGTGGTGGCGACGACCCCGGCCGCCACCGCCATCCGGCTGACGGCGTTGACCTGGGTGTTCTGCCAGGTCGGGAAGCTCGGGGCGGTGGCCGCGTCGCTGCCGGAGCAGGCGGTCGCGGTGAGGACTCCGGCGAGGGTTCCGGCGAGCGCGATCGACGGTTTCCAGAGAGGCCGCTGCACGGGCAATCCACTCCAAAGGGGACGAGGAGTGGCGACGCGGGCGCGCAGAGTAACCGACGTCGGCTCGGCGAGCCTGGACGGGGGACGTCAGGCGTCGTCGAGCGTCTCGCCGAGCCGGGACGTCAGACGGCGGGTGTCGTTGAACGTCTCGCCGAGCCGCCGGCGGAACAACGTCGCCCACTTCCCGTGCAGGCCCGTCGCCCGTCCGTCGACCCGGGTCGCGGTGACCTCGGTGCCGGGCTCCTCCGCGGCCGTAGCCGCCGCAAGGTAGATCGGTTGCAGTGCTTCGCCGGGACGCGGCTCAGGCCACAGCCCCAACGCAGCGCACACTGACGGTAGCACCGTGTAAGCGGCCTGCGCGTAACCTCGGGCAGATGGATGGAAACGATCCGGTCCGAACATTTCTGTCGGATTTGTAGCGAACTCGGGGCCCAGGAGGTCGGCGAACGCCACCGTACGGCCGCCCGCGTCCACCACCGCCACCGTCTGCGCCGCCGCGAGCTGGCGGCTCCACCGCCGCGCCACCCAGCGCAGCGGCTGCCCGATCGGCCGCACCGTGCCGAGGTCGGGGCAGGTGCCCACGACCACCTCCACGCCCGCGTCCCGCAACCGCCGCACGGCCTTGGCCAGATGGCGTACGGCGGTCGCGGGCGCCGTCTGCGTGATGATGTCGTTGGCCCCCACGAAGATCACCGCGATGTCGGGCTCCATGGCCAGGGCCTTGTCGACCTGGTCGCCCAGCTCGGACGAGGGCGCGCCCGACTTGCCGGCGACGAGCAGTTGCACCGGCCGTTCGGCGACCGAGGCCAGACCGTACGCGAGCAGCGCGCCGGGGGTCTGGCCGGGGTCGGTCAGGCCGAGCCCGACCGACGTGGAGTCGCCGAGCATGGCGATCTTGAGCGGCTCGCCGGGATAGTCGCCGTACGTGCCGTCGGAAGCAGGCCCGTCCAGGCCGTGCGGCTGCCCGATGGCCCTGCGCGCGAGCAGCCCTTCGGCGATCAGGAGTCCGTACGCCGTCGCGCCGAGGGCCGTCAGCCCACCGCCTCCGAGCGCAGCGGCCGTGGCGATCTTGCGTGCCGCGCGCGCCATACCAGCTGGCCAGACCACCGTACGTGCCCTCCTAGTCGAACTCAGCGGTAGCGTTTGCTTGAAAACTAGCCGAGCGCCGGCCACCCCCACTGGATCTCGGCCACAGGCAAGCTGACCAAGCTTCTGTAAAGAAGGTGAACACCTCGGTGCGCGTTTACGATTCCCTGGTTGATCTCATGGGGAACACTCCGCTCGTCCGGCTGCACAAGGTCAACGCGGGGCTGTCCGCACAGGTGCTGGCCAAGGTCGAGTACTTCAACCCGGGCGGCTCGGTCAAGGACCGCATCGCCGTCCGCATGATCGAGGCCGCGGAGGCGTCCGGCGAGCTGCGTCCGGGAGGCGTGATCGTCGAGCCGACCTCCGGCAACACGGGGGTGGGCCTGGCGATCGTGGCCCAGCAGAAGGGGTACCGGTGCCTGTTCGTGGTGCCGGACAAGGTGGCCCAGGACAAGATCGCGGTCCTGCGGGCGTACGGGGCCGAGGTCGTGGTCTGCCCGACCGCCGTCTCGCCCGACCACCCCGACTCGTACTACTCGGTCTCCGACCGGCTGGCCCGCGAGGTGCCGAACGCCTGGAAGCCCGACCAGTACTCAAACGTCAACAATCCCGACTCCCACTACCACTCGACGGGTCCGGAGATCTGGGAGCAGACCGAGGGCCGGATCACCCACTTCGTCGCGGGCATCGGCACCGGCGGCACGATCAGCGGCACCGGCCGCTATCTCAAGGAGGTCTCCGGCGGCCGCGTGAAGATCATCGGGGCCGACCCCGAGGGCTCGGTCTACTCCGGCGGCACCGGCCGGCCGTACCTCGTGGAGGGGGTGGGCGAGGACATCTGGCCCGCCACGTACGACACCAAGATCTGCGACGAGATCATCGCGGTGTCCGACAAGGACTCGTTCAACATGACCCGCAGGCTGGCCCGCGAGGAGGGGCTGCTGGTCGGCGGCTCGTGCGGGATGGCGGTCGTGGCGGCGCTGCGGGTGGCGGCCACGGCCGCGCCCGACGACGTGATCGTCGTGCTGCTGCCCGACGGCGGGCGCGGCTACCTGTCCAAGATCTTCAACGACGACTGGATGGCCGACTACGGCTTCCTGACCACGGCCTCCGAGGAGGGGCTGGTCGCCGACGTGCTGGCGCGGAAGGGGGCGGGGCTGCCGGAGTTCGTGCACGCGCATCCGCACGAGTCGGTGGGCACGGCCATCTCGATCATGCGGGAATACTCGGTGTCCCAGCTCCCGGTGATGAAGGAGGAGCCGCCGGTCATGGCGGCCGAGGTGGTCGGCTCCATCGTCGAACGCGACCTCCTCGAAGCGCTCTATCACGGCAGGCTCTCCTCCGACGACCCGATCAGCGATCACATGTCCGCGCCGCTACCCATGATCGGCAGCGGTGAACCCGTGGCTCGTGCGGTCGAAGCGCTGGAGAAGGCTGATGCGGCCGTTGTGCTGGAGGACGGCAAGCCCTCGGGCATGATCACCCGCCAGGACCTGCTCGCCTTCCTCGCTAATCACTAGGGCTTTCTGATCGACTCGATCACGGTGCCGAGCCCCTCGTGGCCCCGGCCCTCGGCGTCGGCGCGCTCGAACAGCGCCTTGAGCGCGCCCGGCACCGTGGTCTCCAGCCCCGCGTCGGCCAGCGCCTCCACGGCGTGGCCGATGCCGACGGCCTGCATGTGCAGGGAGTTCAGCTCGCCCGGATACTTCCCGGCCGCGAACTCCTCGGCCAGGATCTTGGCGTACCCCATGGGGCCCTCACCGCCGAGCTGGGTGAACAGGTCCCGGGCGAACGGCAGGAACTCCCCGGGCGCGGTCCCCGCCGTGTTCAGCAGCGCCATCGCGTGCATGAAGCTGGTCAGGCTCGACCAGAAGATCAGGAGCTGGGCCTGGTAGTACATCATCGCCAGCGCCTGGTCCGCCCCGACGTACGTGATCTCGCTCAGCGCCTCCAACGTCCCGGCGTGCCGGTCCAGGGCCTCCTTGGGGCCGCTGTAGAAGGTGTAGGCGCCCGGCATCCCGATCCCCGGCGGCGGCACCATGATGCCCGCCGTGACGAGCGTGCCGCCGCGCTCCTCGACCCAGCGGGCCGCCGCGCGCAGCGCCTCCGGGGTGTCGGAGCTGAGGTTGACCACCACCTTGCCGTCCAGCCTGGCGTCGCCGAGGCTGTCGTACATCGCCTGGTAGCTGATCTGGCTGACCACCAGCAGGTCGCCGTCCGCCGCGCTCGCCGCCTGCCTGGCGCCCCTGGCGACCAGCGGCGCGGTCCTGCTCGCCGTACGGTTCCACACCGCCACCTCGTGCCCGGCGGCCAGGAACGTCTCTGCCATCTTCGAGCCCATCGGGCCCAGTCCCACAACTGTCACTCGACTCATGCCCGACACCCTCGGGCACGCCGCTACGGAAATCCTTCGGCCCCGCCACGGGTTGGGTAATGACGTGGTGCGATTCGGGGTGCTGGGGGCGCTGGAGGTCTGGGCCGAGGACGGCTCGCCCGTCCTGGTGGGCGAGCTCAAGGTACGCGCGCTCCTGGCCGATCTGCTGGCGCACGGGGGCGGGCCGGTCTCGGTGGACCGGCTGATCGACGACCTCTGGGGCCCCGCGGCCGGCCGCAACCCGGTCGGCACCCTCCAGGCCCGCGTCTCCCAGCTGCGCCGCTCCCTCGGTGACCCCGCTCTGGTCGTGCACGGGCCCGCCGGGTACCGGCTGGCCTCCCACGACTGCGACGCCCGGCGCTTCCGCTCCCTCGTGGAGCGCCGATCCCCTGATCCCCGCCTGCGCGCGGCCGAGCTGGAGCAGGCGCTGGCGCTGTGGCGCGGGCCCGCGTACGCCGACTTCGCCGGCGCCGAGTTCGCGCTCCCGGAGGCGGCGCGCCTGGAGGAGACCCGCCTGGCGGCGCTGGAGGAGCAGGCGGAGGTACGCCTCGACCTGGGCGAACCCGTCGACCTGGGCGACCTGGTGGCCCGCCACCCGCTGCGCGAACGGCTGGTCGCCGCCCACATGAAGGCGCTCTACCGGGGCGGGCGGCAGAGCGAGGCCCTGGCCGCCTACGGGGAGCTGCGCAGGCGGCTGGGAGAGGAGCTGGGGCTCGACCCCTCACCCGTCCTGGCGGACCTCCACCAGGCGATCCTCCGCCAGGACCCCGGCCTGACGCCCGCGGCGCCCGGCTCCACGCTCGCGCCCGCCACCAACCTGCCCGCGCCCCTCACCGACCTGATCGGCCGGGAGGCGGAGCTGGCCGAGGTCCATGCGCTGCTGGCCGCCTCGCGCCTGGTGACGCTCACCGGGCCCGGCGGCGTCGGCAAGACCCGGCTCGCCCTGGCCGCCGCCGCGGACGGAGGAGCGGGCTTCCCCGACGGGGTGTGGCTGACCGAGCTCGCGGGGGCGGCCGAGGTCGCCGCGGCGGTCGCCGCCGTGCTCGGCGTGCGGGACGACGACGCCGTCCCGCTCGCGTCCAGGCTGGCCGGGGCGCTGGCGGGCAAGCGCGTGCTGCTCGTCCTCGACAACTGCGAGCACCTGGTGGAGCAGGCGGCCGAGCTGGTCTCCGCCCTCCTGCGCGCCGTCCCGGGCCTGCGCGTGCTCGCCACGAGCCAGGAGCCGCTGGGCGTGACGGGCGAGCGCGTACGCGTGGTGCCGCCCCTGCCCGAACCCGAGGCCGTACGGCTCTTCACGACCAGGGCGAACGTCCGCCCGAGCGAGACCGTGACCACCATCTGCCGGCGGCTCGACGGCATCCCGCTGGCGCTCGAACTGGCCGCCACCCGCGTGCGCGCCCTCGGGGTGCGGGAGCTGGCCGACCGGCTGGACGACCGGTTCAGGCTGCTCAGCGCGGGCATGCGGGACGCGCCCGCGCGGCAGCGCACGCTCCGGGCGATGATCGACTGGAGCTGGGAGCTGCTGGCCGAGCCCGAGCGCGTCGTGCTGCGCCGGCTGGCCGTGCACGCCGACGGGTGCACGCTGGAGGCGGCCGAGGAGGTGTGCGCCGAGCCCGGCGTGGACGTGCTCGACGCCGTGGCCAGGCTGGTGGACCGGTCGCTGGTGGTGCGGGTGGCGGGGCCGCGTTACCGGCTGCTGGAGTCCGTGACGGCGTACTGCGTGGAGCGGCTGCGGGAGGCGGGCGAGTACGACGCGATCAGGGAGCGCCACGCCCGCCACTACACCGCCCTGGCGGAACGGGCGGACCTCAAGGGGCCCGGCCAGCGGGAATGGCTCGCCCGGCTCGACGCCGAGAGCGCCAACCTCCGGCTCGCCCTCGCGGGGCCGGAGCCGCTGCGCCTGGTCAACGCCCTGGCCTGGTACTGGTTCCTGCGCGGCCGCCTGCGCGAGGCCCGCCGCTCCCTGTCGGCGGCCCTGTCCGCGGGACCGTCCGCGGTCCTGGGGACGCCCGCCTCCGGAGCGGAGGTGGCGCGGGCGTCGGCCTGGCTGGCCGGGATCGAGTCGCTGATCGGCGAGCCCGGCTCGCCGATCCGGCGGGCCGAGCTCGACCCGGCGGGCGCGGCGCTGGCCGACTGGTTCCCGAGCCATGCCGGGTGGGCCTACGGCGACCGGCGGGCGCACGAGGCGGCGGCGGAGCGAGCGCTGGCGGCCTACCGGGAGCTGGGCGATCGGTGGGGTGAGGCGGCGGCGCTCTGCCTGCGCGGGAAGCTCGCCGTCGGCCGGGGCGACCTGGCGGCCATGGAACGGGACGGCGAGCGGGGCCTGGCGGTCTTCAGGGAGCTCGGGGACGGGTGGGGGCAGATCGAGGCCATGGACGTGCTCGACCGGGCGGCGGAGATCCGCGGCGACTACGCCAGGGCCGCCCGGCTGCGGGAGGAAGGGCTGCGGCTGGCGGAGGAGCTGGGGTTCGAGGTGTCGTTCAAGGTGGCTTCCCTGGGCCGGATCGCGATGTTGTCCGGTGACTACGAGCGGGCCGACGATTACCACGAGCGCGCCAGGCGGCTGGCGGTCGAGCAGTCGTACAAGTCCGCGGAGGAGCACGCCGTGCTCGGCCTGGCCCTGAGCGCCCGGCGGCAGGGCAGGTACGAGGAGGCGGAGTCGTACCTGCTGCCCGTGCTCGACTGGCTGCGGCGGGTGCGGGGGACGCCCGGGATCGCGTTCATCATGGCGGAGCTGGGCTTCGCGGCCGAGCAGCGCGGAGCCGCGACGCTCGCGCTGGCCAGGCATCGCGAGGGGTACGAGGCCGCGCGCGCGACCGGCGATCCCCGGGCGGTCGCGCTGGCGCTGGAGGGCCTGGCCGGAGCCCTGTCGATCGGTCAGGATCGCCGGCCGGCGTCGATCGGTCAGGATCGCGAGCCTGAGTCGATCGGTCAGGATCGCGGGCCGGTGGAGGCGGCCAGGCTGCTCGGGGTGGCCACGGCCATGCGGCGGGCGGTGGGGGCGCCCCTGCCGGCGGGCGAGCGGCCGGACGTGGAGCGGATCAGCCGCAGGCTGCGTGCCGCGCTGGGCGGCGAGGCGTTCGAGCGGGCCCTAAACGAGGGGGAACTCGGCGACCACTTCCCAGCCGCCCTCGCGGGACGGGCCCGCGTAGAGCCTGCCGCCCAGGGCCTCCACCCGCTCGGCCATCCCGACCAGCCCGAACCCGCCGCCGAGGCGCGACACCTTCGGATCTGACCCCGACCCGAAGTTCCGCACCCGCAGCACCACCGCCCTCTCGAAGCGCCGCAGCCCGGCCTCGACCCAGGCGGTGTGCGAGGCGTGCTTGCGGATGTTGGTCAGCGCCTCCTGGAGCACCCGGTGCAGGGTGGTCATGACCTCGGGCGGCAGGGTGCGATCGTCCAGCCCCTGCCCGATCTCGAAGGCCACCTTCGGCCCGTCGGCGGAGAACCGCTCGGTCAGCAGCCGCAGGTCGGCCAGCGTGGTGCCGGGTTTGCGGCTCCCGTCCTCCTCGGCGCGCAGCACCGTGACCATGCGCCGCATCGAGGTCAGGGCCTCCGACCCGGCCGTGGCGATGGCGTCGAGCGCGGGCGCCACCGCCTCCGGCTTGGTCTCGGCGACCGTACGCGCGGCCTGGGCCTGGACCACGATGCCCGTGATGTAGTGGGCGACCAGGTCGTGCAGCTCTCTGGCCAGTTCGAGGCGTTCGGCCCGCCGTACCGAATGGACGGCCTCTGTGCGGCGTTCCTGCTGGAAGCGGAGGTAGCCGCCGACCCCGGCCGCCGTCGACCACCCCGCGAACAGCAGGAACGAGAACGCCAGCCCCGAGTTGTCGTACTCGCGCCCGATGGCCTCGGCCAGCAGCACGATCAGGCCCACGCACGCGAGCACCGCCGCCCGCCGCACCGGCTCCACGTGCCGCAGCACGCCGATGATCAGGATGAGCAGCGATCCCGTCTCCGCCATGCCGGGCACGCCCACCATCTCGGTGCCGCCGATGACGATCGACGTGCCGAACGACAGGGCCAGCATGATGCTGAACCCCTCGATCCGGTATCGGCGCCGCAGCAGCACGGCCGCGATGCCGGCCGCGCCGCAGAAGGGCACGATCCACTGCACGCCTCCGGTGACGCCGGCCAGCACGAGGTCGAGCAGCAGCATCGTGCCCAGCCAGCCGATCATCGCGATCTCGCTCAGCCGGCGGATCCAGTACACGATGCGCTTGCTCTCCACCACGGCCTTGAGCCTAGGCCGGAAGTCGGACATCTCGTATCAACCGTTCGGCCGAGACGGGTCGCCGGAGACCAGTCCTTCAGCGGAGGCGGAGGCCATGGGGTGTCGCCGATGCTGGATACGTCGGAAGGGGACAGGAAATGGTGGCCATCGGGTTCGTGCTGCTGGGTGTCGGGCTGCTGGTGGGGGTGCTGCTCGCGCTGGCCGACCCAGTGCTGCTCTCCCGTATCAACGGGGAGCCCGCGCAGGGCGGCAGCGGTCGGTTCATCGAGGCGGACGTCGTACGGCTCCGGCCGCGCGCGGAGGACCGCGAGCCCAAGGCGGCCTGAGGACCTGGCTCGCGCGGGCATGGAGCGCGAGCCACAGCGGGGGCCGTTGGGGGACGGCGCCCGCGGTCGGCCCGCGATCCGGAGGGGACGGATCGCGGGCCGACTTCCATTAACGTGGCTGGTATGAGCAACGGTTTTGAGACGCTGGCCATCCACGCAGGTCAGGAGCCCGACCCTACGACGGGCGCGGTGGTGCCGCCGATTTACGCGACGTCCACCTACAAGCAGGACGGCGTGGGGGGTCTGCGCTCCGGATATGAGTACAGCCGATCGGCCAACCCCACCAGGACCGCGCTCGAAGAGGCGATGGCGGCGGTGGAGGGCGGCACGCGCGGGCTGGCGTTCGCGTCGGGGCTGGCCGCCGAGGACACCCTGCTGCGCACCGTGTGCAAGCCGCAGGATCACGTCATCATCCCGAACGACGCGTACGGCGGGACGTACCGGCTGTTCGCCAAGGTCCAGCAGCGCTGGGACCTGCACTACGACCCGGTCCCGCTGCACGACCTCGACGCCGTCGCCGCGGCGATGACGCAGAAGACCAAGATCGTCTGGGTCGAGACGCCCACCAACCCGTTGCTCGGCATCGCCGACATCGCCGGGCTGGCGCAGCTGGCCCACGACAACGGGGCGCTGCTGGTGGTGGACAACACGTTCGCGTCACCGTACCTGCAGCAGCCGCTCCTGCTGGGAGCGGACGTCGTCGTGCACTCGACCACCAAGTACGTGGGCGGGCACTCCGACGTCGTCGGCGGGGCGCTGGTGACCGTCGACCGCGGGCTAGGGGAGGAGCTGACCTACCACCAGAACGCCATGGGCGCGGTGGCCGGGCCGTTCGACGCGTGGCTGACGCTGCGCGGGCTCAAGACCCTGGGCGTGCGCATGGACCGCCACTGCGACAACGCCGAACGCGTCGTCGACCTGCTGCTCGCGCACCCGCGGGTGACCCAGGTCCTCTACCCCGGCCTGCCCGATCACACGGGGCACGAGGTGGCGGCCAAGCAGATGCGGCGGTTCGGGGGCATGGTGTCGTTCCGCGTCGCCGGGGGCGAGGCGGAGGCCGTCGAGGTGTGCAACAGGGCGAAGCTCTTCACGCTGGGGGAGTCCCTGGGCGGGGTGGAGTCCCTGATCGAGCACCCGGGCAGGATGACGCACGCCTCGGTGGCCGGGTCGCCGCTGGAGGTGCCCGGCGATCTGGTGCGGCTGTCGGTCGGCATCGAGACCATCGACGACCTGCTCGCGGACCTCACGCAGGCGCTCGCGTAGGCGGATCCCTGGCTGTTCTCAGCCAGGGACCACCATCAGGAACAGGATCACCAGCCAGATCACGGACACGAGCCCGCTGATCGCGGCGATCCTCCCGATCTGCGCCTTCGCGTCGTCCTCGGTGCTCTCGCTGGAGAGCACCCTGAGGGCGGTGCGCAGGTCGCGGTCGATGATGACGAGCAGCACGGCGGCCACGATGAACAGCGTCATCGAGGCCGTCATGTACCACTTGCCGAGCAGCCCGCCGCCGATCACCGCGCCGAGCGCCAGCCCGAACACGAACACGCCCAGGGTGGCGAGGCTGTAGATCCTCGTCATGCGCTGGATGATCTGCAGCGCGGGCACGTTCTTGTTGCGGATGACGCGCGGCGCGGCCATCGTCGCGGCGGTGACCGGGCCGATGGTGAAGATCGCGAAGCCGATGTGCAGCCAGAGAAGCAGGGACGACATGCCGGAGAGACTAGTCCCCGGTGATCTCGCTGGGGGACTCGACACTCTCTTTGCTCTTCGTGGAGCACCGCATGATCATTTCCGTGGTCGCGATGGCGACGACCATCAGGACGATGAGCAGGACCGTGGCTATCATGGGCACCCCTCCTTCCCCGTGTCGGACGTGAATATCGTCCGTAATGACTAGACGGCTGCGCAACGGAATAAGTTCGGCCCGGGTATGGTTGGTCACCGTCATTTTTTCTAACTGTTAGGGCACAAGGGGGTGCCGTCCGTGGCCATCAGGCACGTCAAGCCGTACTCCGACGAGTGGCTGCAGCAGCCGGCCAGCTATCTGCGGCAGGTCATCGGCGTACTCGGACCTGAGGTGGCGGACTGGTGGGAAGGCCCCTGCGATCCGCGTGACGCGACGCTGAAGCTCGCGGACGGGGCCGCCCTGGTCTGGGACGAGGAGAGCGGCTGGCGGCTGGGGACGTTCGTCTCAGGCGCGCGCGGGGCCCACACCGAGCTGTCCGGCGTCCGCTACCTGGGCCACGGCCTCCTCCCCAAACCGGAACGCGTCCCCTCGGCCCTCAACGACGCGAGGGCGGGAGTCGGCGCCAGCTCGGCCTGGCGGCCCTGCTACCGATCCCACCGCAACTGCCACGACGGCTTCGACGTGGCCCTCGACTTCTACATCAACGCCTGACCTCACCGCATGGGCCTCCGCGGCGGACGCGCTTCGCGCGGACGCGGCTACGGGCTCGCCTTACGGGGGAGCCAAGCTCCCCCCGGGCCCCCGGCGGCCGGGGGGTTATTGTCGGGTTGCGGCGTCATCCTGGAAGGGTCACGCTCGATGTCGGCTATCTGGATGACGAAGGGGTCGGACTGCAGGCCAGCCAGTCCAGCCCGTACACCGTCGGGCCCGGGCGCCAGGCCGGCGGGCCGCTATGTCACGGGAGCCGACGGGCTGGAAGCGGAGCCCGCCCGGCGTCGGGACGAAGCCGCGGGACCTAGTGTCGGACCTTCCCCCGCCCCTGGCAGGTCCTGCACGTGACGTAAGGTTCCGGCACGTTCGGGTCATCGTGCAACACGACATGTCTGCCCTCACCGTCACAAATTCTGCACTTGAACTCGTTCCATCGCGGACGGCGGACCAACCAGACGATGACCAGCGCCACCAGACCAATGCCAATGAGCTCCATGTCTCAGGGTGACACGGCGACGCCCGCCTCAGTCAAGATCGCTGGGCTGCCGGAGACACCCAAGAGCCGAGAAACCTGGTCGGCTCAAACGTGCCGTCCCGAACGTCTGACCGGACGGCCTCAGAGGACGAAGCCGCCTGCGGCGTGGAGGGTCAGCATGATGTGCTGGTCCTCGCCGTGCCGGACCGTGCCGGAGCGCTGGAAGCCGACCTTCTCCAGGAGCCGGACCGAGCCGGTGTTGCCTTCGTACGGGTCGGCGTGGAGGGGGCGGGTCTGCTCCTGCTGGAGGAAGAGCGTCAGGGCTTGGGTGCCGATGCCGCGGCCCCAGAACTCGCGGCCGAACCAGTAGCCGACGAAGCGCCGCTCCTCCTCCCACCAGGCCACGATGTTTCCGGCCGGCTCGCCGTTGACGAGGACCGCCTGCACGAAGACGGTGGGGTCGGCCAGGATCCGGGTGGTCCAGTGGTGGAGGAAGCGCTCCCGGGGGCGAGGAGGGAACCTGGCCCGCCGGGACGCCTCCGGGTCGTGCTCCTGCGCCAGGAAGACCTCCAGGTCGGCCTCCACGACATCTCGCAACCGCACGTCACCGCTCATGCGCCCTCCTTCGTCGGTGGCATGAGCGACAATCGGTCGCTCGCTCATGCCGGGCGAGTCTGGCAGACGCCACCGACAGAAGCCGTCCGGCTCAGCGGGCGCGGCGGAGGCGGAGGAAGTCGCTGACCACGTACTCGCCCAGGCGCTCGGCGCTCGGTGAGAAGACGCGGCCGCCGTTCCTGCGGGCCACCTCGTCCACGAACTCCTTCAGCCGCTCGTCCGCCGCCAGCATGAAGACGTTGATCGTCGCCCGCCGCCGGGTCATCTTGTCGACCTCGGCCAGCGTGAGCTCCAGCGTCTCGTGCGACGGCGGCCACTCGAACGCCGACCTGCCGTTGCGCATGAGGTGGGCCGTGGGCTCGCCGTCCGTGACCACCAGCACCACCGGCTCGAAGTCGGGGTGGCGGTCGAGGTGGCGGCCGGCGATCAGGAGGGCGTGGTGCAGGTTGGTGCCCTGGACCATGTCCCAGTCGAGGCCCGCCAGCTCGTCGGGCTGCAGCACCCTGGCGTAGTTGGAGAAGCCGATGATCTGCACGGCGTCCTGCGGGAACTTGGACGCCACCAGGGCCTGGAGCGCCAGTGCCGTCTGCTTGGCGGCGGCCCAGGTGCCGCGCAGGGCCATCGAGTACGACAGGTCCACCAGGAGGCAGACGGCCGCGGCGGTGCGGCGCTCGGTCTCGGCCACCTCGAAGTCGTCCACCGAGAGGCGGACCCCGACGCGCCCGCCGGAACGGGCCGGCCCCGCGTCGCGAACGGCGACGCCGCCGCTGCGTACGCCGTTCACCAGGGTGCGGACCACGTCGATGGGCTGCTCGTCGCCGAAGCGCCAAGGCCGGGACGAACCCGTCAGCTCCCCGGCCGAGCCCGCGTCGTGCTGGTCGTGGTCGCCGCGGCGGCCGGAGTCGAGGGAGGAGAACACGCGGCGCAGCGCCGTCTCGCCCAGGCGGCGGACCGCCTTGGGGGTGAGCTCCAGCTTGCCCCGGCGGCGCAGGAGGTAGCCCTGCTCCTCCAGCTCGCGCTCGATGCGCTTGAGCGCCTCCAGGTCGTCGACGGCCGAGCGGCCGAGCGCGCGGCGTACGGCGGACTCGTCGATGTCGTCCAGCCTGGCGCCCGGGTAGTCCTGCCGCAGGGCGGTCTCCAGCTGGGTCAGGTCGGCCAGCTCCTCCAGGGCCGTGACGGCGTCGCCCATGCCCAGGGGCTCCTCGCCGGTGAGGCGTTCCGGGGCGTTCCAGGCCAGGTCGGGCCGGCGGGCGTAGAGGGCCTCGCCGAGCCGGCGCATCTCGTCGGAGAGCCCGGCCTGGTCGAGGGTCTGGTTGATCAGGTTGGCGAGCTCCTCGCGCTGGCGCGGCGTCATCGAGGCCAGCATGCGCTGCGTGGCGGCGGCGCGGCGGGCCAGGATGTCGACGAGCTCCTCCAGGTTGCGCGGCTTTTCGGGGAACAAATCGCCATATTTCCCCATAAAGGCGTCAAAATCGGCCTGGGTGTGCTGGCCGCGGGAGTCCTTGTCCAGCATGTCGTTCAGGTCCGCCATCATCTGGCGGACGCGTTCCATCGCCTCGGGGTCGGGGTTCGCGAGAGCGTCCCGCAGGCCCCTGAACTGGCTGTCCAGGACCTCGCGCCGCAGCAGGTCGCGCAGTTCCTCGAACGTCTGCCGCGCCGCCGACGAGCGCCACTCGTACGTGCTCAGCTCCTGGATCGCGCTGGCCGTGTCCTCGGGCAGCGCGTCGAGCCCGGCCTCCCGCAGCCGCGCGTCGTCGGACGGGTCGGGGAACAGCTCGGCCCGCTCCTGCCCGATGGCCTTGTCGAGCAGCGCCCGCGCCTTCTCCAGCGTGCCGTCGAGCCGCCCGCGCTCACGCAGGTCGCGCCGGCGCCGGCGCACCTCCCTGAGCATGTCGTCCAGCCCGCGGCGGTCCTGCGCGCCGGGCAGCCCGCGCTTGAGCAGGTCGCGCAGGGCGTGGACCGGGGTCGAACCGGACAGAATCGCGTCGCCCATCTCGTCGAGGGCCGCTCGCACGTCGTAGGGCGGGGCGAGGGGGTCGGGGCCGTCGTGGTACTCACCATAGCGAAAGGCCATCACGCACCCACGCTAACCCGATCCGCCCGATTACGCGTCCCCGAAGAGCTCCCACACCTCGTTGACGCCCCCGGTCTCGGGCGTGTAGTCGATCTTCACGAGCACGGGGTACTTCGCCGCCTTGAGCGCCTTGGTCAGGTCCGCCGCGCTGCACGACTTCTTGCCGAGCCCCTGCTTGTCGGCGTTGACCGGCTTGCCCGCCAGCCACCCGTCCCGGCAGCGCGCGGTGGTGCGGTAGAAGGTCGTGGCGTGCGTGTAGCCGAGCTTGACCGTCTTTCCGCCGGTGGTGAACAGGGCCGTGGTGTCGTTGACGCGCTTGAGGGTGCCGCGGGCGGTACGCGAGCCGGGCCATTCGGTGACCAGGAACTCGTTGATCTTGGCAGCGGCCGTGCCCCGGTACTCGACGCGGAGCGGCACGGGGCCGCGGGCCAGCGCGTCGGTCAGATCCTCCGGCTCGCAGGCCGTCCGGCCCAGCCCCTTGGCGTCGAGGGCCACCTGGCCCTCGGTCTCCTTCAGGTCGCACGCCACCGTGACCCGGCCGAAGGACGCGCCGGTGTAGTCGAGCCGCACCTCCTCGGCCCCCGCCGCCGGCTTGAGCCGGTAGCTCAGGAACTTGCCCTTCCGCACGAACGTGGCCGCCTTGGGGACGATCCGCAGGTGCCCCTTCCCGTCGGCCCAGGCGTACCCGTGCACGACCTTGGCGGCAGTGGCCTCAGCAGAGGCGGGCACAACAGAGGTGGGCACGGCGATGACACCCATGGCAAGGGCGGTGGCACAGGCAAGCAGGCGCATGGGCGGTCCCCCAGTCGGCGTGATCAGTTATCCACTATGACGCGGGAGACCGCCGATATGTTCATGTGCGGTAGACGGTCACCCCGTCAAGGTCTTCCTTGGACAGGCGCCGCATGAGGTAAAGACCCTCCAGTGCGAACTCCAGGGCCGCTGCCGCGTGCCCCGGCGACTCCTCGCCCGCGCCCATGCCCAGCCTGGACATGACCTTCGCCAGGCCCGTGACCGGGCCCATCCGGTGGAGCAGCTCGCCGGCGGGAACCAGCTCGCCCGACTCCACCTGGTTGCCCTCGGAGAACTTGTCGGTGATCGCGGACAGGTCCATGCCGCCCAGCCGGGTCCTGAACGTCTCCGCCGTGGCCCGGCGCAGCAGGTGGGCGAGGATCTCGGTCTCCCTGCCCTCCTCGCTCACCTCGAACTCCACCTTGCCCCGCAGGCTGTGGACCACCGAGGCCAGGTCGATCACGCGCGCGACGGCCTGCTCCTCGCCCGTCAGCGCCGCCCTGCGCACCGCCGAGGCCGAGGCGGTCTCGGCCGCGGCGATCGAGAAGCGCGCCGATACGCCGGAGCGGGCGTCCACGGCCGTGGACTCGCGCACGAGCCGGGTGAACCGGGCGATGACCTCGATCAGGTGTTCGGGGATGTCGGCCCCGATGTCCGGCACGGACTCCTGGCGGATGAGGGTCAGCTCGTCCTCGACGGTCAGCGGGTAGTGAGTGCGGATCTCGGCGCCGAAGCGGTCCTTCAGCGGGGTGATGATCCGGCCCCGGTTGGTGTAGTCCTCGGGGTTGGCGCTGGCGATGAGCAGGATGTCGAGAGGGAGCCGCAGGTTGTAGCCGCGCACCTGGATGTCGCGCTCCTCCAGCACGTTGAGCAGCGACACCTGGATGCGCTCGGCCAGGTCGGGCAGCTCGTTGACGGAGAAGACGCCGCGGTTGGTGCGGGGGACGAGGCCGTAGTGGACGGTCTCGGGATCGCCGAGGGTGCGCCCCTCGGCGATCTTGATCGGGTCGACGTCGCCGATCAGGTCGCCCACGGAGGTGTCGGGCGTGGCGAGCTTCTCGCCGTAACGCTCGTCGCGGTGCTTCCACGCGACCGGCAGATCGTCCCCCAGCTCCCGCGCGAGGGCCTGGCAGCGCGTGCAGGCCGGCGCGTACGGGTGGTCGTTGATCTCGCAACCTTCGACGACTGGGGTCCATTCGTCCAGCAGACCCGTGACGGTGCGGATGAGCCGGGTCTTGCCCTGGCCGCGCTCACCGAGGAGGACCAGGTCGTGCCCGGCGAGCAGGGCCCGCTCCAGGTGCGGCAGGACGGAGTCGTCGAAGCCCACGATGCCGGGGAATCGTGGCTCGCCCGCCCGCAGCTTGGCCAGCAGGTTTTCCCGGACTTCGGCTTTGACGGTGCGATGAACGTGGCCGCTCTCTCGCAACTCGCGGAGAATACGTGGCTGATGCACGGGATCGAGACTACGTCCCCCGCGAGCATTGCGGCAGAGAGTTTCGCGTCTGGCGCAGATTTCGGATCTCGACCATTGCGTGACGTTTCGTGCGCGTGCTTGTCCTTTTAGTGGGGAGAATCGGGCCTAGGGAACTTTGACATGTCGAGGGAGGCGAGACTCGTGGCCGTTATGACTAGCCGCTTCGCCGACGGCCTCGCCGTGGGTTCCGACCTGGTGGGGGCCGCGGAGACCGCCGTCGGCCAGGCCCTGTCGAGGCTCAGCGGCCGTGCCGACCTGGTCTGTTTCTTCATCTGCGGCGATGATCCAGAGGACGTCGCGCGGGCCGGTCAGGCCGCTATGAGGCTCGCGCCCGACGCGCACGTGGTCGGATGCAGTGCCACGGGGGTGATCGGCGACGGACAGGGGGTCGAGCTGATACCCGCGGTGAGCGCGTGGGCGGCGACCTTGGACGGCGCCAGGTTGACGACCTTCGCGCTGGAGACGCTGGCGGCCGAGGACAGGTTCGTGGTGGTCGGGCTGCCCGATCGGGGCGCCGATGACCATGTGGCGATCCTGCTGGCCGACCCGTACACGTTTCCGACCGACGCCTTCGTCGAGCGCTCCGTCGATGTGCTCGGCGACCTGCCGTTGATCGGCGGGCTGGCCAACGGATTGCAGGGACGGGGCTCGGTGCGGTTGTTCGCCGACGGCGAGGTCTACACCGAGGGCGCGATCGGCGTGCTGATCAGCGGCCCGGTCAGGATCAGCACGGTCGTCAGCCAGGGCTGCCGCCCGATCGGCCCCAGCATGGTCGTCACCGCGTCGGAGGACAACCTGCTGCTGGAGCTGGCCGGGCAGCCCGCGCTGGCCCGCCTGGAGGACATCGTCAGCGAGCTGGACGAGGACGACCGCGAGCTGGTCGCCTCCGGCCTGCAGATCGGCGTGGCCATGGACGAGTACGCCGAGCGCCACGAACGCGGCGACTTCCTCATCAGGGGGGTCATCGGCATCGACCCCGAACGCGAGGCCGTGGCCATCGGCGACATCGTGGAGATCGGCAGGACCGTGCGCTTCCAGGTGCGCGACGCGGCCACCGCCGACGAGGACCTGTACGACCTGCTGGACGCCCACCGGGAGCGGCTCGGCAAGGTCGACGGGGCGCTGCTGTTCTCGTGCAACGGACGGGGCTCGGCCATGTTCGGCACGGCCGACCACGATCCGGTCGCCCTGCGCGACACGCTGGGGCCCATCGGCATGGCCGGGTTCTTCGCCGCCGGCGAGGTCGGCCCGGTGGGCGGCCACAACCATGTGCACGGGTTCACGGCGTCCGTCCTGGTGTTCTCCAGCCCCGGCCCGTGATCCTCGTCCGGAGGACCGGCTGAAGGCCCGCAGGACCGGCCGAAGGCCCGGCGGCCCCGTCTGCTCGGGAGGGCCGCCGGGCCTGGCCTGGTTACCCGGTCTGCTCGGGAGGGCCGCCGGGCCTGGTCCGGCCTGGTTCAGGGCCGCCGGGCTGGTCCGCCCTGGTCCGGCCTGGTCAGCCGGTCGTCGAGTCGTGGCTGGGGCCCTGGTCCTCGCCCTCGGTCTCGGTGTGGAAGCCGGGCCCGCCGTCGTCCGTGAAGCCGGACCCGGCCTTGCCGTCCGGGCCGCCGGGCTCGGGCATCGCGGTCGGCTCGCAGGGCGCGACCTCGCCCTTCACCAGGGTGAGCGACATCCCGAACGGCGGCTTGTCGGCGCCGTCCTTGCTCTTGGAGACCGCCAGCACCAGCGTCTCACCCACGGGCACCTCCCCCTTCTCGATCTTGAACGTGATCCCCTGGTCCGAGCCGCCGATGCTCCCCCCGAACTTCCCGGAGCCCGTCCCGCGCTCGCCGCGCGGCTCCTTGCAGGTCTGCCCCTGGGGCAGGTAGTCGACGACCGCCTTGACCCCCGCCCTGGCCAGCTCGGCCTCCAGCCCCTTGGGGTCGTCGAACTCGTTGATCTGCACGCTGACCGCCCCGTCGGCCCCCTTGGTCACCGCGTACGCCGGGCTGCCGGTGAGCCCGGTCAGCACCACCGCCGCGGTGGCGGCCGCCGCGACCCCCGCCACCGCGGCGGACAGCCCCACGTAGCGCCGCCGGGAACCGCCGCGCCGGTCCGGTGTCACAGTCGTCGTCACGCCATCCTCCGCCGATCTCGTCGTGATCTCTTCCTTGAGTGCACCGAGAAGGCGCTCTTCGAAATTGCTCATGCCTGTCCCTCCACGTACACGGGTGCCGGCGCGCTTTCCGGCCGAGCTCCGCCCGGCGGGCTGAGGTGGATGTCCTCGCTTCGCCGCGGATCCACCTCGGCGACGGGTTCAAGGGCCCGTCTCGCCCGGTGCAATCTGACCCGTACGGTCACCTGCCTGATGCCCAGGGCCGCGGCGACCTCGGCGACGGTGAGCTGATCGATCGCGACGAGCTCCAGCACCGCGCGCTCGCCCTCCGGCAGGCCGCGCATGGCCTCCAGGGCGCCGCGCATCCGGCGCTCGGCGTCGATCCGCTCCTCCATCCGCACGAGATCGTCGTCGTCCATCAGCCGGCGGCCGGCGACGCGGCCGGTCGCCCGCGCCTCCCGGGCGGCCTGCCGATGCCGGGCCGACACGACGTTGCGCGCCACGCCGTACAGCCAGCCGATCTCGGTGCCCCGGCCGGGCACGTAGGTATGCGCCGAGTCAAGGACCGCCAGGAAGATGTCCGCCGTCAGGTCGGCGGCGAGGTGAGGGTCGCTCACCCGCCGGACCACGAAACGCATGACGGCATCGACGTGGCGGCGATAGAAGGCCTCAAAGGCCGCAGGGTCCTCGTTGAGGCGCACTGGCCTCGCTCCCTTCGTCGTTCGCCTTACATCCGTACTTGGACCGAGCGACGAGAAGCGTTTCCCCGCAGGTCAGGCAGGGCGGTGCGGCTGGAAGAGCCAGGCGTCGAAGAGCGGGCGGAGGTTCTTGCCCGACAGCTGCTCGGCGAGGTCGATGAACTCCTCCGTCGTGACGTGACCGTAGCGGTGCTCGGCGGTCCACGTCTTGAGCAGCCTGAAGAAGGTGTCGTCGCCGATCGCCTTGCGCAGGGCGTGCAGCGTCATGCCGCCGCGCGTGTAGACCGACGCGTTGAACAGGTCGGTGGGCTTGGCCCGCCCCGGAGGATAGGCCCAGATCGGGTCGCCGGCCGGGCGGGCGTGGAACTCGGTGAAGATGGCCTCGGCGGTCTTGGTGCCCTTGTGCTCCTGCCACAGCCATTCCGCGTACGTGGCGAAGCCCTCGTTGAGCCAGAGGTCCTTCCAGCGCTTGATGGTCAGGCTGTTGCCGAACCACTGGTGGGCCAGCTCGTGCGCCATGATGACCTCGTCGGGCTCGAAACCCCCGTAGAGCGGCTTGGTCTGGTTTTCCAGCGCGTAGCCGGCGGCGTAGTCGTCGACGATGCCGCCGGTCGAGGAGAACGGGTAGGGGCCGAAGACCGTCGACCAGTAGTCGGTGACCTCGCCGGAGACCTTGTAGAGCTTGTCGAGCCCGCTCTTGAACTTGGGATCGACGGCGGCGAGCTCCGGGATGCCGCCGGGGGTCTGACCCTGGCGCAGGTCGAACTTGCCCAGCGTGGCGGTCGCCAGGTAGGTCGCCATCGGGTGGAGCTCGCGCCACCGGTAGGTGGTCTTGCCCTCGGCGGTCGTGGGCCGGCCCTGGAGCTCCCCGTTGGCCAGGGCGGTCAGCCCGGCGGGCACGGTGATCGCGAAGTTGAACGTGGCCTTGTCGGCGGGGTGGTCGTTGTTGGGGAACCAGGTCTTGGAACCGTTGGGCTCGGAGGCCACGAACGCGCCGTCCGGGGTCGGGATGAACCCGTACGTGCCCAGGTTGGCGCTGTCCAGGGCCGCCTCGGGCTGCCCCGAGTAGTCGACCTTGACGGTGAAGCGGGACCGGTCGCCGAGCGGCTTGGCGGGGGTCACGGTGAGCTCGTCGCCCGCGCGCCCGAACGTCGCCTTCGCGTTGTTCACGGTGACCTGGCGCACGGTGTAGCCGGCCAGGTCGAGGTTGAAGCTCGACAGGTCCTGGGTGGCGGCGGCCTGGATGGTGGTCTGCCCCTCCAGCCGCTTGGTCTTCGGCGTGTAGTCGACGGCGAGGTCGTAATGGGAGACGTCGTAGCCCCCGTTGCCGTCCTTGGGGAAGTCGGGGTCGCCGATGCCGGCCGCACCCGGCCGGAAGTCGGCGACGACGGGCGGGTCGTCGGCGTGCGCCGGCCGGTCGTCGGCGGGCGCGCAGGCCAGCAAGCTCAGCGTCGCCAGCAGTGCGACCCCGCGTCTGTCGAAACGCATAGGCAACGCGCCCCCTTCGAATCGTGACCAAAATCTTACGCTGAGTCAGGCATTCACCACGACCGTCCTGGCTGCCTTGTCGTGAACTGCTTGTTTGCGGGGGTCGAAGAGGATCCAGCCGAGGTCCACGAGCGAGCCTATGCAGCAGACCCACGCGAGCGCGGTCTCCACGACCTGTCTCACCGCGGCCTGCGCCACGGTGATCCGCGCGCCGTTCTCCTGTACGACCCGCATGCCGAACAGCTTCTTACCCAGGGTCTGGCCGTTCCAGAAGGCGTGCAGCAACCAGAAGTACAGGAAGGCCACGAGTCCGGCCAGGAAGGCGTGCTCCACCGGGTAGCGTTCCCAGGCGCCCCTGCTGGGGTCCCAGACGTAGTCCCAGCTCGACCAGGTGAGGGGAGTGGTGGCGATGCTGACGATGAGCCAGTCGAGGACGCCGGCGAACAACCGTCGCCAGCGTCCCGCCAGCCCCGGTGGTGATCCCATGATGTCCTGATGACCACCACTAAGTCGGGACAAACTAAAGGTTGCCCCTTCGTTCCTGCTCGCGCTCGATCGCCTCGAAGAGCGCCTTGAAGTTGCCCTTGCCGAACCCGAGCGAGCCGTGCCGCTCGATCAACTCGAAGAAGACCGTGGGCCGGTCCTGCACCGGCTTGGTGAAGATCTGCAGCAGGTAGCCGTCCTCGTCGCGGTCCACGAGGATCTTCCGCTTCTTCAGCTCCTCGATCGGCGCGCGCACGTTCCCGATGCGCGACCGCAGCTCCGGATCGTCGTAGTACGAGTCGGGCGTGTCGAGGAACTGCACGCCGGCCGCCCGCATGTGGTCGACCGTGGTCAGGATGTCGTTGGTGGCCAGGGCGACGTGCTGCACCCCCGGGCCGCCGTAGAACTCCAGGAACTCGTCGATCTGCGACTTCCTGCGGCTGACGGCCGGCTCGTTCAGCGGGAACTTGACCTTGCGCGTGCCGTCGGCGACGACCTTGGACATGAGCGCCGAGTACTCGGTGGCGATGTCGTCGCCGACGAACTCCGCCATGTTCGTGAAGCCCATCACCTTGCGGTAGAACTCCACCCACTCGTCCATCTTGCCCAGCTCGACGTTGCCGACGCAGTGGTCGATCGCCTGGAAGAGCCGCCCGCCCTTCGTCGCCGGCGGCGCCACCAGCGGCTCGGCGACCACGTAACCGGGCAGGTAGGGGCCGCTGTAGTTGGACCTGTCGACCAGCGTGTGCCGCGTCTCGCCGTAGGTGGCGATGGCCGCGACCTGCACCTTGCCGTGCTCGTCCTCCATCGTGTATGGCTCCGCCAGCCCCTTGGCCCCGTGGGCGACCGCGTACGCGTACGCCGCCTCCACGTCGGGCACCTGGATCGCCAGGTCGATCACGCCGTCGCCGTGCTCGGCGACGTGCCTGGCCAGGTCCGTGCCAGGGCGCGCCGCGGCCCGGAACTCGAACGTGGCGCCGCCCGAGACCAGCACGTACGCGACCTCGTCCCGGCTGCCGTTCTCTGGCCCGCGGTAGGCCGCCAACCTCATGCCGAACGCGGTCGAGTAGTAGTGGGCAGCCTGCTTGGCGTTGCCGACGGCGAACACGACGGCGTCCATGCCGTTGACCGGAAAGACATCATTCATACCGGCAACTCTCGATATCCCTGGTCTTAATGCGCAAGAGTTACTTGAAACAGTGGACAACCTGCCTAGCAACTCTCTCGGGCATCGGGTAAATCTGTACAGTATGACGATCGATGAGCTGGACGCGCGGTTGATCACTCTCATGACGGAGGAGCCCCGGCTGGGGGTGCTCGAGTGTTCGCGCCGGCTCGGCGTGGCCCGCGGCACCGTGCAGGCCAGGCTCGACCGGCTGGTCGCCAGGGGCGTGATCACCGGGTTCGGGCCGGACGTGTCGCCGGAGGCGCTCGGCTACGGCGTCACCGCGTTCGTCAGCATGGAGATCAGGCAGGTCGCCGGGCACGACCCGGTGGCCGACCGGCTGGCCGCCATTCCGGAGGTGCTGGAGGTGCACACGATCACCGGCGGCAGCGATCTGCTCTGCCGCGTGGTGGCGCGGACGAATGCCGATTTGCAGCGGGTTATCGACGGAATAGTTGATGTTCAGGGTGTGCTGCGGACTAATTCGATCATCGCCCTGGACACCCCGGTTCCGTACCGAGTGTTGCCGTTGGTCGCCGATGTTCCGCGCCGCGGCGGCCGCTAGCCCGTACTATCGCTAGGGGACGAGGCACCGTTATCGATCGTCTAGCCTTGACATTCGCCCAGCGCATAGGGGCTGATGAGGGGGGTCGAGGGTGCGGAGCGGTGGTGGTAACGGGATGCGAAAGCGGCGAGTTCTCCGACTTCTACTGATTTCATTTGGTGCGGGAATCCTCGTACTTGTCGGGCTTTTCGCGGTCGCATGGGCCCTGACTCCCATCCCCGATTCCACGCAGAAACAGGCCACCGCGCAGGGTTCGGTGATCTATTACCGCGACGGGAAGACCGTGCTCGCCCGCCGGGGGATCGACCGCAAGATCGTCGAGCTGGCCAAGGTGCCCAAGCACGTGCGCGACGCGGTCATCGCGGCGGAGAACCGCTCCTTCTACGAGGACGGCGGCGTCTCGCTCAAGGGCACCGGGCGGGCCGTCTGGTCCACCGTCACCGGGCAGCAGCTCCAGGGCGGTTCGACGATCACCCAGCAGCTCGTCCGCAACTACTACAGCGGCCTCAGCCAGGAACGTTCCGTCACCCGGAAGTTCAAAGAGATCCTCATCGCGATGAAGGTCGACCAGTCCAAGTCGAAGGACTGGGTGCTGGAGCAGTACCTCAACACGATCTACTTCGGCCGCGGCGCCAACGGCGTCCAGTCGGCCGCCCGCGCCTACTTCAACAAGGACGTCGGCCAGCTCAGCGTGGCCGAGGGCGCGTACCTCGCGGCGGTGATCCAGCAGCCCAGCCGCTTCGCCGACCCCAAGGGCCCCGACCTGGCCGCGGCGCAGGAGCGCTGGAAGTCGGTGATCGACGCGATGGGCCAGACCGGCACGCTGACGCCCGCCCAGGTCGCCGCCCAGCGCTTCCCCGAGCTCGCGACGCCGAAGAAGCCGTTCGAGCTCAAGGGCCAGGCCCAGTACATGCTGGAGCAGGTGACGGCCGAGCTCAACCGGCGCGGCTACACCGACGAGGACATCAACGGCGGCGGGCTGAAGGTCGTCACGACGTTCGACAAGAAGCTCATGCAGGCCGCCCAGCGGGCCGTCCAGGACGTGCTGCCCGACTCCACGCCCAAGAAGGTCCGCACGGGGCTCGCGGCCGTCGACCCCGCCACCGGCGAGGTCCTCGCGTTCTACGGGGGACGCCCCGCGCAGTCGCAGTACGACAGCGCGTTCTCGGCCAAGGTCATGGCCGGCTCCACGTTCAAGCCGTACACGCTGGCCGCGGCGCTCGACAACGGCTTCGACCTGTCCACCAGGGTCAACGGCAACTCGCCGATGCGCGTGGCGTCGGACCCGAAGCCGATCCCCAACGACAGCGACCGCTCCTACGGTGAGATCAACCTGGTGCGGGCCACCCAGAACTCGGTCAACACCGCGTTCGTGGACCTCGGCCAGAAGGTCGGCCTGGACAAGGTCGCCGCCGTCGCCGAGAAGGCGGGCATCCCCAAGGCGCAGATCGAGAAGCAGCAGAGCTACGCGTCCTTCCCGCTCGGCGTCTCCTCGGTCAGCGCCGTCCAGAACGCCTCGGGCTTCTCCACGTTCGCCAACAAGGGCGTCCACATGGAGGCCCACGTGGTGATGTCGATCACCGGCACCGACGGCAAGAAGCAGACCGTCGAGCCGGTCTCGACGCGGGTGGTCGCCGAGCAGGCCGCCGCGGACACCACGTACGCGATGCAGCAGGTCGTCAAGTACGGCACCGGCACCGCCGCCCGGCTCTACGACCGCCCGGTGGCCGGCAAGACGGGCACCACGGACAAGTCGAAGAGCGTCTGGTTCAACGGGTTCACGCCGCAGCTCGCCGTCGCCGTCGACATGTTCAGGGACGACAACGCCACCGTCACGATCCCCGGGTACGGCACGCAGTTCGGCGGCCAGCTCCCCGCGCAGATCTGGCGGGCGTTCATGACCGAGGCCATGGCGGGCAAGCCGGTCGAGGAGTTCCCCGAGCCGTCCGACTACGGCTGGGGCCCCGACTACTCGTCGCCCGACGAGAACCAGGACGTTCCCCAGCAGGGCTACACCCCGCCGCCGAACCCGGACGACTGGCTCGACAACACGCCCGAGCCCGACATCACCGCGCCACCGTCCACGGATCCGCCGACGACGGATCAGCCGAGCAACGACGGGCAGGAGCAGGACCAGCAGCAGCAGCCGGAGCAGACCGGCCCGACGTCCACGGAGCAGGCGCCCGACCAGCCCACGACGGGTGGCGACACGGTGAACGACGCCAACACGGGCCGCCCGCAGTCGGGCTAGCCCGCCGCGCCCAGCTCCGCCCGCAGGTCATCGACCGTCGTCACGGGCATCCGGCAGGTGAACCCCTTGCACACGTACGCGGCAGGCGCCCCGCCGACCAGCCCGCGCCCCTCCAGCAGTTCGGGGAAGTCGCCGGGGCCGCGGGCGACCACCAGCCCGGGCACGTCGGCCAGCAGCGCCTCCCGGTGCAGCTCCGCCGTACGCGGGTCGTCGGCCGGGCCGATCACGGCCACCTCCACGGGCCCGTCCAGTGCCGCCCGCGCCACGGCCAGCCCCCAGCCGGCGAACCTGGCGTGCCCCGAGGCCAGCACGGACACGCTGCCGAGCGCGGCGTAGGCGGCCTCCCGGTGCCGCGCCGAGCCGGTCAGGGCGCCGTAGGAGAGCAGCGCGCCCGCTGCCGCGTACTGGCCGGACGGGGTGGCGTTGTCGGTGGGGTCCTGCGGGCGCTGGAAGAGCCGTTCGGCGTCGTCGGCCGTGTCGTAGAAGCCGCCCGTGTCGTCGGCGAACCTGTCGAGCACGGTGTCCAGCAGCGATCCCGCCAGCCGGAGCCACCTGGCCTCGCCGGTCACGCCGTACAGGGAGATCAGGCCCTCGGCCAGGTCGGCGTAGTCCTCCAGCACCCCGGCGTTGGTGCCCGCCCTGCCGTCCTTGGAGGTGCGCAGCAGCCTGCCGTCCACCACGTGCGTGCTCGCGAGCAGCTCGGCCGCGGCCGTGGCCGCCGCGACGAGGTCGGGCCGCTCGAACACCACGCCGGTCTCCGCCAGGGCCGCGATGGCCAGGCCGTTCCACGAGGCCACGACCTTGTCGTCGCGCCCCGGGCGGACGCGCCGCTCCCTGGCGGCGAGCAGCCGCTCGCGAACGCTCGCGTAGCGCACCGCGTCGTCGGGATCGCGCGGGAGCTGCAGCACGGACGTGCCGTGCTCGAACGTGCCGGTCACCTCGAACAGCTCCTGCGCCCAGCGCCCGTCGTCCTCGCCGAGCACGGCGCGGAGCTCCTCGGGCGTCCAGACGTAGAACTTGCCCTCCACGCCCTCGCTGTCGGCGTCGAGCGCGGAGGCGAACCCGCCCTGCTCGGTGCGCAGCTCGCGCAGCAGCCAGTCGGCCGTCTCCAGCGCCACCCGCCGTGCCAGCTCGCCGCCGCCCGCCTTCCACCAGTGGGTGTGGACGCGCAGCAGCAGCGCGTTGTCGTAGAGCATCTTCTCGAAATGCGGCACGACCCATTCCGCGTCGACGCTGTAGCGGGCGAATCCGCCGCCGAGCTGGTCGTACATGCCGCCGCGGGCCATCGACTCAAGCGTCTTGCCGCTCATCTCGCGCTCGCCGGAACGCAGCAGGAACTCCAGCACCATGGACGGCGGGAACTTCGGCGCCCCGCCGAACCCGCCGTTCACCGGGTCGAACTCCTGGCGCAGGTTCCGCACGGCCAGCGCCAGCGTCTCCTCCTTGGGCACGGCCCCGCTGGGCAGCGTGGTGTTCGAGTTGAGCGCCTCCACCACCTTGGCGCCCTGCTGCAGCACGGCCTCCCTGTCGCCGACCCACACGTTGTGCACCTCGGTGAGCAGGCGCTGGAAGTGGGGGCGGGGGAAATAGGTGCCGCAGTAGAACGGGTGGCCCTCGGGCGTCGCGAACACCGTCATCGGCCACCCGCCCTGGCGCGTCATGGCCTGGGTGGCGCCCATGTAGACGGCGTCCACGTCGGGCCGCTCCTCGCGGTCGACCTTGATGTTGACGAAGTGCTCGTTCATGAGGCGCGCGGTGCCGGGGTCCTCGAAGCTCTCGTGCGCCATCACGTGACACCAGTGACACGCAGAGTAACCGACGCTGATCAGCAGCGGCACGTCGCGCCGCCTGGCCTCCGCGAACGCCTCCTCACCCCACGGGTGCCAGTCCACGGGGTTGTCCGCGTGCTGCAGCAGGTAGGGGCTCGTGGCGTCTTTCAAGCGGTTCATCAGGACCTCCCCCGCTCAGCCTAGTCCGCCTCCCATCCCGCCCCTCACCTCCGCACGAAAGGGGCGTCAGTGGGTACGGCGGCTGACTTGGGTGGCTGGGACAGCGTAGGTTACGGGGCGTGGATATGGACTTCGTCTGCGCGCACGCCGACCGCCCCGTCGGCGCCATCACCCGTAGAGACGTGGCACGCGCGCTGCTCGCCGTCCCGTCAGGGGTGGCGCTGGTGGCGCTGCCCGACCTGCGGCGCGCGATGATGGCGGCGGGCAACCCCCTCTCCCGCCAGTTCTGGGAGTCCACCAAGGCCACGCTCAGCTCGATCGAGTCGGGTGTCGCCACGGTCGGCGACGTGCAGCGCTGGGTCGAGTCCACCGGCACCGAGCCGATCCTCATGACGCCCAGCTACTTCGTCTGGCCGGAGGAGGACGAGCGCGGGCCCGTGGCGACGGAGATGTTCGCGCGGATGGTTGCATACCTGGAGGAACGGGTCGAGTCCGGCGAGATCGACCCCGACGCGCTGGCGGCGGGCGACCAAGGGGCCCGCCGCGCGTACGAGGAGCTGCAGGAGCACTGGCTCAGCACGCCGCTGCCCGACGGCAGGGTGCCGGGGTTCGCGGTGAACGACGAGCAGGACGAGGAGTCGTTCGCGGCCTGGGACGAGGAGGAGGCGTTCGCGCTGTCGGAGCTGCGGCGGATCGTCGGCGGCCTGCCCAAGCAGCCCGAGCTGCCCGCCGGCGAGCTGGAGACGGCGGGGGCGCGCCTGCGCGCGCTGCTCGCCCTGCCCGGCTACCCGGCCAACGTGCTGCGGGCCTGCGCCGGGTTCGACGACGGCCCGATGCCGGACGACGACGGCGAGCTGTGGCTGGCGGTGGTGGCGGGCATCGCGGGGCCGATCTCGGACCTGTCGGAGAGCGGGGACGTGCTGGAGGAGTTCATCGATCTCGACGGGGAGCTCAGCCTGGAGGACGCGACGCTGGCCAACCTCTGCGCGATCCAGCACGCCGACTGGCTGGCCGGGGTGGCGGCGCTGGCGAGGCTGGGCCCGGGGGTGCTGGCCTCGCCCGAGCGGATGGCACGGCTGATCTCCGAGTCGGAGGACATCGACGTCGACGATCAGGTCGTCGACGATCTCAACGCGACCGAGGCGCTGTTCGGGTCGGTGGTGAGCCTGTGGGGCCACCTCGGCATCGTGGACCGGGACGAGGTGCTCACCCCGCTGGGCTGGTGGGGCCTGCCGAAGGCGCTGGAACGCGCCTGGTCACCCGCTGCCGAATGAGCCGTCGACCAGGCCCTGGAACTCGGGGTGGCGCTCGATGTACTTCGCCACGTAGGGGCAGAGCGGCACGACGCGCAGGCCGGTGTCGGCGCTCGCCTGGAGCGCGAACGCGACCAGCTTGCTCGCCAGCCCCTGCCCCTCGTACGCGGGCAGCACCTCGGTGTGCGTGAAGACGATCTTGGTGGGCAGCAGCCGGTAGTCGGCGAACCCGGCCACCTTGCCGTCCACCAGCACCTCGAACCGGTTTTCCGTCGAGTTGTCGACAACTTCGATCGGCATCTACTCGGCCTTCTTATCGTCCACGTCGCCCTCATGGGGGACCTGGATCTTCGACATCTGCTTGTTCATCGACTTGATCAGAAAGTACAGAGCAAAGCCGAGGAAAGCCACGACGACGAAGCCGAGCAGGCCCGGACTCACATCACCTGCTGCTAGAACGTTCACAGCTCCAGTCTGCCACTGGGGGAGCGTGGTCCCGTCAGTGGCAGGCGGGGGAGACGTCCTCGGCGTGGATGCCCGCGAACAGGTCGTCCTCCGGCAGGTCCGTGTCCACCAGCGAGCGCGCCAGGTGGTAGTCCTCGGTCGGCCAGATCTCCTGCTGCAGCTCGCGCGGGCAGACGAACCACCAGCTGTCGGGGTCGATCTGGGTGGCGTGGGCGATCAGGGCCTGGTCGCGGATCTCGAAGTAGTCGCCGCACGGCACCCGCGTGGTCACCGGCCACTTGGCCGGGCGGTCCTCCCAGCGGGAGATCCAGTCGGCGTACGGCGAGCCGAGGCCGCGCGCGGTCATCGCCTCGTGCAGCGCCTCGAAGCGCTCCTTGGTGAAGCCCATCTGGTAGTAGAGCTTCAGCGGCTGCCACGGGTCGCCCGCGCCTGGGTAGCGGTCGGGGTCGCCGGCCGCCTCGAAGGCCTCCACCGAGACCTTGTTGGTCATGATGTGGTCGGGGTGCGGGTAGCCGCCGTCGTCGTCGTACGTGATGATCACGTGCGGCCTGAACTCCCGCACGGCCGCCACCAGCGGCGCCGAGGCGTCCTCCAGTTTCTGCAAGGCGAAGCAACCCTCGGGCAGCGCCTCGTCCTCGTTCTCCGGGAGCCCGGAGTCGACGAAGCCCATGAAACGCTGCCGCACGCCAAGGATCTCGCGGGCCCGGTCCATCTCGGCCTTGCGCACCGCGGCGATGTTCGCCACGATCTCGGGCCGGTCCATCTTGGGGTTGAGCACGGAGCCCCGCTCACCGCCCGTGAGCGTACAGACCAGCACTTCCACGCCTTCGCGCACGTAACGCGCCATCGTGGCGGCGCCCTTGCTCGACTCGTCATCGGGGTGGGCGTGGACGGCCATCAGCCTCAGCGGTGCACTCACGGGCTCGATGTCTCCTCAGTAGGGACCGGTCACTCGCCCAGAGAGGCTAGTTTCTGCTGGGCGGTCGCGAGGGCACACCCCCCGCGGGCGACAATTGTCTCGGATAACGCTCAGGGAGTGCAGGGAGATTCCGCCATGGCGACCAGAGATGTCGAGAACCAGCCAGTTCTCGGCACACCCGACGACTTTCCCGATCGCCCCAGACGAGGCGGCCGGTTGGTCGTCCACGTCGTGATCGGCGTGCTGGTGGCCATCATCGCGGGTGGCTGGGGCTACGTGATGTGGTCGATGACGCCGGGCGGCTCGGAGGCGCCGTCGCAGGTGGTGACGTTCAACGTCGTGAGCGCGAATCGCGCGGAGATCACCTTTGAGGTGTACAAGCCAGACGATAGGGTGGCCGTCTGCCGGATCAGGGCGCTGGACGTCTATCACGCGGAAGTGGGCAGCAAGGAAGTAAGAATCTCGGCTGGCGGGGGTAGTAAGCAGATCAAGGAGAGCCTCGACACGAGTGGTCAGGCCACTTCCGTCCACATCCAGTACTGCAATCTCGTATAGTGAGACATTTGGGGAAGCGTTGGAGCTGTTGACTTGTTAGCCTTTCGCAATTCAACCACACGTAACCTCAAGTGACCTCAGGGCCCCCTAGGCAAGCAAGGAGAACCCGTGGCCGACTCTCGCGATGAGAACGTCACATGGCTGACGCAGGAGGCGTACGACCGCCTGAAGGCGGAGTACGAATATCTCTCTGGCCCCGGGCGCGTCGACATCGCCAAGAAGATCGAAGCCGCCCGCGAAGAGGGCGACCTGCGTGAGAACGGCGGCTACCACGCCGCCAAGGACGAGCAGGGCAAGATGGAGGCCCGGATCTTCCACCTCCGGCAGATCCTCGACAACGCCCAGGTGGGAGAGGCCCCCAAGGCCGAGGGCGTGGTGGGCCCCGGCATGACCGTGACCATCCGGTTCGTCGGCGACGACGACGAGGTCACCTTCCTGCTCGCCTCCCGCGAAGAGAGCGGAGCCCCGATCGACGTCTACTCGCCGAAGTCCCCGCTGGGTGCGGCGATCAACGGCAAGAAGATCGGGGAGAAGGCGACCTATTCCATGCCCAACGGCCGCCAGAACACGGTCGAGATCCTTGAGGCAGTGCCGTACATCGGCAACTGACACCCCCGCAGGACGACCGCCGGGCCCACGTCGGCCCGGCGGATTTTTCGCGTGCCTCCGGGATCCGGCAGGACCTCAGCTTCCTGGTCAACTCTCGTAGGCGGCGCAACACGTACAAGCTGGTGCCGTTCATCGTGGTGGCGCTGGTCGCGGTGCTGACCGCCGACGTGCTGCTGCTGGCTCGATCGGGCCAGGAGGTCGGGCTCGTACGCGCCCAGGACGCGCCCGAGCAGACGCCACTGGCGCAGCAGCGCCGGCCGCAACGGCAGCAGGGCCAGCAGCAGGGGCAGCCGCAACAGCCGCCCGCCACCACGATCCAGCCCGTGGAGCCGCTGAAGAAGCTGCACAAGCCCAACCTGTTCGTGCTGACCCGCAAGCCGTTCACCAACGAGTTGTTACGGAAGGTGGCCAAGCTGCGCGGGGTGCGGGCGCTGGAGTTGGCCGACGCGGCGTCGGTCATGCTCGACGACAAGCGGGTGCAGACGCTGGCGGTCAATCCGTCCACCTTCCGCTCGTACACGCCCAAGGTGACCGCTTCGTCCGACGCGCTGTGGCAGAACGTCGCGGCCGGCGACGTGGCGGTGTCGTTCGTGCTCGGCAACGACGGTGGGCTCGCGCTGCACCGGAGGGTGGCGAGCCCGGCCGGGACGCTGCGGATCGGCGCGTACGCCACCACCGGGTTCGGCGCGGTGGACGCCGTCGTGTCCAAGAACGTGGGGCGGATCTTGGGGCTGCCGCACGACAACGCGCTCATCGTGAGCGCCCCCGACACCAACTCCGACGTGCTGCGCAAGGCCATCCTCAAGCGGCTGCCCAAGGGCACGCAGGTGGCCATGGTAAACCCGGTGCTCCCGCAGCCGCAGACCCCGACCCGTACCTGGACCACGGGGTCGTTCATGACGGGCGAGCAGGTCACCGTGGCGCTCAAGGCCGCCGCCTCCAAGCTCGGCCGGCCGTACGTGTGGGGGGCCGAGGGGCCGGAAACCTTCGACTGCTCGGGCCTGGTCCAGTGGGCCTTCGCCCAGGCGGGGGTGCGGATGCCTCGGGTGACGCACCAGCAGTGGGTGACCGGGCAGCAGGTTCCCTTCTCGCAGGCGCAGCCGGGCGATCTGATCTTCTGGCGCCTTGACCCGACCAATCCCGACTACATCTCCCATGTGGCGATTTATTGGGGTGACGGGAAGATGATCCAGGCGCCGCGCACGGGTGACGTCGTCAAGATCTCACCGGTGCACACCCGCAACCTGGCGGGCGTCATCCGCGTGAGCCCGACCGTGGCCGCCAAGGTCCGCTGACCCCGCAGTCCCACCCCGCCGCGTCCGTCACACGTCCCTTCGGCGCCGCACGCCACCGATGCGATGCACGATCGTGCGCCCCACGTACCGCGCCCCTGCGCCGATCGCCCTTCACCGCCGGGCGGGTGGTCCGTAGCGCGCCTCCACAGCGCGCCGCCACGCCTCCGCGCAGGCACACTGCGCAGGCGTGCCGACTCGGTGCGAGGGCGCAGAGGCGGGTGTGGCGGGAGGCAGGAGCTGAGGTCAGAGAGGGTGGAGGGGAGTTCAAACGCGGCCTCCAACGCGTGCATTTAGCCTGCAACTATGTAATGGTGATTACATGGCAACAGACGACGACACCGCGCAGATTCACGGCTGGTTCACCGGGCGGCTGCCCGAAGGTTGGTTCACCGGTGCGCCCGAGATCGTCAGGGACCGCGAGGAGATCGCGGTGCTGGGCACGCTCCCCGACCTCCCGGACGACGTGCCCGAGGCCGAGCGGGCCGCCTTGATCGAGGGGCTGGCCAGGAGGTTCAGGGAGGAGACGCGCGAGCGGCGGATCGAGATCGCCCGGGAGGCCGAGCGGAAGTTCCGGCAGAAGGTGTCCTGGGGCGTGGTCTGCGGCGGCGAGACTGTGATGTTCACCACACTGTCCGTGCCCGTGATGACCCGGTTGCGCCAGACGGAGCGGCAGGTACTGGACACGCTCGTGGCCGCAGGGGTGGCCAGGAGTCGCAGTGACGCGCTCGCCTGGTGCGTGCGTCTGGTCGGGAAGCACACCGACACGTGGCTGGCCGACCTGCGGGACGCGCTGCAGCATGTCGACCGCGTTCGCTCCGCGGGGCCCGATGTCAATTCCTGAGACCACGCAGCGGAAACGGGCGCGGAAATGGACTAAACCACTTGGGAAATTGGTTTAGACCAGGCGAATTGGACTGGACCACTGCATGTTAATTCTCTTTTAAATCTGCTCGGGCTGGGTAGGCTCCACCAATCGTCAGGGTCCCTGCCTGCGACGACGGGCAAAGCCAACAGGTCTATGCCAATTGGCTTTCATGCCGCTTCGTCGTTAATGATGACTGGGCCCTGAGAGAGTGGAGGAGTCGCAGTCGTGTCCGTTTCCGTGGAAGTGCCCGCACCGACCAGCAATAGCGAATTGGCCGCGTGGGTGAACGAGATCGCCGCCCTGACCCAGCCAGACCGGATCGAGTGGTGCGACGGGTCCGAGGAGGAGTGGACGCGCCTGACCAACCTTCTCGTGGATCAGGGGACGTTCACGCGACTCGCCGCCCGGCCCAACAGCTTCTACGCCAAGTCCGACCCCAGCGACGTGGCCCGGGTGGAGGACCGCACCTTCATCTGCTCCGAGCACGAGGAGGACGCGGGGCCGACCAACAACTGGATCGCGCCCGACGAGATGCGCCGGACGTTCGGGCAGCTCTTCAAGGGCTGCATGCGCGGCCGCACGATGTACGTCGTGCCGTTCTGCATGGGCCCGCTCGGCGGCGAGATCTCGCAGCTCGGCGTCGAGATCACCGACTCCCCGTACGTCGCCGTCTCCATGCGGATCATGACGAGGATGGGGGAGAAGGCTCTTCGCCTGATCGAGAAGCGCGGAGCGGCGCGAAAGGCCGGAGAGAGCGAGGGACAAGCCGACGGAGGCCGCAGCAAGCGCGACCATCAACACGGCGAGTTCGTCAAGGCGGTGCACTCCGTCGGGGCGCCGCTGGCCCACGGTCAGCAGGACGTGCCGTGGCCGTGCAGCTCGACCAAGTACATCAGCCACTTCCCGGAGACCCGCGAGATCTGGTCGTACGGCTCCGGCTACGGCGGCAACGCCCTGCTCGGCAAGAAGTGCTACGCGCTGCGCATCGCCAGCGCCATGGCCCGCGACGAGGGCTGGATGGCCGAGCACATGCTGATCCTCAAGCTCACGCCGCCGTCCGGCGAGACCCGCTACATCGCGGCCGCCTTCCCGAGCGCCTGCGGCAAGACCAACCTCGCCATGCTCCAGCCCACGATCCCGGGCTGGAAGGTCGAGACGATCGGCGACGACATCGCCTGGATGCGCTTCGGCGACGACGGCCGCCTGTACGCGATCAACCCGGAGGCCGGCTTCTTCGGCGTCGCGCCCGGCACCGGCCAGGTGACCAACGCCAACGCGATCAGGACGCTCTGGGGCAACAGCATCTTCACCAACGTCGCGCTCACCGACGACGGCGACGTGTGGTGGGAGGGGCTGACCGAGGAGCCGCCGGCGCACCTGACCGACTGGAAGGGGCGTTCCTGGACGCCCGAGAGCGGTGAGCCCGCCGCCCACCCGAACGCCCGCTTCACCACTCCCGCCGCTCAGTGCCCGACCATCGCACCCGAGTGGCAGGACCCCAAGGGCGTGCCCATCTCAGCGATCTTGTTCGGCGGTCGCCGCGCCACCGCGGTGCCGCTGGTCACGGAGTCGCTGAGCTGGGAGCACGGCGTCTTTCTCGGAGCCAACGTCGCCTCCGAGAAGACCGCCGCGGCCGAGGGCAAGGTGGGCGAGCTGCGCCACGACCCGTTCGCCATGCTGCCGTTCTGCGGCTACAACATGGGCGACTACTTCGACCACTGGCTGGAGATCGGCCGCCGCAAGGGCGCCGAGCTCCCGCGGATCTACTACGTCAACTGGTTCCGCAAGAACGCCGAGGGCAAGTTCGTCTGGCCGGGCTTCGGCGAGAACAGCCGCGTGCTCAAGTGGATCGTCGACCGGCTCAACGGCGAGGCCAAGGCCGTGCCGACGGCGATCGGCCTGCTGCCGGCCGACCTCGACACCAAGGGCCTGGACCTGAGTGAGGAGGACCTGCGCACGCTCCTGTCCGTCGACAAGGAAGTGTGGCGCGAGGAGGCGTCGCTGATCCCGGCCCACTTCGACAAGTTCGGCTCGCATCTGCCGAAGGAACTGTGGGACGAGTACAACGCTCTGCTGGATCGGCTCGGCTGACCCCCTTGTGCGGTACGGCGGCTCCGTCTAACTTGACGGACTGCCGTACCGCTAGGAGGGGCCGCCGTGGACTACTTCCTGCTCTTCGCCGCGCTGGGCGTGGTTTTCCTGGTCAACGTGGCGGAACAGAGCGTCGAGCGCGAGCGCAGGCGCGTCAGCGAGCCGGAGCCCACGGGCGCCGGGCATGACCTGTCCCACTACGAGCTGGCCTATCTGTCCGGCGGGCCCCGGCGGGCCATCAACACGGCGCTGGCCGTCCTCGCGAGGGCCGGCGCCGTTCGCGTGTCACGGGGGTCGCAGGTCACCGCCGTCCGCGGCGCGCGGCCCTCGCCGGTGCCGATCGAGCAGGCCGTGCTGGACGCGCTGGCCGCCAGGCCGGGCGGTTACCGGGCCGGCGAGCTGCGGCGGGAGCTGGAGGCGCATCCGGCGCTGGCCGGGCTGGCCGGCGGCCTCCGGGCACGCGGCCTGATCGTGCCGGAGGAGGCGTTCGGGACGGCGTGGCGGCGCAGGAAGCTGCAGAAGGCGGCCGTGGCCGTGGCGGGCGGGTTCGCGCTGCTGGTGGTCGCGCTGGCGGCCGCCGGGCTGGCGGCCAAGGAGCCGATCTTCCTCGGGGTGCTGTTCTTCACCGTGATCGCGGTCGTCTCGGGGCTCGCCGCGCTCGCCCGGCAGCGCCGCAGGCTGCGGAACGTCCTCACCAAGGAGGGGCGCGCGGTCCTGCTGTCGGCTCGCGGCCACCACCCGAGGGGCGCGCACGACCAGAGCTCCCTGGCCCTGGCGGTCGGGATACCCGTCGCGCTGTACGGGCTGCAGGACGCCGGGGACCAGAGCCTGTGCGACGAGCTCTCGGCCGGCGACCCGGGAGGCGACTGCGCCGGCGCCTGCGGGACGTACGGCGGAGGCGACGGCACGACGTTCGGCGGCGACTCCTCCGGCGGCTTCGGCGGCATGGACTTCGGCGGCGGATCGTCGAGTTGCGGTGGGAGCTCGTCGAGTTGCGGTAGTGGTTCGAGTTGCGGGGGTGGCGGTTCGAGCTGCGGCGGAGGAAGCAGCTGACGAAATTCGAATAATCTAAATGAGCAGAACGAAACCTTTACCTCTGCCTTACGCGTCCTTCCGATAACCAGCCTGATCCGGCTGTACGGAGGGAGGCCTAAATGGACCTGTTCCTGCTGATCCTTTCGGTGGCTCTGGCGGCGATAGCCCTCACCACCGCCTCCGCATTCAAACGCGAGCACGCCGTCCCGGCGACGTCCCGTACTCGCGCCCTGGGCCAGAAATTGGGCCATTACGAGCTCGCCTATCTGGCGGGCGGCCCCGAGCAGGTGGCCGGCACGGCCATCGCGCTCCTGACCGGCTCGGGAGATCTGCGCGTGTCACGCGGGGGGCACGTGCACAGCGTCCACGCGCCGTCGGTGTCGCGGGACCCCATCGAGCAGGCGACGCTGGCCACCGTCGCCGAACGTTCCGGGCTCCCGGCATCCGCGCTCAAGATCGAGGTACGCAGGAGCCTGGCCATGGACGGGCTCAAGCGCCATCTCACGGACGTCGGCCTGGTCCTGCCCGTCGACCGCGCCAGGCGGCTCGACCGGCTGGCCGCCGGGCTCCAGGTGGTGTCGGCACTGGCCTTCGCGGGGGCCGTGGCGGCCGTGGTCACCGTGCTCACCGAGGGTACGAAGCCGCTCCTGATGATCTCGCTGATCGCCCTGGCGATCACCGGCGCGGGCGCGGCCGGCGTGATCCGCAACCGCAGGAGGTCCCGCCGCGACGCGCTCACCGCCCACGGGGTGGAGCGGCTGGGCAACGCCAGGAAGACGTGCCCGCTGGGCTCGGGGGACGGGCGGACGCACGTCGCGCTGTACGGCCCGGGCGCGCAGCTGAAGGCCGACCTGCGGGCGGCCCGCCGGCCCAGGCGGCAGTCCACGTACGGTGGCGGATACAGCAGCGGCGGCGGCTGCGGCGGGGTGTCCCACCACGGCTGCGGCGGCGGCTCGTCGGGCTGTGGCGGCGGCAGCGGCTGCGGCGGCGGTGGCTGCGGAGGAGGAGGAAGCTGACATGGCCGAGCCGGGAGCCGGGCAGCGTGCCGGGGGCGAGCTGGGGGTGGGGATCGGCTGGCGGGCCGAGCTGGACCTGTCCATCGAGCGGATGCCCGGCGTCGACTTCCTGGAAGTCGTCGCCGAGAACATCAAGCCCGCCGACCTCCCCGAGTCGTTACGCGTGCTGCGGGCCAGGGGCCTGCCGGTGATCCCGCACGGGGTGTCGCTCGGCGTCGGCGGCGCCGAGCCGCCCTCCCCGGCCCGGCTCGCCCACCTGGCCGCCTGCGCGGAGGCGCTGGACTCGCCGCTGGTCAGCGAGCACCTGGCGTTCGTACGGGGCGGCGGCATCGAGGTCGGGCACCTGTTGCCGGTGCCGCGCACCCGCGATTCCCTGCGGGTCATCACCGAGAACGTACGCAGGGCGCAGGACGCGCTGCCGGTGCCGCTCGCCCTGGAGAACGTCGCGGCCATCTTCGGCTGGCCGGACGACGAGCTGACCGAGGCCCAGTTCCTCGCCGAACTGGTCGAGCGGACCGGGGTCGGGCTGCTGATCGACGTGGCCAACCTCTACACCAACCAGTTCAACCTGGGGTTGTCGGCCACGGACGCGCTCGACGCGCTGCCGCTCGAACACCTCGCGTACGTCCATGTGGCCGGCGGGGAGGAGCACCACGGCATCTGGCACGACACGCACACCGCCTTCGCGCCGGAGCCGGTGCTCGACCTGCTCACGGAGCTGTGCGCCCGCGCCACCCCGCCGGGCGCGCTGCTGGAGTGGGACGACGACTACCCGAGCGACGCCGCCCTGGAGAGCGAGCTGGCCAGGATCCGCACGGCGATGTCCGCGGCCCGGGAGCCCGGATGACCGACCGGCGGGGGACGGCGGACGACGAGGGGCTGGGGGAGGCCCGGCGGCGGCTGGCCGAGGCGCAGGGGCACGTGGTGGCCGCGCTCGTCGCCGGGGCCCCGGCGCCCCAGGGGTTCGACCCGGAGCGGATGCGGGCGCAGGCGTCGAGCCTGGTCGCCAAGCGGCGCGGCATCGTGGCCAGGATACGGCCCGACGCCGCCGCCGCGGCGGGCCCCGACCTGGCCGCGGAGTTCGCCGCCTACGCGCGCTCCCGCGGCGAGCCCCCGCCCAACTACCGCACCGACGCGAACGACTTCGCCGACTGGCTGCGCGAGCGCGGTCGCATGCCCGGCCCGCCGCGCAAACCCCGCTGGTGGTCTCGTTTTCTCCCGTGACTCCCTCTGGCCACATCTGGCCAGGGGCGGATCCGGCATAGCCGGTTTAACCGACATTCGGCCGGAAACCGTCAGAGAATGGGGGGATTGCGTTGCGTCGACGGGTCTTATCTGACCGTCACACCAGTGGCATGCAAGGACAGCGTCGGCACGCCGTACGAGGTCACCCTTGAGCTGCATCGCGACGGCACGCCGTACGGGAGCGTCGGGGAGCGGTGCGGCTGGCTGCTCGCGCGCCTGGCGCGCGGCGTGGACGAGGCCCGCCGGGGACGGGGAGCGGCCAAGCGGTGGACGGACCCCGACGACAGGTTCCCCGACGAGGAGCCGGACAGCGAGCTGTTCTCCTTCCGCTACCGCACCAGGGCGGGCCTGGTGGGCGGTGGGGAGCTGCGCTGCCAGCTCAGGACCATCCCCGTGTGGCAGGCCGCCGAGGGCGAGTGGCGGCTGACCAGAAGGGCGTACGTGGAGGCGTGGGGCTCGACGGGCGTGGGCATGCGGGCGGTGCTGACGTCGTCGGAGCTGTCGGTGTTCGTCCGGAGCCTCGTGGATGAGGCGGAAGGATGTCTAGAAGGTAGAGATCTGGCGAGGAATCCACTAGAGGGAGCAGGCACGGGCGATTCGCGGTGATAATTGCCTGTTGGGTCATGCGACCGAAGGCAACCGCTGGGGAGGCACTCCGTGGGCCTGCGCGATCTGGTCTACCGGCTGTATGAGCACCGGCTGGAGTCCAAGCTGTCGAAGGACATCATCCCCCGGCACGTCGGGGTGATCATCGACGGCAACCGCCGCTGGGCACGTGCGATGGGCATGCGTGACGTCGCCACCGGCCATCGCAAGGGCGCGGACAAGATCTCGGAGCTGCTCGGCTGGTGCCGCGAGACGGGCGTCGAGGTCGTCACCGTCTGGATGTTGTCCAACGACAACCTCAACCGGCCGAAGGAAGAGCTGGAGCCCCTGCTGCGCATCATCGAGGACGTGACGCAGGAGCTGGTGGACGAGGGCTGGCGGATCAGCCCCGTCGGCGCGCTGGATCTGCTGCCAGACCGAACGGCGAATGTCCTAAAAAACGCAAAGGAAGCATCATCACACCGTCCGGGCCTGATTGTGAACGTTGCAGTTGGGTATGGAGGAAGGCGTGAGATTGCCGATGCGGTGCGCTCACTGCTCCAGGAGCAAGCGAGCAAAGGGGCGAGCATCGAGGACCTCGTTGAGGTGCTCGATGTGGAGCACATCGCGGAGCATCTCTACACTCGCGGCCAACCCGACCCGGACCTCCTCATCCGGACCTCGGGCGAGCAGCGCCTGTCCGGCTTCATGCTCTGGCAGAGCGCTCACTCAGAGTTCTACTTCCACGAGGCCTACTGGCCTGACTTCCGCAGGGTTGACTTCCTGCGGGCGCTGCGCGACTACGCTGCGAGACACCGACGTTACGGTTCATGACGCGACAACGGGGCATTCAGAACGTAACGTAGTAAATGTCCGACCGCAGGCCGGACATTTCGGAGAGGGCCCGCCTTTGCACCAAGATCTGCCGAGGGGGGCCGGTACCCGGCGCCGACGGCAGCTCGCGGTCGGGGATGTGGGACCGGTCCGAATCCCGCCTCGTCTGCAGGGCGCTCGCGCTTATGGGCGCCCGGGGGAGAACGTGTGGCAGTGTCCTCGAGCAACCCTACTCACCTGTCGGCCAAGCGCACGTACGTGCTGGACACGTCGGTCCTGCTAGCCGACCCGGCGGCAATGACCCGCTTCGCCGAGCACGACGTGGTTCTTCCCATCGTGGTCATCACCGAGCTGGAGGGGAAGCGGCATCATCCCGAGCTCGGCTACTTCGCCAGGAAGGCCCTGCGCTACCTCGACGACCTGCGGATCCAGTACGGCAGGCTCGACGAGGCGATGCCGACAGGGGACGGCACGATCAGGGTTGAGCTCAATCACAGCGATCCGTCGATCCTGCCCGTCGGGTTCCGCCTGGGTGACAACGACACCCGCATCCTGACCGTGGCCCGCTCGCTGGCCGCGGAGGGCTGCGACGTGGTCCTGGTGTCCAAGGACCTGCCGCTGCGCGTCAAGGCGGCCTCGATCGGCCTGGCGGCCGAGGAATACCGCGCCGAGCTCGTACACGAGTCGGGCTGGACGGGTATGGCCGAGGTCCAGGTGACCGCGGAGGACGTCGAGACGCTCTTCGACCAGGGCAGCGCCGACCTCGAGGAGGTCAGGGACCTGCCGGCGCACACCGGCCTGCGGCTGCTGTCGGCCAAGGGCTCGGCGCTCGGCAGGGTGCAGCCGGACAAGTCGGTGAAGCTCGTCCGCGGCGACCGCGAGGTGTTCGGCCTGCACGGCCGCTCCGCCGAGCAGCGCATCGCGCTCGACCTGCTGATGGACCCGGAGATCGGCATCGTCTCGCTGGGCGGCCGGGCCGGCACCGGCAAGTCGGCGCTCGCGCTCTGCGCGGGCCTGGAGGCGGTCCTGGAGCGCCGCCAGCACCGCAAGGTGGTCGTCTTCCGCCCCCTGTACGCCGTGGGCGGCCAGGAGCTCGGCTACCTGCCGGGCACCGAGGGCGAGAAGATGGGCCCGTGGGCGCAGGCGGTCTACGACACGCTGGGCGCGATCACCTCGCCCGAGGTGATCGAGGAGGTGCTCGACAGGGGCATGCTGGAGGTGCTCCCGCTGACGCACATACGAGGCCGGTCGCTGCACGACGCGTTCGTGATCGTGGACGAGGCCCAGTCGCTGGAGCGCGGGGTGCTGCTGACCGTGCTGAGCCGGATCGGCGCCAACTCGCGGGTCGTGCTCACCCACGACGTGGCCCAGCGCGACAACCTCCGCGTCGGCCGGCACGACGGCGTGGTGGCGGTGGTGGAGAAGCTCAAGGGCCACCCGCTCTTCGCGCACGTCACGCTGACCAGGTCGGAGCGCTCGCCGATCGCGGCGCTGGTGACGGAGATGCTCGAGGACATCACGATGTAGGCGGTGGGCCGCCGGACGCGGCCCACCATGATCACTTGAGTTCGCCGCAGGTGTGCTGCCCCTCCGACTTGGAGGGGCGGTTCGCGTTGTCCCGGATGACCTTCACCATCTCGTACGCCGCGTCCTGCTGGGCCGTGCAGACGATCTGCGCCAGGCCGAGTTTGGTGAGCGTGCCGTCGCCCCTGATGTAGACGGTCAGCGTCGAGGTGCGCGGGAGCTGGACCTCGTCCCGCTGCACGGGGTTCAGCGAGTCCTTGATCCCCAGGTACGTGAACCCGCGCAGCGCGGTGTCCCGCCCGCCGTCGAGAGGCTCCGAGGAGGCCGCGAACAGCGCGCTGAGCAGGCTGGCGACGGTCTCGTTCTCGACGTCGGCCGCTTCCAGGGCGAGCTTGCCGTTCCTGATCAGGAAGATCGTCTTGGACGGCGGCGGGATCTTGATGGTGGGCGCGTTGCCCCGGTCCTGGACGTCCGTGGGCGAGATGCCGCAGGCCGTCAGGGCGAGCAGGAGGACGAGCGCGAGAGCGCGGACAGCGGTCATGAGTGTGGCAGCCAGACCGTGAAGAGCGTGCCGGGATTCTGCAGGCGTACGGAGATCGTGCCGCCGTGGAGGTGGACGTTCGCTCTGGCGATGGCGAGGCCGAGGCCGCTGCCCTGACTGCGGGCCCGGCCCGCGCCGGCCTTGAAGAATCGGTCGAAGACGTGCGGCAGCGCCTCGCGCGGTATGCCCTTGCCGTGGTCGCGCACCTTCACCTCCAGGCCGTTCTCGGTGCCCCTGGCGCTCACCATGATCGGGGGCTGCCCATGCTTGAGCGCGTTGCCGACCAGGTTGGCCACGATGACGTCGAACCTCCTCGGGTCGAGGTTCACCGTCAAGCCCTGGGACGCCTTCACCTGCACCTGGTCGCTCCAGCCGCGTACCTCCAGGCAGTCCGCGATGGCGTCGGCCACGTTCACCGGCTCGACGTTGAGCGTGGCCGTGCCCGCGTCGAAGCGGCTGATCTCGATGAGGTGCTCGACCAGCTCGCGCAGGCGCTCGATCTCCCTGAGCACCAGCCGGACGGCCTCGGCCGGCGCCTCCGGCAGCCGGCCCGCCTCCTCGGAGAGCATGTCGGCCACGGCCGTCATGGCGGTCAGGGGCGTGCGCAGCTCGTGCGAGACGTCCGCCACGAACCTGCGCGACATGGCCTCCAGCGAGCGCAGCTCGGACACGCTCAGCTCCAGCGCCGCGGCCGCGTCGTTGAAGCGGGCGGTCAGCTCGGCCAGCTCGTCCTGCCCGTGGACGGGCAGGCGCGTGTCCAGCCGGCCCTGGCCGAGCGCCTGCGCGGCGGCGCTGAGCCGCCGGACCGGCAGCAGCACCTGCCTGGCCGACAGCAGCGCCACGACCAGCGCGATCAGCACGATGGCGGCGCCGGCCTGGGCGAGCGTGGTCCTGAGCGTGTTGAGCTGGTTCTCGTCGCCCCGCATCGGGAAGAACACGAACGCGCGCAGCCCCGTGGCCTCGGGCGTGCCGTCGAAGTCGCGATAGACCTCGGCGCCGATGATGAGCCAGAGCTCGTTGCGGATGACCTTGCGCTGGGTGACCACGCTCTGCTTGGCCCGGCCGTAGAGCTCGTTGGGCACGTCGCTCATGGTCATGGAGCCTTCGAGGGAGACCAGGCCGCCGTACTCGACGATCACGCTGCGGCCCGGCCCGCTGAGCCCGGCGGCGACGCGGTCCAGCTCCTTGATGGTCGGCGCGGCCTCGCCGGCCGCGAGCTTGCCGACGGGGAAGGTGATGCTCCCCAGCTCTCTGATCACGAGGTCGAGCGAGGTGTTCTCCTCGCGGGTCACGAGCGCGGTCTTGGCCAGCTCGAAGCCGATGGTGGCGACCAGCAGCGAGGCGGTGACGGCGACCAGCGTGAACGTGATGACGAGGCGGGCGCGCAGCCCGGTGGGCAGGGGGATCACGGAGGGCTGAAGCGGTAGCCGAACCCGCGCACCGTGTGGATGAACACGGGCTCGGCCGGCTTCGGCTCGATCTTGGCCCGGATCCGCTGCACGCAGGCGTCCACCAGCCGGGAGTCGGCGATGTGCGTGTGGTCCCACACCTCGCGCAGCAGGTAGCGGCGGTTGAGCACCTGGCCGGGGTGTCGTACGAGCTCCAGCAGCAGCCGCAGCTCGGTCGGCGTCAGGTGGATCTCCTTGTCGGCCAGCATGACCTTGAGCGCGCCCCGGTCGATCACGAGGTCGCCGAAGGTGATGCGATCGGAGGCGGCGGACTCGGCCCTGCGCAGGATGGCGCGGATGCGCGCGTCCAGGACCCGGGGCTCGACCGGCTTGACCACGTAGTCGTCCGCGCCGGCCTCCAGCCCGACCACCACGTCCAGGTCGTCGCCGCGGGCCGTGAGCAGGATGACGGGGAGCTGGTCGAGCTTGCGTACGCGACGGCACACCTCGACCCCGTCGATCCCCGGGAGCATCACGTCGAGGATCGCGATCTCCGGGCGGCGGGCCCTGATGTGGTCCAATGCCTCCTCGCCCGTCGCGTACGACGTGACGGAGTGTCCCTGACGGGTCAGCGCCAGCTCGAGAGCCATGCGGACCGAGGGGTCGTCTTCAACCAGGAGGATGCCAGCCACGCACAAATTATTATTCCATGTCCCGAATGCCCGAACTAAGTCACCAAACTGTGACATGTCACTGATGGGACACCAAAGTAGCCGCGGCAGCCTGGAAGCGGCTTCCCTTCGGTTCACGGGCGCCCGAGGGGGAGCTGTCCTTTGTGTGAGCAATATCACACTATTTCGGAAACGCCACGCTTACCAGCAAGTTAGCCAACGGGGTCCCAAGCGATTCTCGCGTTTCGGTTGCGCACCACCCCCCAGGACAAGGCAAGCTCATGGTTCGTGAGCCCCGGTCCGCAGTTGAGTGAGCGCCCGCAGAAGGAAGACTTCTCCCCGGCGCGCCGGCCCAAGAGGCGCGTGAGCGCGAAAGCGGTGGTCATCACCGTCGTTTCGCTGGTGGTAGTGGGCGGCGGAGGCACTTTCGTCGCACTCCGCGCCATCGAGAACGCCAACAGGCCAGCCGTCACCCCCTTCACGCCCGAGCAGCTGGGCTCCATCGCCAGCGGCAGCTTCTACACGCCCGACCCGCAGAACGACGCGCTCAAGAACGCGGCCGAGCAGGCGTACAAGGCGGACAAGCTGAAGGACGGCCGGTCCTCCGCGGGCAAGAACCCCGACATCGACTGGGTGGTGCCGAAGAAGGCGCCGGGCGGTGACGGGTTCCCCGCCGCGAACTTCCCGCCGGGCAGCAACCCCTCGCCGGGCAGCAACAAGGCCACCGCCAAGACCATGCTCTCCTCCATGGGCTGGGGCGACGACCAGTGGGGCTGCCTGGAGCGGCTCTGGCAGAAGGAGAGCGGCTGGAACGAGCGGGCGATGAACCGCTACTCCGGCGCGTACGGCATCCCGCAGTCCCTTCCCGGCAGCAAGATGGCCAGCGCGGGCTCCGACTGGCAGACCAACGCCGCGACCCAGATCAAGTGGGGCCTCGGCTACATCAAGGGCCGCTACGGCACGCCCTGCGGCGCATGGGGACACTCACAGTCGGTCGGTTGGTATTAGAGGGTCAACTTTCCCTCTCTAATCGGCAAGCCGCCGCGCCCGAAGGTGCATACGGGCCCACTCTGGCCGCATGGGTGTGAAGGTCAGTGTGATCGTCAATGTCCACAATCCAGGGGCCACCGCCGACGCGTGCATCCGCTCCGCCCTGGAGCAGACGATGCCCCCGGACGAGTACGAAGTGATCTTCGTGGACGACGGCTCCACGGACGGAATCGGCGAACGCCTGGACACGATCGCCGCGACCCGTGACAACGTGAGCGTGCTGCACCTGCCGCACACGGGCACGCCCATGCGCGGCCGCAACGTGGGCCTGGCCACCGCCACCGGCGACTACGTCTACTTCCTCGACCAGGGTGACCGCCTGGAGAAGGACGCGGCCGCCCGCATGCACGAGCGCGCCCTGGAGACCGACGCCGACGTGCTGATCGGCCGCCTGATCCGCGACTTCGGCCCGCCGATGGTCGCCTTCGAGCGCGGCACGGCCCGCGCCGACATCCTGCGCGACCGCCTGCTCCACCTGCTCCTGCCCCAGCAGCTCTACCGCCGCGCCTTCCTGGAGGAGCACGAGCTGGGCTTCACCGTGCCCGGCGGCAGGATGGCCGAGCAGGCGTTCGTGATGCGGGCCTACCTGCACGCCAAGGTCATCGCCGTGCTGGCCGAGCACGTCTGCTGCCACCTCGGCGACCGGCCGTGGGCCGAGGACGAGCCGCGGGCGCTGGTGAAAGAGCTGAACGAGCTGCTCACCGACATCGACGCCTGCGTGGGCGAGGGCCGCCAGCGCGACCGCATGTACGCCCACTGGTTCCGGTACGCCGTGCTGCGCCCGCTGCTGACCGCCAGGTTCGCCGACTCGTCGGTGGACCGGGGCCTGCACTTCCGGGTGGTGCAGGAGCTGATTGAGGAGCGCTTCCCGGATCGGCTGGACCGCCACCTGCCCGTCCAGCTGCGCGTGGTGGCCGCGTACGTGCGCACGGGCCGCCTGGACCAGATCGTGCTCCTGTCGAACTCCTCCAAGCGCGCCGGGCTCCGCGCCGACCTGACCGAGATGCGCTGGGACGCCCACGTGCTCGTGCTCGCGCTGACCGTGGAGGTCCTGGCGGGCGACGGCACGCCCGACAGGTACCGGGAGGAGGGCGAGCGCCTGCACTGGATCCCGCCGCGCTCGCTGGAGACCAAGGCCCTGGACGAGAGCGCCACCGACGTCACCGAAGCGGTCGAGCGGGCCCGCGTCGAGCTGTACGTGCGCCACACCGAGACGGGCGTGATCCACTTCCTGCCGATGACCCAGCACGTGGAGCGCATCCAGGACGGCCGCCGCCGGATCAGGGTCCAGATCAGGGGCGAGGCCAAGCTGGACGTGACCAGCGCCGCGGTCGGCGAGCCGCTCAAGCCGGGCCAGTGGGAGGTGCACGTACGCATGTTCGGCGGCGCCAACCAGGCCAGGAGCCGGGTCGGCAGCTCGGCGGGCCCGCTCAACTGCCTGGGCGTGCTGGCCCAGCGCCCCAGGATGCGGCTGGTGGTGCCCTGCTGGACCGACCACGGCGAGCTGGGCCTGGCCGTCGAGCCGCGCTCGTTCTCCGAGTCGATCGCCCTGGTGTCGCGCGGGGTGGAGGTCAAGCAGCTCGACGGGCACGTGTACGTCGTGCTGCCGGTGCCGTACGTGCCGCCGAGCGGCGGGCCGCCGCTGGAGCTGGTGCTGCGCAGCACCCGGCGGCGTGGCCGTGAGGTGTGCGCGCCCGCGCTGGTCGAGGCCGGGGTGCCCGGCCGGCTCGCGGGGCAGCTCGTGGCCAAGGTGCCGGTCAAGCGCCTGATGCCGCCGCCCGACCAGCTCGGCCCCGGCGCCTGGCTGACGTCGCTGCGCACGTCGGAGGAGGAGATCGGGCTCAGGTTCGCGCTGGAGATGCGCAGGGGCAAGATCGAGGTACGGCCCGCCGCCGCGGTCGACCCGGGGCGGCGCTCGCCCATGGGCCGGGACACCATCCTGCACCGGATCGGCAGGCGACTGCCCGGCGTGCGCCACATGGTGCGCCTGGCGCGCGCGGGCAGGCACCGCTACCTCAAGGACTGACCCAGCCCTCCAGCTCCTCGAAGGCGCTCCTGAAGGCCGGGAGCATGGGCTTCAGCTTGTCGGGATAGGCGTCCACCAAGCTGTCCAGGTGGTTGCCGCCCTCGACGCGGTGGTAGCGGAAGGGCCGGTGCGGGCCGACCATCTTCGCGTAGACGTCGGAGTCGCGGGAGATCGGCAGCAGCGTGTCGAGCGTCCCGTGGATCGTGATCAGCGGCTTGGTGATCCGGCCGGTCAGCGCGATCTTCGCCACGGCCGCGTAGGGCCTGCGCCGGTCGTAGTCGTAGTCGGCCGCCGCGCCCTGGTAGGACGGGTCCAGCTCCTTCTGGTAGAGCTGCTGGGTGAGCTCCCAGTAGTACTGCCGGTGGAACGGCCACAGGAACTCCGAGCCCGCCGCGAACCCGGCCGCCCGCACCCCCGCCTCGTCCGGGTACGCCTTCAGCGCGGGCGGCAGGAAGTTCAGCAGGTTGTCGCCCTTGACCCGCCAGAGCGTGCCCTCCCAGTCGACGCCGCCGTCGTAGAGCCGGCCGCGGTTCTCCAGCTGCCATCTGACCAGATAGCCGCCGTTGGAGATGCCCGCCACGAACGTGCGCCGGGGCTTCTTGCCGTACCGCTGCCTGACGACGGCCTTGGCGGCCACGGTGAGCTGGGTGACGCGGTCGTTCCACTCGGCGATGGCGTCGCCGGGCTCGCGGCCGTCCTCGTGGAAGTTCACGCCGACGTTGCCCTTGTCGGTCGAGGCGAACGCGTAACCCTTGGCCAGCACCCAGTCGGAGATCGTGTAGTCGTTGGCGTACTGCTCCCTGTTGCCGGGGGTGCCGCTGATGACCAGGCCGCCGTTCCAGCGTTCTGGGAGCCTGATCACGAACTGGGAGTCGTGGTTCCAGCCGTGCGTGGCGTTGGTGGTGGAGGTGTCGGGGAAGTAGCCGTCGATCTGGATGCCGGGCACGCCCGTCGGGTTGACCGTGGCGGCCGAGTGCAGCCCGGCCCAGTCGGCCGGGTCGGTGTGGCCCGTCTTCGTCGTGCCCGCCGTGGTCAGGTCGTCCAGCGTGGCCGCCAGGGTCCGCTCCGCGCCCGGCACCGTGAGCTGCGGGACCGGGGTGAGCAGGCTCGCGACCAAGGTGAGCGCGACCAACATCACGACCCCCCGAGATGGGCGGTCAGCAGGCGCTGGAACTCCTCGGGGTGCTCCAGGTGCGGGCTGTGCCCGCAGTCGTCGACGACGGCCTCGCGGTAGGGGCCGTAGCGCTCCAGCACGGCCCTGGTCTGGGTCACCATGGGCTGAGCCGGGGTGCCGGGGGAGCCGGGCACGACGCCGAGCGCGCCCAGGTGGGCCAGGTCGAAGAGCGACGTGTCGGAGACGATCACGTCGTCGGCGCCCCTGATCCACAGGACGGGCGGCTTCGGGTCGATCTCGTGGAGGTCGTCCAGGCGGAAGTTGGTGGGGGCGATGGCGTTGAGCACGCCGTGCTTGCCGGGGGCCGTGCCGGGCCAGGCGGCCGAGCCGGCGGCGTCGCCCGGGTAGTTGGCCTCGCCCACGTGGGTGGTGAGCATCGAGCGTACGTAGAAGTCCTCGTCGGGGAGGTCGGGGTGCTTGACGTACGCGGAGCGGAGGACGCTGCGCGGCGACGTGGGGGACTCGTCCGACATGTCGCCCGCCTTGAGCCTGGCCACGAAGTCGGGATTGGCGGCGCCGGCGCCCGCTCCCGCGCCGTCGGGGTGCGTGAGGCGGCCGTCCGGGCCCTCGGTGCCGCCGAAGCCGTACGGGGAGACCGGGTTGACCAGGGTGACGCTCCGGACGGCGGCCGGCCGGTCGCGCAGGACCTGCAGCACGATGCCGCCGCCCAGGCTCCAGCCGACCAGGTGCACCCCGTCCAGGCCCAGCGCCTCGACCAGCTCGATCACGTCGTCGGACCAGTCGCGCAGGCCCCTCGTGGCGTCCACGGGCGCGGGGTCGCTCTCGCCGAACCCGCGCAGGTCGACCGCGAGCGGGCGGTAGCCGCCGGGCAGCGCCGCCATGCTGTCGCGCCAGAAGGCGGCGGAGGAGACGTTGCCGTGCACGAACAGCACGGGCTCGCCGGTGTCCCTGCCCTCGACGGTCAGGACGTTCTGGGTGAGCCTGGGCGTGGTGACCTTCATCGCGCGTGGATCCTCTCGGCCAGGTCGCGGCCCTGGGTCTCGCGGGCCGCGTAGACCGCGCCCAGGGTGAGCAGCGCGGCCAGACCAAGGTAGACCGAGATGGGCAGGCTGCTCGAGTAGGACTTCAGCAGCGCGACCGCGATGATCGGGGCCAGCGCGCCGGCCACGATCGCCGAGAGCTGCGCGCCGATCGAGACGCCGGTGTAGCGCATCCTCGTGCCGAAGAGCTCGGAGAAGAAGGCCGCCTGCGGGCCGTACATCATGCCGTGGAAGAGCAGGCCGACGGTGATGGCGAGGGTGATCACCAGGAAGTTGCCGGTGTCCACGAGCGGGAAGAACGCGAAGATCCACACTCCGATGCCGGCGGCCCCCGCCAGGTAGATCGGGCGGCGGCCGATCCGGTCGGACAGCGCGCCCCAGATCGGGATCGTGACGAAGTGGATGGCCGAGGCGATCAGCACCGCGGTCAGCACGGTGGAGTTGTCGATCTTGACTGACTTGGCGTACGTGATGACGAAGACGGTGAGCAGGTAGAAGGAGATGTTCTCCGCGAGGCGCGCGCCGATCGCGGTGAGCACGTCCTTCCAGTGGTGCCGCAGCACGCCCACGATGGGCGGCGCCTTCTCCGGCGGCGCCTGCTGGAACACCGGCGACTCGGTGATCGTCAGGCGGATCCACAGGCCGATCAGCACCAGCACGCCCGACAGCAGGAACGGCACCCGCCAGCCCCACGCCAGGAACGCTTCGTCCGACTGCCAGGCGGCCAGGGCCGCCAGCACGCCGGTGGCCAGCAGGTTCCCGCCGGGGGCGCCGGCCTGTGGCCAGGAGGCCCAGAAGCCGCGGCGGGCCGTGTCGCCGTGCTCGGAGACGATCAGCACCGCGCCGCCCCACTCGCCGCCGAGGGCGAAGCCCTGCACGAGCCGCAGCGCGGTCAGCAGCAGCGCCGCGGACGGGCCCAGGGTCTCGTACGTCGGCAGGCAGCCGATCAGGAACGTGGCCGCGCCCATCGTCAGCAGGCTGACGACCAGCAGCGTCTTGCGGCCGACCCGGTCGCCGAAGTGGCCGAAGACCAGGCCGCCGAGCGGGCGGGCGACGAATCCGACGGCATAGGTGAGGAACGCCAGCAGCGTGCCGGTGAGCGGGTCGGACTCGGGGAAGAAGAGCTTGTTGAACACGAGGGCGGCTGCCGAGCCGTACAGGAAGAAGTCGTACCACTCGATGGTGGTGCCGATCAGGCTGGCGGCGACGATCTTCTTGATGGAAGTGGCCATGCCGGTCACGGTAAGGAGTGACCGGCGTCACTTATATGGGGCCGGGGCCCACAGTCTATGGGGTGGATGTGTGGCCGAGTCGATGCAGGCGGAGCGCGAGCTGGATCTCCAGGGCGCGCTCCGGCTCCAGCCAGCCGTCGCCGAGCAGCTTGCCGATCCGGTCGAGCCGCTGCGTGACGGTGTTGACGTGGATGTGCATGACCTCGGCCGTACGGGAGGGCGAGCCGCCCGAGCCGAAGTAGGCGGCCATCGTGTCGGACAGCGCGGTGCCCCTGCGGGCGTCGTAGTCGATCACGGCGCCGAGCACCCGGCCGACGAAGCCGCGCACGTCGCGGCCGTCGCCGACGAGCAGCCCGACGAACCCCAGCTCGGCCGCGCTGGCGCCGTCACCCACCCGTCCGAGCGCGATCAGCGCCTCGGCGCACCTGCGCGCCTCCTGGTACGCCGCCGCCACGTCACCCGCCCCAGAGGCGTCGCCCTCCGGAGGCCGGGCGGTCGCGCCCGGGAGGCAGACCTTCGACGCGCCCGCCGTGGCCGGCACGTGCAGCGACGCGCTCAGCTCGGCGGCGACGCGCTGCGCGACGCCGCCCGCGTTGTGGCCCGGCAGCAGCAGCACAACCTCGCCCGCCCGCCCGGCCGCGAGCCCGTGTCGCAGCGTGGCCTGCGACGAGGCCCAGAACGCGGCCCGTTCCCGCTGGCCCTCGTGCCGCACCACGACCACGACGTGCGGCGCCGACAGATCGACGCCCAGCCGCCGGGCCCGGTCGGCCAGGCCGGGGGAGCCGGGCCGGGAGATCAGGTCGTCGAGCAGCTCGCCCCTGACCCGCCCCTCGGCCTCCGCCACGCTCCTGCGGAACAGCAGCAGCAGCGCGCACACCAGCGCCGCCCGCTCCAGGATGCGCTCGTCGGCGTCGTCGCTGCGCAGGATGAGCGTGCACAGCGGCTCCCCGCCGACGTCCACCGACGCGATCCGCAGGTCGCCCCTCCGCACGGTACGCCCCAGCGCCCTGGACGCCTGCGCCGACTCGAACACCCCGGAGTCGAGCTCCGCGAGCTCGCCCACGTCACCCGTGAGCGGCCGGCCCAGGTCGTCGAGCACGGCCAGCGAGCCGCCGAGCACGTCGGTCACCACGGCCGCCACGTCCTCGATCCCGCCGCCGCGCAGCACCAGCGAGGTCATCCTGTCGTGGGCCAGCGCGGCCCGCTCCACGGCCTCGCCGTGCGCCCTGGCGGTCCTGTGGGCCTGGGAGAGCTCCTCCAGCGCGTTCCTGGTCTCCTGCAGCAGCCTGGCGTTGTCGATCGCGACGGCGGCGTGCGCGGCCAGGCTGGCCAGCAGCGACACCTCCTCCTGGTGGAACGGCCGGGCGCTGCGGTTGGCCGCCATCAGCACGCCGATCACCCGCTGGCCCAGCCGCAGCGGCACGCCCAGGATCGCGACCAGGCCCTCCTCCTTGACGGCCTCGTCGATGTGGTTCTTGTGCCGGAACCTGGAGTCGGCGAAGTAGTCGGCCGTCGAGTACGGCGTGGCCGTCTGCGCGACCAGGCCGCCCAGCCCCGCCCCCATGGCCAGCCGCAACGCCCTGAACTTGGCCGAGATCGACCCGTCGGTGACCCGCATGTACGTGTCGCCCTGCTCGGGGTCGTGCAGCGTCATGTACGCGACGTCGGTGGCCAGCAGCTGCCTGGCCCGGTGCACGATGGCCTCCAGCACGGCGTCGAGGTCGCGCAGCGCGGCCAGGTCGCCGGCCGTGTCGTACAGGGCCGACAGCTCGGCCTCGCGCCTGGCGCGCCGCTTGAGCAGGTCACGCACCTTGAGCGCCTCGACCTTGGCCTGCTCCAGCTCCTCGATCGTGGCCGGGTCGGCACCCCGAGCGCGGGCCTCGATGATCGGCCTCTCGAACTCGACCGCCGACGCCTCCCTGGCCAGCAACTCAAGGAACTGCGTGCTCATGGCCTCACTCCGTTCGGCGGGCTCGGTCGCCTTGGAGCCGTCGCCTTCCCTCGTCGCTCTGGTCGCTGCGCTCCCGCCGCTCCTCAGTCCAGGCGACGGCGCTCCCTCGCATCACTAGTGCGCCGTCCAGCCGCCGTCCATCGGGAGGGATACGCCGGTGATGAACGCCCCGGCGGGGCCGCAGAGATAGGCGACCAGCTCGGCCACCTCCTCGGGCTCGATCAGCCGCTTGATCGCGGCGGGCTGCAGCATGATGTTCTCGACGACCTCGTCCGGCTCGATGCCGTGCACTTTAGCCTGGTCGGCGATCTGCGCCTCGACCAGGCCCGTCCGCACGTAGGCGGGGCAGACGCAGGTGGAGGTGACCCCGTGCGGCGCCCCTTCGAGCGCGACGACCTTGGAGAAGCCCTCCAGCCCGTGCTTGGCCGTCGTGTACGCCGACTTGAACGGCGAGGCACGCAGCCCGTGCACGGACGAGATGTTCACGAACCGCCCCCAGCCCCTGGCGTACATGCCGGGCAGCACCTTCCGCGCGATCAGGAACGGCGCCTCGACCATCACCCGCAGCATCGCCGAGAACACCTCGGGCGGGAACTCCTCGATCGGGGAGACGTGCTGGAACCCGGCGTTGTTCACCACGATGTCGACCGGCTCGTCGGGCAGCGCCGCCGCGAACCCGGGATCGCTCAGATCGGCCGCCACGGCCACGCCGCCGATCTCGGCGGCCACCTTCTCGGCCGGCTCGGCCCGCAGGTCGACGACCAGCACCTTCGCCCCCTCGGCGGCCAGGCGCCGGGCGCAGGCCGCCCCGATGCCGCCCCCCGCCCCCGTCACAAGCGCGGTCCGCCCCGTCAGCTCCTTCGCCATACCCCGAACCCTAGGCGGTTGCCGCGCCCCGACGCATGGGTGCGGGCTACATAGATCCGTGATGATCTATGTGGATCACGCGTGTCTGCTATGTTGACCCCATGACCGCGTATTTGTCCCAGTGGTGGCCCGCCTCCTAGGCGGACCTCCCAGCGCATACGCACCGGCCGCCTCGACGAGGCGGCCGCTCGCATGTCGTACGCGCCCCCGTCGAGCACTGACGAAAGGGGCGCTCACCATGACCACCACCTGGCCCGCACTGCTCACCACGCTGCTCGGCGGCGGCTCGCTCACCTCGCTCCAGGCCAAGTGGGCCATGGAGCAGATCATCGGTGAGGCGGCCACGGACGCGCAGATCGCCGCGTTCGCTATCGCGCTCCGGGCCAAGGGCGAGAGCGTGGCCGAGGTGTCCGGGCTCGCCGACGGCATGCTCATGAGGTCGGCCGCGATCAGGGTCTCCGGCGACCCCGTGGACCTGGTCGGCACCGGCGGCGACCGCGCCAACACCGTGAACATCTCCACCATGGCCGCCGTCGTCGCCGCCGCGGCGGGCGTCAAGGTCGTCAAGCACGGCGGCCGGGCCGCCTCCTCGCAGGCGGGCGCGGCGGACGTGCTGGAAGAGCTCGGCGTGGTCATCGACCTGCCGCCGGCCAAGGTGGTCCGGGTCGCGGACGAGGTCGGGATCACGTTCTGCTTCGCGCCGACGTTCAACTCCGGGCTGAGACGCACCGCGGGGCCGCGCCGCGAGCTGGGGGTGCCCACGGTCTTCAACTTCCTGGGCCCGCTCACCAACCCGGCCCTGCCGCCCGCCCAGGCGGTCGGCGTCTTCCATCAGGGCATGGCGCCGGTCATCGCGGGCGTGCTGGCCCAGCGCGGCTGCTCCTCGCTGGTCTTCAGGGGCGACGACGGGCTCGACGAGCTCACCACCACGGGCCCCTCCACGATCTGGGTCGTACGCCGGGGCAAGGTCACGCCCACCGCCTTCGACCCGGCCGACCTGTCGATCCCGCGGGCGCGCCCGGACGACCTGCTCGGCGGCGACGCCCGGCACAACGCGGGCGTGGCGCGCGCCGTGCTCGCGGGCGAGCGGGGCCCGGTGCGGGACATCGTGCTGCTCAACGCGGCCGCCGCCGTGGTGGCCGCCGAAGGCGCCCCGCCCGCGCCCGAGCTCACTCCCGCCCTGAGCATCGCTTACAAGCGGGCCGCCGAGGCGGTCGACTCCGGCGCCGCGCTGTCCCTGCTCACCCTGTGGGCGCACGCCACGCAGGCCCAGGCGTCAGCCGATCAGTAGGGCCGGGTCATCGACAGGACGTCGAGCGCGGCGTCGAGCTGGGCCTCGGTCAGCGTGCCGTCGGCCACGTGGCCGCGCTCGACGACCACCTCGCGGATGGTCTTGCGCTCGGCCAGGGCCTGCTTGGCGATCTTCGCGGCCTCCTCGTAGCCGACGTACCTGTTCAGCGGGGTGACGATCGACGGGGACGACTCGGCGTACTCGCGCAGGCGCTCCACGTTCGCCGTGATGCCGGCGACGCAGCGGTCGGCGAGCAGCCGCGACACGTTCGCCAGCAGCCTGATCGACTCCAGGATGTTGCGCGCGATGACCGGCAGCTGCACGTTCAGCTCGAAGTTGCCGGACGCGCCGGCGAACGTGATCGCCGCGTCGTTCCCGATGACCTGGGCCGCGACCATGGTCGTGGCCTCGGGGATCACCGGGTTGACCTTGCCGGGCATGATGGAGGAGCCGGGCTGCAGGTCGGGCAGGTTGATCTCGCCCAGCCCGGCGCGCGGGCCCGAGCCCATCCAACGGAGGTCGTTGGAGATCTTGGTGAGCGCGACGGCCACCACCTTGAGCTGGCCCGACAGCTCGACGATCGAGTCCTGCGCGCCCTGGGCCTCGAAGTGGTCCCTGGCCTCGACGAACGGGATGCCGGTGGCCTCGATCAGCTTGGCGATGGCGGCCTGCGCGAAGCCCGGCGGGGTGTTGATGCCGGTGCCCACGGCCGTGCCGCCCAGGGGCAGCTCCAGCACGCGCTCAAGGCCCGCCGCGACGCGCAGGGCGCCGTTCTCGACCTGGGTGGCGTACCCGCCGAACTCCTGGCCGAGCGTCACCGGGGTCGCGTCCATCAGGTGGGTGCGCCCCGACTTCACCACCCCGTCGAACTCGATCGCCTTCTCCCGCAGCGCCGCCGCCAGGTGCCTGAGCGAGGGCAGCAGGTGGAACGTCACCTCCGTCGCCGCCGCCACGTGGATCGAGGTCGGGAAGACGTCGTTGGACGACTGGGAGGCGTTCACGTGGTCGTTCGGATGCACGGGACGGCCGAGGCGCTCCTCGGCCAGCGTCGCGATCACCTCGTTGGCGTTCATGTTGGACGAGGTGCCCGAGCCGGTCTGGAAGACGTCGATCGGGAAATGGGCGTCGTGCTCGTTCTCGGCGACGTCGGCCGCCGCCTGGGCGATGGCCTCCGCCAGGTCCTTGTCGATCACGCCCAGCTCGCCGTTCACCTCGGCGGCCACCGCCTTGATCAGGCCGAGCGCGGCGATGTGGGACGGCTCAAGAGGGCGTCCCGAAACCGGGAAATTCTCCACAGCCCGCTGGGTCTGCGCGCGCCATCTGGCGCCTGAGGGCACGCGTACCTCGCCCATCGAGTCATGCTCGATTCTGAACTCGCTCATGACTTCCAGTCTGACCCACGGCCGCCCGATGGCCGCGGCGCGGGTCAGCTGGACAGGAGCGCCACGATGAGCACGGCGATCACCACGGCCGCCGCGGCGGCCACCGCCATGAGCACCAGCATGCCGTTGCGGTTGCCCGCGGGCTGCTCCGGCTGCCCGGCGATGGCGAACAGGTCGGTGCCCAGGCCCTTGCCCTGCTGCGGGCCCTGCTGAGCCCCTGACGGGGGCTGCTGCTGCATGGCCGGCGGCTGCTGGGGGGCGGGCTGCCGGCCCGCGGGCGGCGTGGTGGGCGGGTAGACCTGCTGGCCCGGCGCGGGCGGGAGCTGGATGCGCGTGGTGACGACCGCGCCCTCGTCGCCAGGCCCCTGCGGCGGCCTGCTCTGCTCAGGGGCCGGGGGGAACGGGCCTTTGGGGCGCTGGACGCTGACCGTCCGCTCGGGGTCGAACCCCTTGTCGGGGGAGGACCCGGGTGCCTGGGGGCCGCTCTGCGGCTGGCGCTGGGGCCTGGCGTTGTGGGGGGCGGCGCTGTGGGGCACGGTGGGCGAGCCCGGAGCCCTCATCGGGCCGTGCGGCCCCGACGCGGGCCCCTGACCCGGGCCGCCGGGCGCGCCGGGCGGCGGGCCCACGGGCCCTCTGGGCGCCTGGGCGCCAGGCCCCTGGCCCGGTCCGGCAGGGCCGGGGCCCCAGGGCGCCTGACCTCCGGGTGCGCCCGCGCCTCCGGCCCCGTACGGCGCGGCCCGAGGCGCCGGGGCCTTCTGCGCGGGATTCGTCTGCGCGGGATTCGTCTGGGCCGGACTCTGCTGAGCCGGGTTCTTCGGGACCGGGCTCTGCTGGGCTGGGTTCTTCTGCGCTGGGTTCTGCTGGGCTGAGTTCTTCTGGGCGGCGAACGGGTCGGACAATGCGGCCTCCTGCGCCATGAGAGCCTCAGCCGTGATCGCCGGCATGTCGCTCGTCGGGGTGTCGGCGACCATGCGCAGCAGGGTCTCCGCCTTGGCAGCGTTGAGCCGCTGCCGGTAGTCCTTGTTCAGCAGCCCGTTCAGCACGGGCCGCAGCTGCCCCGCCTGCGTCGGCGGGTCGGCGCTCTCGGTGAGCAGCGCCGCCAGCGTCTCCGCGATCGTAGCCCGTTCGTACGCCGGGCGCCCCTCGACGGCGAAGTAGAGCGTCGCGCCGAGCGACCAGACGTCCGACTCGGGGCCGGTGTACTCGCCCCTGGCACGTTCCGGGGCGGTGTAGCCGGGTGACCCGATCACCATGCCCGTTTTCGTCAGTCGCGAGTCGCCCTCGGCCTTGGCGATGCCGAAGTCCGTCAGCACCACCCGCCCGCTCTCCGTGATGAGCACGTTGCCCGGCTTGACGTCGCGGTGGGTGATCCCCTGGGCGTGCGCGGCGCGCAGCGCCCCGAGCAGGTCCACGCCGATCTCCGCCACGAGCCGTGGCGGCAGCGGCCCCTCCTCGTCGATCACCTGCTCCAGCGATCGGGCCTCGATGAGCTCCATGATGATCCACGGGCTGTCGTCCTGGATCAGCACGTCGTGGATGGACGCCACCGACGGGTGGTTGATCCGCGCGGCGATGCGGCCCTCGCGCACCATGCGTTCGCGCAGCTCGGCCCGCTGTTCCTCGGTGAGCCCCTGGTCCTGGCGGATTTCCTTGACCGCCACCTCGCGCCCGAGCGCGCGGTCACGGGCGCGCCACACCGTGCCCATCGTGCCCCGGCCGAGCGGGGCTATGAGCTCGTAGCGCTCCGCGAGCAGGCGTGTCTGCTGTTCCGGCATGAGAAGAAGATATCGATTCTCGCTTGGGAAGTGCTTTACCCTCGCTTGCGAAGTTCTCTTGGCCAGAACCGCCGAGGAAGGCACAACTTTATCACCGTCGCTTTGAAACGGGCATAAGCGGACGGCGTCGGCCGCGGTTCGACGCGCTTCCTGTGCACGCCCTCACCGGATTTGCGCTCCTGCCGGGGCACCGGGACAGACAGCGCTGTCGTGGAGACGTCCGCCCTGTGGAGCCCGCGATGCGCGGGCCTGCGTGTGAAAGACGGCGGGTTGATGGCCGGCCCGGTGCGTACGGGCTTGCGCGGGGCCAGCGGCTCCTCGGCCGAGCCCCCGGCGGCGACCCTGGCCAGCATGAGCGAGGCGCGGACGGAGTCGAGCCTGGTCGCGGGGTCGATCCTGAGCAGCGCGTCAAGCACGGGGGCCAGCGGCCCGGCCTTGGTCATCGGGATCGGCTCGCCGCTGGTGAGCGCCGCGAGCGCGGCGGCGGCCGTACGGCGCCCGTGCAGACCCCTGCCCTCGACGGCGGTGTAGAGGGTCGCGCCGAGCGACCACAGATCGCCCGCGGGGCTGGCCTTCGAGCCCAGCACCCGCTCTGGAGCGATGTATCCCGCGGACCCCAGGACGATGCCCGCCTGGGTGATGGAAACGTCACCTTCGAGTGCGGCCAGACCGAAGTCGGTGAGCACCGCGCGGTCCTCGGTCACCAGCACGTTGCTCGGCTTGACGTCGCGGTGGAGGATCCCCTTGGCGTGCACGGCGCGCAGCGCCCCGAGGATCTGCCGGCCGATCTCGGCGGCCCTGCGCGGGTGGAGCGGTCCCTGCTCCTGGATGAGCTGCTCCAGGGACTTGGCCCGGAGCAGCTCCATCACGATCCACGGCCGATCGTCCTCGGTGACCACGTCGAAGACGGTGATGACCGACGGGTGCGCGACCATCGCGGTCGCCCGGCCCTCGCGCTCGGTGCGCGCGCACAGCTCGGCGCGCAGCTCCTCGTCGAGCACGTTCGGCAGGCGCACTTCCTTGACCGCCACGTCGCGGTCCAGCAACTCGTCATGTGCCCGCCAAACGGTGCCCATGCCGCCGCGTCCGACTGGCTCCACAAGCCGGTAGCGCGCGGCGAGTAGGTAACCGGAGGGCGCACGCATGGCAGGCAGCTTACCTATTTGTGTAAACCGACCAGTAGAGGCGCGGCCGATAAATTGTTGCGAACTTAAGTCAACCCGCCTGACTCGTCACGTCAGCAAACGTCCTGGCCACATCGGCGCAGTTGATGAGGCCCCTCAGTTTCTCGACACGGTGCGGGCGCATGTTGCGCCACTGAGAGTAGCTGTCTTGCCGTCGGTTCGGAACCCTCCACCGCCCTCGGCGGCGGCCGGTCGCCGCCGAGGGCGGCCAGGCCTTCTCTTGGCAGTGTCGCGGGAGTCAGATTGGTCCCGCCTGACCGACGGCCTTACCCACGGCCCGCACGGGCCTCCCGCACTGGCTTTCTTGAACGTGTTTGCGCAGCTAGGCGGCCAAGTGTGTCGTGCGGCACACTCGCGTCGACGATAAATGTGCATGATGCAAGGCAGGGGACTTTCAGGTGTACGGCAGGCTGACGGACGGGAACTGAGGCGCCCTGTCAGTGAGTTGTAAGGGTGCCGTAAGGGGGCGGGGGCATGGTACCGGCATGAGAGACGGAGTTCTCCCACAGGCCCGCAAAGTGTCGGTGCCGAGCGTCAGAATGAGGACGAACACCGAGGCCCCACCACTAACGACAGGCAGTTGAAGGACGTGATGAAGATGCGCCAGACCCAGGTTCGCACCAGGCCCAGGAAACCGAGCGAGACCCCTCTGGATCTTCGTACGCCCTCGGGGCGCAAGCTGCCCTTTTGAAAGTCAGGAATCAGGAGCGCAATCTGAGAGGTGCGCGATGTGCAGTCACTACCCCGCTTGCCCGAGTGCCGATTCACCCGACCGTGAGGCGTCGCACGTGATCGCCGCCCACCCTGACCAGGGTTGGAGCCTGCTCTGCAACGGCGTCGTGCTGTTCGAGGACACCGGCCTGCTGCTGCCCGACGGCACCGTCGTGGCGCCGCACCGGGCCCCGGTGGCCGCCTGAGCCGGCATGCCCGAGGAGACGGCCGCGCCGTCCCTCCCGGCCTGCCGGCCCCGGGTCCGCCGCGATCCGTGGCGGCCGAGGCCATGATGACGCCCGCGCCAGACCCGTCGCGCCCGATCCCCGGCAACGCGACCACCACCCACCCGTCCCCGGCATCCACCGGCACGAGGCCACTCGCCTGATCCGGCCCGGCCCGTGTTCGGCTCGCCGGCCGCCTCGCCGAGCACGCCACCTCCGGAGCGCCACCGCCTTCAGGGCGGCATTGTCTTCAGGGACCCCGGGCCCCGGAACGCCCGTGCCATCCCGGACGCCGCGACTTCCGAGGCGCCACCGCATCCCGAGCGCTATCGCGTCCGAGGCTCGCGAGCCGGGGGTCAGCGGCGGCCGATCGTCAGGACGGGGCCGGTGCGGTCGGTGAAGAAGTCGTCGCCCTTGTCGTCCACCACGATGAACGCAGGGAAGTCCACGACCTCGATCTTCCACACCGCCTCCATCCCCAGCTCCGGATACTCCAGCACCTCGACCTTCTTGATGCAGTCCTGCGCCAGCCGCGCCGCAGGCCCGCCGATGGAGCCGAGGTAGAAGCCGCCGTGCTGCAGGCAGGCCTCCGTGACCTGCTTCGACCGGTTGCCCTTGGCCAGCATGACCATGGAGCCGCCCGCAGCCTGGAAGCGCTCCACGTACGAGTCCATCCGCCCGGCGGTCGTCGGCCCGAAGGAGCCCGAGGCGTACCCGGACGGGGTCTTGGCCGGTCCGGCGTAGTAGACGGCGTGGTCTTTCAGGTACTGGGGCATCTCGCCGCCGTTGTCCAGCAGTTCGGCGATCTTGGCGTGGGCGATGTCGCGGGCGACCACGAGGGGGCCGGTGAGGGAGAGGCGGGTCTTGACGGGATATTTGGTGAGCTCGGCGAGGATCTCGGGCATGGGGCGGTTGAGGTTGATCTGGACGACGTCGTCGGAGAGGTGCTCGTCCGTCGTCTCCGGGAGGAAACGCGCCGGGTCCGTCTCCAGCTTCTCCAGGAAGACGCCCTCAGGGGTGATCTTGGCCAGCGCCTGGCGGTCGGCCGAGCAGGAGACCGCGATGGCCACCGGGCAGGAGGCCCCGTGCCGGGGCAGGCGGATGACGCGTACGTCGTGGCAGAAGTACTTGCCGCCGAACTGCGCCCCGATCCCCAGCTTCTGCGTCAGCTCGAAGACCTTGGCCTCCATCTCCAGGTCGCGGAAGCCGTGCCCGGACGCCGACCCCTCCGTGGGGATCGAGTCGAGGTAGCGCGCGCTGGCGTACTTGGCGGTCTTCAGCGCGTACTCGGCGGAGGTGCCGCCCACCACCACGGCCAGGTGGTACGGCGGACAGGCCGCGGTGCCGAGCGAGCGGATCTTCTCCTCCAGGAAGGCCATCATGCGCTTCTCGTTGAGCACAGCCTTGGTCTCCTGGTACAGGAACGACTTGTTCGCCGAGCCGCCGCCCTTGGCCATGAACAGCAGCTTGTACTCGTCCGGGTGACCGTGCGGGTCCTCGGCGTACAGCTCGATCTGGGCGGGGAGGTTGTTGCCGGTGTTCTTCTCGTCCCACATGTTCAGGGGGGCCATCTGCGAGTAACGCAGGTTGAGCTTGGTGTACGCGTCGTACACGCCCCGCGAGATGTGCTCGGAGTCGAGCCCGTCGGTCAGCACGTGACGCCCGCGCTTGCCCATGACGATCGCGGTGCCGGTGTCCTGGCACATGGGCAGGACACCGCCGGCGGAGATGGAGGCGTTCTTGAGCAGGTCGAGCGCCACGAAGCGGTCGTTGCCGCTCGACTCGGGATCGTCGACGATCTTCCGGAGCTGGGCGAGGTGCGAGGCGCGCAGGAAGTGGGAGATGTCGTGGATGGCCGTCTCGGTCAGCAGCCGCAGCGCCTCCGGCTCGACCTCGAGGAACGTACGCCCGGCCGCCTCGACCTTCCGCACCCCCTCCGAGGTGATCAACCGATATTCGGTCTCATCGGCTCCCAGCGGCAGCAGGTCGGTGTAGTCGAACTCGCCCATGTCCATCCTTTCGGTCCCCCAAGAGATTACGCGCCTCCGGGAGAGCCCACTTCGGAGACCGCCCGCGACCGTCCGGCGGTCAGGCCGATCAGGATGCCGGCGATCACCAGCCCCGCGCCCAGCAGGTCGTACGTGGACGGCATCGCCACCCCGAGCACCGCCCCCGTCACGATGGCGCCCACCGGGATGATCCCGGCGAAGAGCCCGGCCCGGCCGGGGCCCAGCTTGGGCAGCGAGCTGTACCAGAGGAAGAACGCCACCACGGTGACCACGATCGCCAGGTACGCGAACCCGAGCGTCTCCGACCACGTCGGCGGCCGGAACATCCCGGCGCCCTCGTACGCCAGCCCGACCACGCCCAGCAGCGGCACGGCCAGCGCCGTCGAGTACGCCGACACCCGGATCGCCCCCAGCCGCGGCAGCAGCGGGATGGCCAGCATGGAGAAGCACACCTCGCCCACGAGCGCGCCCAGCGCCCAGAGCAGGCCGGTCAGGTTGCCGCTGCCGAGCCCCGTGGCCAGCGTCGCCCCGGCCACCACCACGCAGGCCCCGGCCAGCAGCCGCGGCGCGGGCCGCCCGCCGGCCAGCGCGAGGGCCAGCGGCACGGTGCCGAGCACGGTCCCGACCAGGGCCGGTCCGGCGGCGCTGGTCGACTCGATCACGCAGACGTTGAAGATGACCAGGCCGAACATGGTGAGCCCGGCGAGGCAGAGCAGCTCACGCGGCGTGAGGCGGACGAACCGCAGGCCGAGCGCTCGCGTTATGACAAGCAGGATGACCGACGCCACGAGATACCGGACGGCCTGTCCGCCGTATATGGGATAGCCGTCCACCAGTCCCGACACCCCGGCCAGCGTCCCGACGAGGAACATGGCCGAGGCCGCACCCACGATGCCGTTTCTCATGCGAAGGATGCTAGGGAGACAATGGTTCGCGCAAACAGTCCAATGTCCCGCCGGAAGACAGGACCAATATGGCTGACCTCCATATCCAGATAAATCGCGATAAGGGGGGAATCGCCGGGCAGATCGCCTCCGAGCTGCGCGACTCCATCAGGGGCGGCCGGCTGGCGCCCGGCACCCGCCTTCCCGCCACCCGCGACCTCGCCACCGACCTTCAGGTCTCCAGGGGCGTGGTGGTGGAGGCGTACGAGCAGCTCGTCGCCGAGGGCTTCCTGGTGTCCAGGGTGGGCGTCGGCACCCAGGTCGCCCCCAAGACCACGCCGCGGGCCGCCCCGCGGCAGAAGCCGTCTCCCCGGCCCAAGCCGGTGCGCCGCGCGTCGAGCGCCCCCGTGTGCGCCCCGCCGTACTACGGTCATCGCCCCACCTCTCCTGACCTCAGCCACTTCCCCCGCGAGCGCTGGCTCGCCGCCGTCAGGCACGTCCTGACCACCGTACCCTCGGAAGCCTTCGATTACGGGGACCCTGGCGGGGTGCCTGAGCTGCGAGAAGAGCTGGCCGGCTACCTCCGGCGGGTCAGGGCGGCGGACGTCCGCCCCGAGAACCTCGTCATCGTCGGCGGCGTGGCGCAGGGCCTCAGCCTGGTGCTGCACGTGCTGAGCCGGCAGCGCCCGCTCCGGCTCGCCGTCGAGGACCCGACGAGCCAGCGGCAGGTCCCGCTGCTGAGGCGCGCGGGCGCGCACCTGGTGCCGGTGCCCGTGGACGAGGAGGGCCTGGACGTGCGGAAGCTGAGCGGCGACGCCGTCCTGGTCACCCCGGCGCACCAGTACCCGACCGGCGTGGTGCTCTCGCCGCCGCGCCGGGCCGCCCTCATGGAGTGGGCGTACGCGGGCAACCGGGTGATCCTGGAGGACGACTACGACGCCGAGTTCCGCTTCGACCGCGACCCCGTCGGCTGCCTCCAGGGCTTGGCCCCCGGCCGCGTGGTCCTCTCGGGCAGCGTCAGCAAGGCCCTGGCGCCGGGGCTGCGGCTCGGCTGGGTGGCGGCGCCTCCCGACCTGGCGGAGGCCGTCCGGCGGGCGCGGGGCGAGCTGGACCTGGGCTCGCCGGTCATCGAGCAGTACGCGCTGGCGCACTTCCTGCGTACCGGCGGCTACGACAAGCACCTGCGCAGGATGCGCCGCGAATACCGCCGCCGCAGGGACGCCCTGGTCAGGGCGCTGGCCCAGGAGCTGCCCGAGGCGCGGGTCAGGGGCATCGAGGCGGGCCTGCACGTGTACCTGGAGCTGCCGGACGGCTGGGACGAGCTCGTGACCGCGCACGTCGCGCAGGAGGTCGGCCTGTCCACCGAGCCCGTGGCGCCGATGCGCGAGTCGGCGGGGGCGGCGGCCGTGGTGGTGGGGTTCTCGCGGCTGCCGGCGCACAAGGCGCTGGACGCCATACGGGGCTTGAAGGTCAGAATGTCAGGACAAAACGTTGACTGAGGGAGAAGGGCTCGCTAGAAAGAAAGCCTGATCCGGATTGGAGGCGTCATGCGGGTGGGACTGCTGGGTCTGGGCAGGATCGGTGCCTTTCACGCCGCGACCCTGGCCGCGCATCCGCTGGTGGACGAGCTGATCGTGGCCGACCCCGTGCGTACGTCGCCGTACGGCAGGCCGGGGGACCCGTTCGAGTCGGACGCCGTGGTCGTCGCGACCCCGACCGGCACCCACGCCGAACTCATCATCAGGGCCTGCGAGAAGGGCATCCCGGTCTTCTGCGAGAAGCCGGTGGCGAGCACCATGGACGACACCGTCAAGGTTCTGGAGGCGAGCGCGGGCAACCGGGTGCAGATCGGGTTCCAGCGCAGGTTCGACCCCGGCTACGCGGCGGCGGCGGTCGCGCTGCGCGCCGGCGAGCTGGGGAAGCTGCACCGCGTCCACCTGATCACCGCCGACCCCGCGCCGCCGCCCGCCGAGTACATCGCGACCTCCGGCGGCATCTTCCGCGACTGCCACATCCACGACTTCGACATCCTGCGCTGGGTGACCGGCCGCGAGGTGACCTCCGTGTACGCGACGGGGGCCAACCGCGGCGCCGCGTTCTTCGCGGAGGCCGGCGACGTGGACAACAGCGCCGCGCTGCTCACCCTGGACGACGGCACGCTGGCCACCCTGCAGGGCTCCCGCTACAACGGCGGCGGGTACGACGTCCGCATGGAGCTGGCCGGCACCAGGCGCACCCAGGCCGTCGGCCTGAGCCCGCGCGCCCCGCTGCACTCGGCCGAGGGCACGCCGAGCCCGGAGGACCCCTGGCCCGATTTCGTCGCCCGCTTCGAGACCGCCTACCGCAACGAGATCGACGGCTTCCTGACCAGCGAGAGGAGCCTCTGCACGATCGAGGACGCCCTGGAGGCGCTGTACGTGGCCGAGGCCGCCGACCTGTCGCTCCGCGAGCGCCGTACCGTCGAAGTGGCGGAGGTGCGGGGCTCGCGGTAGCTCAGGCGGCGGAGGGGTTCGGGGCCTGGCGCCTGGGCTCGAAGCCCCGGGCGAGCGCGATGATGACGGCGGCCAGCACGAGCGGCGCGGCGAACGCCCACCGCAGGTCCACCGCGTCCGCGATGCCGCCCACCAGGGCCGCGCCCACGATGAAGCCGATGTAGTTGAAGAGGTTCACCCGGGCGATGGCGACCCCGGTCCCGGCCGGGTCGAGTTTGCCCGCCGCCGAGAACGACTGCGGCGCCACCACCGACAGCCCCATCCCGGTCAGGCCGAACGCGACGATGCCCAGCGGCTGGTTCGGGGCCAGGACCACGCCGAGGAAGCCCAGAGTGGCGATCACGCCGCCGATCCTGACGATGGCGGCGGGCCCGTACCGCCTGACCGCGAGGTCGCCCCCGAGCCGGACGGCCAGCGTGGTCGCCTGGTAGGCGACGTAGGCCAGCGGGACCACCTGCGGGCCGGCCTGGAGCACGTTCTTCATGAACACGGTGTTGAAGTTCGACACCGCGGCGTCGCCGATGTACAGGAAGCCCATGGCCAGGCAGAGCGGGATGATCGGCCGCCACGGGAACTTGCCCGCGGCGGCGCTCGCCGGGGCGTCCTCGGCCTTCTCCTCCTCGGGCGAGCACAGGTCGCGCCCGAACGTGAGCGAGCCGCCCAGCGCCAGGACCATCGGGGCCGACATGATCACCGGCAGCGGCAGGTCGGCGGCCACCGACGCCCACGCCGCCCCGAGCATGCTGAAGACGCTCCACACGCAGTGGAACCCGTTCAGGATCGGCACGCCGTACCTGCGCTCGACCGCCACGCCCTGCATGTTCATGCCCGCGTCCACCGCGCCCACCGCCACGCCGAACAGCAGCAGCGCCGGCACCAGCAGCGGCACGCTGGGCGCGAGGCCGACGAGCACCACGGCGACCGCGACCACCGGCTGGGCGACGCGCAGGAGCACCCTGCTGCCGAACCGGGCGGCGAACGTGCCCGCCGCCACGCTGCCGACCCCCGCGAACACGGGCACGATCAGCAGCAGGAGCGTCAGCGTGCCCTCGTCGAGGCCGTGTTTGGCCTGCAGGTTCGCGACCTGGATGAGCAGCGAGGCGAAGGACAGGCCCTGCACGGCATAGACGACGTACGTGGCGATGCGGGCCTGACGATCACGCGAGGACGGCACGACGGCCTCCTGATGGGGGGAATCAAACGTGAGGCTGGGTCAGGTTAGCTGCCCGCCACTCCGTTCCGCCAGCCCACAGACCCTGGTGTCGACCAGCCGGTCGGATCGCTCGGCCGGGTCCAGCCGCTTGGCGGCGGCCCAGACGCCGAGCGCGAGCAGGGCGCCCACCTCCGTGACGGCCATGCCGCGTTCGACCAGGCCGAGCGGCATGACGCGCCACCACGCCAGCCCGCTGCGCGCGCCGATGAACATGACCGCGGCGATGCCCACCACCCACAGCACCGAGCAGATCCCGAGCCCGAAGGCCACCAGCGTGGCGCGCGACCGCTCGCGGTGCCGCCACGGGCGAGCGATGATCACCGCGGCCAGCGGCAGGCAGAGGAAGGCGACGAAGCTGCCCACGCGGTGGACACTGCCGCTCAGGCTCGGCCCGACCGACCAGTCGTGCTTCTCGAACCAGGCCGTCATGAACAGCCCCACGCTCCACCCCATGAGCGCGACGGTGCCGAAGACCCCGGCCAGCCTCTGGCGTGCCAGCGACACCCCGATGGCCACCGACCCGGTCGCGAGCAGCCCCACCGCCAACCCGAAGATCCAGCCGTCGGGGCCGAGGCCGTGCTCGCTGATGGTCCGCCTGATCAGGTTCATCTCGTCGAGGCTGGTCAGCTCCAGGCCCACGATCACCGCTATGCCCGCGCCCGCCACACCGAGACCCCACCGCGCCGGTTGATGCACGCACACACCTCCCTTTCGCCCTTTGCCGGGACTCTTTGTCGAGATCAACGGCGAGGGAGGCGCAGGGATTCCTCAGGCCTTGAGCCGCGCTCCTCCGTCGACGGTCAGCACGATCCCGGTCGTGTACGAGTTGAGCACCACGTACTCGATCGTGGCCGCCACGTCCTCGGGCAGGCCGACGCGCCGGACCGGCAGGCTCGTGGCCGTGCCCTCCAGGAACGCGGCCCGCGCCTCGTCCCCGATCTCCGACCACCAGTCGGTGTCGATCACGCCGGGGGAGACCGCGTTCACCCTGATGGGGGCCAGTTCGACCGCCAGGCCGGGCACCGCGGCCTCGATGGCGCCGTTCACCGCCGCCAGCGTGGAGATGCCGGGAAGCGCCGCCCCGGCCGAGGCCGCCGTCACGAAGGTGATCGAGCCCTCCGGGCTCAGGGCTCCCAGCGCGGCCTGTGCGGTCATCAGGTGCGGGACCAGCTTGTTCCGCACCGCGCCGACCACCGCCTCGCCGGTCAGCGAGCCCAGCGGGCCCGCGCCGCCGCGGCCCGTCACGGTGACGACCAGGTGGTCGACGGCGCCGAGCCGCTCGAACAGCGCCCGCATCGCCTCGGTGTCGCGCGCGTCCACGGCCTGCCCACTCACTGGGCCCCGCGCCTGGTCGCCGAGCTGCTTCAAGGCCGAACGCAGGCGCTCCTCCGAACGGCCCGTGACGACCACTTCCGCGCCGCCCGCGGCCAGCCGGGCCGCCGCCGCCAGGCCGATGCCGGACGTGCCACCGACGATCACTACTCGCATCGTCGTGCTCCTCTCAATACGAGACATCTTGCCTCGAATATAAACGAGGCATGGTGTCTTGTAAAGTGAGCCCCATGGTTGGCAGACCACGCAGTGAAGTGGCCAGGAAGGCGATCCTCCGGGCGGCGCTCGACCTGTGCGCCCGCGACGGGTACCAGAGCGTGACCATGAAGGGCATCGCCCAGGTCGCGGGCAGCGGCAGGCAGACCGTCTACCGGTGGTGGCAGACGAAGGCCCAGGTCCTGCTGGAGGCCCTGACCGACGTCCTGGCCGAGGAGGTCCAGGGGCTGCCGGACACCGGGGACGCGCGGGCCGATCTGGTGACGTTCCTGGAGCGGACGTTCGCGCTGGCGCGAGGGGTCGCGGGGCAGGTCGTCGTGGGGCTGATGGCCGACGCCCAGTCCGACGCCGGCCTGGCCGCCGAGTTGCGGGCCAAGCTCATCGATCCGCGCCGCGCCGCCCTGCGCTCGGTCCTGGAGCGCGGCGCCGTGCCGGAGGACGTGGACCTGGAGCTGGCAGTCGATCTCGTCTTCGGCGCGATGTGGTACCGGTTGCTCAACCGCCACGCCGACGTGAATCAGGAACTGGCCGAGGAAATCGCCGGACTTCTGGCGCGCATCAGCTGATTCCCGCGACTTACGGAGCGCATCTGCTGATTTGGCACGAGCGATTATCGCGGGCGCCGGTTATCGTCGGATGTGTGAACGAACGCGCGCAATCGTGGCTGCCGAAGCTGCAGGAAGTCGGAGAGCGGCTGGCCGAGGAGTGGGTGTCGGCCCGGCGGCCGCATCCGACCGGCGACGTGCCGCCGCCCCACGAGCTCCGCGCGTCCGACGCCGATCGCGAACGCATCGCCCAGGTGCTGCAGGACGCGCACGCCGACGGCCGGATCACCCTCGACGAGCTCGAGGAGCGGCTGGGCGTGCTCTACTCCGCGCGCACGCTCGGCGAGCTGGCCGCGCTCACCGAGGACCTGCTGCCCGCCGACCAGCAGCCGCTCAACCTGGACGGCCGCCCCGTGTCGGCCATCTTCAAGCAGGAGCAGCGCGGCGGGCGCTGGGTCGTGCCCGCCGAGCTGGACGTCACGGCCATGTTCGGTACCACCAAGCTGGACTTCCGCGACGCGATCCTGCAGAACCGGCAGATCATCATCAACGCCACCCTCGTCTTCGGCGGGCTGGAGATCCACGTGCCGGAGGGGCTCGAGGTGGTCAGGGTCGCCAAGGGCAAGTCCGTGCGGCTGACCAAGCAGCCGACCGAGCCCGGCGCGCCCGTCGTCGAGGTGCGCACCACGAACTTCGCGGGCGACGTGAAGGTCAAGGAGCCTCCCCGCCGCAAGCGCCGCCGCTGACCGACGCCCTCGGCCTGCGGCACCTTCGGCCTGCGGCGTCCTCGGCTTGCGACCTCCTCGGCCTGCCGCGCTCTCGTCTGCCGCGCTCTCAGCCTGCCGTGTCGAAGTTGATCGCGCTGTAGGCCCGTAGCTTCCAGAGCTGGTGCTCGCTCTCGATCTTGCGGATGGTCCCCGACCGGCCGCGCATCACCAGCGACTCGGTCACCGCCGAGCCGGCGCGGAACCGTACGCCCTGCATGAGCTCCCCGTGCGTGATGCCGGTCGCGGCGAAGAACACGTCGTCCGACTTGACCAGATCGTTCGTGGTGAGCACCTGGCTGAGGTCGTGCCCGGCGTCCACGGCCTTGGAGCGCTCGGCGTCGTCGCGCGGCCAGAGCCTGCCCTGGATCACGCCGCCCAGGCACTTGAGCGCGCACGCGGCCACGATGCCCTCGGGCGTGCCGCCGATGCCCAGCATCAGGTCGATGCCGGTGCCCATGCGGGCCGCCATGATCGCGCCGGCCACGTCGCCGTCCATGATGAACTTGATCCGCGCGCCCGCCTCCCTGATCTCCTTGACCAGCCGCTCGTGCCGGGGCCGGTCGAGCACGACCACGGTCACGTCGGAGGGGGAGCAGTGCTTGGCCCTGGCGACCGCGTTGATGTTCACGGACACGGGGGCCTCGATGTCGACCACGTCGGCCGCCTCGGGGCCCGTGACCAGCTTCTCCATGTAGAACACGGCCGACGGGTCGTACATCGAGCCGCGCTCGCTCACCGCGATCACCGACACCGCGTCGGGCATGCCCATCGCCGTCAGCCTGGTGCCGTCGATGGGGTCCACGGCCACGTCGCAGTCAGGGCCGCTGCCGTCGCCCACCTGCTCGCCGTTGAACAGCATCGGGGCATGGTCCTTCTCGCCCTCGCCGATGACCACCACACCGTTCATCGAAACCGTGTTGATCAACTGGCGCATGGCGTTCACCGCCGCGCCGTCGGCGCCGTTCTTGTCGCCGCGGCCGACCCACCGGGCCGCCGCCATGGCGGCCGCCTCCGTGACGCGCACGAGCTCCAACGCCAGGTTGCGATCAGGGGCGTGCTCGCCCGTGGCGAGCGCGGGAGGTACGGATGTCTGATCGGACATGATGAGCAGCCTCCTATGGGGAATCTACGTCGATCGTAGTTGTCCCTCTTTTCCCGCCCATAGGCGGATAATCCGCCCATCCCCTGCCCGAGATGACCCCTTCCTCGCAGCAGGGGCGGGTCGGAGGCGACATCGGTAAGCTTCGACACGGTTGCCCTGCCATAACGGAGAACGGATTTTGCGCCATACGATGTGCGCGTCGAAGATCTTGCCTCCACCATGGAGCCTGGAGGAGATCGAATGAGCGAAGTGGAAAACGTGGCCGCCCAGCCGCGGACGTCGGAGCGCGGCGCCGCCACGCGTAGCTCGCTTCTCGCCGCCGCGAGGGAGGTCTTCGTCTGCAACGGGTTCGCCGAGGCGGGCGTGACCGACGTGGTGGCCAGGGCCGACGCCAGCGTGGGCAGCCTCTACCACCACTTCTCCGGCAAGGCCGATCTCTACCTGACGCTGTTCGAGGAGTTCCAGGCCAGGCAGACGCAGCGGACCAAGCAGGCCGCCCGCGCGGCCCGCGCCGACGGCGAGACCGACCCGATGCGCGTGTTCATCAGCGCCGCCCGCGCCTACCTCGACGGGTGCCTGGAGGAGCGCGAGCTGGCCGACCTGTTCCTGCGCGGCGACGGGCCGCCCGGCTTCGACGTGGTCATGCGCGACCGGCTGCGCAAGTGGGCGCAGCTCAACGCGGCGCTGTTCGAGGACGAGGGCGCGCTGGTGGTGGTCGTCACGGGCGCGCTGGCCGCGGCCGTGTCCGAGGTCGTCCGTACGGGGGATCGCGGCCTGGCCGAGGAGGTGCTCGCCATCATCGGCCAGATCCGCCCGGCCACTTCGGCGACCGCCTCCTCCAGCGGGTAACCTCGCCAACTGTGCGACGGTTCACCCAAGGTTTCTACGGCTACGCGGTAGCGCTGTTCGTCTGCCTCGCGGCGGCCGGGCTGTTCCTGCTGGTCACCCCGCAGAGTCGGGAGGAGCACATTCCGCGGCTCAACTACTCGATCACCGTCGCCAACTTCGGCCACTCGGTGCCGTACGGCGTGTGGGCGCCGCAGAAGGACCCGGCGAGCTGGATCCCCAACAGCAACAAGATCGCCAAGGGCGAGAACGGCGCCCAGGTCCTCTTCCTCGGTTACGCGACCGCCAAGCGGCAGCACGCGATGTTCGCGCAGAGCAACGAGCAGCCGGCGGCCGGGTTCGCCAGCCGCATGGCCAACACCGACAAGGCCGTCGGCACCCAGCAGGTGGGCGGGGTGCAGTGGGAGCAGCGTTTCCGCGAGGACAAGAACCAGCGCTCGCTGGTCCGGGTCCTGCCCGAGGTCACGCTCGTGATCACCGGCACCGCCGACTGGACGGAGCTCGCCGAACTGGCCTCCGTCCTGCAGCAGCGCCCCCAGGGCTGACGCGGTCGCCTGGTCCGCGGATGTCGGCCGCCCCGTCTAGGGTGGTGGTCGTGGCAGGAGACGAGAAGGCACCCTCATACGAGCAGGCCCGCGAGGAGCTGACCGAGGTGGTGCGCCGCCTGGAGACCGGTGGGCTCACCCTGGAGCAGTCCATCGAGCTGTGGGAGCGCGGCGAGAAGCTGGCGGCGGTCTGCGAGGAGTGGCTCCAGGGGGCCAGGGTCAAACTCGCCGCCGCCATGGCCCGCCGCTCCGAGCCCTCAGCGGCCAACTCCAACAACGCCCCCTTCTGACGCCTCACCCGCCCTCTCACGGGGCCGTCCAGGCCCCTGAGCCGCCCCTCCGGCGGCGCGGGAGGGCCCTCCGCGTGACGCCTGCCGACGGCCGCCCCTGTGATGGCCGGGGGCGCCGAACCCCCGCGCGTGGGGCCGTTCGGAGGGTCAGCCGGCCGCGCGGTGGAGGGCCAGGACGGGGATGCGGCGGCTGGTCCTGGCCTCGTACTCGCGGAACCCCGGCCACTTCTCCGCCACCCGCTCGTAAAGCCGGTCGCGCTCCTCGCCCTCCAGCACCACGGCCTTGACCTCGAACTTCTCGACGCCCACCTCCGCCGTCGCCTCGGGCGTGGCCCGCAGGTTGTGATACCAGGCAGGGTGCTTGTCGCCGCCGCCGTTCGAGGCGATGACGACGTAACGGTCGCCGTCCGCCAAATACAGCACCGGCGTGGTCGACGGCCTGCCGCTCTTGGCACCCGTGGTCGTGAGCAGCACCAGCGGGGTGCCCTCGAAGTTGCCGCGGACCCGCCCCTCGTTGGCGCGGAACTCGTCGATGATCTGCTGGTTGAACTCGCTGGGCATCTCAGACTCCTCGTAATCGGAGAACTCTCCGGATCGAGCATAATCGGAGAGTTCTCCGGTTGCCAGCGGTATGCTCCACCCGTGCGCGGACGTCGATTGCTGCCCGTCATCGGGCAACCTCAGCCGGAGCGGGCCGATGCCGCGCGCAACCGGCAGAAGATCATCGAGGTCGCCGCGGGGATGATCGCCGAACGCGGCGCCGACGAGCTCTCGCTCGACGAGGTGGCCAAGGTCGCGGGCGTCGGCGTCGGCACCGTCTACCGGCGCTTCGGCGACCGGGCCGGGCTCGTCTACGCGCTGATCGACGAGCAGGAGCGGCAGTTCCAGTCGGCGTTCTTCTCGGGGCCGCCGCCGCTCGGCCCGGGCGCCCCGGCCGGCGAGCGGATCACGGCCTTCCTGCACGCGCTCGTCGACCGCATCGTGGCGCAGCAGGGGCTGTTCATGCTGCTGGAGCAGGGGGGCAAGGCGCAGAGGTTCGGCGGGCCGTACCAGGTGCACCACGTCCACCTGGCCGCCCTGCTCGGCCAGGCCTGCCCGCGCGGCGACGCGCCCTACCTGGCCGACGTGCTCCTGGCGCCGGTCAACGCCTGCCTGATCGCGTTCCAGCGGGAGCAGCGCGGGATGACGATCGACGAGATCAAGACCGGCCTGGCCGACGTGGCGGCGTCCGTCCTCGCCGGGCCCGGCTAGCTACGCGGTCTCGCGCGGGGCCAGCCAGCGGTAGCCGTCGCCGGTCTCCTTGGCCAGCCAGGCGTTCGCGGTGCTCAGCCCGCGATCGTTGAGCTGGGCGTCATGGATCCCGTACGCCCGCCGGGGCCGCACCGCCCGTACGAAGTCGATCGCCTCGACGGTCTTCAGCCACGACCCCTGCAGCGGCACCAGCAGCGTCTCCACCGGCTCGTCCGGCACGTGTACCGAGTCGCCCGGGTGGTAGAGGGAGCCGTCGAGCAGGTAGCCGAGGTTCGCGCAGTCGGGCCGGTCGCCGTAGATCAGCGCGTGCCGCCCGCCGTGCGCCCGCACCCGGAAGCCCGCCGCGGAGAAGTCGTCGCCCGCGCTCACCGGCGTGTACGGCAGCGCCCCCAACTCCGCCCCGGCCGGCGCGAACACCGGAACCCCGGCCCCGAGCAGCCGCAGCACGTCCACGTGGTCGGCGTGTTCGTGGGTGACGAGCACCGCGTCGGCCCCGTCCAGCGCGGAGGGCTCGCTCCAGATCCCCGGGTCGATGACCAGCACACGCCCCTCGTATTCCACACGTATGCAGGCATGTGTGAACTTTGTTAGCTTCACACCTCCCACGCTAGGTCATCAGGCAGAGCAGATTTCCCTCGGAGTCCTTGAACGCGGCCATGCGGATCTCCCGGCCCGGCGTGCCGAACGTGCCGTCGTCGGTGAAGACCAGATGCGGCTCCTCGACCATCGCGACGCCGTGCGAACGCAGCCGGGCCACGTCCCCCTCCAGGTCGTCGGAGGCCAGGTAGAGCACCGAGGAGGGCGCGCCCCGCTCGATCAGCAGGCGGACGCCGTCGAGGTCGAAGAAGGCCAGTGCGGGCGGCCGGTAGGTGGCGATGTGCCGCAGGCCCAGCACGTCACGGTAGAAAGCGGTGGCCCTGTCGAGGTCGTCGGCGTGCTGGGCGACCTGCACGAGTCCTCTCATGCGCCGACGGTGGACCCCGGATCGATCACGTGTCCCCGGGTTCGCCCGGCTTCTCCGCGCGTACGGTCAGGCGGTCGTCGCTCAGGCGGATCGTCAGCAACGAGCCGGGGGAGACGTCCTTGGCCAGGCGTACGACCTCGCCCGACGGGTGCTGGACGATGGCGTACCCGCGCTCCAGCGTGGCCGCGGGGGACAGCGTGATCAGGCGGGCCCGCAGGTGGGTGAGGTCGTCGGAGGCCCGGTCGAGCGAGCCGGACAACGAGCGCCTGGCCCGGTCGCGCAGCGACTCGACCTGCTCGGCCCGGCGCTCCAGCTCGCGCACCGGGTCGGCCAGCGACGGCCGCGAGCGCGCCGACGTCAGCCAGGACATCTCGCGGTCGAGCCAGCCGCTCAGCACCCTGCGGCCCCGGTCGCGCAGCTGGCGCACCAGCGAGAGCTGCTCGCCGACGTCGGGCACGACCTTCTTGGCCGCGTCGGTCGGGGTGGACGCGCGCACGTCGGCCACCAGGTCGAGCAGCGGGCTGTCCTGCTCGTGGCCGATCGCGCTCACCACGGGGGTGCGGCAGGCGGCGACCGAGCGTACGAGCGTCTCGTCGGAGAACGGCAGGAGGTCCTCCAGCGAGCCGCCGCCGCGGGCGATGACGATCACGTCGACCGAGGAGTCGGCGTCGAGCTTGCGCAGCGCCTCGGTCACCTCGCCCACCGCGTAAGGCCCCTGGACGGCCACCTCCTCGACCTTGAACCGCACGGCCGGCCAGCGCCTGCGGGAGTTTTCCAGCACGTCGCGCTCGGCCGCGGAGTCCCGGCCGCAGATGAGCCCGATCGTGCCGGGCAGGAACGGCAGCCGCCGCTTCCTGTCGGCGTTGAACAGCCCCTCGGTGGCCAGCAGCTGCCTGAGCCGCTCCAGCCGGGCGAGCAGCTCGCCCACGCCGACCGGGCGGATCTCCAGCGCGGTGAAGGCGAACGAGCCCCTGTTGACCCAGAAGTCGGGCTTGACCTGCATCACGACCCTGGCGCCGTCAGCCGGCCTCGGTACGGCGGCCTCGTAGACCCCGCGCGGGGTGGTGACCTTGGCCGAAACGTTGGCGACCGGGTCGCGCAGGGTCATGAACACCGTGCCGCCACGAGCGCTCAGATCGGTGATCTGGCCCTCGACCCAGACCGTGCCGAGTCTGCCGATCCAACCGCCCACCATCTGCAGGACCGTGCGGATCGGCAGGGGAGACTCGGGTGAGGTCTTGTCGGTCATGGCTGGAAGACTACGGGGTAGGTACGACTACTCTCCGGCCTGCAGCTTGGCCAGGCGGTTCTCGAACATCTTGATCACCTCGGGCCGCGACTTCGTGGCCTTCTCGAAGGTGAGGAAGTCGCTGATCTGCTCGGCGGTCTTGCCGCGCATCCTGGCGCGCAGGGACGCGACGGTCAGCTCGGAGTAGCCGGGCAGCGGCTCGGCCAGGTCCGCGGGGGCGGCGGCCGGCTCGGACGCGGGTTCCGGGGCCACGGTCGCCTCGGGGGCCGCGGCGGGCTCCTCGACGGCGGCGGGCTTCTTGGCGGTCCTGCGGGTGCGCTTCGGCTTGACCTCGACGGCCTCCTCGGCGACGGGCTCGGCGACGGGCTCCGCGACGGGCTCCGCGACCACGGCCTCCACCTTGGCGGCCTCCACCTTGGGGGCTTCCTCGGCGACGGCCTCTTCCGCGACGGCGGCCTTCGGCTCCGCCTCCACGACGGGCGCCTCCGGCTCGGCGACGGCCTCCTCCGCGGCGGCCTTGGGGGCGGCCTCTTCCACGACGGCGGCCTTCGGCTCGACCTCGGCGGGCTTCTCCGCGGCAACGGCCTCCACGGGCTTGTCCGCGACGGCGGTCTCGGCGGGCTTCTCCGTGACCGTGGTCTCGGCGGCGGCCTTGGGAGCCGAGGTGGGCTCCTCCGTCGTCGCGGGCTTGGGCTCGGCGGCAGGAGCGGCGGTCTCGGGGTTGGCGGTGGACGCCGACTCCGACTTGCCCGCCGGAGCGAAGATGACGGGGTCGGGCTTGGTCTTGGCGACGCCGTTGGGCTCGGCCGCACTGGGCCGCGGCGCGAAGATCACCGGCTCCTTGCGGGCGGGCTTCTCCTCGTCCGCGGCCGGAGCCGCGGCCACCTGCTCGGCGGCGGAGGGGCGCGAGTCGTACGACTCCTCTTCCCGCTCCTGCTTGTTGCCAAGGCCCTTGATGGAGTTCTTCACCCGGTCGACGACCAGCAGTGCCTGCCCGGCCGCGCTGAGCGTGGTCTGGATGACGAGGAGCGGAAGGTCCTTGGCCTTCTCCTTCAGCTCGTCTTTGTTGGTGACGGTCTTTGCGATGTTGCGTATCACGTCGCTGAGGGACATGACGTCTCCCTGGGAGGTCAGTAATGGACGGCTAGTCTGGCAAACCGCGGGCAACCACGCACGCGCGGGCCTGACGGCCGCTCCACGTAGCATAGAAAGTATGGAGCCCCAGACCCCCACTTCCCGCCGAGTACTCGTAGCCAAGCCACGCGGCTACTGTGCCGGAGTCGATCGAGCCGTGGTAGCGGTCGAGAAGGCTCTGGAGCAGTATGGTGCGCCGATCTACGTACGCAAGCAGATCGTCCACAACACCCACGTCGTCAAGACGCTGGAGGCCAGGGGCGCCATCTTCGTCGAGGAGACCGAGGAGGTGCCCGAGGGCGAGATCGTGGTGTTCTCCGCTCACGGGGTGTCCCCGGCCGTCCACGACGAGGCCCAGCGGCGCAGCCTGCGCACCATCGACGCCACCTGCCCGCTGGTCACCAAGGTGCACAACGAGGCGCGGCGGTTCGCGAGCCAGGACTACGACATCCTGCTGATCGGGCACGAGGGCCACGAGGAGGTCGAGGGCACCTCCGGTGAGGCCCCCGACCACATCCAGCTCGTGGACGGGCTCGACGCGGTCGACAAAGTGCAGGTCAAGGACCCGAGCAAGCTGGTCTGGCTGTCGCAGACCACGCTGTCGGTCGACGAGACCAACGAGACGGTCACCCGGCTCAAGGAGCGCTTCCCCACGCTGATCGACCCGCCGAGCGACGACATCTGCTACGCCACCCAAAACCGGCAGGTCGCGGTCAAGGAGATCGCCGCCGAGGCGCAGCTGGTCATCGTGGTCGGCTCGGACAACTCCTCCAACTCCAAGCGCCTGGTCGAGGTGGCCAAAGACTACGGGGCCGAGGCCTCCTACCTCGTCGACAACGCCAACTTCATCCGCGACGAGTGGCTCGACGGCGTCACCACGGTCGGCGTGACCAGCGGCGCCTCCGTCCCGGAGGAGCTGGTCGACGAGGTGCTGGCGCGGCTGGCCCAGCACGGGTTCGGCGACGTGACCGAGGTCGAGTCGGTGCAGGAGCGCATGCGTTTCGCGCTGCCCCACGAGCTGCGCAAGGACCTGCGGGTCTCCTAGTCGTCCCCGCGCGGCGTCCCGTACACCTTGGGCTCGAAGTAGCCCTCCGGCTCGGGCACGAACGGCTGGCGCGGGCGCGACACCTCCGCGCCCGCCTTCAGCTCCTCCCGCAGGTCGCGTACGTTGTCGCGGAGCCCGCGCCGCCACGCGACGCCCAGCACGACGGCCGAGCCCGCGAACAGCCACGGCGCGCCCTGCGTCAGCGACGTGTAGAGGCCCAGCGCCAGCGACTGCACGATCGACACCGAGCCGAACGCGCGCCCCAGCTCGACGAAGAGCGTGGCGCAGAAGAACACCAGCGGCGGCGTCACCACCAGCGACAGCAGCTCGCGCCGGTTGACCATGAGCACGCCCAGCAGGCTCGACAGCACGAAGGCCGCGCCCACGACGTACTGGATGGCGAGCAGGGCCGCCAGCACGTAGCCCGCCAAGGTGGTGACCAGGGCGAGCGCGATGGCGCCGCGAGCGGTCAGCCTGACCGCGGAACGCCTCTTCTCACCCAATGCCCCACCCCCGATTTATTGCGACCCGTTGGCCAACTTACCGTTCGAGTGGGAAAGCAGAGGTGAGGTTTCCAGCAGTTCGGGGGATGCCAGGGGCCTGGGCAGGCCTTCGAGCATCTCAGGAGCGTCGAGATCGCCGTCCACGACGCCCAGATCGTTCAGTTTGCGAGCGGTGACCAGGACGCGGCTTTCGAGCGATCCGACTGACTTGTTGTACGCCTCCACGGCCCGCGTCAGCGCCCTGCCGAGCGACTCGACGTTCCTGCCGAGGGACGACAGCCGCTCGTACAGCTCCTTGCCCAGCTCGAACACCGCTCGCGCGTTCTCGCTCAGCGCGGCCTGCTGCCAGGCGTAGTGCGCGGTGCGCAGCATCGTGATCAGCGTCGTCGGCGTGGCGATGTGGACCCGCCGCGTCATGGCGTATTCCAGCAGCCCGGGATCGCGCTCCAGCGCCGGGGCCAGGAACGCCTCGCCGGGGATGAACAGCACCACGAACTCGGGCGACGGGTTGAAGCCCTGCCAGTAGGACTTGGCCGCCAGCCGGTCGATGTGCTCGCGCACGTGCCGGGCGTGGGCGTCGAGCCTGACCGTGGCCAGGCTCTCGTCGGACGCCTCCGCGGCCTCCAGATAGGCCGCCAGGGAGACTTTGGAGTCGACCACGATGTTCTTGCCGCCGGCGAGCCTGACGACCATGTCGGGGCGCATGGGGCCCTCGGTGACCTGCTCGTCGAAGTCGCAGTGGCGCTGCATGCCGGCGATCTCGGCGACCCTGCGCAGCTGGAGCTCGCCCCACCTGCCCCGCGCCTCGGGCCGCTGCAGGGCCCTGACCAGGGCCGTGGTCTGGGAACGCAGCTGCTCGTTGCTCTGCCGCACGAACTCCATCTGCTTGGCCAGCTCGGCGCGGGCCACGCGCTGGCCGGACTCGGTGTCGCGCAGCTGCGACTCGACCCGGGCGAGCGCGTCCTTCAGCGGCTCCACCAGGTGCTCGACGGCCTGCCTGCGCTGCTCCAGATCGCCCGTGGCCTCGGCGCGGGTGGCGGCCAGCCTGGTCTCGGCCAGCTCCAGGAAGCGGACGTTGTTGACGTCGAGGGCGCGCGTGGACAGGGCCTGGAAGCGCTCGGCGAGCTGCTCCTCGACGTAGACCAGCTTGTCGGCGGCCGACCTGGCCCGCGCGTCCGCCTCGGCCACCCGCACCGCGGCCCGCGTCCTGGCCACCAGGAATCCGATGACGAGCCCGGCGACCAGACCTACGAGAAGCGAGACGACGTCCACTTGATCGATGATTGCAGGACTTCGACGCGCCGTTCCGACCCGACACGCTCGTTACGCCGGGCACGTAAACTTGGGGTCCGTGAGTCTCTCTATCGGTATCGTCGGTCTGCCCAATGTCGGCAAGTCCACGCTCTTCAACGCGCTGACGAAGTCCGGCAACGCGCTCGCCGCGAACTACCCGTTCGCCACCATCGAGCCCAACGTGGGCATCGTGGGCGTGCCCGACGACCGGCTGCCCAAGTTGGCCGAGATCTTCAGCTCGGCCCGCATCCTGCCCGCCAAGGTCGAGTTCGTCGACGTCGCGGGCCTGGTCAAGGGCGCCTCGGAGGGGCAGGGCAGGGGCAACCAGTTCCTCGCCAACATCCGCGACACCGACGCGATCTGCCAGGTGGTGCGCGTCTTCAGCGACCCCGACGTCACGCACGTGGACGGCGACATCTCTCCCAAGCGCGACATCGAGACCATCAACACCGAGCTGATCATGGCCGACCTGCAGACGGTCGAGAAGGCCATCCCGCGCCTGCAGAAGGAGGCGCGCACCAACAAGGACAAGAAGCCCGCGCTGGAGGCCGCCGAGGCCGCGCTGAGCGTGCTGGAGACCGGCAAGACGATCTTCGAGAGCGGCCTCGACCGCGAGGAGCTGCACGACCTCCACCTGCTGACGGCCAAGCCGTTCCTGTACGTGTTCAACCTCGACTCCGACGAGCTGGGCGACTCCGCGCTCCGGGAGCAGCTGGCGACGCTGGTCGCGCCCGCCGAGGCGGTCTTCATGGACGCCAAGATCGAGTCGGAGCTGGTCGAGCTCGACGAGGAGGAGGCGCTGGAGCTCCTGCAGTCCGTCGGCCAGGAGGAGTCGGGGCTGCGGCAGCTGGCCAGGGTCGGCTTCGACACGCTCGGCCTGCAGACGTACCTCACGGCCGGGCCGAAGGAGACCAGGGCCTGGACGATCCCCAAGGGCGCCACCGCGCCCGAGGCGGCCGGCGTGATCCACACCGACTTCCAGCGCGGCTTCATCAAGGCCGAGGTCGTCTCGTTCGACGACCTGGTCGAGGTCGGCTCCGTCGCCAACGCCCGAGCGGCGGGCAAGGCCCGCGTCGAGGGCAAGGAGTACGTCATGCGAGACGGCGACGTGGTGGAGTTCCGCTTCAACGTCTGAGCACGGCACGGGCCGGGGTGTCCGCGTGGTCAATCACGGAAAGCCGCCGTTCGCTACGGTAAGTTACCTTCGGTGACGGCGGCGATGCCCCCTCAGAAGACGTCTGATCCCGGGAATCGGTAGGACGTCTGATCCCGGGATAACTGATGCGTCAACCACTTTGGGCCCCCGCGCGTCGAATCGTCACGGCGTTCACGCTGACTCGGGAGGCCCTCAATGATCCGTCGCATCATCCGGAAACGACGTCCAGCGCCCACGCTCGCGGGCATCAGCCTTGAGGAGGAGCTCGCCCTGATCAGGGTCGAGCTCATGTACGGCCTGCGCGTCAACCGCGAGGCGTACCTCCGCAGGAAGGTCGACGAGCGCAACGAGATGGCGACGCGCATACGTGAGCGGGACGCCGCCGACATGCTGGCGGATCTGCGCGGCTCCCTGGAGCGGGCGGTGCAGCCGACGGTCGTGGACCTCCACAGCAGGCGTCAGCCGCGGCCCAGCCAGGACCCGGAGCCCGCCTGACGGCCTTGACTCCGCTCCGCGATCCATACCAAATCCGCAGGTAGCGAGAGTCCATGCCCGGTTGGACAGGAATCCGTGGCCGTCGGGCTATGCCATTTTAGGTATCTGGCCTGGTCAAAAGCCGATTCCATCGGGAAGTCTCAGGAATCGGCAATGACGCCTGCCCTCTGCTCCGGTTTGCCGTCAGGACGGTCATGCCGCAGCATGGGCGTGGCTTTCCTGGAACAATGGCGGAGACCGGATAGGGTGACTACTTCACCGCGGATGATGGGGATCGGCAACGGACGACACCGCGCCAGCCGGGGGGATCGGCGCGAGCGGAGGCGTGATGGCTCGTAGGTCTACCGTCCAGCACGATCCTCGGATCGCTGGCGACCCCGGGCTTTCCGCGCGCCTTGACACGGCTGACTTCGACGCGCCGCCGCCTCGCCGGCCGCGGCGCGGCTGGCCGGGTGGCGGCGGGCGATGGCTGGTATGGACCGGTCGTGTCATTCTCTGGGCGCTTATCGTCGTTGTCGTGGTTAATGGGGTTCGTGCCCCATTTGAGCGATTTACCCAACAAACGGCAGCGACGCCCAATGGCGTCGCGCCTGCTCATCACGGTTTTCCCGCCGACCGGGGCATGGCTTTCGCCGCCCAGTTCGCCGGGGTCTATCTCAATTTCAGCCCGGACGACGCGGCGAGCAGGTCGCGTAAGCTGGCCGCTTTCCTGGCCGAGGGCATGGATCCGCAAATGGGCTGGGACGGCTACGGCAAGTTCGCGGCCGTCGCCATCCAGCCGTACGACATCGACGCGAGCGACGCTCACAACGCCCTGGTCAGCGTGGCCTTCCAGTCAGGCCCGCGCAGGTTGATGCTGTCGGTCCCGCTCTACTACTCGGGCGACGAGGCCGGCAGCAGGTTCGCCGTGGTCGGCCGGCCCGCGGTCCTGCCCGCCCCGGCCCCGGCCGACGTGCCGCAGGTGGCCGCGCCGGAGACCGACGAGGCCACCGCGAGCGAGCTCAAAGAGCAACTGAAGGGTTTCTTCACCGACTACGCCTCCGGCGACGCCGCCGGGCTGCAGCGTTACGTCGCCGCGGGCCGGACCCTGCCGAGCTTCGGCGGCACGTTCACGTTCAGGGAGCTGAAGAAGGTCGTGGTGCCTGTGGGGGGTGCCACCCGAGAGATCCAGGCGGTCGTGGTGTGGGTCGTGCCGAACAGCGAGCCGTCCGCCACCCCCGACACCACCGATGCCGCGGCTGTGGGCGGCACGCTGGAGATGGCCTACCGGCTGACCGTCGAGAAGCAGGGCGACAAGTGGTTCGTCGCCGACATCCGCGGCGCCGGCCGGGTTGTTGGATAGAGGCACGGCCACGCCGCTCATCGGTACCCCCCGGGAGGACAAGAAGTGACCTTGAAGACCGTACTGCTCCACTTGCTCGAGATGACGCCTACGCCCCCGGCCACCGGCCCGGACACCGGGGGTCTGGCCAACTTCCTGCGCGGGTTCTTCGCCCCGCTGTTCCTCGTCGTCGTCTCCGTGGTCGCGCTCTTCTTCCTCTTCACCCGCGAGATCACACGTTTCGTGCAGTTCTTGATACTGGCTGTGGCCATCGGCGTGATCTTCTACGTTCCCAACATCATTGAGGTGACGGCGAAGGCAATCGCGGGTGCACTGGGCATCAAGTAAGGGTTGAGACCGCTCCGCGGCGGTCATGTACGAGCGGGTGGAGAGGAGGACCGGCGTGGATCTGCCCACATATACGAACATCTGGCGGATCGAGAAGCGGCTCTACAAGCTGTACGACCTACGGCTGCCGATGCCGCTCCCGATCGTCTGGATCGGCGTTTTCGTCGGGGTGTTCGTTCCGTGGTCGCTCCTGCTGGTCCTGGTGGGCGTGCCCGTGGAGATGCCGTGGCACGTGCTCTACCTCGTGCCGCCCGGGATCGTGACCTGGCTGTCCACCCGTCCCGTCATCGAGGGCAAGCGGCTCACCGAGCTCCTGGAGTCCCAGCTCCGCTATCTTGGCCAGCCGAAGGCGTGGTACCGCCTCGCGCCCACGTCGGAATCCGAGACGATCACGTTCTCCGGTCGCGTCTGGCGCACCACCCCCGCGCGGGCCAAGTCGAAGGCGCCCCGCAAGGCCCGCCAGCCGCAGCGTCGGCGCGAGGGCCAGCGGATCTCCGGGCCGCGCCAGGTCCGCCCGGCCGTCGCGGCCGCTGCCGCCGCCGCTTCCCAGGCTCCCGTGGCGGAGCCGACCACCGGCCGCTGGGGCACCCGCCGCGGCACCGCGCCAGCCCTCAAGGCCCGGGTACGCGAGACGGCGCCGCCTTCGGCACCGAGGGCCGGGGTCGGTGCGTTGCGGCGCGAGGAGGCCCTTCCAGGCGGTCCTGGACGCCGTCAGGACGCTCTGCCGCCCGCCGTCCACGAGGGTTCCGAACCTTCCGCCCGGGAGCACCCGGAGTGGGGAGAGGCCGCCGCCCCTCTGGCCGACGTCGGGGCTCAGGAGCCTGCTGCCGGGACGCGGGGTCGCGAAGCCGCCGCCGGGGGCCAGGAGGTTGTGGGCCGGGCCGGGGACGTACAAGGGCTCGGTCACGGATCGCCCGAGGACGCGCGGGCCGATCGCGAGGCGGCCGGGCCGGCCAGGGAGACGGAGGGCCACAAGCCCGCTGCGGGCAAGCCCATCGACACCGAGGCGCTGCGGCGGCTGCGCAGGCTCGCGGCGAGCGCCGACGCGCCCGCCGAATCCTCGGGACGTCCTGAGGGGGAGCGGCAGGAACCCGAAAAGGAGCGGCGCGAGGACGAGGTCGCGCGGGACCAGCACAGGAAGGGGCAGCCGCCTCGGCTGGGCACCGCTCCGGTGCTGTCCGGGCCGCAGCGCGTCTGGCCGCCGCTCAACCCCGACGCCAAGCCCCTGCCCCGCCCGTCCACCACGCGCCCCGCGACGCACACCGCTGACGCCGCCCCGATCCGGCAGGGTGAGACGCCGAACACGCCTGATGTGCCGAGCTCGTCGGCAGGCGCGCCGGATTCGCCGGACCGTTCGCCGCGCCCGTCGGCCGAGGTCGCGGGGGCGCGTAGTGGCATGGACGCGGCGGGTGCGACGGGTGACGTGCCGAAGGACGACGTGCCGGAGACGGTTGGCGACGCCGTCGAGGCGCGCGACGACGCGGACGCGCCGCAGTCGGTCGGTGAGGCCGCGGATGCGCCGGATGGCGTGGACGCGCCGGGTACGGTGCACGGCGGGCCGAGAGGCCGCACGCTGCAGCTGGTCGGTGAGGACGCCGGGGACGCCGAAGGACGTGACGGCGTGGATGCGCCCGGGGACGTGGAAGCGCCGGTGGCGACGCACGACGAGCCGGTGCATGACGAGCCGGTGCATGACGAGCCGGAGCGCGGTGTCTCGCAGCGAGCCGCCGACGCGCCCGGCAACGCAGAGGTGCTCGGCACCGAAGATGCGCCCGGCGGCGCCGACGCGCAGGAGCCCGGTGCGGTCGGTGATCGGCCCGAGCGGGTCACGGCACGGCGACCCGCCGCGAAGGGCGATGCGCCGGTCACGCCCCTGCCCGGCACGCGTGGCGATCGGGTTGCGCCCTTGTCCGGCACGCGCGGCGGCCAGGGTGCGGCTGTGCCCGACGCACGTGGCCCGGCGGCCGGTGACCGGCGCGTTGCGGCGGCGAGCGCCGATGGGCCTCAGAGCACGGCGGCGGGCGCCGATGGGTCTCAGAGCACGGCGGCGGGCGCTGGTGAGGGCCGGGGTGCGGTTCATGAGCGGGGTGGTGACTTCGTCGCCCCCGTGCCCGTCCCCCGTCCGGGTGAAGGCCGGGTGCGGCGGGTCGAGTCGGTGGTGGGGCGCGACTCCGGGGGGTGGCGGAGGATCGCGCAGGTGGTCGTCGGCGGCGGCGGGGTCCGGACGGACGGGTCCGAGATCGACGAGGCCAGGGCCAGGGGCGTGTTCGGCGGCAGCCGCAGGATCGTGGTCCTGGGCTGCACCGGCGGCGCCGGTCAGAGCACGACGGCGCTCATGCTGGGCCACACCTTCGCCAGATACCGCGACGACAGGGTCGTGGCCGTCGACGCCAACACCGGCGGCGGCACCCTGACGAGCAAGATCCAGCCGGAGACGCCCGAAACTCTCACCTCGCTGCTGTCCGGGCTCGACCGCGTCAGCGGGTATCTCACCATGCGTGGGTACACCACGAGGACCGCCTCCGGGCTGGAGGTGATCAGCGCGGACACCGACGCGGGCGCCGAGCAGCGCCTGGCGGACCGGTCGTTCTTCTCCGACCACCGGTTGGGCGAGTCCATGCGCCTGCTGGACCGCCACTACAAGCTCGCCGTCATCGACCCGGCCGCCGCGCTGGCGGCCAGGCTGCTGCCGTACGCGGACCAGCTCGTCCTGGTGGTCCCCGCGAGTGAGGAGGCGTCCGAGGCGGTGGCGATGACGTACGAGTGGCTCGACGGGCACGGCTGCGCGGAGCTGCGCAGGCGTGCGGTCATGGTGGTCAACGGCGTGAGCAGGCGTTCGATGGCCGACGTCGAGCAGGCGGAGTCGGTGGCCAGGGGCAGGTGCCGGGCCATCGTCAGGGTCCCCTGGGAGGACGGTCTGGCGCCCGAGGGCGTGGAGGTCGTCGACCCGGGGCAGTTGCGCACGGCCGGCAAGCGGGCCTACCTCGCCCTGGCCGGCGTCGTGATCGCGGGCTTCGCGGCACAGGCACAGACCGTCCGACCGAGCGAGGAGGAGTGGGCGAGTGACCCCCCGGGCACGAGAATCGGTGAGCGATAAGTGAACAAGCGAGCAGGTCTGGCCCGTTCATGCGCCGAGGGGGCGGCATGAGCAGGGCGGCACGAGCGCACCAGCGCCTTGGGGTCCGTTATTTCGACGACCGCATCCTGCTCACGGACACCTGCGCATGGGCGTACTTCCGCCTTCCGACGGTCAGCTACGAGTTCGTCACACCCGACGAACGCGAGGCGCTGGCCACCAACATCACGATCGCGCTGGCCGCGATCAGGATGCCCGACGCCGAGGTCCACCTGAGGGTCGCGCACCGCACGTACCCCGCCGCGGAGTGGGCGATGGCGCTCAACGCCACGTCCGACGAGGGGGCTGGCTGGCGCGACTACCTGGAGGAGATGTACCGGCACGTCTGGGCGAAGGACTTCTGGTCCAAGGAGGTCTACCTCGGCGTGCGGCTCGGCCCGCGCGGCAAGCAGCTCGGCGCCGGCGTGCTGTCCCAGCTCTTCGGCTTCTACCAGAAGACCGAGAAGGCGCTCGGCATGGAGGACGACCACGTCCCCGACAGCGAGATCGGGCGCTGGACCGAGCAGGCCGAACGCCTCGGCAGAGCGCTCGCGTCGAGCGCCCTCTACGCCAGGCACGCCACCTCCGTCGAGGTGGCGTGGTTGTTCCAGCACGCGGCCTCGGGCGCGCTCGGCGACCCGCCGCCATCGGCCAGCCCGAAGCGGCGCTGGGGCAAGGGCGAGATCGAGTCGCTGGTGGAGGGGGAGATCCACAACGGCAGGTCGCTGCTGCGCATCGTGCAGCCGCAGGGCGACTCGTACGTGGCCTACCTGTCGTTCGCGAGGTTCCCCGACCTGATGCCGTTCCCGGACGGCGAGCCGTGGATGCACTTCGCGGACCAGCTCGCCTTCCCCGTGGAGATCTCGTCGCGGATGCGGCTGATCCCGCCGGTCAAGGCGTCCAAGGACGTCGCGCGCAAGCTCGCGCACGCCCGCGACATGGATCACCACATCCGCGAGGCCGGTGCGGAGGCGCCGCTGGCGCTGGCCGAGCAGATCGACGCGGCCCGCATGCTGGAGCACGGCATCACGAAGGAGCGCCTGCCCTTCGTGTACGGCTGGCACCGCCTGATCGTGTCGGCCCCCACCGAGGACATGTGCGTGCAGCGCGTGGAGGCGGTCGTCGAGCACTACCGCGACATGGGCATCGACGTGGTCAACTCGACGGGCGACCAGTTCTCGCTGTTCTGCGAGACGCTGCCGGGCGAGAAGGTGCGCGTCAACGCCTACGCGCAGCGCCAGCCGCTGCGCACCATCGCGGGCGGCATGGCCACCGCCACCGTCGATCTCGGCGACCGGCTGGATGACGGCACCGAGGGCTGGCGTGGCCCGTACATCGGCGAGACCGTCGGCAGGGCCCGCAGCATCGTGCACTTCGACCCGCTGGTGGCGGCCACCCGCAACCGGCCGACCGCCATCGCGATCACCGGTGAGCCCGGCGGCGGCAAGACCACGCTCGCGCTGCTGATGATCTACCAGATGGCGCTCAGGGGCGTGACGGTCGCGGTGATCGACCCGAAGGGCGACGCGGAGTCGCTCGTGCGCCTGCTGGAGAAGCGGGGCCGCAAGGCCCGCATCATCCCGCTGGGGTCGGCGGCGCCGGGGCTGCTCGACCCGTTCTCGTTCGGCGACGACATCGCGGCGAAGAAGACCATGGCCACCGAGACGCTGCGGCTGCTGCTGCCCCGCATGTCGGAGGAGCGCGAGTCGGCGATGATCCAGGCGGTGGCCGCGGTCTCCAACGCGCCCGACCCGTCGCTGGGCAAGGTCGTCGAGTTCCTGGAGCAGGCCGACGACCCCGCGTCGAAGAACCTGGGCGCGGTGCTGCGCTCCATGTCGGAGATGCACCTGGCCAGGCTCTGCTTCGACGCCTCGGGCGGCGACCAGATCGACAGCGAGGGGTGGACGACCGTGTTCACGCTGGGCGGGTTGACGCTGCCCGACGTGGCCACGACCAGGGACGACTACTCCTACGAGCAGCGCCTGTCGGTGGCGCTGCTCTACCTGGTCTCCCAGTTCGCGCGCAGGCTGATGAACGGCCTCGACCGGCGCGCCCCCAAGGCGATCTTCCTGGACGAGGCGTGGGCGATCACCTCCACGCCGGAGGGCGCCAAGCTGGTGCCCGAGGTCAGCCGGATGGGCCGCTCCCGCAACACCGCTCTCGTGCTGGTCTCGCAGAACGCGGGCGACCTGCTCAACGAGCAGGTGACCAACTGCCTGTCGTCCGTCTTCGCGTTCAGGTCCACCGAACGGGTGGAGGTGGACCACGTCATGTCCCTGCTCGGGGTGGAGCAGTCGGAGGAGCACAAGGCCGTGCTGCGCTCGCTCGGCAACGGCGAATGCATTTTCCGTGATCTGGATGGCAGGGCGGGGCGGATCGGAGTAGACCTGATCTCCGAGGAACTTCTCCGTTGGCTCGACACGAACCCGACGCACGACAAACCCGACGGCAGCGGGCATGATGATCTTCAGGGGGGCGTGGGCAGGGCGCAGGAGGTACGGTCATGAAGATCCGGCTGTCTCGACGGCTCGCACTGGCGCTCGCGCTCGTCACGAGCATTCTCGTGGTTCCGATCGTGGTGGGCGGGCTGTCGGCCCCGGCCGCGGCGGCACCCTGTGATCTGTCGGGCCCGCTCAACCCGGAGATGGTCGGCGGTGGCACCGACGGCCTGATCCAGGCGCCGGCTCCCCAGGGCGGGCCGCAGACGCCGATCACCAACTACGGCCAGTTCGGCATGAGCGGCCAGTTCTGGCACACCCATGACCTGGGCTGCTCCGAGTACGTGGCCGTGCTCGGCAACATGTGGGCCAACGGCATCTTCACCGCGGCCAAGGCCATCGACCGGCTGACGATCACCACGTACCAGGCGGCGGCGACGGAAGGGCCGCTCCAGGCGATCAAGGACGTCGTCGACGACATCGTCACGAACCTCTCCAAGGCCATGTACTGGCCCTTCCTGCAGCCGGTCGTCATCCTCGGCGCCATCTGGCTGGCCTGGTACGGGCTGATCCGCAAGCGCGCCACCACGACCGCCGAGGGCGTGATCTGGATGGTGCTGGCCGTCACCGTGGCGGTCTGGTTCCTCAGCCGTCCCGGCGACTTCACGGGCCTGGGCAAGGTCGTCACCGACAAGACCGGCGAGGTCGTCAACTCGGCCTTCTCCGGCCTGCCCGGCGCGGGCGGGGCGTCCTGCCTGCCGCCGCCCGGCGGGGCCGAGGCGAGGGTCCAGGCCGGTGGTTACGCCCAGAGCGGCACGCCGGGCGTCGACCAGAACGCCGACGCGCTGTGGTCCACGCTGGTCTGCAAGCCGTGGTTGGTGGGCCTGTTCGGCACCGCCGACCCGCAGCAGCCGATCGTGCGCGACTGGGGCCGCAAGGTGCTGGAGATGCAGTCGGTCCCGCGGGCCGTGGCCGGCCAGCCGGCGCCCGACGTGGGCGCCCGCCAGTCGGAGTACGCCTCGCTGGCCGACAAGCTCAAGAACGACCCCGTCTACACCGTCTTCTCCGGCCGTGACTGGTCCAACCGGCTCGGCGTGGCCGTCGGCGCGTTCATCGCGGCCATCGTGGCCGGGCTGCTCATCTTCCTGGTGGCGGTCTCGCTGCTGGTGCTGAAGGTGGGCTTCCTGCTGCTGCTGATCCTCGGGCCCGTGTTCCTGCTGATCGGCGTCCATCCGGGCAGCGGCCGGATCGTGGCCATGCGCTGGGTGGAGATGCTCATCGGCACGTTGCTCAGGCAGGCCGTGCTCACGCTGGTGCTCAGCGTCCTCGTGTACGGCTACGCGCTGATCATCTCCACGGCCATGCCATGGGGGCTGCAGGTGCTGTTCATGGCCCTGCTGACGATCGCGGTGTTCTTCTACCGCAGGCCGTTCCAGCACCTGTTCGCCTCGATGAACGGCCACACGGTCGCCACCCGCATGCTGGGCGAGGCGGCGAGCTCGTCGGTCCTCGAACGGTCCGCGGGCGCGCTGCCGCCGGTCGCCTCGGCCCGGATCGGCCGCTGGGGGCTGCGTAAGGCCGAGCCGCTCATCAGGGCGGCCGGCGCGGCCAACGCGGCGGGCGCCGCGGCCACGGCGGCGGCGAGCACGGGGCAGGCCCGGGTACGCGCCGAGGAGGGCGAGGGCGTTCCCGCGGGCACCAGGGTCCCGGCCACGGCGGCGCCGCTGGACACCGACTCGCAGGGCGGCAAGGCGGCCGCCAGGGCGCCGATGGAGCCGCGCAGGGGTACGGCGCCACCGCTCAACCTGGGCGCGCCCACCCGCACCCGCGGCCCCGCGGCAGGCGGTCCCCGGACGGCCGGCGCGTCCGGCGCCGGTGGCACGGCCTCCGGCGGGTCCGGCGCCTCCTCCGGCGGCGGCTCGGCGGGCGGCTGGTTCGGCGGCCGGTCCGGCGGCGGCTGGGCGTCCCGTGGCGGTTCGTCGGGTTCCCGCGGCTCGCGGTTCGGCGGCTCGGGCGGGTCCCGGTCGGGCGGCACCCGTTCGCGCGGTGGCGGCGGTGGGCTGTTCGGCGGCGGCGCGGGCGGGAGTTCGGGCGGCGGGTCGCGTGGCGGCTCGGGCGGCGGCTCGGGTGGGAGCATGTTCGGCGGCGGTTCGAGGGCCAACGGCGGCGTCCGGTCGAGCGGCGGCTCGGGAGGTCCCCGGATCTTCGGCTCGGACGAGCCCTCGCCCCGCACCTCCGAGGCCCCGCCCCTCTGGCTGCGCAGCAGCCGCAACGGCGGCGGCTCCGGAGGCGACAGCCCGGATGTGCCGTTCTGGCTCAAGCCGAGCAGCCCGGACAAGGACTGAGCGAACATGGTGCAGCGAGGTGACAGGCGAGGGGTGGCCTTCGCCGCCGTCGCCGTGGTCATCGCCGCGGTCGGCATCTACCTGACCGTGTGGCCCGACCCGGAGGACCGGGCCGAGCCCAGGCAGGAGCCGACCGGTGTCGTCAGCGCGCCGGCGCCGACGAACACGCCGCTGGCGACCGCGAGCGCCGCGCCGTTCGACGTCTACTCGTACCTGCCGATGAGGAAGGAGCAGCTCGCCGCGACGGCGGACCTGGCCGAGCGGTTCACCGCCGCGTACGGCACCTTCAGGTACGACGAGGACCCGGCGGCGTACGCGACCCGCGTGAAGGCGTACACGACGGCCGAGCTCGGCAACGAGCTGACCAGGACCATGACCTCGGCGGGCACCATCGAGCAGAACCGCAACGACCAGACCGTCTCCACGGCCACGGCCAGGCTGAAGGAGATCAGGCAGATCGAGAAGAACTCCATCATCTTCGTGGTCGCCTCGGCCAGGCAGGTCACCGCCAAGAGCGGTAACCAGACGACTCAGGAGGAGTACGCGGTCACGGTGACCCAGTCGGGAGCCGACTGGCGGATCTTCGACATCCGGCCCGCCGCGGAAGGCCAGGAGGGGGACATCTCGGGGTGAAGCTCTCACGCACCCGGCTCGCCCTGCTGATCGGCGCCGCCGGCGTGCTGCTCCTGGTGGCGGTCATCGTGTCGCCGATGCTGCTGATCTCGATGCCGTCGTTCCTCGGCGACGGTGGCATCTCGCCCGACTGCAACGACAACTCGCAGGTGGAGGAGGTGTCCGACTCGGCGACGTCGGACATCCCGGCCGAATACCTGGAGCTCTACAAGGAGTACGGCAAGAAGATCGGCGTCCAGTGGAACATCCTGGCCGCCGTGGGCAAGCGCGAGACCGACCACGGCCGCTCCAACCTGCCCGGGGTCAAGAGCGGCACGAACTCCGCGGGCGCGGCCGGGCCGATGCAGTTCCTGATCTCCACGTGGGGCGGCAAGGCCAGGGTCGCGATGTCGTCGAAGTTCAACGGGTACGCCTCCGACGGCGACGGCGACGGTGTGGGCGACGTCTACAACCCGGCCGACGCGATCCTGGGCGCCGCGCGGATGCTCAAGCGCAACGGCGCCCCCGAGAACGTGCGGCAGGCGCTGTTCGTCTACAACCGGGCCTGGTGGTACGTCGACCAGGTCGAGGCGATCGCCAGGAAGTACGCCAAGTCGGGCGACGTCAAGGTGCCGCCGCAGGCTTCGGAGGAATGCGATGACTCGCTGGTGGAGGCCGCGCCGAGCGACATCGTGGCCAAGATTTTGGAATACGCGCTGGCGCAGCGCGGCAAGCCGTATCTGTGGGGCGGGACGGGGCCCGACGCGTTCGACTGCTCAGGTGTCATCTTCTCCGCATACCGGGAGGCGGGGTTGACGATCCCGCGTACGACGTTCGGGCAGTGGCCGTTCGGCGTGAAGGTTTTAGACGGCCAGGAACAACCGGGTGACCTGGTGTTCTTCAACGCCGGCCCGGGCACGTCCGCCGACAACCCCGGGCATGTCGGGCTGGTCGTGTCGAAGGGCAAGATGCTGGAGGCCCGCTGCCGGCTGTGCGGGCCGATCAAGGTCACCAGCTATCAGGCGCGGGACAACCGCCTCGGCTTCACCCGCCCCCTGCAGAACCCCGACGTGCTGGAGCAGCTGAAGAAGCTGCAGAATCCTTCCCTGTGAATGATTTCGACACGGTCGTGGTGGCCGCGGTGATCGTCGCCCCGGGCGCCCGGGTGCTGGCCGCCCAGCGCGCGGAGCCTCCGGCGCTCGCAGGTGGCTGGGAGTTCCCTGGCGGGAAGGTGGATCCCGGCGAGAGCGAGACGGCGGCGCTCGTCCGCGAGTGCCGCGAGGAGCTCGGCGTGGAGGTCACGGTGGGTGAGCGGGTGGGCGGGGACTGGGCGCTTTCCGAGGGGTACGTGCTGCGCGTGTGGCTGTGCTCGGTGGCCTCGGGGGTCCCGGAGGCCCGAGAGCACCTGGAGCTGCGGTGGCTGGGGCCCGGTGAGTATTACTCGGTTGAGTGGCTCGGGGGTGATCTGCCCGTTATGAAGACTGTGGAAAATCTGCTCCTTTCGCGGGATTAGGCACTCCCTCTCTGTGACAGAATGATTACTGCGAGTGACATCTGTCGTATTGGGGGAGTTGGGCGTGATGCGGCGTGGCTGGATCATTGCGGGGGCACTGATCCTGGCGGCTGTGCCCTCCGTACCCCTGGCGGCCTCCCGGGTGTCGCTGGTGCTGGAGCGCGTGAGCACGCCCGGGACGTGGATCAGGACGGGCGACGTCCAGCGGTTCCGGGTGCGGCTGAACGGGATGGCCGACGGGGTCAAGGTGGCGGTGGCGGCCAGCCCGGCGTCGGCGCTGGCGCAGGTGTCCTGCGACTCGGCGGTTCTGGACGTGCCCTCTGCCACCGCGTTCTCCGATACCGAGGTCTCCGTGACCGGGCCCGCCGCCGGGACGGGCCTGGGGGTCGCCAGGGGCGGGGTGCGGGCCACGCGGGCCCTGGCGGCGCAGGCGCTGAGCGTCACGGGCGGTTCGAGGCTGACGAGCGCGGTCCCGCCGGGGACGCGGGTGTGCGAGCTGGGGGACATCTCCGGTGAGCTGGCCGTGGACGTGACCCTCACCACGCCGTCGGGGACGAAGCAGGTGGTGCTCGCGGCGGTGGCCGGGATGCGGGGCGGCCCGGGCGATCCGCTCACGACCAGGACCAAGGTCGCCGCCATGCGCGTCATGGACGAGGACGCGGGCTTCAGCGGCCCGGCGGTCCGCGTGAGCCCGGCGGAGCCGGGGCCCGCCGATACCGGTTCTCCGTCCGGAGCCGCTCCCGCCGGGGCGGGGGAGCTCGTTCGGCCGCAGGAGCCCGCCGGGCAGCCGCCTTCCGAGGCCTGGACGAAGGGGCGAACCGATGCCGAAGGGATCACCGGGGTGCGTGCCAGGCGCCGGCTGCTCGCCGAGGCGGGCGTGGTGCCCGAGGCCCTGGGACAGTGGCCCGGGGGCGTGCAGCGGCGCGGGGTGGCCGGAGGGGCGGGGCGCCGGGTGAAGGGCGGGATCGCCGAGATCGGTGGCCTCGCGGCGCCGCAGGCGCCCCAGAGCATGACCCGGCCGCAGGCTGCGCCCGGGCTGTCTCAGCTGCCCCAGGGCGTGCCGGGGCAGCCTCAGGCCGTACCGCAGGTGCCCCAGGTGCCCCAGGGCCTGCTGCTGCCTCCTCAGGGCGCGCCGCAGGCCCCCCAGGCGCTGCCGCAAGCGCCTCAGGTCGTGCCGCAGCTGCCGGAAGCCGTTCCGCAGCAGGCGCTCGGCGCCCCGCCCGCGCTGGTCCTGCCCGGCGCGTCCCCGCCGCTGCTCGGCGGCGGGCCCGGTATCGCGGGTGGGCCCGGTATCGCGGGTGGGCCCGGGATCACAGGCGGGCTCGGTGTTCCGGGCGGGCTCGGCGTCCCGGGTGCGCCCGGCGTGGCGCCGCCGCAAGTCGCTCAGGAGGAGGCCGGGCAATCCGCGCGCGGTGCCGAGGGCGTGGTGCCGCTGCCGTGGAATGTCGCCGCGGCGCGCAAGCACGCTCGCCCCGTCGCTTGGGCGAGCCCGCTGGACGGCCCGAAGGGGCTGCCGCTGGCCGCGGGAGGCATCGGAGTCCTGCTGGGAGCCCTGTGGTTGATTGGCACGGTGCAAAGACGCCGAAAAAGCAAAACGTAGGTTAATTCGGGCTTTACTGTTACTTTGACCCGACTAGTATTCCCTTGACCAAGGTTCCGGGATACGCGGAGGGCACCGGTGGCACGCACGCGAGCGACGGCCACGGCTGCCGTCGTCCTGGCGCTGGGCCTGGCCGGCGCCGGAGCGACGCCGTTCATCGTACAGAGCGCGAGTGCGTCCGTGTCGGCGTACGATCCCGTCGATCCCTGTGACGCCGGCGAGGTGTGCGACACCACGCCGCAGACCACCGTGACGGTGACCGAGACGGCGGGCACGCCGGAGCCCGAGGACCCGGAGACGACGATCACCAAGACCGTCACCTCGACTCCGACGAAGGCGAGCAAGACCCCGAAGCCGACGAAGAGCACGACGCCTCCGGCGACCACCAGCGCCCCGCCGCAGCAGGACAACCCCCAGCCGCTGCCCACCCAGCCCATCCCGAGCTCGACCCCCACGCAGAGCACCTCCGAGCCGGCCATCGACATCCCGGAGGTCGCCTCCTCCGAACCGGTCACGCCGCCGTCGGCGCAGCCGAGCGACACGCAGCCCGCCTCCTCCGAGGAGGTGCCGCTGGAGCTGCGTAACGCGGCGCCGGAGTTCGACCAGAAGTCGCTGACACAGAAGCTCAGCATCCCGGCGCTGGTGCTGGTCCTGCTCGCGCTGTTCGCCGTGCTGATCTTCGAGGGACGGCTGCGCAGGATGGCCCACGCGGCGGCCGTGCGGAAGGCCGGGCCGCAGCTGGGCCGGCCGGACATGCCCGCGCCGCCGGGTGGCGGTTATCCCGCGGGGCCCGGTTACTACGGCACGGCGGCCTTCCCCGCGCCGGGCTACCCGGGCGGCACGGCGTACGCGCCGATCATCAGCTTCGTCCCCGTGCAGACGTACCCGAGTGGCCCGATGCCCGGCTACGAGGAGCCGCACCCGTACCCGCCCCAGGGTTACGCGCAGGAGACCACGCCGGCGCCGGAGCCCGTGGTGCTGCACCCGGACGAGTTCGACTCCTACAACCACGAGCCGCCCGCGCCCAAGGAGTTCCGCGACCCGTTCGAGCCGGTCGTCCCGGCGGCCCCGCCGCCGGCGGACATCCCGCCGGGCGGCGGCGACCCGTACGAGGTGCCCGGCCAGGAGCGCCCGCTCGGCCCGGTCTCGGCGTCGGAGTCCGGTGACTCGGAGCCGTGGCAGGGCGGCACCTCCCTGTTCGACCCGCCGCCCAGGAACCAGGAGCAGCAGGACTACGACCCGCCGCCCTACCTGGCGCCCGACGCGGAGGCGACCGTCGTCCAGCCGCTGCCGCCGCTGCCCGAGCAGCCGGAGGCGACCAAGGAGATGCCGGACCCCAAGCGCAGGCGCTGGGGCCGCAAGAAGTAGCCGGACAACGAAATGAGGGGGGCTGGAGATCCAGCCCCCCTCATTCGCGTGTGCCTACTTGGCGCGCCTGAAGATCTTGCTGCCGAGCCACACCAGCGGGTCGTACTTGCGGTCCGCCACGCGCTCCTTCATCGGGATGAGAGCGTTGTCGGTGATCTTGATGTGTTCCGGGCAGACCTCGGTGCAGCACTTGGTGATGTTGCAGTAGCCGAGCCCGTGCTCGTCCTGCGCCGCCTCCTGGCGGTCGGCCACGTCGTACGGGTGCATGTCCAGCTCCGCGATCCGCATGAGGAACCGGGGGCCGGAGAAGTTGGCCTTGTTCTCCTCGTGGTCACGGATGACGTGGCAGACGTTGTTGCACATGAAGCACTCGATGCACTTGCGGAACTCCTGGGACCGCTCGACATCGACCTGCTGCATCCGGTATTCGCCGGGCCGGACGCCGGCCGGAGGTGTGAAGGACGGGACCTCCCGCGCCTTCTGGTAGTTGAACGAGACGTCCGTGACCAGGTCCTTGATGACCGGGAAGGTTCGCATCGGCGTGACCGTGATGGTCTCGTCCTCCTCGAACGTGGACATCCGGGTCATGCAGCCCAGCCGCGGCTTGCCGTTGATCTCCATGCTGCAGGAGCCGCACTTGCCGGCCTTGCAGTTCCAGCGCACCGCCAGGTCGGGCGCCTGCGTGGCCTGCAGCCGGTGGATGATGTCGAGAACGACCTCGCCCTCGTTCACCTCGACGGTGAAGTCCTCGAGCTTGCCCTCGCCGCCCTCACCGCGCCAGACCTTGAACTTCGCCTTGTAACTCATTTCGAAATCCCGTCGAACTCGGACATCTCTTCGTCGGTGAGGTACTTCTTCAGCTCGTCCCGGTCGAACAGGGTGATCAGGTCGTCCCGCATGGACGTCTGGAGCTTCTCCTCGACCTTGACCGTGGAGCCGTCCTCGGTGGAGCAGACGAGCAGCTTGCGGCGCCAGTCCGGGTTCATCCCGGGGAAGTCGTCGCGGGTGTGCCCGCCGCGGCTCTCCTCGCGCAGCAGCGCGGCGCGCGCCACGCACTGCGAGACCAGCACCATGTTGCGCAGGTCGATCGCGAGGTGCCAGCCGGGGTTGTAGATGCGGGACCCGGCCGCGCCGACCACCTGCGCGCGCTCCTTGAGCTTCTCCACGACCTGGAGCGCCTCGGCGACCTCCCCGGCCTTGCGGATGATGCCGACCAGGTCGTTCATCGTCCGCTGGAGCTCGTGGTGGACCTCGTACGGGTTCTCGCCGTCGCGCCCCAGCGGCGCGATGGCCTCCTCGCGGGCCTCCTCCACGAGCTCGGGCAGGACCTGGGGACGCGCCTCCAGCGAGTCGATGTACGCCGCCGCGCCCGCGCCCGCCCGGCGCCCGAACACCAGCAGGTCGGACAGCGAGTTGCCGCCCAGCCGGTTGGAGCCGTGCATGCCGCCGGACACCTCGCCCGCGGCGAAGAGCCCGGGTACGGCCGCCGCGGCGGTGTCGGCGTCCACCTCGACGCCGCCCATGATGTAGTGGCAGGTCGGGCCCACCTGCATGGGCTCGGCGGTGATGTCGACGTCGGCCAGCTCCTTGAACTGGTGGTGCATCGACGGCAGCCGCTTCTTGATCTCCTCGGCCGGGAGCCGGGTGGAGACGTCGAGGAAGACGCCGCCCTGGGGCGAGCCGCGACCGGCCTTCACCTCGGCGTTGATCGCGCGGGCCACCTCGTCACGCGGCAGCAGCTCCGGCGGGCGCCGGTTGTTGGCCTGGTCGGTGTACCAGCGGTCGCCCTCCTCCTCCGTGGTCGCGTACTTGTCCTTGAACACGTCCGGGATGTAGTCGAACATGAAGCGCTTGCCCTCGGAGTTGCGCAGCACGCCGCCGTCACCGCGGACGGACTCGGTGACGAGGATGCCGCGCACGGAGGGCGGCCAGACCATCCCGGTGGGGTGGAACTGGATGAACTCCATGTTGATCAGGTTCGCGCCGGCGAGCAGGGCCAGGGCGTGGCCGTCGCCGGTGTACTCCCAGGAGTTGGACGTGACGACGTACGACTTGCCGATGCCGCCGGTGGCCAGGACCACGGCCGGGGCGTCGAAGAGCACGAAGTTCCCGGTCTCGCGCCAGTAGCCGAACGCGCCCGAGATCCGGTCGCCGTCCTTGAGCAGCCGGGTGATCGTGCACTCGGCGAAGACCTTGATGTAGGCCTCGTAGTCGCCGTGCGTCTCGTAGTCCTCCTGCTGGAGCGCGACGACGCGCTGCTGCAGGGTGCGGATCAGCTCCAGGCCGGTACGGTCGCCCACGTGTGCGAGCCGCGGGTACTCGTGCCCGCCGAAGTTCCGCTGACTGATCTTGCCGTCCTTGGTGCGGTCGAACAGCGCACCCCAGGCCTCCAGCTCCCAGACGCGGTCGGGCGCCTCCTTGGCGTGCAGCTCGGCCATCCGCCAGTTGTTGAGGAACTTGCCGCCGCGCATGGTGTCACGGAAGTGCACCTGCCAGTTGTCGGCCGGGTTGACGTTGCCCATCGCGGCGGCGGCGCCGCCCTCGGCCATGACGGTGTGCGCCTTGCCGAACAGCGACTTGCACACGATCGCCGTCTTCTTGCCCTGCTGGCGGGCCTCGATCGCGGCCCGCAGGCCGGCGCCGCCCGCACCGATGACGACGACGTCGTATTCGTGACGCTCTGTGTTAAGCGAGTTATCCACTGAGGCTGGTCCTTACGCGTACGGGAAGGCGATGATGCCCTTGGCCACCAGGCGGACATAGAGGTCGGCGCCCATGACGGAGAACATCGAGGCCCACGCGAGGGGCTGGTGCTTGGCGTTGAGCTTGGACACGAACGTCCAGGCCCGGTAGCGCAGCGGGTGACGAGAGAAGTGGTTGAGCCTGCCCGCGGTGATGTGCCTGCAGGAGTGGCACGACAGCGTGTAGGCGTTGATCAGGACGGCGTTGACGACCAGGACCCAGGTCCCCAGGCCGATCGGCTTGTGGACGAGCGCCAGGACGGCGTCGTAGGCCAGGATGAGGCCGATCACGATGGCCGCGTAGAAGAAGTACCGGTGGATGTTCTGCAGGATCAGCGGGAAACGCCGCTCACCGGTGTACTTGCCGTGCGGCTCCTGCACGGCGCACGCCGGAGGCGAGAGCCAGAAGGAGCGATAGTAGGACTTGCGGTAGTAGTAGCAGGTAAGCCGGAAACCGCCCGGCAGGCCGAGGATCAGCAGCCCCGGCGGGAGTGCGTACCAGTCGCCGAAGGGAGCCCAGCCGAACAGCCGGGCCCCCTCGGGACACGACGTCGCCAGACATGGCGACGAGAACGGCGCAATGTAGGGATCGACGAAATAGCTGTTGTCGATGATCGCCCACACGCCGTAGACAAGGAATGAGCTGAGCCCGAGAAACGTCAGCAGCGGGACCAGCCACCATCTGTCGGTGCGCAGGGTGCGCACCTTGACTTGCGCTCGCTGCCTTCTGACCGGAGCTTCGGGCGTCGTCTGGGTCATCGCGGACCTCTCCACCTCCCGCGGACCCGTCGCGCAGGGGGTCCGTGGTTTTCGTATTCGCTGGGCGCGCGGCGGCGACCGACCGCTCAGGCGCGCGTTGGTGGGGGATACGTTACGACGACAGCATGGAATTTTGTGAGCAGGGTCACTCACAATTTCGATGACTAGCTGTGATTCCTGTCACGTCCGCCCGTCAGGGTCGCTGCCCCTGGGCAGGCAACTTAACCACTGTCACGAAAAAATCATCTATCTGCCGGACAACTCGGATAAATTGTTCAAAATCCACCGGTTTGGACACATAGGCGTTGGCGTGGAGCCGGTAACTGTGCAGGATGTCCTCCTCCGCCTCGGAGGTCGTCAGGATCACCACCGGGATCGTCCGCAACCCGGCGTCGGCCTTGACCTCGGCCAGCACCTCCATGCCGCTCATCCGGGGCAGGTTGAGGTCGAGCAGGATGAGGTCGGGGCGCGGCGCGTCGGAGTAGCCGTCCTCGTTGCGCAGGTACGCCATCGCCTGCTCGCCGTCGTTGACCACGTTGAGGCGGTTTCGCACCTTGTTGAAGTCGAAGGCCTCCCTGGTGAGCAGGATGTCACCCTGGTCGTCCTCCACCAGGAGCACCTCGATGGGGCGCCAGTCATTCATCGTCGTCTCCCGCGGCCGGCAGCGTCCAGCGGAACGTCGCGCCCTGGCCCTCGGCACCGCCGTCGAGCCAGAGCTGTCCGCCGTGATACTCGACGATCTTGCGGCACAGTGCCAGCCCGATGCCAGTACCCGGATAGACGTCGCGGGCGTGGAGACGCTGGAAGATCAGGAAGATGCGGTCGGCGTACTTGGACTCGACCCCGATGCCGTTGTCGGAGCAGCTGAACTCCCACATGCCGCCGGACCTGGTGGCCCCGATGTGGACGCGCGGGGGCTCCTCGGAGCGGAACTTGACGGCGTTCTCGATCAGGTTCTGGAACAGCTGGGCGAGCTGCAGCCGGTTGCCCTTGACCTTGGGCAGCTCGTCCCTGGTGACCGTGGCCTCGGTGTCCTCGATCGTGGCCGACAGGTTCTCCAGCGCCGTGTCGAGCGCCCTGCCCGCGTCGACCGAGGTCCGCTCGCCAGTCACCCGGCCGACCCTGGAGAAGTCGAGCAGGTCGTTGATCAGCAGCTGCATGCGCTTGGCGCCGTCGACGGCGTAGTGGATGTACTGCTTGGCCCGATCGTCGAGCTGCGGGCCGTAGCGCTGCTCCAGCATCTGCGTGAAGCTGGCGACCTTGCGCAGCGGCTCCTGCAGGTCGTGGCTGGCCACGTAGGCGAACTGCTCCAGCTCTCCGTTCGACCTGCGCAGCTCCTCGGCCTGGTCGTCGGCCGTGCGCCAGGCCGCCACGATGCGGGCGCGCATGGAGTCGACGTGGCTGGACAGCTCGGCCAGCTCCGCCGGCCTGTCGACGTGCAGGGTGTGGTCGAAGTCGCCGGCGGCCACCGTGCGGACCTGCTGGGCGAGCTGGTCGATGGGCTTCAGCACGACGTACCGGATGACGAAGGCCAGCGCCGCGCCGAACGCGAGCATCACCGCGAAGAGCACGATCAGCGCCAGATTGAGCCGGTCGAGCTGCTCCTCCACGGCGGGCGCCCGCGCCAGCGAGCGGGCCCGCGCGCCGATCATCATCGCGACCACGATCCCGGCCAGGAGCACGACGCCGGCCACCGCGCCCATGACCAGGAACCAGCGGGCCACGGGCAGCCTGCCCAGCCCCGTCGGCTCCTTGGCGGGAGGCAGCGGATTGATGCTCATCGTCTCCTCCTCCGGACCAGGACCGCGGCGAGGTCGTCGCTCAGCGTGCCCACGTGGGCGATGAGCCGGTCGAGGTCGATGGCGCCGTGCTCGCGTACGAGATCGAGCAGGCCGTCCACGCCGAGCAGCTCCTCGTCCTCGCTCACCGAGGCCTCGATCAGACCGTCGGTGTAGAGCATCATGGACCACTCCTCGCCCAGGGGTACGTCGATCACCGGCCACTCCGCGTCCGCGAAGATCCCGAGCGGCGGTCCGGAGGGCGCGCCGTCGACCACCTGGACGGCGCCGTCGCGCACCAGCACCGGCGGCGGGTGCCCGACCACGCGCATCCTGACGTGCCCCAGGTCGGGGGCGATGGTGGCCGTGCACAGGGTGGTGAAGATCTCGGGGGCCTTGCGCTCGGCCCGCAGCACGGCGTCGAGCGTACGCAGCAGCGTGTCGTCCGTCTGGCCGGCCAGCACCAGCGTGCGCCAGGCGATGCGCAGCGCCACGCCGAGCGCGGCCTCGTCGGGGCCGTGCCCGCACACGTCGCCGATCACGATGTGGACCGCCCCGTCCGGCGCCTGCACGGTGTCGAAGAAGTCGCCGGCCAGCGTGCCGCCGCTGCCCGGCAGGTAGCGGGTGACGTGCTCGATCGCCTCGGTGCGCAGCAGGGGGCCGGGGAGCAGGGCGCTCTGCAGCCTGGAGTTCTCCTTGGCCGTCAGCTCCGCCTGCACGAGCCTGAGCTGGGCCAGGTCGGCCCGCTTGCGCTCCATCGCGTACCTGATCGCCCTGGCCAGCAGCCGCGCGTCGATGTCGCCCTTGACCAGGTAGTCCTGCGCGCCGGCCTGGACGGCGGCCACGCCCACGTGCGCGTCCCTGAGCCCGGTGAGCACCAGCACGGCGGCGTGCGGCGCGAGCGCCAGCACCTCCTCCAGGGCTTCGAGGCGGCTCGCGTCGGGCAGCGAGAGATCGACCAGCACGCACTGGATCTGGGGCGTCAGCTTGGCCTTGGCCTCCTGGAGGCTGCGCGCCCAGAAGATCTTCGGAAGCGCGTCGGCCTCCTTGAGCAGCTCTTCCACGAGGAAGGCGTCACCGTCGTCGTCCTCGATGAGGAGCAGCGTCAGCGTCTCCGAAAGATGTGCCGTCAAAAACGCCTCACCAGGGAGTCGGGCCGTCCAGGTCATTCTGCGATGAGATCCACCCCTTGCGGAAGCGTGCCTTCATGACCGGCCTCCACGACGAACGACAGCAGGGTCTCCCTGAACGCCTGGGCGGCCCTGGTCGGCTCGACGTCCTTGCGCTGGGCCAGCGCGATCGTACGGCTGAGCCCCGGCGGAGCGAGCGGTGTGCCGGACAGCCCCGGGCGCCCGTCGAGCACCATCGAGGGCACCACGGCCACGCCCAGCCCCGCCTCCACGAACCGCAGCACGGCGTCCATCTCGCCGCCCTGCACCGCGAACCTGGGTTCGAACCCGGCCTGCCGGCACGCCGCCAGCGTGGCCTCCCTGAGGTCGTAGCCGCGCCTGAACATCACCATCTGGCGCCGGCGCAGGGCCTCGATCTCCATGTACGGGCCCTTCGGCCGCTCGTTGGAGGGGGCGGCCACCACCAGGTTCTCCCGCAGGATCTCCTCGGTCACCAGCGAGGGGTCGTCGCTCTGCAGCGGCATGATGATCAGCGACAGGTCGAGCTGCCCCCGCGCGAGCGCCCTGACGAGGTCGCGCGAGCCGCTCTCCTCCACCAGCAGCTCGATCCCCGGGTACGCGCGGTGGAACCGGGCCAGCGCGTCGGCCAGCAGCCCCGCGCACAGCGACGGCGTGGCGCCGAGCCGCACCCGGCCCCGGCGGAGCCCGGCGAGCTGGGCCACCTCCTGCCGCGCGGTGTCGGCGTCGGCGAGGATCCGGCGGGCGAGCGGCAGCAGCGCCTCACCGGCCGGCGTCAGCATGACGTTGCCCCGGGCCCGGGAGAACAGCGGGGCGCCCAGATCGGCCTCCAGGGCCTTGATCTGCTTGCTGAGCGACGGCTGCGCGACCCTCATGCGTTCGGCCGCCTGGGTGAAGTGCCTGGTCTCCGCGACCGCCACGAAGTACGCGAGCTGCTGCAACTGCATGTGATTTTCCTCGCACCGACCGGCGTCATTCCGTGGGGGGCGACCGTACAAACCAAGCATCATAGCCGGTGGCTATCGAAACCAGACCCGTCATGACTTGGACGGATCATTGCTGGATACCTAGCTTCTGAAGATGTGACTGCCACGATAGAGCGCGGCGCAGCCACCGCGCCCGTTACCGCCCGCAAGAACGCCCCGTCGAGCAGGGGGCCCGGCGGGTTCCTGCGCTCGTCGAACGGCAAGAAAGCCGTCATGGCCGTCACGGGGGCCGTGATGGTGCTCTTCCTCCTCCTCCACATGCTGGGCAACCTCAAGATCTTCCTGGGCAAGGACTCGTTCAACGAGTACGCCCACGCGCTGCGTACGCTCCTTGAGCCGATCGCGCCGTACCGAACCGTGCTGACCCTGGTCGAGGTCGTCCTCGTCGCGTCTGTCGTCCTGCACATGTGGGCCGCGATCTCGCTGGCCCGGCGCGCCCGCCAGGCCAGGCCGGTCAAGTACGTCGCCAAGAAGTCGCAGGCCAACGGCTACGCGACGCACATCATGCGGTTCGGCGGCCTCACGATCCTGCTCTTCCTCGTCTGGCACCTGCTGGACCTGACCTTCGGCGTCGTCAACCCCAAGGGCTTCGACTCCGCGCCCGCCGACCGGATGGTCGCCGGCTTCGACGCCTCCCGGTGGTGGGTGACCCTGATCTACGTGGTCGCCGTCGTCATGGTCGGCCTGCACCTGCGGCACGGCATCTGGAGCGCCTTCCAGACCCTCGGCTGGGCCAACCGTACGCGGAACAAGGCTCTCCGGCCGGTCGCCGGGCTGGTGTCCGCCGTGCTGGTCATCGGGTTCCTCGCGCCGCCGCTCGCGATCACCTTCGGAGTTGTGAAGTAATGAAATACACGGAAGGCCCCGAAGTTCGGGACACCAAGGCTCCGGCCGGGCCCATCGAGGAGCGGTGGGAGAAGCGGAAGTTCGGCGCGAAGCTGGTCAACCCCGCCAACAAGCGCAAGCTCAACGTGATCGTGGTCGGCACCGGCCTGGCGGGCGGCTCGGCCGCGGCGACGCTGGGCGAGCTGGGCTACAACGTCAAGTCGTTCTGCTACCAGGACACGCCGCGCCGCGCCCACTCCATCGCCGCGCAGGGCGGGATCAACGCCGCCAAGAACTACCGCGGCGACGGCGACAGCATCTACCGGCTCTTCTACGACACGGTGAAGGGCGGCGACTTCCGCGCCCGCGAGTCGAACGTCTACCGCCTGGCCCAGGTCTCGGTGAACATCATCGACCAGGCCGTGGCCCAGGGCGTCCCCTTCGCCCGCGAGTACGGCGGCCTCCTTGACACCCGCTCCTTCGGCGGCGCCCAGGTCTCCCGTACGTTCTACGCCCGCGGCCAGACGGGCCAGCAGCTCCTGCTGGGCGCGTACCAGGCGCTGGAGCGGCAGATCGCGGCCGGGACCGTGACCATGCACACCCGGCACGAGATGCTCGACGTGATCGTCTCCGACGGGCGGGCGCGCGGCGTCATCGTGCGCGACATGGTGACCGGCGAGATCGAGCGCCACATCGCCGACGCCGTGGTGCTGGCCACGGGCGGCTACGGGAACGTGTTCTTCCTGTCCACGAACGCCAAGGGCTGCAACACGACGGCGATCTGGCGGGCGCACGAGCGCGGCGCGTACTTCGCCAACCCCTGCTACACGCAGATCCACCCGACCTGCATCCCCGTCTCCGGCGAGTACCAGTCGAAGCTGACGCTGATGTCGGAGTCGCTGCGCAACGACGGCCGCGTCTGGGTGCCACTGCGCAAGAACGACACCCGCGCCCCCGGGGACATCCCGGACGAGGAGCGCGACTACTACCTGGAGCGGATCTACCCCGCCTTCGGCAACCTGGTCCCGCGTGACATCGCCTCCCGCGCCGCCAAGAACGTCTGCGACGAGGGCCGCGGCGTCGGCCCCGGCGGTCTGGGCGTCTACCTGGACTTCCGGGACGCCATCGCGCGTCTCGGGCGCGACGCCGTGGAGAAGAAGTACGGCAACCTCTTCGAGATGTACGAGCGCATCACCGGCGAGAACCCGTACGACGTGCCGATGCGCATCTACCCGGCCGTCCACTACACGATGGGCGGGCTGTGGGTGGACTACGACCTGCAGTCCACGATCCCGGGCCTGTTCGTCATCGGCGAGGCCAACTTCTCCGACCACGGCGCGAACCGCCTCGGCGCCTCGGCGCTCATGCAGGGGCTGGCCGACGGCTACTTCGTCCTCCCGACCACCCTCGGCGACTACCTGGCCGCCGGGCCGTTCGGCGACGTGGACGAGGAGGCCGTGGCGGAGGCCGAGATCCAGGTCCGGAACAAGATCGACCGGCTCATGTCCGTGAACGGCACCCGTACCCCCGACTCCTACCACCGCGAGCTGGGCAAGCTCATGTGGGACTACTGCGGCATGGAGCGCACCGAGGAGTCGCTGCGCAAGGCGCTGGAGCGCATCCCCGAGCTCCGGGAGGAGTTCTGGCAGAACGTCAAGGTGAGCGGCACGGCGGAGGAGCTGAACCAGGTCCTGGAGAAGGCCGGCCGCGTCGCCGACTTCTTCGACCTGGCCGAGCTCATGTGCCTGGACGCCCTGGTCCGCACGGAGTCCTGCGGCGGCCACTTCCGCGCCGAGTCCCAGGACGCCGACGGCGAGGCGCTGCGCGACGACGAGCACTTCGCCCACGTCTCGGCCTGGGAGTCCACGCCCGACGGGCCGGTGCTGCACAAGGAAGCGCTCGAGTACGAGTACGTCAAGATGACCCAGCGGAGCTACAAGTGAATCTGACCCTCAAGGTCTGGCGCCAGAACGGCCCTACCGATTCCGGCCGGATGGTGACCTACCGGGTTGAGGACGTCTCCCCGGACATGTCCTTCCTGGAGATGCTGGACGTCCTCAACGAGCGCCTCATCCTGGAGGGCGACGACCCGATCGCCTTCGACCACGACTGCCGCGAGGGCATCTGCGGCATGTGCGGCATGGTCATCAACGGCGTCGCGCACGGGGAGCAGCGCGCGACGACGACGTGCCAGCTGCACATGCGCCACTTCGAGGACGGCGCCACGATCACCATCGAGCCGTGGCGCGCCGCCCCCTTCCCCGTCGTGAAGGACCTGGTCGTGGACCGCAGCGCCTTCGACCGGATCATCCAGGCGGGCGGCTTCGTCTCGGTCCCGGCCGGCTCGGCCCCGGACGCCCACAGCATCCCCGTACGCAAGGAGGACGCGGACGCGGCCTTCGACGCGGCGACCTGCATCGGCTGCGGCGCGTGCGTGGCCGCCTGCCCGAACGGCTCGGCCTCCCTCTTCACCGCCGCCAAGATCACCCACCTGAGCCTGCTGCCCCAGGGCCAGCCGGAGCGCCTGTCCCGCGCCAAGGCCATGGTGGACCAGATGGACGCGGAGGGGTTCGGCGGCTGCACGAACACGGGAGAGTGCACGGCGGTCTGCCCGAAGGGGATCCCGCTGGACACCATCGCCCGCATGAACACCGACTACTTGAAGGCCAACGCCAAGTAGCAGGTCGCGCGGCTCCACCCACCCGTCGCCCATCTGGAAAGTGGGCCGTCTGATGCCCGCCCCGAGCAAAAAGAGCTTCCCAAAAGGGAGCGCTTCGCGCTCGGGGCTCAGGCTGTTTCCTATCAAGGCGCCTATCGGCGCACCCCACGCCTCCGGCGACTGGTCAGCCCACCCGTTGCCCGGTTACCGGCTGGGCCCGCTGGGGCCCACCCCGGACCAAAGTCTTCGCCCAGCCGGGGCATACCTTGCGGCGATTCGACAATGTGTTGGAACGAGCCCGTCTCATCTTGAGCAGCGGTCTTCTTCGAGGAGCTGCGGAACAAAGGATTGCCTGCACGACCGCGGCCGCGCGGTGTGGGCAGCAGTTCGGCTTGGCCGGCACCTTCCAGGTCTTCAGCGCCACACGACGCGTTCGCCGGCGGCCCGGATAGTGGGCATGAGAGCGGTTGGCGTCTCTGGACGCCTCGGATCGGCCGTGCGGGCTGTGGTCACACCGTAGACGGTGCCCGGCAGAGCGCGAGCTCAGCCAGGCGGGCCAAGGTGTGCCTGGGCAGCGGAATCGAGCAACGAGGCTTCCCCGCTCGGTCGCCAACGAGGGAGCAACGCGGCGCGTGCTGCCGGCCGCCTCATGGCGGTCGTCGAGTTTTTCGAGGGTTCTTCTCGTCACCTGACGATGTTGCGGGTTGAAGCAGGCAACGCACTTGGGTGCGGAGTGCTCGGCGGGCACGGATCCCCATAGGCGCTCACATCAGAACGTGTTCTGACATACGCTAATGGCGTGAGCGCCAGTCATGCCGACGCAGTGACCTTTTCTGACCTGTCAAGAAACCCTCGGGCAGTCGCCGAGCGGGCGGCGCGCGTGGGACGTGTGCGGATCACGCATCGGGATGCTCCTGATTTCTATTTGACCGCAGCGGACCGCGAAGAGGAGCGTGAACGAACGTTTGCTACCGCGTCCCGGCTGTTTCTCGCCCTGATCAAGCACGACCCCACCGCGCGTGTGCTGGTCATAGCCATGCCAGAAGTCTTCCCCTGGGTGCGCCACCTGTCCCCGGACGAACTGCGCGCCTTCACTCTGGAACTGGTTGAAGCGCTCTCCGATGCGGCCGAGTTGGACGTCGATGTCACGACCCAAGAGGTCATCGCGGGCTGGCGGGCCACCGCCAGAATCAAGGCCGACCCCGCGCACCATGCCGAGGCCTGTAAGCCCACGAGCGGTGACTTCGGGCCGGTGCAGGTTACGGCATGAGCCCGAAGCGTGGAGATCGAGTCACGGTGCCGCCTCCGGATGATGAGTGGGATGTCCGGTTCGGTGCCAGCGACGCGGTCCGGGGCTGGGAGGAGTTGTGCCGTCACGCCTTGGCCAATACGCGCCGATGCTTCGAGGTCCTGCGGGTTGATCCCCGTTCACGCTTCAGCCCTGACCGTCAGCATCGTCTACGTGGCGATCTCGCGACTCATCGCCACAACGTCAAGGACTTGGAACAGTGGGAGTTCGAGGTCACAAGCGGTGGTCGTGTGCGGTATCTCATCGATGACGCGGCTCGTACAGTCTGGGTGATCTATGCCTCGCCCCGACATCCCAAAGACACCGAATAGTCGGCGGTCGGGTTTGTCGTGCTGGTCGCGCTTGCGGGCCGGCGGCCGTTCTGGCGGCCCGGAACCGCCTGGGGGAGCACGGTGACGGTGACGGTGCCGGTCCGACCTAGGCCCGCCGACGGCCTTCGATGGAACGCGTGGCGAAGTCTCGGGCCCACGCCCCGTTCAGGCGCGAACTCGCCCGTCTGGTCGATCCCGGGCGAGCCGGCCGAGGGCTACCGGGCGAGAATGCTGATGCCGAGCATGCGCGCGCCCGACTCGGTGCGCGGGCGGTGCGTGCTCCCGGGCGCGAACACCACATAACTGCCCGGCCCCAGGCGTTGCCCCCGGTCGATGAACTCTCCCGAGATCACGTAGTAGCGTTCCTCTCCCTCGTGTACGTCCACCTCGGGCCACTCGGTCCCCGGGGCGAAGTCGTACATCCACCCGCGCGCCCATTCCGTGGCCGGCAGGCGCCGCCGGATGATGCCGGGGACGACCTCCACCGGTTCGACCTCGTCAACGTGCAGGATCTGAACATCACTGGACTCGTGCGTCATGGGCCCATCGTCGCGGCGCCGACCGTGCCGGCCCAGTGTCTGGAATGACGCCTACGAGTACTTTTCTGCCATGAGTGCTCATCGAGTGGTCGCCCTGGTCCTGCCGCCGCAGTCCACGTTCGAGCTGGCGTGCGCCGCCGAGGTCTTCGGCACGCGCCGCCCCGGCCTGCCCGCCCGTTACGCGTTCGGCGTGTGCGCGGAGCATCCGGGCGCGGTGCCGACCCTGGCCAGCTACGACATGATGGTCGGCCAGGGGCTGGCCGCGCTCGAGACCGCCGGCACCGTGGTGATCCCCGGCTGGCATCTCAGAGAACAACCCGCCTCACCCGCCGTGATCGACGCCGTACGGCGAGCCCACCGGCGCGGCGCCCGCATCGTCGCGATCTGCTCCGGCGCCTTCCTCCTGGCGGAGGCGGGACTGCTGGCGCACCGCAGGGCGACCACCCACTGGCGGATCGCCGCCGAACTCGCCGCCCGCTTCCCCGACGTCCAGGTCGAGCCCGACACGCTGTACATCGACCTCGGCGACGTCGCCACCAGCGCCGGCACCGCCGCGGGCATCGACCTGTGCCTGCACCTGGCCCGCACCGACCATGGCGCCGCCCACGCCGCGCAGATCGCCCGGCACATGGTCATGCCCCCGCATCGCGAGGGCGGGCAACTGCAGTACGCCGCTCCCGCCCTCGCCGGCCACCCGCCGGAGTCCCTGGCGGCCGTCCTGGACTGGGCCGTCGAACGGCTGCACGAACCACTCACCGTCGACGACCTCGCCGCGCAGGCCCGGATCTCCCCGCGCACGCTCGCCCGCAGGTTCGCCGGCCAACTCGGCGTCGCGCCCGGCCGATGGCTGCTCCAGCAGCGCATCATGGCGGCCCGCACGTTTCTGGAAGAGACAGACCTCCCCGTGGAGACGATCGCGACCAGGGTCGGCCTGTCCTCGGCCACCAACCTCCGCAGGCGCTTCCACGCGATGGTGCACACCACGCCCGCGGCCTACCGCCGCTCCTTCGGTCGCCCGGGGCCGGGCACGTCTTTGTGACGCCGGCGCTGCCGTCGTACTTGCAGCAGGCGTTGAGCCCGACGGGGTACGCGAAGGAGCACACCCGCACCCCTGCCTACCTGGAGATGTGCGGCGGGTCGGGGCCGGCCGACCTGGACGGGTTCGATCGATGGGTGCAGCGGCGGTTGCTGAATCCCGCCTCGGCGATGTTTCGCGAAGGCGGGCTGCTGCTCCGGGAGGAGCCCTCGATCTCCGACCCCACCTCGTACGCGGCCACGCTGAGCGCCATCAGCGCGGGCAGCCGGCGCCGCTCCGAGATCGCCGCCGCCCTCGGCCGTCCCGTGAGCGCGCTGGCGCATCTGCTCAACGGCCTGCGGAGCATCGGCCTCGTCGAGCAGGTCGACGACGCGTTGCGCGACAAGCGCAGCGTTTTCCGCATCGCCGAGCCGATCGTCCGCCTGCACCAGTTGATCACGCAGCGCCGCGAACCCGAGCTCGTCAGCGGCCAGGCCGCCCGCGTCTGGCGTGCCAACGCCGACACGGTGGCCTCGAAGATCTACGGTCCCCACTTCGAGGACCTCGCCCGGGAGTGGTGCTTCCTGCACGCCTCCGGCGACACGCTCGGCGGAATCGCCGGTGCCGTACGCCCGAGCGAAATCCCCTGCCGAGCGCACCGCGAAGGACACGAGCTCGACATCGTGGTGACCGAGACCAATTCCTTCGCCACCGATCGGATCATCGCGATCGGCGAGGCCAAGGCCACCCTCACGCCCATGGACGCCTCCCAGCTCCAGCGGCTCGAACATCTGCGCGCGCTGCTTCCCGACACCCGGATCGGCGAGCAGCCCAAACTGCTGCTGTTCGCCCGCTCCGGATTCACCGGCGATCTGGCGGAGGCGGCGCGCGGGCGCGCGGACGTGGAGCTCGTGGACCTGAGCCGCATGTATTCGGGGGACTGACCCGACCCGCGCCGCCCGGCGGCTGCGAACCGCCCCTCAAACCCGTCTTCGATAAAATGGATGGGAAATCCTTCCTGGTCACGCCACACTGATCAAGAACCAGTGAGGAGATTTCATCCCATGCCAAACCAGCCCGCACCGAACCTGCTGTCGTGGGCCAGCGAGATCGACGAAGGCGCGATCACGCAGGCCGCTCGCACCGCACGCCTGCCATTCGTGTCCGGCCACGTCGCTCTCATGCCCGACGCGCACGTCGGCATCGGTGCGACGGTCGGCTCGGTGATCCCCACGGAGAACGCGATCATCCCGGCCGCCGTCGGCGTGGACATCGGCTGCGGCATGGTGGCGACCGAGACCACGCTCACGGCCGCCGACCTGCCCGAAACCCTCGCCGCGCTGATGCCGATGGTGGAGCACCGCATCCCCGCCGGGGTCGGCAAGGGGCACGAGGACCCGACGGTCGACCGCGCGCTGAGCGAGCTCGGGCTCCCGCACACCCACCTCACCCCCAAGCAGAGCAAGAAGGTGAGCGACCAGTTCGGGACGCTCGGCTCGGGCAACCACTTCGTCGAGGTCTGCCTCGACGAGCGCGACCACGTCTGGACGGTGCTGCACTCGGGGTCGCGCGGCATCGGCAACCAGCTCGCCCAGATGCACATCATCGGCGCGAAGAAGCTGATGAAGCAGCAGCACGTCGGCCTGGAGGACCCGGACCTGGCGTATCTCGTGCAGAGCACGCCGGAGTTCACCGCGTACATCGAGGACATGCTGTGGGCGCAGCACTACGCCATGGCCTCGCGGGCGCGGATGGACAGGGTCCTGATCAACGCCCTGTTCAAGGTCGTCGGCAAGGGCGAGCGGGTCCGTACGATCAATTGTCATCATAACTTTACCCAGCAGGAGACCCACTACGGCAAGACGTTGTGGATCACCCGCAAGGGCGCCATCAAGGCCGACACCGGTGACGAGGGCGTGATCCCGGGCTCGATGGGCACGCGTTCGTACATCGTGCGCGGTCGGGGCAACCCCGAGTCGTACACCTCGTGCTCCCACGGCGCGGGCCGCCGCATGTCGCGTACCAAGGCGAAGCGGGAGCTGTCCGCGGCTTCGCTCAAGGCGGCGATGAGCGGCCGCACCTGGAACGCGGATCGGGCCGCCGCGCTGGTGGACGAGCACCCCGAGGCGTACAAGTCGATCGACCAGGTGATGGCGGACCAGCGGGATCTCGTGGAGGTCCAGCACACGCTCCGCCAGATCTTCAACTACAAGGGGTAGGCTCTGCCGCCGATCGGGCGGCAGAGCACTCACGATCCGGTCGAATCGACCATCTTCAGCGTGAGCTCGTGGAGCCGTTCGGCGGCGGCCGGGTCGAAGAGCCGGGGGTCCAGGCCGATCCGGCGCTCTCGCATGAAGGCGCTGAGCGGCTCGGCGGGCGGGTCGTCGATGCGGGTGACGATCGGTCTGATGCCCTCCTCGACCGGCAGCCCGTGCCTCTTGAGCGCCTCCACGTGCGCGGCGGTCGCCGCGTCGTACTCGCCGGCGACGCTCGTCGAGACGCCTCCGGGATGCATGAGGACATAGCGGGTACGGCTGCCGTGCCGGGCGGCGAAGGCCACGCCCAGCAGGTCGTTCGCCTTGCCGGCCTGGAACTGGGCGGTCATGCCGTCGTACCCGCGTTCGAGCATGAGGTCGCGCCAGCGGATGAGGTCGGTCGGCTGTCCGGGGCCTGAGACGTTCACGACGAGGCGGGGCGCGGTGAGGCCGTGGCTGAGGAGGAAGCGGCTCAGATACTCCAGCGCGAACGTCCCCTCCAAGCCCTCCGCCGTCACGAACCGGTGCGTGCGGAAGTAGCGCGCGCACAGCACGAGCGCGTCCACGGCCGGGAATTCGGCGTTGATCTCGGCGATCACCCGCCGGTTCTCGCTGATCAGGCTCAGGTCCGCCGGGATGAACACCGCCCCGGGGAGCGCCTTGGACCTGTCGCGCCCGATGACGGCCACGGTGTCGCCCCGTTCGAGGTAGGTGCGGGCGAGCGCCCGTCCCATGCCGTCCGTGCCGCCGCTGATCACCAGTGTCCTTATGACGCGCTCCTCGCGGGCTCCGCTTCCGGTACGGCCTCCGTACGGGGCCGGCCCGGCAGCAGCGGGACGGCGGCCAGGATGATCACGATCACGGCCACGCTGAGCCAGAAGACGCCGTGGAATCCGGCGATCACGTCCCCGGCGGTCTGGAGGACGAGTGTGACCACGGCGACGCCGAGCGCCGCGCCGAGCTGGTTGAGCATGTAGAGCACCGAGCTGCCCTGCGCCACCATGGACGGCGGCAGCGCCCGGTACAGGGAGCCCATCGTGGGCGCGCTGAAGCACCCGCTGCCCAGCCCGATCGTGAACGCCGCCAGCGCCGGCCAGACCTCGGGGGTGTCCGCGCCGATCCGGGTGAACGCGAACGCGCTGAACCCGGCCACGAGCGCGCCGCCGACGGCCAGCCCGCGGGCGCCGATCCGGTCCGAGAGCCGCCCGGCCAGCGGCATGGCCACCGCGCCGCCGAGCCCGAGCGGCGCCATCAGCAGCCCGGCGGCGAGCACGCCGTGCCCGTGGGCCTGCTGGTAGTACAGGGGGAGGGCGAACAGGGCGGCGAAGAGGGCCAGCCCGCCGAGCCCCATGATCGCGACGCTCGCGGTGAAGCCCCGGTTGGTGAACAGCCGCAGGTCGATCAGCGGTGGGGTTCGACGGTCGCGCAGGGCGTGCGTCGCGTAGGCGAGCAGCAGGAGCACGCCCACGCCCAGCGGGAGCAGCGCCTGCCAGGCGGTGAGCGCTCCCTGTTCGGCCGTCTGCGAGAGGGCCAGGACGACGGCCGCGAACCCGGGGCCGAGCAGTGCCAGCCCCGCCACGTCGAGCCGCGGCGAGGTCTCGGCGGCCGGTTCGTCGGCGGGGATCACGCGCAGCGCGAGCAGCAGCGCCACCAGGCCGAAGGGCACGCTGAGCAGGAACATCCACCGCCATGACAGGCCGGCCAGCACGGCCCCGCCCGCGATCGGCCCGAGCACGGGCCCCAGGGACAGGACCACGCCCATCAGGCCCATCACCCGTCCGGCCCGGCGCGGCCCGGCGGCGCGGGCCAGCAGGATGAGCACGAGGGGGTCGAGCAGCCCGGCCCCGAGGCCCTGCGCCACGCGGAACACGATCAGCGTGCCCACGTTCCAGGCGAGCCCGGCGCCGAGCGATCCGGCGAGGAACAGCGCGAGCCCGGCCAGCCACAGCCGCTTGCCGCCGAACCGGTCGACGGCCCAGGTGGTGAACGGGATGGTGGCCGTCACGGCCAGCAGGAACCCGGTGGACGTCCAGCCGATCGTGCTGAGCGAGGTCTCGAAGGTCGCGGCCAGGGTGTCGATGGCGACGGCGGCCATCGTGCTGTTGAGGATGCCCAGCAGGCCGCCGAGCAGGATCACGCCGATCATGCCCAGCAGCCGTGCGTCCAGACGGTCGTCCGGCGAATTTGAACTCATGAGTTCAAACTAGTTACCTCATGCGTTCGACCGCAACTCGTACGTCCATGAAGTTGAACTGGCGGGTACAATTCGGAGGTATGGTCACCACTTCGCGCGGGCGCATCGACAAGCGGCAGGCGATCCTGGAGGGCGCGTTCGCCGTGTTCGCCCGGCTCGGCTACGCGCAGGCCTGCGTGCAGGACGTCGCCGACGAGGCGGGCGTGGCCAAGCCGACGGTCTACAACCACATGACGGACAAGGCCACCCTGTTCAGGAACGCCATCGAGGTCGCCGCGCAGATGACGCTGAACGCCCGGCTGGCCGCACTGGAGCCGCTGGCCGACCCGGGCGAGGACCTGCGCGCCACGCTGGAGGGCGTCGCCGACGAGCTGCTCCGCCTGCACACCGACGGCCGCTCGTGCGCGCTGCGCCGGCTGCTCTACTCGGAGATCATCCGCTTCCCCGACATCCTCGACATCGTCAAGGAGAGCGGCCCGGACCGCCTCAACCGCGCGCTCGCCGACCGGATGGCCCGGCTCGCGCTCGCGGGCCGCCTGCGCGCCACCGACCCCGACACGGCGGCCGAGCAGTTCATGGCCCTGCTCGTCGGCCCGCTGGAGGCCCGTTCCCAGATGGGCACCCGTACGATCCCGGACGACGAGCTGCGCGAGGTGGCGCGCGCCGCGGTGCGGGCCTTCCTCGACGCCTGGGGCGCTGACTGATCTCGGCGACAAGGCCCCGCCATCGTCCCGCTCTACCCTGGGGAGCCCCCGCACCTGGTGGACGGCATGGCCGGCGGCATGTCCGCCCGCACGTTGAAGGAGCTGCACGGCGACGTCGCCGAAGGGCTGCCGTTCCTGTTCGCCGACCGTGCCCAGCCGCCCAAGCCCGTCTTCCACTACGCGCTGCCGGGCCTGTCGGAGCAGGACCTCGACGACTTCGCCGCCCTCCAGCGCCAGGCCGCCGCGATCGCCAGGCCCCGGACACGCGAACGGCGCCCCCTCTTACGAGGAGGCGCCGCCGGGAATGGGGACTACCTGACCCAGAGGTAGTACCAGCCGGTGCCGTTCAGCGTGCACTTGTACTCGTCCCAGCCCTCACGCTGGTAGCTCTGACCCATGTCCACACACTTGCTGTAGCTGGTGTATTCGCCAATGTATGTCCAGGCGGCCGCCTGCGCCGGGGCGGCGATGCCGATGGCGGCCAGTGCTGCGATACCTGCGGCGACGATACCTGCACGAACGCGCATACGTGATCTTCCCTTTCTGCGGGGGGCTCTCGCATACAACGATCATGGACGGCCCTATAAGACGGCTACAGAGCGGCCACAAAACCGTCACGAGGACAGCCCTCCGTAGGCGGCCAGCACGAAATTCATGCCGCGATCGTCGACCGCGGCGTGCATCTGGTTCATCACGTACGCCACCGTCATGCGGACGTCGAGATCGATCACGACCAGCGAGCCGCCCATCCCGCCCCAGAAGCACGTGCGCGGCTCCAACAGCCCGTAGCCCATGCCGTACCGCATGCGCATGCCCAGGGCGCGATCGAGGCCCAGGTACTGCTCCTCGACGGCACGCGCACAGCCCGCCTCCGACAGCAGCCGCACGCCGTGCAGCGTTCCGCCGCAGGCCAGGACCGACTGTACGAGGGCGACCGAGCGGGCGTTGCCGTGCCCGTTCGCGGCCGGGATCTCGGCGCGCCGCCAGCCGGTGGCGTTGACGTCCTCCGGCCGCACCACGGGATTGGCGCGCATGTCGGACGGGGGCGCAAAAGGTGTATGGGGCGGGATGATGGGGGCGACCCGGGGGTCGTGCTCGGCGGGAAGGCCGATGTGGAAGTCGGCCCCCAGCGGCCCGGCCACCTCCTCGGCGAAGAAGGCGCCCAGGCTGCGCCCGGTGACGCGGCGGACGACCTCCCCGACCAGGAAGCCCTGGGTGATCGCGTGGTATCCGGCCTCGGTGCCCGGCTCCCAGAGCGGTGCCTGCGCGGCCAGCCGCGTCGTGGCAAGGGGCCAGTCGTAGAGGTCCTCGACCGTCATCGGCTCGTCCCAGATGGGCAGGCCGGCGGTGTGGGCGAGCAGGTGGCGTACGAGCACGCCCTCCTTGCCCGCGGCGGCGAACTCCGGCCAGTAGGCGGCGACCGGCGCGCCCAGGTCGAGCTCGCCCCGGTCGGCGAGGATCAGCGCGCACAGCGCCGTCATCGGTTTGGTGGTGGACCAGACGTTGGTGATGGTGTCGCGCTCCCAGGGAGCGGTACGGGCCACGTCGGCGTGTCCGCCCCAGATGTCCACCACCGGCTCGCCGTCCAGGTAGACGGCCACCGAGGCGCCGACGTCGTCCTTGGCCAGGGAGGCGGCCAGCAGGTCGCGCACCTCGCCGAAGCGGTCTTCGCACGTGCCATGGATCTCGGCCATGGACGGAAACTAACCTGGGCGCCCGCGGGCGGGCCACGGATTTTTGGCATACCGCTATTCGGTCCAGGCGGCCGTGGTGTCGAGGCGTTCGCGCCAGAGCTTCTCGCCCGGCCCGCCGGCCTCCCAGCGGGCGCAGAACTCGAGCAGGCCGCGGCAGCGCGCCACCATGGCCTCCTGGCGCTCCTCCCATGAGGGGACGGGCCCGTCGTACGCGGCGAAGAAGCGCGAGAGCAGCGGGACGTGCTCCGGATGGTGGGTTCGGATGATCCACTCGCACCACGCGAGGTCCTCGACCGGGCGCCCGGGGTGGGCCCACTCCCAGTCGAGGATCGCGGTCGTCCGGAACGTGGCCGGGTCGAACAGCATGTTCTGCGGGCCGAAGTCGCCGTGCGCGATGCCCAGCCGGTGGATGCCGGACAGGATCCGGCCGCACTCGGTGAGCACCTCGGCGGCGTGCCCCTCGTCGATGAGGTCCTGGCCGTGGACGCCGGAGACGAAGCGGGTGGTCAGGCTGGTCGAGGTGACCTCGTGAACACGGGGGACCGGGAGCCGGCCGCGCAGCCGGCGCAGGTATCTGCTCTCCGTGCCCAGCCGGAACGCCGCCTCCGGGCCCTGGTAGCACTTCACGACCAGGGCGCCGTCGCCGAATGTGCTGTTGGTGTACCCGTGCTTCACAAGGGTCGATTCTGGCCTACTCGCGCCCCTCCCAGACGCCCCGGCACGCTATCGAACGCGACTCCGATACACGATGTAAGGACGGAACAAATAGCCCAACGGGGCGGAAAGAGCGTGCACCAGGCGGCTGAACGGGAAAAGTACGAACAGCGCCATCCCGATGACCGTGTGCACCTTGTAAAGGACGTTGGCCTGACGCATCGCCGCAACGTCCGGCTGGAGCACGAAGACGCCGCGGAACCAGGGCGCGACCGTGGTCCGGTAGCTCACGTCGCTCGGCATGAACCCCGTGACCGTCGTCATCAGGCCCGCCACGATCGAGGCGGCCAGCACCGCGTACATCGTCTTGTCGTTGGCCGTGGTCGCCAGGAACACCGGGCCGGTGGCGCGGCGGCGGTAGATCAGTAGGCCCAGCCCCACCAGCGTGGCCAGGCCCGCGAGCCCGCCCCAGACGAGGGCGTTCGTGTGGTAGGCGGCGTTGGACATGCCGATCGCGTCGGTCCAGCTCATCGGGATGAGCAGGCCGGTCACGTGGCCGACGATCACGAAGATCAGGCCGTAGTGGAACATCGGGCTGGCCACGCGCAGCAGCCGGCTCTCGTAGAGCTGGGACGAGCGGGTCGTCCAGCCGAACTTGTCGTAGCGGTAGCGCCAGATCAGCCCGCCCACGAAGACCAGCAGGGTGAGGTACGGCAGGACCACCCAGAGCGTGCTCTCCGCCCAGCTCACAGGTAACCTCCCACGGTCTCGGCCGGCGGCCCGCTCCGGGCCAGGCGCGTGGTCAGCAGCCGCTCGGCGGCGGTGATCGGCGGCAGGGCCGCGCACACCGCGCCGATCACGTACGCGTACGGCGAGTCGCGGTCGGTCAGGGCCGTGAGCAGCAGCTCCAGCCCTGGCCTGTGCTCCTTGAGCAACTGGGCGCCCGAAGGATCGAGCGCGGCGAACTCCAGCATCACCGGCAGGAAGTCGGGCAGTTCGTCGTCCATCAGCTCCCACCCGGCCGCCCGGTAGCACTGCTTCAGCGCGGCCAGCGACCGGCCGCGGCGGCGGGTGTCGCCGTCGGCGTAGTAGGTGAGGTAGAGGCAGCAGCGCCGCTGCAGGTCGAACGTCTCCACGTAGTGCGCGGCCAGCTCGCCGGGCCCGAGGTCGGAGACGCGCGACAGGAACGGCCCGAAATGCGGCTCGGCGGCCTCCCTGATGAGCGGGAGCCGGTGCCAGAAGCGCTCGTCCGGATAGGCGAGGAGGTGGGCGGCGGCCTGCCAGATGAGAGCGCTGTTCATGACCTTCTCCTCTTGGGGCTCCTCTTGGGGCTCCGCTTGGTCGGGAACAGGCCGGCGGGGATGCCGCGGCCGTCCCAGTTGAGCAGGTTCACCCGGTTGTGGGTGAACCCTTCGCTGGTCTGGCGCTCCTTCAGGCCGTGGAAGGTCTCCACCGAGACCGGGACGGGCCGGCCCGACGCCTCGCCGAACGGGCCCTGCATGCCGGGCCCGCCGTCGTAGTCGAGACTGCAGCCGCCCTCCTCCACGACTCCGGGCGGGATGTTCCCGAAGGCGGCCGGGATCACGTAGCGCTCGTCGTACCTGGCCAACGCCAGCAGCCGGTACATGTCGCGTACCTCCTCCTCCGACAGGCCCGTGTCCACGAGGACGGGCGGCTCGCCCAGGTTGACCGCGCGCATGTACGAGCGCATCGCGGCCAGGCGGCGCAGCGCGGCGGTCACGGGCGTCCGGTCACCGGCCGCGAACAGCTCGGCCAGGTAGCCGACGGGGATGCGGAGCGACTCGATGGCGGCGAACAGGTTGACCGCGTCCTCGCCGTCGTGACCGCCCTCGGCGAGCGCGTCGACGACGGGGGAGAGCGGAGGGACGTACCAGACCATCGGGAGAGTGCGGTACTCCGGGTGCAGGGGCAGCGCCACCCGATATTTCTTGATCAAGTCGTACACCGGGGATCTCCGCGCGGCCTCCACCCAGTCGACGGGCAGGTCCGCGGCGTCGACCGCCGGATCGTTCGGGTCGATGAACAGGTCCAGCTGGGCCTCGTACAGGTCGCGCTCATTGGCGACCGAGGCGGCCGCCGCCACGCGGTCGGCGTCGTACAGCAGGACCCCGAGGTAGCGCAGGCGTCCGACGCAGGTCTCCGAGCAGACCGTCGGCAGGCCGACCTCCACGCGCGGATAGCAGAACGTGCACTTCTCCGCCTTGCCGGTCTTGTGGTTGAAGTACACCTTCTTGTACGGGCAGCCCGTCACGCACATGCGCCAGCCCCGGCACCTGTCCTGGTCCACCAGCACGATGCCGTCCTCGGCCCGCTTGTACAGGGCGCCCGACGGGCACGAGGCCACGCACGACGGGTTGAGGCAGTGCTCGCAGATGCGCGGCAGGTAGAACATGAACGCCTGCTCGAAGGCCAGTTTGACCTGGTCGGACACCTTGGCGAGCACGGGGTCGGGCGACGGGTCGCCGCCGAGGTCGTCGTCCCAGTTGGCGCTCCACTCGATCTTCGTGGGCTCGTTGCTGATGAGCGACCTGGGCGGCGCGACGGGGACGTCCTCGGAGAGGGGCGCCCTGGTGAGGTTCTCGTAGTCGTACGTCCAGGGTTCGTAGTAGTCCCGGAGCGAGGGCATGAGGGGGTTGGCGAAGATGGTGAGCAGCTTGCGGAGGCGGCCGCCCGCCCGGAGCTTGAGCCTGCCCCGCCTGTCGAGCGTCCAGCCGCCGCGCCAGCGGTCCTGGTCCTCGTAGCGCCTCGGGTAGCCCTGGCCGGGGCGGGTCTCGACGTTGTTGAACCAGACGTACTCGACGCCCGCCCGGTTGGTCCAGGTCTGCTTGCAGGTGACCGAGCAGGTGTGGCAGCCGATGCACTTGTCCAGGTTCATCACCATGGCGATCTGGGCCATGATCGTGGCCATCAGAAGCGCACCTCCTGTGATCTGCGGCGGATTGTGGTGATCTCGTCGCGCTGGTTGCCGGTGGGGCCGAAGTAGTTGAAGCCGTACGAGAGCTGGGCGTAGCCGCCGATCATGTGGGTGGGCTTGATGAGCACCCTGGTCAGCGCGTTGTGGATGCCGCCCCTGCGGCCGGTCGCCTCGGACTTGGGCACGTCGATCAGGCGCTCCTGCGCGTGGTACATGTACACCGTGCCCTTCGGCATGCGGTGCGAGACGATCGCCCTGGCCACGACCACGCCGTTGCGGTTGACCGCCTCGATCCAGTCGTTGTCCGCGATCCCGAGGCCGGCCGCGTCCTCGACGGACATCCAGATCGTCGGGCCGCCCCTCGACAGCGACAGCATGAGCAGGTTGTCCTGGAACTCGGAGTGGATCGACCACTTGCTGTGCGGGGTGAGGTAGCGCAGCGTGCCGGGCTCGCCGAACAGCGCCGCCAGATCCAGCGGCGGGCGGTAGACCGGCAACGACTCCCCGTACTCGTGCATCCAGTCGTGGTCGAGGAAGAAGTGCATGCGGCCGGTGAGCGTGTGCCAGGGCTTGCCGTTCTCGACGTTGATCGTGAAGGGGGAGTAGCGGCGCTCGCGCGACTCCTTGCCCGACCACTCGGGGCTGGCGGCGACGTGGACGGGCCCGGCCTGGGTGTCGGAGAAGACGATCCGGTGCCGCACGTCGACCAGGTCCTCGAAGTCGGCGCCGGTGCGCTCGGCGAGCTGCCTGAAACCCTGCGCGGCCAGCCTGCCGTTGCTGACGCCCGACAGCGCCAGGATCGTCTCGCACGCCTTGGCGTCGGTGTCGAGCTCCGGCCTGCCCTTGGCCACGCCGCGCGGCACCAGGCCGCACGCCTGGCCCAGCCAGGCCACCTCCTCGTCGGGCATGAACGTCACGCCCTTGACCGGGATGCCCAGCTTCTCCGTGAGGGGGCCGAGCGCGGCCAGCTTCTCGGCGATGGCGCCGTAGTCGCGCTCCACCACCTTGAGCTCGGGCCCGCCGCCCGTCGCCAGCTCGCCCGGGGTGTCGTGCTGGTACGCCGTCGCGACCACGTCCCTGCGTACGCCGAGGTGCTTCTCGCCGAGCCTGCTGAAGGCGCGGGCGATGGCATGAAACGCCGAAAAATCGGTCTTTGTCTGCCAGGGTGGGCTGATCGCCGGGTTGAACGCGTGCACGAACGGGTGCATGTCCGTGGACGACAGGTCGTGCTTCTCGTACCAGGTGGCGGCCGGCAGCACGATGTCGGAGAAGATCGTCGAGGACGTCATCCTGAAGTCGAGCGTGACCAGGAGGTCCAGCTTGCCGCTCGGGGCCCGCTCGTCGGGGTGCTCCAGGTTCGAGGTGGCGCCGAGGAGGTGGTGCTGGAAGTACTCGCTGCCCTTGGCGGAGGAGCCGAGGAGGTTCGAGCGCCAGAGCGTGAGCACGCGGGGCCAGTTGCGCGGGTCGTCCGGGCGTTCGGCGGCGAACCTGAGCCGGCCCGAGCGGAGCTCCTCGCGCGTGTAGGCGATGGGATCGTCGGCGTCGCCGAGCTCCAGCGGGTTGCGGTCGAAAGCCGGGGCCATCGGCATCCAGCCGTTCCTGACGGCCTCGGCCACCAGCTCCGCGGTGTGCTTGCCGCGGAACTTGCCGGGACCGAGAGGAGAGACCAGGTCGCCCGCGTCGAAGTGGTCGTAGCGCCACTGGTCGGTGTGCAGGTACCAGTACGGCGTGCCCGGGACCTGCCGCGGCGGCCGCGCCCAGTCGAGGGCGCCCGCCAGCAGCGCCCAGCCGCCCAGCGGCCGGCATTTCTCCTGGCCCACGTAGTGCGCCCAGCCGCCGCCGTTGCGGCCCTGGCAGCCGGTCAGCAGGAGGAGCGACAGGAACGCCCGGTAGATCGTGTCGCCGTGGAACCACTGCGTGGTGCCCGCCCCGAGGATGATCATGCAGCGGCCCCGGGTCGACTCGGCCGTCCTCGCGAACTCTCTGGCGATCTTCACCGCCCTCCGGGCGGGCACGCCCGTGATCTCCTCCTGCCAGGCCGGCGTGTACGGCTCCCCGGCGTCGTCGTAACCCGCCGGCCAGACGCCCGGGAGCCCGTCGCGCGCCACCCCGTACTGGGCCAGCAGCAGGTCGAACACCGTGGTCACCAGGTGGTCCCCGATCCGGGCCACCGGCACGCCCCTGCGCGCCGAATGGCCGCCGTCGAAGCGGGGCAGCAGGACCTCGGCCGGCTCGCCCCCGTACAGGGTGAGCTTGGGGTCGGTGCCGAGGTCGAGGTTCCAGCGGCCCTTGCCGGACTCGGTCCAGCGGAAGCCGACCGAGCCGTTCGGGACGACGGGCTCGCCGGTCTCCGACATGAGCACGGTCTTCCACTCGGCCGCCTCCTCCTGGGAGCCCAGGTCCTTGGCGGTGAGGAACCTGCCGGGCACGTACGCGCCCGCGCGCTCCTCCAGCCGGACGAGGAACGGCAGGTCGGTGAAGCGTTTGACGTAGTCGGTGAAGTAGGGCGTCCCGCGCTCGACGAAGAACTCCTTCAGCAGCACGTGCCCCATGGCCATGGCCAGCGCGCCGTCCGTGCCGGGCCGCACGCCGACGAACTCGTCGGCGAACTTGGCGGCGTCGCTGTAGTCGGGGGAGACCACGACGACCTTCTGACCCCGGTAGCGGGCCTCGGCCATCCAGTGCGCGTCGGGGGTGCGGGTGACGGGGACGTTCGCGCCCCACATGATCAGGTACGCGGCGTCCCACCAGTCGGCCGACTCCGGCACGTCGGTCTGGTCGCCGAACACCTGGGGGGAGGCCACGGGCAGGTCGGCGTACCAGTCGTAGAAGGAGAGCATGGTGCCGCCGATCAGCGACAGGAACCTGGCGCCGATGGCCTGGGAGACCATCGACATCGCGGGGATGGGGGAGAAGCCGGCGATCCGGTCGGGGCCGTACCTCTTGATGGTGTAGACGTGGGCGGCGGCGATCATCTCGGTGGCCAGGTCCCAGGTGACGCGGACGAGACCGCCGGTGCCTCGGGCGGACTGGTAGCGACGCCTTTTCAGCGGGTTTTTCATGACATATGCCCATGCGTCCACCGGGTCGCCGTTGAGGCGTTTCTTCGCCTCCAGGTACATCTCGACGAGGACACCCCGGGCGTACGGGTAGCGGACCCGGGTGGGCGAGTAGGTGTACCAGGAGAAGGCGGCGCCGCGCGGGCAGCCGCGCGGCTCGTACTCGGGACGGTCGGGGCCCACGCTCGGGTAGTCGGTCTCCTGCGCCTCCCAGGTGATGATGCCGTCCTTGACGAACACCTTCCAGGAGCACGAGCCCGTGCAGTTCACGCCGTGCGTCGAGCGGACCACCTTGTCGTGGCTCCATCGGTCGCGGTAGAAGATGTCTCCCTCGACGCCGCCCTTCAGGTAGATGGTGTGCAGATCGGCGCTGGTGACCGACCTGCGCAGATAGCGACCGGTCTTCAGCAGAAGCTCCTCCGCACTCATACCCCCACTTCATCACAGATAGTGACCCTCTGTTACACAGGGTGCATGTCTGAGCTTCGTAAAGGTCAGGTGTCGAACCTGGCCCTGGCCACTGCGGCGTTCGCGGTGACGTTCTGGGCGTGGAACCTCATCGGGCCCCTGGCCGGGGGCTACAGCAGGCAGTTGGGGCTCTCGCCGACCCAGACCTCTCTGCTGGTGGCGATTCCGGTGGTGGTCGGGTCACTGGGGCGGATCCCGGTCGGGGTGCTGACCGACCGGCTCGGCGGGCGGCGGATGTTCGCGGCCGTCTGCTTCGTGTCGATCGTGCCCGTGCTCTTCGTCGGGTGGTCCGCTTCGTACGGGTGGCTGCTGTTCTGGGGGTTCCTGCTGGGGATCCCCGGGACGTCGTTCGCGGTCGGCGTCCCGTTCGTGAACGCCTGGTACGAGCCCGCGCGCCGGGGGTTCGCCACCGGGGTCTTCGGAGCGGGCATGGGCGGGACTGCGCTGTCCTCGTTCTTCACACCGCGGCTGGTGGAGGGCTTCGGGCGGCCCGCGGCTCATGTGCTGATGGCGGCGGTGCTGGCGCTGATGGGGGTGATCGTGCTGGGCGGGAGCCGGGACTCGCCCGCGTGGTCCGCCGCCACCGCGCCGGCCCTGCCCAGGATGCGGGAGGCGGTGCGCATCAAGGCGACCTGGCAATGTGCCTTCCTCTATGCGGTGACTTTTGGTGGCTTCGTGGCTTTCTCCACTTATCTGCCGACATTGCTGCAGAACGTGTACCGCTTCGCCCAGACCGATGCCGGGCTGCGTACGGCCGGGTTCGCGATCGCGGCGGTGGTGTCGAGGCCGCTGGGCGGGGCGCTCTCCGACAGGATCGGGCCGGCCAGGGTGCTGTTCGTCGCGCTCGGAGGGACGGTGGTGATGGCGCTGGTGCTGGCCCTGCGGCCGCCGCCGGAGGTGCCCGCCGGGGCGAGCTTCGTGCTCATGGCGTTCTTCCTGGGCCTCGGGACCGGCGGCGTGTTCGCCCTGGTGGCCAAGCTGGTGGAGGCGCCCAGGGTGGGGACGGTGACCGGGCTCGTCGGGGCCGCCGGAGGGCTGGGCGGGTACTTCCCGCCGCTCGTGATGGGGGTCGTGTACGCCATGACGGGGGCGTACACGATCGGGTATTTGCTGCTGGCGGTGACTGCGCTGGTGGCGCTCGCGTACACGTACCGGGCGTTCCGGATGCTTTGAGGAGCGGTTTTAGTACGTTCCAGCTGCTCGAAAACCGTTTGCCGAGCCGGGGTGCGCCTTGTCAACCTTGTCAGGCCATGCGCTCCCTTCCTGAAGCCGATCCCGGCGTGCCCGACATCCGCAGCCCGCTCCGCTACCTGTGGTGGAACGCGCGGCGGCAGTCGGCCACCCTTCTCATGGGCATCGGCTTCGCCATCCTGTGGTGGCTGGTGCAGGCCCTGATGCCGGCGGTGCTCGGGAAGGGCATCGACGCCGTCACCGCGAAGGACACCCGGGGGCTGCTGCTCTGGGCGTCGGTCCTGTTCGGCCTGGGGCTGATGCAGGCGTTCACCGGGATCATGCGGCATCGGATGGCCGTCTACAACTGGCTGGCCGCCGCCTACCGCACCGTGCAGGTGACCGCACGGCAGTCCGCCAGGCTGGGCGCCACGCTGCCGAAACGGCTCTCGACCGGCGAGGTCGTCAGTGTCGGCAATTCCGACATCGCCCACATCGGCAACTCCATCGACATCCTGCTGCGCGGCACCGGCTCCATCGTGGCCATCGTCACCGTCACCGTGATCCTCATCTCGACCTCGCTGCCGCTCGGGCTGCTGGTCCTGTTCGGCGTGCCGCTCATGGCCGTGGCCGTGGGGCCGCTGCTCAGGCCCCTGCACAAGCGCCAGGCCAGGCAGCGCGAGCTGGCCGGCGACCTGTCCACCAGGGCCGCCGACATCGTGGCGGGGCTGCGGGTGCTGCGCGGGATCGGCGGGGAGCAGGTGTTCACCGACCGCTACCGGGCCGAGTCGCAGCGGGTCCGGCAGGCCGGCGTGGGCGTGGCCAGGGTCGAGTCGGTGCTCGAAGGCGCCCAGATCGTGCTGCCCGGCCTGCTCATCGCGCTCGTCACCGGCATCGGCGCCTCGTTCGCCGCCGCCGGGGAGATCCCCATCGGGCAGCTCGTCGCGTTCTACCTCTACGCGGTCTTCCTGATCGGCCCGATGCGGACGCTCACCGAGGCCGCCGACAAGCTCACCAAGGGCCACGTGGCCGCCGGTCGCGTGATCCGGATCCTGTCCATCCAGCCCGAGGTCACCGGCGGCACCGGGGCCAGCGCGGGCGGCGTGCTGCGCGACTCCTACAGCGGCGTGACCCTCCAGCCCGGCTGCCTCACGGCGGTCGCGGCCGACACCCCCGAGGACGCCATCGCCATCGCCGACCGGCTCGGCCGCTACGCCGACGGCGACGTCACCTTCGGGGCGGCCGACCTGTCCACGCTGCCCATCGACGAGGTCCGCGCCCGCGTCCTGGTCGCCGACAACGGCGCCCGGCTGTTCACCGGCCGCCTGCGCGACGAGCTCGACGTGCGTGGCGGCGCCACCGACGAGCGACTGCGCGACGCCCTGCGCGCGGCCTGCGCCGAGGACATCGTGGAGGCGCTGCCCGACGGCCTGTCGACCACCGTGGCCGAGGCGGGGCGGGAGTTCTCGGGTGGGCAGCAGCAGCGGCTGCGCCTGGTCAGGGCGCTGCTTTCCGACCCGGAGGTGCTCATCCTGGTCGAGCCCACCAGCGCCGTCGACGCCCACAGCGAGGCCCGCATCGCCGAGCGCCTGGTCGAGGCCAGGGCCGGCCGGACCACGCTGATCTGCACGACCAGCCCGCTGGTGCTCGACCGTACCGACCACGTCATTTACGTGGAGGGCGGGCGGGTGCTCGCGGAGGGCACGCACCGGCAACTTCTGGACAGCTCGCCGGAGTACGCCGCCACCGTGACCCGCGGAGAGGACTGACCCATGCTCCGGACCCGCGGAAACCACTGCCCCCTGCCCACTTCGGGCACTCGGCTCCCAGGAAGGCTCCGCTCCTCCGGCACGCCGCGCCCCGGCTGCTTTCGTACGGCGCTCCGGCACGCCGGAGCCCCCAGCGGCCGGGGCCTCTGGGGCCCTTGGGGCTTCTGGGGGCGAGTCCAATCGACAAGGTGCACATTCGGGACACTCGGGGAGAGGTAAAGCAGGATGGCTCGCGAGATCTTGCCGGTCGCCGACCGAAAACAGGTTCGCGCCTACGCCAGGCGCCTCACGCTCCGCTACCCACGCCGGCTCACGATCGCGCTGGCCCTGCACGGCCTGGCGGCGGTCGCGGGCCTGGTGGTGCCGTGGCAGCTCGGCGCCCTGGTGGAGGACGTCCAGTACGGCGTCGAGGTCAACATCGCCGTCGTGGCCGCCGCCATCGGGGGCTTCCTGCTGCTGCAGGGAACGCTCATGCGGTACGCCGTGCTGGCCTCCGCCAAGCTCGGCGAGAAGGTGCTGGCGGAGCTGCGCGAGGAGTTCGTGGACCGGGTGCTCGGGCTGCCGCTGTCCACGGTCGAGCGGGCCGGATCCGGCGACCTGATCACCCGTACCTCCCGCGACGTGGACTCGCTTTCCCGCACCGTGCGGAACGCCGTCCCGGAAACGCTGATCGCCCTGGTCACCTTCTTCATCACGGTCGGCGCGCTGCTGCTGGTCAGCCCGCTGCTCATGCTGCCCATGCTGATCGCCGGGCCGGTGATCTGGGTCTCCACCCGCTGGTACCTGAAGCGGGCCCGAGACGGCTACCTCCGCGAGAACGCCGCCTATGCCGACATGACGGAAGGGCTGGCCGAAACCGTCGAGGGTGCCCGTGCCGTGGAAGCGCTCGGCCTGCACGCGCGCCGCCGAGCGCGTACCGACGGCGACATCAGCCGCTCCTACGCGGCCGAACGGTACACACTCGGGCTCCGCACGATGTGGTTCCCCGCAGTCGAGCTGGGCTACGTGATCCCGGTGGTGACCACACTGCTGGTCGGGGGCCTGTTCTACACCAACGGCTGGGTCGCGCTCTCCCAGGTGGCCACCGCCACGCTCTACGCGCAGCAGCTGATCGACCCGCTGGACAGGTTCCTGATGTGGATCGACGAGCTGCAGGTGGGCGGGGCCTCCATGGCCCGGCTGCTGGGCGTGGCCAACGTGCCCGACGACCGGGCGGCCGGCTCCTCGCGTCCCTCCGGCGAGCTCCTGGAGGCGTCCGACGTCCGCTACGCGTACCGCGAGGGCCGGGACGTGCTGCACGGCGTGTCCCTGACCGTCCGGCCCGGCGAACGGCTCGCCATGGTGGGCCCTTCGGGGGCCGGAAAGTCCACGCTGGGCCGGTTGCTGGCGGGCATCCACGGGCCACGTACCGGATCGGTGTCGGTGGGCGGAGTCCCGCTCGTGGACCTGCCACTGGACGAGCTGCGGGGGCACGTGGCGCTGGTGACGCAGGAACACCACGTCTTCAAGGGCTCGCTGCGCGACAACCTGCTGATCGCCCGCCCGGACGCCTCCGACTCGGCCGTACGCCAGGCGCTCGAGGCGGTGGACGCCCTCGACTGGGTCCTGGCCCTGCCTGAGGGTCTGGAGGCGGAGGTGGGCTCCGGCGGCCTGGCGGTGTCGCCCGCCCAGGCGCAGCAACTCGCCCTGGCCCGCCTGGTGCTCGCCGACCCGCACACCCTGGTCCTGGACGAGGCCACCTCCCTCATCGACCCGCGCGCGGCCCGTCACCTCGAACGCTCGCTGGCCGCCGTCCTGGACGGCCGCACAGTGATCGCAATCGCCCACCGGCTCTACACGGCCCACGACGCCGATCGGGTGGCAGTCGTGGAGGACGGCCGGATCAGCGAGCTGGGCTCGCATGACGAGCTGGTGACGGAAGGCGGCTCATACGCCGCCCTTTGGAGCAGCTGGCACGGCACCCCAACCACCACCACCCGCTCCTGACCCACCAAGCCGCCAACCCCTGGCCCGGACACCCTCATCACCGATCACCACCAGACCACCCACCCACCCTTCCAGGAAACAACCAACCCAGCCCAGCCCCGCGCCCAGGTGTCAGGCGGCGGGGCTGCATGGGCCCGGCCGGGACGTTGGGTGGGGTCGCGCTGGGACGTTTGGCGGTATGGCGGCTCATGCGCTGTGCCCAGGCGTCAGGTGGAGGAGCGTGTGCGCCCCGGCCGGAACGTTGGGTGGGGTGGCCCTGAGGTGTGTGCGTCCTGACCGGAACTCTCAGTGGGGCCGCGCTGGGATGTCAGATGGTGAGATGGTGGCCCATGCGCCGCACCGGGCGTAAGGCAGCGCCGGACGGGCATTCGGGCAAATGGTGGCTAATGGGGGCTCATGCTACGGGTACCCAGGTCGGGCCGTTGGCGGTGTTGCTGTCGACGCGGCCGAACACCACGTCGGCGAAGTGCACGCCGAAGCCGATCGTGTCCGGGCGTTGCAGCTCGTTGACCAGCCGGTGCCGGTGCACCGTCGACTCCACCGAGTCCAGGTCCACACCGGCGAACCAGTCGGGGCGCCGGATCTGGGCTGAGGAGTGCAGGGCGTCGCCGAACGCGATCAACCGCCGGCCGCCGGACGTGATCGTGTACGTGGTGTGCCCGAACGTATGCCCAGGCGCCAGCGCCACCCGAACTCCCGGGAAGATCTCCTCGCCGTCCCGCACGGTACGCACCCGGGCCGCCAGCGTGGCGAGCATCTCGTCGGTCGTCCCCTGCTCAAGGCTCAGCTGCCGCTGCTCCCACTCGGGCTCGGAGATCAGGTAGTCGGCCTCGGTGAACGCGGGACGGCCGCTGCCGGGCGCGGGGTGCCAGGCCCAGCCGAGGTGGTCGAGGTGGAGGTGTGTGAAGGCCACCGCCTCGATCTCGTTGGGTCGGCGGCCCAGCTTGGCGAGGTTGTCGAGCAGGTCACCACCACGGATGGCGCCGATCTTCGGGTTCTCCGGATCGTCGGGTAGGGACACCGGCCCCACTCCGGCATCGATCAACAGGGCCCTCTCCCCGTACTCCACCAGCAGCCCGCCAATGCTCCCCACGAGGTTCCCCGTGTGGTCGAGGAAGGCGGCGTTGTCCTGCCAGTCCTGCTCCGTCGTCCTGAGCAACCACCCGTACGGCTTGAGCTGCACCGCGCCGTCAGGCACATAACTGATCCTGAGGTCGCCGAGCTGCAGGGAACGGACAGTGGACGGCCGACGCAGACGCTCTTCATAGTCGTTCATGGCAGAGAAACTTACAACTAGAACTATTAAAGCTGCAAATATGCATGCTTGAGCTATCCTGATTGATGTGAAGTCGCCCGAGCCCGCTACCACCGCCGCCGCCAGCAGCGCCACTACCAACGCTCCCACCACCGGCGCTCCCACTAGTAGCGCTGCCACCAGCGGCGCTGCCACCAGCGACAGTGCGGAGCGCGCCATTGCCGAGCGGAACCTGTGCGGTCTCGTCGGCGCCTTGGCCAAGCAGATCGAGGGCCATATCAGGGAGCGGGCGGGGTCGCTGGACCTGACGGCGGCCCAGGCAGTGGCGCTGCGCGAGCTCACCGGCCCGATGACCATGCGCGACCTGGCCGATCGGATGAGCTGCGAGCCGTCGAACGCCACGTTCGTCGTCGACCGCCTGGAGGAGCAGGGCATCGTCGAACGACGCCCGCACCCCAGCGACCGCCGGGCCAAGCTACTCTTGCTGACCTCCGAAGGCGCCGCACTCCGCGAGCGGTTGATGGACCTGCTCACGGAGGCCTCACCCTTGGCCCGGCTCACGTCGGAAGAGCAGACCATCCTGAACGAACTGTTGACGCGGGTAGTGCGATAACCGAGTGCTCGCCGGGCGATTCGGACTCCGCCTTCGACACACCAACCGGCACGGGTCTCGGTCCGGGGCCCCGGTCCCCGTCCTGGTTCCTGGTTGTCTGGCCGTGTCGGCACGACCACCCGCCGGCGCTGGTACAGCTGCCCCGCCCCCGGGCTGGCGATGCCAGTACAGCCCTCGGTACCGCTACAGCCCTTGGCGCGGTCCTTGGCGCCCGGTACGGCCCTCGGTACTGGTTCGGCCTACGGTCCGAGGTGGGGTCAGCATTGGGTTTTGGTCGGGGGGAGGGTGCGGTCGGTGAAGTAGCGGTTGATGTGGTCGCGGGCGCAGGGGTTGGCGCCGTACAGGGTGTGGCCGGGGCCCTCGTGGCGGATGACGGCGCTGCCGGGCACCTGGGCGAGGACGCGGGTCACCGCGTCCGACTCGCCCCAGGCGCCTGCTCCCAGCATCGGTGGGAGGCCCTTGGGGAGAGGGGCGGGTGGGTTGCTGACCGGCTGGGGCCAGCCGATGCAGCCCAGGGTCGCTGAGGCGAGGGTGTTGGCGGTGCCGGTGTTGGGGGCCACGCGTTGCACGCGCTTGATGGCGGCGGTCATCTCCTTGCGGTTGGCGAAGCGGGGCCAGTCAGCGCATTCGGTGACGCCTGTGGTCTGGTCGGGGTAGCGGGCGCCTCGTTGCGGGACGAAGTCCGAGGCGTCACCATTGGCGGCCTTGCGGATCGCCTGGGCCAGCTTGGGCCAGGCGGTGGTGCCCTGGCGGGCCAGCCCCAGGGCGAAGCTCTGCAGGTCGCGGGTCCGGTAGGCGACGTTGGCGGTCTTCGTGGGGATGGGGAAGCGGTTGGCGCGGGCGATCAGCGTGCGCCAGAGGGCGGGGACGTCCGCGCAGTCGTTCGCGGCGCACCAGGTGAAGAAGCGCTGCAGGGACTGCTCGTTGGACCTGGCCGCCGCTTCCAGCTCGCGCTCCCAATCGGCGGCGCTGTGGTTCAGCGTGCCGTCGAGGACCATCGTGCGGATCTTGTCTGGGAAGAGGCGGGCATATGCCTGGCCGTAGAAGCCCGCGTAGGAAGCGCCGTAGTAGTTGAGCTTGTCGTCGCCGAGGGCCTTTCTGATCGCCTCCATGTCTCTGGCCTGGTCTGCCGAGCTCATGTTGGCGAACAGCTCCGGGTCCTTGAGCCGGCAGGCCTCGCCGTAGCCGCGGTTGGTGTCGGACAGGCGGCCGAAGTCGGCGTCGTCGCGGGGCGGGTCAGGGATGGGGACGCGGGTCCAGGCGCACTGCAGGCCCGTGCTGAGGCCCCCGAACTGCTCGCCGTAGCCGCGGGTGTCCCACGTGACGATGTCCATGCGTTCGCGGAGCTTGGTCCACCACTCGGGGATGGACTGCGTGAGACCGATGCCGGGGCCGCCAGGACCGCCGTAGGCCACCAGGACCGAGCCTTCCGATTTGCCGGTGGCCTTCAGACGGCCCAGCTTGAGGGTGATCTTGCGGCCGTCCGGCTTCTGCCAGTCGGCCGGGACCTGGAGGTCGCCGCACTCCATGCCGATCTTGTCGTTGGGGCAGGTCTGCCACTGCTGCGGCCCGCTGGCGGCGGCTGTCGCAGCGGACGCCGAGGCGGGCGGCAAGGTCCCCATGCCCAGCAAGGCCAGGGTGATGGTGAGGGGCTTGAGCATGGCGTTCACGATGCCGGAGGGGCAGGCGGGACCGCGTCGGACCACGGTTTGGTCTTTTGGGGGCGGGAGTCGTACCAGGGGTTGTCAGACCGCTGCCACCTCGACCGTTTCATGTTGATATTTCAGGATGGAGGTGGTTTGTGGGTGCAATGGGTCTTGCGGTGGTGGGGTGGCGTTGTCACGATCGACGGCGTGAGCAAATGGCAGTGGGTCTGGGAAGGCGTGCTCGGGGTCGTCACGGTGCTGGGGCTGGGGATGGTCCTGTTCACCGCTCCCAGCGCGCACCTGCTGAGCATCCTCGCCTCCTCCGCGCCACTCGGTCTGGTCGCCGTGGCGCTCTCCCTGTCGCTGCGCACCGGCACGCCCAACCTGGCTGTGGGCGCCGTGTCCGCGCTGTCCGGAGTTCTCATCGCCTCCGTGGTGGTCTTCCTCGGCATGCCGCTGGTCGTCGGGCTGCTCCTCGTACTCGTGCTCGCCGCGCTCTCCGGGCTGGTCATGGGGGCGTTCACGGTGCTGCTGGCGGCCCCGTCCTGGGTGGTCACGCTCGCCGCCGCAGTGGTCTGCGACGCGCTGTCGCTCGCGTTCAGCCAGGCCAGAACGGTTATCCTGCCGCAGCCGCCGTCACTCTCGCCCGTGGTGGGGTTCGCGGTGTTCGCCGTCGTCTCGGTGGCGGGCGGGCTGTTGTGGGCGCGGCGGGGGTTCCGGGAGTGGCTGACCAAGGGGTGGGCCGGCCCGCTCGTCGGGCTGACCGGGTCCTGTGTGCTGGCCGCTCTGGGCGGGTTCATGCTGCTGTTACGGCTGGGAGCGGCGCAGCCGGGCTCTCAGGGGCTGTTCGCCGTCGTGTTCGCGCTGGCCGCTGTGCTGCTGGGCGGCACCAGTGCGTCGAGCACGGCCGGGCTCACGGGCGCTTCAAGTGCGACCGGGCTCCTGGGCGGCACCAGCGCGTCGGGCACGGCCGTCCTCGGCGGCGCGTCGAGTGAGGCCGCCCTCGCGGGTGGTGCCAAGGCGACGGGTACGGAAGTCATGGGCGCGGCGACCGGCGAAGGACGTGGAGCGGTCGCCGGCACGCTGCTCGCCGTCCTCATCCTGGCGATCACGCAGGGCGAACTTGCCCTGATGAACGCCCCCACGTACATCACCATGATCGTCCTGGGTGGTGTGGTGATCGCCGGTCTGACCGTGTCCAGAGCGCTCGACGCCCTGCGCCAGTAGGTCAGCCCAGCGACCTCTTCAGGAAGTCGACCTGGAGCAGCAGCAGGTTTTCCGCCACGACCTCCTGGGGCGTCATGTGCGTCACCCCGGAGAGCGGGAGCACGCTGTGCTGCCGGCCGGCCGCGAGCAGGGCGGACGACAGGCGCAGGGTGTGGGCGGCCACCACGTTGTCGTCGGCCAGGCCGTGGATCAGCAGCAGCGGACGTTCGAGCTTGCCGGCGTCTCCGAACAGCGACGACTTCTCGTACACATCGGGCTGCTCGTCCGGATGGCCCAGGTATCGCTCGGTGTAGCACGTGTCGTACAGCCGCCAGTCGGTCACCGGCGCCCCCGCCACCGCCGCGTGGAACACGTCCGGCCGCCGCAGCACCGCCAGCGCGGCCAGGAAGCCGCCGAACGACCAGCCGCGAATGGCCACCCGCGTCAGATCGAGATCGTCGGGATACTGCTCGGCGACCCCCTGCAGGGCGTCGATCTGGTCCTCGAGCGCGGGGGCCGCCAGGTCGTTCAGCACGGCCCGCTCGAACTCGGGGCCCCTGCCGGGAGTGCCGCGCCCGTCCGCCACGATGACCGCGAACCCCTGCTCGGCGAACCACTGGCTCTCCAGGAACGCGCCGCGCCGGTTGAGCACGCGCTGCGCGTGCGGCCCGCCGTACGGATCCATGAGGACCGGCAGCTTCCCGGAGCCCTGCTCGTGCCACGAAGGCAGCACCACGGCGGTGGACAGCTCGCGGCGGCCGGAACGGCCGAGCGAGACGCGCAGGTCGAGGCCGGGCCGCTCGGCGAACGACGGGATCGGCACCGCCATGCCGTCGCGCCGCACGACCGTGGTCGACACGCCCTCGGCGTCGAGGCTCTGCTCGGTCAGTACGCCCACACCGCCCGACATCCGCCCCGAGAACACCCCGGAACGGGTCGAGACGGGCAGCAGCGAATGACCGTCCCACGTCCACAGGTGGACCTCGGTCGGATCGCCGCTCGCGCTGAACAGCACGCTGTCGTGATCGACGTCGAGCACCGCCCGCACCTGCAACGTGGGCGGCGTGACCGCGCGGTCGCCCACGAACAGCCGGTTGCCGCCGTCCGAGGCGGCCACCCACACCAGCGACCCGTCGTCGAGGTGCGCGGGCACGCCGGAGACGACGTCGACCCAGGCCGGATCGGTGTCCTCGCGCACCAGCTCGGACGCGCCCGTCGCCGGATCGACCGTGAACAGCCGCATCGTCCGCTGGTCGCGCGTCATGGTCACGATCGACAGCGCGTGGGGGTCCCAGGCCGCCGTCGTGAGGTATTCCTCCTCGTACGGCACCGCGACCCGCGACCCGTCGAGCCCCAGCACGAACAGCTCGGTGACCGCGTTGGGCGTGCCGGCGGCCGGATAGCGCTGGGCCGACGCGGGACGGTCGGGGTTGGCCGGATCGGCGATGTGCCAGACCCGGACCGGGGCCTCGTCGACGCGTTCGACCAGCAGCGCGTCGCCCGACGGCGCCCACCAGTGGCCCCGCATCCGGTCCATCTCCTCGGCGGCGATGAACTCGGCCAGCCCGTACGTCACGGTCTCCGCCTCCGGCGTGGCCAGCGCGCGGTCCTCGCCGGACCCGAGGTCCTGGACGCGCAGCGCGCCGCCGGTGACGTACGCGACATGTGCCCCGTCCGGGGACAGACGGGGGTCGATGACCGCGCCCGGCGTGTCCAGCCGGCGCGTCTGGCCGGTCGCGAGCTCGACGACGTAGAGAGCGCCGGACAGGGCGAAGCAGGCTCGTGTGAGGTCGGTGTCGGTGGCGTACGCGACCACGCCGCCCGCCGCCTCCCGGCTGCGCTCGCGCCTGGCCCGCTCCTCCGGCGGCAGGCTCTCCTCGTCGGCGTCGAGCGCGCGCGGGTCGACGACCAGGCGCTCGACGTGGGTGTCGGTGTCGAGCTCCCACAGGCACGTCACCGGGTCGGTGCCCGACTTCGTGCGGAGGAAGACCACCCTGCCGCCGTCCGGAGTGATCGTGAAGCCCCTGGGCACTCCGAGGGTGAACCGGCGGGTCCTGGCAGACAGTCGCGGGTAGCTCTCGCTCATGCGCCCAATCCTGCCACCGCCGATGGGGAACCTGCGCAATGGCGTCCGGAGCCCGTCTGTACGCTCGTTCCTATGACTGATCGACGGCTCCTCCTCGTGCACGCCCATCCGGACGACGAGTCGATCGGAACCGGGGCGACCATGGCCAAGTACGTCGCCGAGGGTGCCCACGTCACGCTCGTGACCTGCACTCTCGGCGAGGAAGGCGAGATCATTCCCGGCGACCTCGCCCACCTGGCCGCCGACCAGGACGACGCCCTCGGGCCGTACCGGATCGGCGAGCTCGCCGCCGCCTGCCAGGCGCTCGGGGTCGAGGACCACCGCTTCCTGGGCGGGCCGGGCCGCTGGCGGGACTCGGGGATGATGGGGGTGGCGTCCAACGACCACCCGAAGGCGTTCTGGGGCGCCGACCTCGACGAGGCGGCGGGGGAACTGGTCAAGGTCATCCGTGAGGTACGGCCCCAGGTCCTCGTCACGTACGACGACAACGGCTTCTACGGGCACCCCGATCACATCCAGGCGCACCGGGTTTCGCGCAGAGCGTTCGAGCTGGCGGCGAAACCGGACTTCGGCGAGGGCGAACCGTGGCAGATCGCGAAGTTCTACCACACGGCCCTCGCCCGATCCGTCATGCGGCGCACGACCGAGGCGCTGCGCGAGGCGGACGTCAGCTTCCTGGTGGAGGACGTGGAGGACATGCCGTTCGGCAACGCGGACGAGGACGTCACCACCGAGATCGACGCCCGTCCGTGGATCGGCAACAAGATGGAGGCCATGCGGGCGCACGTCACGCAGATCGTCGTGGACGACCCGTGGTTCGCGCTGTCCAACAACATCGGCCAGGAGGTTCTGGGCGTCGAGCACTACCGGCTGGCCATCGGTGTACCCGGCCCCGCCGTGCCTGGCCCGCCCATCGAGGCGGGCGGCCTGGGCGATCCGCACACCCGCGAGAACGATCTCTTCGCGGGCATCCACTAACCTCGTGCGACATGGAACATCGCAGCCAGGCCGAGTCGGCTCTGGGCGGGGCGGCGTACGGCATGCTGTTCGTGCTCGGCGTCGTCATGGCGGTCGTGGGCGGCTTCACGCATCCGGATCCGAGATGGCAGGTCGGGCCCGTCCCGGTTGCGGCGATCGTGTGGGTGCTGGCGCTCTTCGCGGTGTGCCTGGGGGCGGGGAAGCTGATGCGGGCCAAGCTCGGGGCTTTCGTGACGGCGGTCGGCTGGTTGCTGGTGACGATGCCGTTCACGCTGAAGCTGAGCGCGGGGGATCTGGTGATCGCCGATGGCCCGCCCGGATACGTGTATCTGTACGGGGGGTTGGCGGGCATCGTGGCGGCCTATGTGCTTTCGCCCTCGTCAGAGGGGGGATCGTGGCTCTTGCATGGGTACCCTCCGAAGAACTCTATGTAGAGGCATAAAGTAGCGTTCGTGCATTCCATCGAGCGGCCCGTGGACCCTGGAACGTACCGCAAGGTCGTCGGCCGCTTCGCCACTGGAGTCGCGATCGTGACGACCAGGCTGGGCGATGTCGATCACGCGATGACGGTGAATTCGTTCACTTCTGTCTCCCTTGATCCGCTCCTCGTACTGTTCTGCGCGGAGAAGGTGGCCCGGTTCCATGACGCGGTGCTGGAGGCGGGGGTGTGGGGGGTCTCCGTGCTGCCCGCCTCGATGGAGGACGCCTCACGCTTCTTCGCCCACCGGGGGCGGCCGCTGAACGGGCAACTCGCGCGGTGGCCGCATCACCTGGGGGAGTTAGGGGTGGCTTTGTTCGACGGGGCCATCGCGACGGTGGAGTGCGTGACGACGGCGGTGCACGACGGCGGGGACCACTCGATCGTGGTGGGCGAGGTGGCGGCCCTGGACACGCCTTCGGACGGGGTGCCGCTTCTGTACCACGAAGGACAGTACAAGACCCTTTAGGCGCCGCTGCGGGACTTTCCCCGGGGCGCATGCAGCGGTGAGGCCGTCCGGAGGCTTCTCTTCGGCATGAGCGCGGGCTTGAACGCGGACAAGGGCGCGGGCTTGAACGCGGGCAGGAGTCGGGCCAGGCGCTTGGCCTGGCCCGCTCACTTGGTCGCTTCCCGTGTCGCTACCGGGTGGAAGCGCTGGCCGATTTCGACGGAGTGGTGGTCGGGGTGACCGTCGGGACGCCGGTGTCGGTAGGCGTCGCCGTGTCCGGCGGGGGCTCGGAGGGGAGATCCGTCGGCGTCTCCTCCGCCGGCGGCGGACAGGTGGGGATCTCCGGCGCCCCCACCGTCGGCGGCACGGAGCCCGTCGGGGTGACCGTCGGAGCGCCGGTCGCGGTGTCAGTCGCGGTGCCGGTCGGGGCGCTGGTCGGGGCGCTGGTGGGCGGTTCGGTCGGGGTCGGGGTCGTGATGGGAGTTTCGGTCGGGGTTTCGGTGGGAGTTTCGGTCGCGGTGTCAGTCAGATTCGGAGTGGGCGTCGGCGTATCGGTGACCGGCGGGGACTCCGTGCTCGTGGCCGTGCTCGTGGCCGTGGCCGTGGCCGTGGCCGTGGCCGTGGCCGTGGCCGTGGCCGTGGCCGTGGGCGTGGCCGTGGGCGTGGCCGTGCTCGTGGCCGTGGCCGTGGGCGTGGGCGTACCCGTGTCCGTCGGAAGGGTCGTCGGCGGAGGGGTCTCCGTCGGCTCGACGCTCGGCTGACAGGTGAACGTCACTGTCTGCGTGACCGTCGGGCCCGGCTCGATGATCGTGACCTGTTCCCTCACCGTCACCGTCGGAAGGGGGATCAGTTTGACCGCCACCTTGCCCTTCTTCTTGTACGTGCCCCGGCCGAGCCGCTTCGTGGACTCTCCCGAGCCCTCGGTCACCGGCAGGTCGACGCTGGTCGTCTTGCAGGATCTGCCCTTGCATACTCGCTGCTTGATCGAGAAGAGAGCAGCTTGCGCGTCCGTGATCGATACATTCAGGTAGGAGACGCCTCGCCTCTTGACTACCTTCGTCGTGGCGGTGTACTCCCCGATCGTGGGAGTCTCCGTGGGTGTCGGACTCGCCGCCGGGATGGTGGTCAACTCCACCTCTGCGCCTAGAGCACCTAGTCGGTTGTCAGTGGATCGTACGGGATCGGTCGCTGACGTCTGGGTGATCGCAACTCCGCCGGCTCCTGCCAGTGCGACGGTGCCGAGCAGCGCGCCCAGGATGGGGAATCGCATAATCCTGCTCTTGTGGGAGATTTCAGGACAGGGATCATTATTCCGACTTGTCAAGATTGGTCAAGGCTGAGACGCATGGAGACGCGCTTCCGGTTCCGGCGCGTGGCGAACTACGTCAACCTCGCCACGCCGCTCGGTCTGCTGATCTCGATCATCGGTGGCGCGACCCGGCGCCCTGGCCCCGACGGGCTCATCCTGGCCTTCGGCTACCGCTACGGCTTCCCCATCGCAGGGGCGTTCACCGTGGGAAACGTCGTCCTGACCAAGTGGGACTCGCTCCCCGACCACCTCGTCCGCCACGAGGGCCGCCACGCCACCCAGTGGGCCTGGTGCGTCGGCCTCCCCATGCTGCCGCTCTACCTGCTGTCGATGCTCGTGTCGGTGATGGTCTGTGGCAACCAGGCTTCGTACAACGTTTTCGAGCGCTTGGCCGACTTGGAAGACGGCGGCTACCCTCGCGCCCCACTGCGGTGGCGACGACGGAGCGACGGCGCGTGAGACCCGGGCCCGCGCCCCATCCCGCCAACGCCGCAAGCCCTCACCGTGGCGGCTGGTGCTGCGAGCCGGTGCCCGGTCCCCGCCGCAACCGTGGGTGTGGGGAGCCTTGCCTCGGTGCTCTGCCCCGGCTCCAACCGTGGGCCCGGGAGCCAGTGCCGGGAGCCAGTGCCGGGAGCCAGTGCCGGGAGCCAGTGCCGGGAGTCCGCGCTGGGGAACCCGTGCTGGGGAACCCGTGCCCAGTCCCTGTGCCCCGTCCCTGTGCGCAGTCCCCGCGTGCAGTCTCTGCCGTTGCCGTGGGCGCGTATGTCCTTCAGCCGGCGCTGCGTGTGGTCGGGCGGTGGGTTGGCGTCGGTTGGGCTTATCCCTGCGTCTGATGGGTGGTTGACGGTGTGGGAGTGCGTCCTGATGAGCCCTTCAGCCAGCTCAACGTGAGCGCCGTGATGGCCAGGCCGGAGATGGCGCCGGCGCAGAGGACGGAGGCGGTGGAAGGGGACACCAGGGTGATGCCTGCCAGGGCGAGGGCCGAGACGGCGGTGGCGATGGCCACGTAGAGCCAGGTGGCCAGGCGAACCCAGCGGACGCGGGAGTCCTCGGAAGGCAGCGTGCGGGAGAGGAGCCAGGACAGGGCCGGTAAGAGGAGGACGCCGTGCATGAATATCGCGTGGGCGGGCTTCAGGGTGGTGGCCACCGTGTACGCGAGCTGCTGGTTTCCCGTCACCACCTCGATGACGCCTCGGGCGATCATGACGGTGCCGAACGCCATGGCGGCGAGGAGGGTGGCGAAGCCCGCGCGTACGGCCAGGCGCATGCTCGGGGCCAGGTCTGGATCGGGGCGGAACGCGGCGATCGTCATGATGATCGCGATGGCGATGAGGAGGCCGCCGCCTGCCGCCAGGGTCCTCGCGATGGTCGTGTCGAAGGCGGTCTCCATATTGAAGTGGGACGGGACTCCTCGCCACGCCTGGAGGGTGATCAGGGCCACCTCCACCGTGGACGCCACCGCGAAGGCGCCGACCAGGAGCGGGCGGGCGCGGACTCGCACGAACTGGGAGACCCAGGTGAGGGTCAGGACGCTCAGCCCGAACGACACGCCGAACGTGAACGGTTTGCGCCACGACACCGCGCCCTCCCACAGTCCGCCGTCCACGACGAACACGCCCAGGTGAACGAGGCCCGCGAGCACCAGCAGGACTCCGATGAGGTACCAGAGGCGATTCATGGCGCCATCGTGGCAGGGCGGCGGAGGCCGGTGCGTCGGCCCAGGGTCTGGATCGTCTCTACAACGTTGGTCGTACGGCGAGGGGGGTGTGGCGTCGGACCTCGGTCGTGCTCACCCGCGGCGCCCGGCGGGGGTGCCGGTCCTCGCCGGCGATTGCCGCAGCGTGGTGCGGTTCGGAGGGTGTCGGTTCTCGTCGGTGCTTGCTGCGGGGTGGTGCGGTTCGTTGGGTGTCGGTCCTCGTCGGTGCTTGCCGCAGGGTAGTGCGGTTCGGGGGCGCCGGTCCTCGTCCGTGCCTGCCGCGAGGTGGTGTGGTTCGGGGCGCCGGACCTCAAGGGGGTGGGTCAGGGGGTGAGCTTGAGGGTGTGCACGGCCGCCTTCTTGATCGACTCGGGCTTCGCGTACATCGGCAGCAGGTCGCCCTTGGCCCAGGTCTCCGCCTGATCCCAGTAGTTGCCGTGGAAGGCGTGTCCCGAGGCGCCCGTCAGGTTGATCCATCGGGACTTGTCCGTATTGGAGAGGTCGACGATCATGCGCATCGACGGGACGGCGGTGATCGCGTACCCCTTCTGGACGTTCCACCCCGTGGCGTTCACGGCGTCCTTGCTCCCCGCCACGGCCAGCGGCCCGCGGTTGAACAGGGCCTCCACCGGAGCTATCCCCGAGGTCCCCAGCGAGCCGTTGACCAGCTCCAACTGGTGCAGGTCACCCCAGCGCCAGGACTTGACCTCCGGCCCGAGCCGGTCCGACAGCTCCTGGTACGCCGAGGCGAGCGCCTGGCGGAGGATGTCGTCGCGGGTCTCCTTGACGTTCTTGGTGGTCACGTCGTCCCAGAAAGGGTCGTCCGGAGTGTCGAGCAGGCGCCGGACGACCTCGTACCAGCGGTCTCCACCGGCCGGTCGCGCCGCCTCCGGCAGGTCGTCGTTGAACGTCAGCAGGAGCACCTGCCGCCACACCGCGTTGAAGTAGGCGGCGGGGGTGGAGTCGAGGCCCTGCGTGCGGTCCCACGTCTTCAGCAACTGCCTGGCCTCGCCGCTGGGCCCCGCCAGGTCCACCTGCATCAGGGCCGGGACCAGCGTCTCGGCGAAGCCGTTGTAGGTGTCCTGCTGGATCGCCGACATGGTCGCCGCGTCGATCGGGCCCTTCTTGATCGCCGCCTTGATGCGGTCGCGGATGCGTTCGGAGCGGTAGCCGTGCGCCCAGTCCATGGTCAGCAGGGGTTTGTAGCGCTTGGGGTCGATGACGGCGTTGTTCGCGGTGACGATGAAGCCGTCGGCCGGGTCCTCCACCGAAGGTAATTGGTCGTACGGGATGGGGGCCGTCATCCAGTCGTACTCGCCCGTCCATCCCGGGACGGGCCAGGTGCCGTCGCCCTTCTGCCGTACGGGGATGCGCCCGGGAGCCTGGTAGCCGATCTTGCCGGTGGTGTCGGCGTAGACCAGGTTCTGGGACGGCACCTCGAACAGCGCCACCGCGGCCTTGAACTCCTGCCAGTCACCGGCCTTGTTCAGCGCGAAGATGGCGTCGGCCGACCGGCCCGGCGTCAGCGCCGTCCACTGCAGCGCCACCGCGTTGGCCTCGCCGCTGGGTTTGGCGGCGCCTATCACGTCGTTGATCAGCGGCCCGTGCCGGGTGCTCTTGACCGTGATCGTGACCGGGGCGTCGCCCGCGACCTTGACCTGCTCTTCCCGGGTCTCCAGCTTCAGCTGCTGGCCCTTGTACAGGTACGTGTCGCCCTGCACCTGCTCCAGGAAGAGATCGGCCACGTCGGGGCCCAGGTTGGTGAAGCCCCACGCGATCTTGTCCGTCTGCCCGATGATCACACCGGGCACGCCCGAGAACGTGAACCCGGTCACGTCGTACGGGCATGCCTGCGTGACCTTCCTGCAGTGCAGCCCGGCCTGGTACCAGACGGAGGGCATCTGCGGCGACAGGTGCGGGTCGTTGGCCAGCAGCGGCTTGCCGCTGGCGGTGTACTCGCCGGAGACCACCCACGAGTTGGACCCGATGCCCTCGCGGTCCTCCGTGCCCATCGTGTTCGGCACGGCGTCCAGCGTCTTGGCGGCCTGGGCGATGGCGCGGTCGGCGCGCGTCTGAGGCTCCGCGCGCTGGTCGAAGCGCCCCCGGTCGATGGTGCCCTGGGTGACGATCGGGCTGTGGCGGTCGTACGGGTAGCCGGGGTAGAGCTGCTCGACGCGCTCCTTGGGCAGCTTGGTCAGCGCCAGCGCGCGGTCGATCTCGTCCTCCATGTTGGAACGCAGGTCCCAGGCCATGGCCTTCAGCCAGGCCACGGAGTCGGCCGCGGTCCACTTCTCCGGCGTGTACCCGCCGTTCTGGATCTTCAGGATGGAGTATTCGAGGCTGCGGTCGGAGGCGTTCGGGTTGGCGCTGAGCCAGGCGTTCACACCTTTCGCGTACGCGTCCAGGTAGCTCCGGGTCTCCTGGGACAGGTCGGAGAGCTCTTCCTCGGCGACCTTGCGCCAGCCCATGGTCCTGATGGCCTTGTCGTTCTCGACGGTGGCCTTGCCGAAGAGCTCCGAGAGGCGGCCCGCGGTCAGGTGGCGGCGGAAGTCCATCTCGTAGAAGCGATCCTGGGCGTGGACGAACCCCTGAGCCGTGAACAGGTCCGCGGCGGTGTCGGCGTAGATGTGCGGGATTCCATATTTATCCCGATAAATCTCCACATTCCCGGTCAGGCCCGGCAGTCGCAGCGATCCGTCCACCTGCGGGAACGACTTCCGCACCGTGTAGACGACAACCCCTGCCAGCACCAGGACCAGCGCGAGCACTACGGTCAACACCCGAGCGAACCACCGCAACGGCCGCGGCATCCACGCATAGGGCCTCACCGACACCTCCATCTCCGCCGAACTGGCATCAAGTCTGTCAGTCCGGGATCACTCCTCCGGCCGCCTTTCCAACCCTGGGCAGAAGACTTCGAAGCGCCTGATTACGGGCGAGAACCTCTCCCTCACTCGCCGCATCCGACCGGCGGGGGCGCGACGTGACGATGTACGACGAGTGCGGCAACCGGCCGGCCGTCTGCGCCTCGGGCATGACGAGGCTCGTGCTGCCGGGCGGGATCGTCGCCTACGGCAAGACCGGCGCCCGCTACGGCTACTCCGCCGGAAGACCGGCGCCCGCTACGGCTACGCCGCCGGCGTCGCCGCGACCCGCGACCTGAGCCGGACCCTCGTCCACTCGGTCGACTCCACCGAAGCCAAGGCGTCCGGCCAGAACGACAGAACGCTGCGCATCGCCCTGGCCGCCTGCTCCCGACCAGCCGGCGCGTGACGCGTCCTGCCCGCGTGGGACCGCCGCGGCGGGTCGGCCGTGGACGTGCGGGCCTCCGGACATGTCGCGAGTGGGGTCAGGCCCAGGTCTGGCCGTCTGTGGGGTCAGGTCCAGGTCTGGCCGTCTTGGGTGTCCGCGACGCGTACCCCCATCTCCGCCAGTTCGCCCCGGAGCCGGTCCGCCTCCTCCCAGTCCCGGGCCTCCCGCGCCCGCTCCCGCGCCTGCAGAAGCTCCCCGGCTCCGGGAGGCAGCACCCGCGCCTTGCCGATCTCCGTCGAGAGGTCGAGCCCCAGCACCTGGTCAAGGTGCAGGAACGTCTCGAACTTGGCCCCGGGCGCCACCGACTCGTCGCGCTCCAGGTCCCGCAGGACGCGCAGCGCGGACGGCGTGTCGAGGTCGTCGGAGAAAGCGGCCTCCACCCGGTCCGCGTAGTCCGGCGACATCGGAGCGCTGGGCGACTCCGACCACTCGGCCACCCGGGCGCGCCAGCGCCGCATCGTGCGGTCGGCGGCTCGCAGGGTGTCCCACGTCAGGTTCAGCTGCTGCCGGTAGCGGTGCTCCAGGAACGCCATGCGTACGGCGAGAGGGTCGAGCCCGGCCGTGACCACGTCCGAGAGCAGCACCACGTTCCCCGTGGACTTGGCCATCTTGCGGCCGTCGAACAGCAGGTGCTCGCCATGGACCCAGTGCCGCACCACCTCGTGCCCCGTCGCCGAGTCGGACTGGGCGCGCTCGTCCTCGTGGTGCGGGAAACGGAGGTCGATCCCGCCGACGTGGATCTCGAAGCGGGGGCCGAGGAAGCGGAGCGACATGGCCGAGCACTCCACGTGCCATCCAGGGAAGCCGGGCCCCCATGGCGAGTCCCAGGTCAGGTCTCCGGAGGAGGGTTTCCACAGCGCCCAGTCGGCGTGGAAGCGCTTGCGCGAGTCGACGGCGTCGATGCGGTGGGCGGGCTTGAGCGAATCCAGGCGATTTCCCGAAATTTCGCCGTAAGTGGGGAAGGTTTGGACGTCGAAGAACACCGACCCGTCAGGCACCTCGTACGCGTGCCCCCGCTCGATCAGCTTGGCGATCAGCTCGATCATCAGGTCGACGGTCTCGCTCGCCCGGGGCATGTGCTCCGGCGGGCGGAGGTTGAGCGCCGAGGTGTCGGCCCGGAAGGCGTCCTCGTAGAAGCGGGCGAGCTCGCGCACGGATCGCCCCTCCGCCCGCGCCTGCTCCAGGACCTTGTCGGAGCCGGAGTCGGTCAGGTGGCCCACGTCGGTGATGTTCTGGCAGGCCAGCACGCGTACCCGCCGCCGTTCGAGCACCCGCCTGATCAGGTCGGACAGCAGGTACGTACGGAGGTTGCCCACATGCGCGTGGCGGTAGACGGTCGGCCCGCACGTGTACATGCGCACCGCCCGCCCCGCGTCGATCTCCTCGACCTGCCTGGCGCGCGTGTCGTAGATCCGGAGCATCCTCCGAGCCTAGCCGCGCCGACCGCCGGGGAAGCCGAGGGCGTCCCGGGTCGGCTGCCGGGAAAGCCGAGGACGTCCCGGTCAACTGCCAGGGAAGCCGAGGGCGTCCGGGGTCAGCCGCCCAGGAAGCCGAGGATGTCCCGGTCGCCGCGCTCGCGCAGTCTGCCCAGCACATCCTCGCGCGCCGCCGTGTCGGGCATCCCCATCCTGGCCCCGATCAGCCGCAGCCCCTCCAGCTCCGAGCTGACGGGAGCGGTGTAGCCGATGAGGTACAGGGCGCGGTTGACGGGCGGCATCCCGACCGGCGCGGCGGGCAGGTAGCGGGTCAGCAGCTCGCCCCCGTCCGACACGGTCAGGAACACGTGGTCGCCCTCGCTCGCCTTGAAGTCGGCCAGCACGTTGCGGATCGACCCCATGGTCGGCTGGTTGTGCCAGCTGATCACCACGTCCCCTGACGGGGTCGAGGCGGTGAGCTGCCCGCCCGGCGCCATCCCCAGGTACGCGGCGAAGCCGGTGGGCAGCGGCGAACCGGACCCGCGCAGGTGCTCGGCGTTGACGTCCACGCGGTGCCACCAGCGGCCGTCGCGGGAGCGGAAGCTGCGCCGCGTCTCCGACACGTCCTTGCGCGGCTGGTACGGCTCCGCCTCCCCGGTCGGCGAGGTGCCGGCCACCCGGATCCAGCCCCGTTGCGTCCGCTCGAAGCCCGGCCCGCCCGAGTAGGCCCGCACCGAGCTCTCGCTGACGTCGTACTTGGCGGTCAGGTTGGTGACGATCGTGCTCACCGAGGCCTCGCCGCCGGCCCGCTCGATCTCCCTGGCGATCATCTCCCTGATCCCCAGGTACTCGTCGCCGCCCCATCGCGTCAGGCCGTACTTGTTCCGGTCGACCCGGCGGAAGCGTTCGTCGGCGGTGAGCTGGTTGCGGATGCCGACCAGGCTGTAGTCCTCGCCGATGCGCTCCTGGATCTCCTCGGGCGACAGGGGCGCGCCCGCCACCGCCAGCACCGCCTCGGCCTTCTCGTTGATGCTGCGCGGCCACGGCACGACGTGCTGGCCCAGCACGCGCAGCTGCGGCACCGCCAGGATCCACCGCTCGGCCACGTCCTCGCGCACGCCGAGCTGGGCGACCATGGCCACCGCCTCGCCGAGCGGCCGCGGCCCGTCGGCGAACAGCTGCCGCGTCTTCTCCCGGAGCTCGTCGGCCCCGCCCGCCACGAGCCACCCGTCGGACTGCTCGTAGCCGGTCAGCAGCGTACGCACGAACCGCCACGCCGGGATCCCCAGCGAGCGCAGCTCGGCCCGGTGCCACGGCACGGCGGCCTGCAGGTCGTCGGCCGGGACCGCGGAGCCGAGCCGGCCGCGCAGCCAGGAGACGTGCGCGACGAGGGCGGAGGCGTCCGGCTTGCCGAGCCAGGCCTCCACGTGGTCGCGCAGGTCGCGCTCGATCTGCCGGATCCGCTCCCGCGTGACCGAGAAGCGCTGCGCCAGCTCGTCCAGTGTGGCCCGCTGCGCGGCGTAGAGCCGGTCGCGGGCGATGGCCCGCTGCCGGTCGTCCAGCGCCCCGAACAGGTCGTCGATCAGCTCGGGCAGCGGCTTGTCCGGCCTGGACGGCACCGACGGCGCCGAAGGTGCGGACACGGCCTCGGGCGCGGGCTCGAGCAGCCGCTCGAACACGCCGCCGAACAGCTTCTGCACCATGTCCTTGCCCAGCGTCTCCGGGGTCCGCTCGGCCTCGGAAGGGTCGGAGAAGCGCAGCAACGGGAGGATGTCGCCGACCATCAGATGACCCCAGCAGGCCACGGCGAGGTCGGCCAGGCGGCCGGCCACGGTCTGCGTTCCGACTATGGCGCACACGCGATCGAGGGGGATCGCCTGCCACCAGGCCTCCGGCAGCTGTGGCTCCTCCACGATCGGCGCGATCTGACCAGGGGAGGTCCATCGCAGGGGTGGCGTGAGGTCGCTCAGGCTGAGGTTCATTGAGGTCCAACCGGCAAAGGGAAGATATATCCGCAGTTCAGACTATGAGATTAGAGTGACAAAAACGGGCTGCCTCTTCCGGAATGGGAGATATAGAGCATCGCACGAGCCCGTGTGCAGGCGACGAACAGTATGCTCCGTTCGCGTTGCAGGGCACGAGCCCTTGCGTCCGGCTCCTCCGGCGGCGGCTCGGGCACCACGCCCTCCGCCACGCCGATGAGCGCCACCCGCTCGAACTCCAGCCCCTTGAGATGCTGGAACGTCCACGCCCGCACGTCCAGCCCGGCCAGCGCCCGCCTGGCGTCCCGGACGAGCCGCGGATTGCGCGCGCCGACGGCGATCTCCTCCGTGGGTACGCCGTCGGCCAGCCACGACTCGACCGTGCTCCGCAGCCCGGCCAGCTCCGACTCGGGCGTGTCGTAGGCCCTGACGACGGGCCGGTCGCCGTTACGCGTCGAGTGGAAGCCGTACATGTTGGTCGTGCCCTTGACGAGGCCGCTGGCCGGGCCGCCGCCGCGCAGCCGTACGACGAAGGACAGCAGCTCCTGCGGCAGCCGGTAGGAGAGCTTGAGCGTGTGCTGGACGGTGGGGATGCCGACCGCGCCGAGCGCCACCCGCGTGTCGGTGATCCGCTGGTGCGGGTCGCCGACCACGAACAGGTCGTCACGCGCCCGCGGCGCCGCCGCGCGCAGCAGCCGCCACTGCGCCGGGCTGATGTCCTGCGCCTCGTCCACGACAATGTGACGGTACGGCTTGTGTCCCGGATCCACGTCGTCGAGCAGATCGCCCGTCGCCAGGGAGAGCAGCCTGAGCGCCTCGTCCGTCAGCTGGGCCAGCGTGCGCGCCCCCGGGCCGACCAGCGCGGGGCGCCGGCCCTCCGCGTCGGCCACGATGCGCAGGGCCAGGCGTTCGGCGTTGCCGACCTCGACCCGCTTGCGGACCACCTCGTCCTCGATCAGGAGGTCCAGCTTCGCCGACAGCTCCTCGGCCAGCCCCTGGGAGAACGTCACGAGCAGCACCGGACCCGACCCGCGCGCGGCCAGGTACGCGGCCCGCTGCAGGGCGACGACCGTCTTGCCGGTGCCCGCCCCGCCCACGACCAGCACCGGCTGCTCGAAACGGGGGGCCCTGGCCAGCCGGTGTTGCGGCGGGTCGAGGAACGTGCACCAGGCCGGCGCCCCGAGCACCCGGTCCAGCTTCACCTTGTCGGCGACGAACGCCGCCCGGTCGGGGCTGCGGCGCAGCGCGGCGTGCAGGTCCTCGGGGTCGATCGGCCCGCTCTCCTCGTCGGAGGCGCGCCAGGCGTCCAGCTCCCGCCACGCCTCGGCGAGCGTGCCGCCGCGGGCCAGCACGGCGAGCGGGGCGTGCTGGGTGGGCGGGAGCAGCGGTTCGAGCGCGGCCACGTCGGCCTCGGTCGTGATCAGCCTGAACAGCGGCAGCATGTGCACGTCCAGGCCGATCCCCATCAGGTCGCCGTCGCAGATCGGGTCGTACAGCCCCGAGAACCTGGCCGATCTGCGTAGTGCGGGCTCGACGCGTTCGAGTGCCTCGGCGTCCCACTCCTCGACCACGCCGATCACCGGGTTGACCCCGAACCTGAAGCGCCGCGCGTAGGACCAGGCGTCGGCGTCGGGCAGCACCGTGCGCAGCCAGTACACGTCACGCTGCCGCACCACCACCCCGCGATGGCCCTCGGCCAGCCGCAACGTCGCGACCCGCGGATCCCGGCCGCCCCTGACCCGTTCGGGGTGCGGGGCGCCGGCCACGTTCAGCAGGAACCGGCGCAGCGCGACCACGGCGTCCCTGCGCACCGGCTGGGCCAGTGCGCTGAGCTCCCTGGGAAACTCAGGGCCGATCGCGAGCCGCGGCACCGGCTCAGTCCAAGAGAGCGAGCAGGTCGCGGTCCCCGCGCTCGCGGAGCCTGGTGAGCAGGTCAGGGAGCGCGACCGGCCCCGTCATGCCGATCCTGGTGGCGATCACTCTGGCCGCCTGATCTCGGGTGCCGCCCGGAGCCGTGTACCCGACCAGCCGGAGCGCCTTGGTGATCTTCTCGGCGCCCTGCGCGGCGACCGGGAGGTGCCTGGCCCTGAGCACGCCCTCGTCCGACAGCGTCAGGAACAGGTGCCCGCCCTCTCGCGCGCCCACGTCCACCAGGAGGCGTTCGATGGATTCGAGCACCGGCCTGCCGTGCCACGTCATGGTCAGCTCGCCCGCGGCGCTCCTGACCGTCCGGCTCTCGCCGGGGGACAGGCCCAGGTACGAGGCGAACCCCGTCGGCAGCGCGCACTCGCCGCCGGCCAGCTGCTCGGCCGTCACGTCGATGCGCAGCCACCAGCGGCCGTCGGGCTGCCTGAAGCAGCGCCTGGTCTGGGAGACGTCCTTCAGCGGCTGGTACGGCTTGTGCTCGCCGGAGTCGCCGTTGGCCTCCTCCACCGGCGGGGCCGCCGGGGTGAACGCCTGGAACTGCGGCGGGCCCGGGGGCGGGGACTGCGGCATCTGGGGAGAGCCGAACGCCGACTGCGGCTGCAACTGGGGCTGCGGCTGGGGTGACAGCGTCGCCAGCACGAACTGCCAGGCGGGGACCTCCAGGGCGCGGATCTCCACGTTGTGCCATTCGGCCGCGCCGATGAGCTGCTCCTTGTGGGCGGCCGGGCCCAGCGTCCTGCGCAGCTCCTCCAGATGGGCCCGGTACGGGGCCGCCTCCTCGCTCGCCAGCCAGTGGTCGAGGCGGATACGGAGCTCGTCCTCGGTGGCGGAGATCTCGGCCGGGGGAACGGCGAAGAGCTTGGCCAGCTGGTCCACGGCGGAGGGCTCGTCGGTGAAGACGCGGTTCTGCGCCACGGCCCAGCTCTTGTCGTCGAGCCCGGCGAACGCGGCCTCGATGAGGTCCGGCAGCGGCTGATCCGGCGACGGGGCGGCCTCCTGCTGGGCGGCCGCGGCGGGCTCCGGTTCCGGCTCGGGCTCCTCGGCCCCTTCCGGCTCGGGCGTCTCGCTCCCGGCCTCCTGAACCTCTGCCTCCTGATCCGCTGCGGCTTCGTGGGCGGCCGGTTCGGGGGCGGGCTCCTCGGCGGCGTCGAGGACGGGTTGGGGCTCGGGCTCGCGCGCCTCCTCGCCGGCGACGGGCTCGGCGTCGGCGTCCAGCACCGACCCGGCGTCCTCGGCCACGCCCTCCTGCGAAGCGGCGTCCTCGGAGGCGCCCTCCCGGGGAGCGGCGTCCCCGGAGGCGTCCTCGTGCGAGGCGACGGCCTCGGCCGGGCCTTCCTCGGCGTCGGCGTCCTCGGGCACGTCCTCGTCGGACGCGGTCTCGTCGGACGCGGCCTCCCCGGGCGTGCCGAGCGGCGCGACCGCCTGGGGATCGCCCTCCTGGGGAGCCTCGGGCGCGCCCTCGTGGGACGCCGCGACCTCCTCGCCGGACTCCCGCTCGGCCTCGTCGGCCTCGACGGGCTCGGGAACGGCCGGGCTCTCGTCGGGCTCGGGGTCGTCGATGACCGACCCGGCGGGGACGAAATGGGCGGCGGGCTCGGGGTCGTCGATCACCGACCCGACGGCGGCGAACCGGAGCACGGGGTCGGGCTCCTCGACCGACTCGGGGGCCGGCTCCTCGACCACGGCCTCCGGCTCGGCCGCGCCCCGCTCCTCGGCGAGGTGCGACGAGGGCTCTTCGGCGGCGGGTGCCGGCGCGTCGGCCGCGTGTGACGAGGGAACGGCGATGACGAGCGCGGGCTCCTGGGCGGCGACCGGCTGATCGAGGGCTTCGGGGGCGGGCGTGGGCTCGGCCACCACGGCGGGCGCAGGCTCGGCCGCCACGGCGGGCGCAGGCTCGGCCACCACGGCGGGCGCAGGCTCGGCCGACGCCACCCGCTCGCTCCGGGCGGGGACCGGCGCGGGGTGCGCGGGCATCGCCGCGCGCGGCTGCGCCAGCCGTACCAGGACCGCGGAGAACAGCGTGTTGAGCACCGGCCGCGCCTGGATGAAGGGCTGGTCCACCAGCTCCCGGCTGGTCAGCGTCAGCAGCCCGGCCCACGATCCGGCCCGGTCGAGGGCGATCGCGACGGCGGGCTCGTCCGCCTCCTCGGGGTCCAGGACGTACAGCGCCGGCAGGACGTCACCCACCGCCGCCGCGGGCCAGTGCTCCAGGGCGATCTCCGTCAGCAGCTCGCCCAACGACTCGGGGCCGATGGCCGCCAGGACGTGTGGCATGGGCAGGCTCCGCCACCACGCGTCCGGCAGCTCGGGCTGCCCGGTGAGTAGCGTGATCGTCGTGGCGTCGCTCCACCTCAACGGTGGTACGAGGTCGCTCAGGCAGAAGTTCATCCCGTTCCGTTCACCAGCCCCTCACGCCGCCGCAGCGGTGCAGCCATAATCTCGCCGCCCACGGAACAGACCATAGTCCGGCAAATCAGCCCTACGCATCATGTACAACGCATCAACGCCGAACAGCGGCAAAGCGTAGACGCACGTAGTCGGCCATCCAGCCAGTCTCCCTGCGGAGCGCGGGCGCGGCCAACTCGTTCACGCGACGAAGCAGGGGCTCCACGATGTCCGGCGGGAGCCCTTCGAGCACTGACGCGGCGAACATGCGTACCCAGTCGGCGGCCCCGCCAGGGCACTCTTCCAGGGGGGTCGGCCGGTCGAAGTATTCCAGCAACCTGACCACGAACCCCTCCTGCTCGAGGCGGCGGGCGTACTCGGCGGGCGAGGGAAAGTACCACGGAAGCTCGGGCTCGCGCAGGCCGTACTCGCGCCAGGCGGTCAGCATCGCGGCGGTCAGCTCGGCGCAGTTGCCCGCCCCGCCCATCTCGGCGACGAAACGCCCGCCGGGGGTCAGCGCCTCGCGCACGCTGGCGATCACCAGGTCGGGGTCGCGGCGCATCCAGTGCAGCGCCGCGTTGGAGAACACCGCGTCGTACGGGTTCACGACGTTGAAGTCGTGCCCGTCGCCGACGATGAAGTTGATCCCCGGGTACTGCGCGATGGCTTTCTCGATCATCGCGGGGGAGCCGTCGATGCCCAGCACGTCCGCGCCCCTGAAGGCGATCTGCGCGGTGAGCACGCCCGTGCCGCAGCCGAGGTCGAGCACGCGCTCGCCGGGCCGCGGGTCCAGCAGGTCGACCAGCGGCGCACCCTGAGTGGAGACGTAGCCGAAGCTGCTGTCGTAGGCGCGACTGTTCCACCGCTCCAAGCTCGGTGTGTCATATCGCAAGACGATCAGCTCACATTCGATCAGACATCGGGCCCCCCTGGCCGTGCTGTCTGCTCACTTTAGAGCCTGATCGTCCCTACGACATATCAAGTCACATCGGACTCATCCGACGCTCTTCGTCCATTCCCGCCTGAGGTACGCCTTCGCCGCGTCTGCCTGCGGGATCGTCATGAGGACCGGTGGGCCCGGGGCCTTGGGAAGTTTCGCGGCCTGCTCGGCGTCGAGCGTGCCCCTCATGATCATCGCCTCGCTGCGCGCCGGGCGGGCGAAACCCTTCTGGAACAGGTTCTGGCCCTCGTTCGAGAACAGGAACTCCTGCCACAGGCGGGCCGCGGCCGGATGCGGGGCCGCCTTGCTGATGGCCTGCATGTGGTAGCCGCCGAGCGGCGCGTCCTTGGGGATCGTGACCTTCCACGCGTCGGAGTGGGCGGCGCTGCGGGCCGCGTTCAGGTGGTCCCAGGCGACGATCGTGTTGGCCTTGCCCAGGTCGGTGAACCGGCCGGCCTGCTTGAGCTTGGCGAACAGCGCCACCCCCTGCGAGGGCTGCGGCACGCCCGACCGCATGGAGGCGGCCATCACGCCGTCGAACGCCCCGTCCGCGCGCAGCGGGTCGCCGTCGAGCGCGACCCGGTAGCCGGGATTGAGCAGGTCGGCGAAGGAGGCCGGGGGCTTGACCTCGCGCGGGTCGTACCCGATGGACATGTAGCCGCCGTAGGCGGCGTACCAGGCGCCGGACGGGTCCTTGACGTCGTCGGGCAGGTCCTGCCAGCCCTGCACCTTGTACGGGGCGAACCGGTCGGCCCCGGAGACGGCCACGTCCAGGGTCAGGTCGAAGACGTCGGGCTTGAGCTGCGCGGCGGCGTCCAGCTCGCGCTTGCTGCCGGCGGTCGGCTCCAGCTCGTTGACCTTGAGCCCGTACTTGTCGGCGAAGGCGTCGATGATCTCGCCGTAGTTGACCCAGTCGCGGGGCAGCGCGATCACATTGAGCTGGCCCTCGCGCTTGGCGGCCTCGACCAGTCGGTCCATGGTGGCGAAGCCGGCCTTCAGCGAGCTCGCCTGGACGTTGACCGGCGGCAGGTTCTTGGGCTGGGCGGCGGTCGAGTGTGTGGACGACGCGCCGCATCCGGCGCTGGCGAGGATGGCTGCTGCGGCGGCGCAGGTACGTACGGTCACAGTACGAATACTTACCGTTACATCCGTTCAGGTCGAGGAGGCGCGGCGGGAACGACCTTGGCGGCCACCAGCGTCTCTTCCTGGATCTCCACCACCGTGCCGTCTCTTTTGCGAACTTTGAGTAGTCCGTTCTCCCACGACACGAGGATGCCCACCGCATCACGAAATCCCCCAGGGACGCGCCTGCGGGTGGTTATCCGTGCGCCTATATCCTGACTTGTGATCGCGATGATGAGACGTGCGGCCACGAGTTTGCCACCCTCCGTTTCGGCCAGCTGGCAAGCACGGCAATACTAGGGCGTAGCAAACCGCGGTCAGATGCCATGCCATGGTGCGGAGAAGAAGGAGCTCGAGGTGACCTACGTCATCGCGCAGCCTTGCGTGGACGTCCTGGACAGGGCGTGCATCGAGGAGTGCCCCGTCGATTGCATCTACGAGGGCGCGCGCATGCTTTACATCCACCCCGACGAGTGTGTGGACTGCGGCGCGTGTGAGCCTGTATGCCCCGTCGAGGCGATTTTCTATGAGGATGACCTTCCCGAGCAGTGGAAGGACTTCTACAAGGCGAACGTGGACTTCTTCGAAGACCTCGGCTCGCCCGGTGGTGCTTCGAAGGTCGGGAAGATCGACAAGGACCACCCGGTGGTTGCCGCCCTGCCGCCGCAGGGCGAGGACCACTGACCGATCCTGATCACGCCGCGCACGGGGGCATCCGGACCGGATGCGCCCCGTCGGCATGCGCTTTTCTGGTACGGCCACACGACCCTGGAGAACCGTGAACAAGCTACCCGACTTCCCCTGGGACCGTTTGGAGCCGTACAAGGAACGCGCGCTCGCGCATCCCGACGGCATCGTCGATCTCTCGATCGGCACGCCCGTCGATCCGGTGCCGCGGATCGTCCAGGACGCTCTCGCGGGGGCGGCCGACAGCCCCGGCTACCCCTTCACCCACGGCACCAAGGCGCTGCGCGAGGCCGCGGCCGGGTGGCTGCGGCGCAGGCACGGCGTCACCGTCGACCAGCAGGACGTGCTCCCGCTGATCGGCTCCAAGGAGTTCGTCGCCTGGCTGCCCACCTACCTGGGCGCCAGGAGGGTCGTCCTCCCCGAGTTGGCCTACCCCACCTATGACGTGGGCGCCCGGCTGGCGGGGGCGGTGGCCACGGCCTCCGACAGCACGCTCTCGCTCGGCCCCGAGCAGGTGGACCTCCTCTGGGTCAACTCGCCGAGCAACCCCACGGGCCGGGTGCTGCCCGTCGAGCACCTGCGCAAGGTGGTCGCCTGGGCGCGCGAGCGCGGCACCGTCGTGGCCTCCGACGAGTGCTACATCGAGCTCGGCTGGGAAGACGAGCCGGTCTCGATCCTCCACCCCGACGTCTGCGGCGGTTCCCACGAGGGGCTGCTCGCGGTCCACTCGCTCTCCAAGCGCTCCAACCTGGCCGGCTACCGCGCCGGGTTCGTGACGGGGGATCCCGTCCTGGTCAAGCGCCTGCTGGAGACGCGCAAGCACGCCGGCATGATCATGCCCCAGCCCGTACAGGCCGCCATGACGGTCGCGCTCGGCGACGACGAGCACGCCGACCGGCAGCGCGAGCTGTACGCCGCCCGCCGCGCCCGGCTGCGACCCGCGCTGGAGCGGGCGGGGTGGCACATCGACCATTCGACGGCCGGCCTGTACTTCTGGGCGTCGAACGGGCAGAGCGCGTGGGATCAGGTCGGGAAGCTTTCCGAAATCGGCATTTTGGTCGCGCCGGGAGAGTTCTACGGATCGGCAGGTGAGCGGCACATCCGCATCGCGGTTACCGCGACTGATGAGCGGATCGGTGCGGCGGTGCGCCGCCTCCAGTAGGATCGCGCGTCATAGCCGGGCAATCCGGCTCGCATGCATAAATTGATAAGGGCTTTTGCCGAGGCAGACCGCGAGTGGAGCGAGCTGATCGATGAGCATGACCTCCATGGTCGTACTCGGGCTGAGCATCGCCACCGTCCTTCTGCTGCTTGGGGCCTTTCTGGCCACCATGCGGCAGGACAGGAAGGGCCGCGCGAGCGCGCCGCCGGCCGAGGTCGCTCCCATCGAGACCCCGCTGCCGGCGCCCGTGAGCGCGCCCGGGCATGCCGGCACCGACTACACCGACCCTCGCACGATCCGGGTCGGCGACCGGATCGAGGTGCACGGGTCACCCCGTCGCGTGCTCGGTGCCATGTTCGTTTCCTGGCAGGGGCAGCAGTGGGTCGAATACCTGCTCCGGGACAGCGCCCGCCGTTTCCAGTGGCTCTCGGTGGAGGCGCACGAGGGTGACCCGCCGCACCTGGAGGTCCAGCTCTGGACGGAGGTGCCCACGCAGGGGATGGTTCCGGCCAAGAGCATGCTGATCATGGAGGGCGTGGAGTTCCACCCGATCGAGCGGGGCACGGCGGCCTTCCGGTGCGAGGGCGACACGGGCCACCCCGATCGGGGCCTGCTGGACTTCGCCGACTATCACGCCTCGGACGGGCGGCTGCTGTCGTTCGAACGCATCCAGGGGCAGTCGTGGACGGCCAGTTACGCGCAGCCCCTGCCGCCGGGCTCCATCACCATCGTCCGCCGCGCCTCTTAGGAGAGGTCGACCCGGGTGGCGCCGGCCTTGCCGCCGGCCTGCCACCCTTCGAGCGTCATGTCGTTCTTCCACGTCGCCCCCGCGTACCCGACCTGGCGCAGCGCGTACGTCTGGGCGTGGGCCACCGACCAGGCGGCGATCAGCCAACCGCGCCGCTCCGAGGTGACGGCCGTGCTGCCGAGCGCCCTGGCCAGCTGCTTGCGGGCCTCGGCGGTACGAGGCTGCGGCGCCGGGGTCTTCTTGCCCGGCGGATACCAGCAGTGGACGGCCTTCGGGACACGCCCGGTGAAGGCGGCGGCGAGGATTTTGGCCTCCTCCTCGTGCTGCGCGTACGCGTAGCCGCCCGCCGAGCGCTGCACCGCCTGCGCCGCCTCGGCCAGCGGGAGCTTGCGGTAGTTCTTGACCTTGACCAGCGCGGCGAAGAACTTGTTCGTGGCGTAGACGGGATCCATGATCTGCTTCTTGGTGCCCCAGCCCTGCGACTCCCGCTGCTGGAACACCCCCACCGAGTCACGGTCGCCCCCGGGGAGGTTGTAGATCTTGGATTCCTGCAGCGCCGTGGCGTACGCGATCACCGCGGCCCGCTCGGGCAGCCGGCGGCGGGCCGCGACGGCCGCGATGGTGGCGGAGATCTCCGCCTGCTCGGGGTCGAGGTCGCGCGCGCCGAGCGGGGTGCGCACGGTGCAGTACGCCGCCGGCACGACCATCGGCTGGGTCCTCTTCAGCAGGTGGAACAGGCCCACGGAGATGCCCACGGCGAGCACGACGACGATGATCGCGATGGTGATGACTCCACGGGAGAAGCGCAGGCGCACCCTGAGAACCTACCCGTGGCGGATAAGCTCCGTGGCCATGAGTGACGTGAGCACCTCATCACCGATTTCCCCGGTGGTGGACGAGTTGTGGGAGCGCCGGGCGGAGCTGTCGCCGGCCGACGCCGAGGCGCGCCGGCTGATCGTCGGCGCCGTCGACCTGCTCGACCGCGGCGCGGCCAGGGCCGCGCGCCTGGAGGGCGGCGAGGTCGTCGTGGACGAGCGCGCCAAACGGGCCATCCTGCTCAGCTTCAAGGTGCTCGGCATGGCGCGCTCGCAGGTGGGCGACTTCCAGCACCACGACCGGGTCCCGCTCAAGAGCTCGCTCGACGGCGTGCGCGTGGTGCCCGGCGCGATCGCCCGCTGGGGCTCGTACCTGGCGCCCGGCGTGGTGCTGATGCCGTCGTTCACGAACATCGGCGCCTACGTGGACGAGGGGACCATGGTGGACACCTGGGCCACCGTCGGCTCGTGCGCGCAGATCGGGAAGAACGTCCACCTGTCGGGCGGGGCGGGCATCGGCGGCGTGCTGGAGCCGCCCAACGCCGTGCCGGTCGTCGTCGGGGACGGCGCGCTGATCGGCAGCCGGGCGATGATCGTCGAGGGCGCCCGGGTGGGCGAGGGCGCGGTCGTCGGAGCTGGAACGATCCTGTCCGGGTCGATCCCGGTGATCGACGTGCAGACCGGGGAGGAGCTGGCCCGCGGCCGGATCCCCGCGTGGTGCGTGGCCGTGGGCGGCACCCGGCAGAAGGAGTTCCCCGGCGGCACGTTCGGCCTGCCGTGCGTGCTGGTGCTCAAGCGCCTGGAGCCGGGGCAGCGACACGACAAGGCGGCGCTCAACGACGTGCTGCGCGAACACGGAGTGAACACCTGATGCTTGACCTGACGCAGGACGTACGCGCGCTGACCGCGGCGATCGTGGACATCGAGTCGGTGAGCGGCGACGAGCGCGCGCTGGCCGACGCGGTCGAGCGGGCGCTGTCCGCGCTGCCGCACCTGAAGGTCGACAGGTCGGGCGAGACGGTCGTGGCCCGCACCGAGCTCGGCAGGTCCGAGCGGGTGCTGATCGCCGGGCATCTCGACACCGTCCCCGTCGCCGGCAACCTGCCCAGCCGGGTGGAGGGCGACCTGCTGTACGGGTGCGGCACGTCCGACATGAAGGCCGGCGTGGCGGTCGCGCTCAAGCTGGCGGCCACCGTCCCCGCTCCCGGCAAGGACGTCACTTACGTCTTCTACGACTGCGAGGAGGTGGAGGCCGAGCGCAACGGCCTCAACCGCGTGGCCAGGGACCACCCCGACTGGCTGGCGGCCGACTTCGCGGTGCTCATGGAGCCGACCGACGGGGCGATCGAGGGCGGCTGCCAGGGCACGCTGCGCGCCGAGGTCACCGTGCGGGGCAAGCGGGCCCACAGCGCCAGGTCGTGGTTCGGGGTCAACGCCGTTCACGGGATCGAGCCGGTCCTGGCCAGGCTGAACGCGTACGAGGCGCGGCAGCCGGTGGTCGACGGCCTCGAATACCACGAGGGCCTGAACGCGGTCGGCGTCCGGGGCGGGGTCGCCGGCAACGTCATCCCCGACCTGTGCGTGGTGACCGTCAACTACCGCTTCGCCCCCGATCTGACGATCGAGCAGGCGCAGGAGCACGTACGCGAGGTGTTCGACGGGTTCGAGGTGAGCTTCGTCGACGCCGCGCCCGGGGCCAGGCCGGGGCTGACGCATCCGGTGGCGGCGGCCTTCACCGCGGCCGTCGGCGGCACGCCGCGCGCCAAGCTGGGCTGGACGGACGTCGCCCGCTTCTCCGCGCTGGGGGTGCCCGCCGTGAACTACGGTCCCGGGGATCCGAACCTGGCGCACCAGCAGGGCGAGTACGTGTCGCTGCCGAAGATCGTCGAGAGCGAGCGGGCCATGCTCGACTGGCTCACAAAATGAAAGTGGCCTTCCTCGCCGGCCATTTGGCGGGGAAGACCACTTTCAGTCCCGAGCAGCACCCTCGGCAGTTAGACGCAGGGGAGTCGGAATCCGGTTCCGTGGTTTTTGCAAGATTTTTTAGGGCCTGGATTCATCGGTCTGACCTGCGGTGTTCGCGCGCAGGACGCCCATCTTGCCCGAAGAGGGCTAGCGTGACCACATGGAACAGTCACGTCCTGAACGCCGTCAGGGCCAGGCGGTCGTACGCGGCCGCTTCGTCCCCAGCTCCACGCACGACCAGCGCCTGCTCGCCCGCCAGGGGTCGTCCGACTGGGTCCACATGGACCCGTGGCGAGTGCTGCGGATCCAGGCCGAGTTCGTGGAGGGGTTCGGCCAGCTGGCCGAACTGCCGCCGGCGGTCACGGTCTTCGGCTCCGCCCGCACCGCTGAGACAGCGGCCGACTACCGGATGGGCCGCGCGCTCGGCCAGGCGCTGGCCGAGGCGGGCTACGCGGTGATCACGGGTGGCGGCCCGGGCGTCATGGAGGCCGCCAACCGCGGCGCGAGCGACGTGGACGGGGCGATGTCGGTCGGGCTCGGCATCGAACTCCCCTTCGAGCAGAGCATGAACGACTATGTCGACCTCGGCATCGAGTTCCGCTACTTCTTCGTGCGCAAGACGATGTTCGTCAAGTACTCGTGCGGCTTCATCGCCCTGCCCGGCGGCTTCGGCACGCTCGACGAGCTGTTCGAGGCGCTGACGCTGGTGCAGACCCACAAGGTCACGTCCTTCCCCGTGGTCCTGATGGGCTCGGAGTTCTGGGGCGGGCTGCTGGAGTGGGTCAAGGGCACCCTGCTCGGCACCGGCAAGATCGCCGCCCAGGACCTCGACCTGATCACCGTCACCGACGACGTGGACGAGGCCGTGCGCATCATCGTGGAGTCCGACATGGCCCGCTCCAAGCAGCGCGAAGAGGAGCTGGCAGCCGCCGAGGCCCAGTACGCCGAGCCCCAATAGGCTTCCTCAATGTGAACATATGCGTCTTTTGCGCCTCCAGTCTGAACATCGACAAGAAGTACATCGACCTGGCCGGCGACGTGGGCGCCGAGCTCGCCGAACGGGGCCACACCCTGGTGAGCGGCGGCGCCACGGTCTCCTGCATGGGCGCGATCACCGCTGCCGTCCGGGCGGGCGGCGGGCGCACGATCGGCGTGATCCCGCAGGTGCTGGTGGACGTCGAGGTGGCGGACGAGGAGTCCGACGAGCTGATCGTCACCCCCGGCATGCGCGAGCGCAAGGGGATCATGGACGCCCGGTCCGACGCGTTCCTCGTGCTGCCCGGCGGCCTCGGCACGCTGGAGGAGCTGTTCGAGATCTGGAGCGCGCGGGTGCTCGGCATCCACGACCGCCCCTTGGTGATCCTCGACCCCTGGGGCCTGTACGACCCGCTCAAGCAGCTGATGAACCACCTGTACGACGAGGGCTTCACCCGGCCCGCCGTCTTCGACGCGATCGCGTGGACCTCCACGGTGGAGGAGGCGTTCGATCGGCTGGCGGCACGTCCGCATCCGGTCAGGCCCAGCGTCACCGAGCTCGGCGAGGCGGCCGGCTGACCCACGCGCTCACCACCCGTAGACGCACAGACGGCGGCAAGTCCCCATAAGGTCCCCATAAGTGCAGAATGCGCTACTTGTGGTGGATCGCTGAACGTGGTCCACCGTATGAGTACGATGCCAATGTGCTGGTCATACTCGCCATCGCCGCCATCGCCATTCTGGCCTGTGTGGTCTTGGTCTCCGTCGGTAGGGGCGGTGAGCTGACCGAGTTCCCGCCGGATGTGCCGCCTCTCGACCTGCCCGAGCCCGGACAGCTGACGGCGGTCGACTTCATGGCCCTCCAACTGCCGGTCAATCTGGTCGGCTATCACACGGCGAGCGTCGACGAGACCCTGCGCAGGGCCGCCAACGCGATCAGCGCGCGTGACACGCGGATCGCGGTGCTGGAGCAGCGGGTCTCCGAGCTGCTGTCGAGCCGGTTGCACGCGCGCCAGGAGATCTACGCCGCGCCGGGGGCCGGGCTGCGTACCGACCACGCGCCCGAGGCCCCGGCGGTGGCGCGCGAGCTGCCGGAGGCGGGCGACCCCGTCGAGGTGAGCGGCGCAACGGTGTCCTGGGACGTGGCGCCGGAGCTGCTGCGCGCGCCGGAGGACCCGGAGTGGCGGATCCCGCCGGGCAACGGCCAGACGGCCGCCAAGGCCGAACCGGACGAGCAGCCGTCGGCGGACGAGCCCACCGACGCGGAACCCGCCGCCGAAGCGAAGCCCGACGAGGAGCTGGAGGAGAAGCCGGACGAGGAGCCGGAGGAGAAGCCCGACGAGACCGTCGAGGCCGAGGCCGGCGAGAGCGCCGAGGTCGAGGACGACGCGGAGACCACGCGGGCCGCGCGGGGCAAGGACGAGAAGGACGACGGGGACGGGCGCCCGTGACCGACCTGATCCGCTGCTCCTGGACGGGCATGGCGGGCAACCCGGCCTACGTCGCCTACCACGACGAGGAGTGGGGCCGCCCGCTCAGGGGCGACGACGCGGTCTTCGAGCGAGTGGCCCTGGAGGCGTTCCAGTCGGGCCTGTCCTGGCTGACGATCCTGCGCAAGCGGGATAACTTCCGCGCCGCCTTCGACCGGTTCTCGATCACCGAGGTGGCCGCGTACACCGAGCAGGACGTGGAGCGACTGCTCGGCGACGAGGGCATCGTCCGCAACCGGGCCAAGATCGAGGCCGTCGTCGGCAACGCCAGGGCCGCCCTCGACCTCCCCGAGGGCCTGTCGGACCTGGTCTGGCGCTACGCCGACCCGGACGCACCCGTCCCGAAGAGCATGGCCGACGTGCCCGCCACCACGCCCGGCTCCAAGGCGATGGCCAAGGAGCTGAAGAAGCACGGCTTCAGGTTCGTCGGCCCTACCACGGCCTACGCGTTGATGCAGGCCATCGGCCTGGTCAACGATCACATCGAGGGCTGCGTGGCTCGCTCGCGCTGAGCTCGAAGGTGTGGCTCGCGCCGAGCGACCCGCCGAGCTTGACGGACACGACGGGCGCCCTCCCGGTCCGCGCCGTGACGGTGCCGTCGGCCCTGACGAGCCCGCGCAGCGGGCGGTCGAACCCGATCGTCACGACGTCCACCGTCCTGCTCGGGTCGGCCACCGCCACGACCACCCGCCCGCGGGCGCGCCGCACGATCACCACGCACGGCGCGTCGACCGCGATCCCCTCGACGGCCCCGGCCGCCCAGAACACGGCCGCGAGCAGCCCCCGCGCCCGCACGGCCTGCAGCTCGGCGGTGTTGGCCGCCACCCGCACGGGACGCCGCCCGCAGTACCTCCGCGTCCGCTCGCGCGCCGCGCCCGGCAGCACCGTGTACGCGTAGGAGGCGTTCACGGGGTCGACGCCGTGGTCGATCCAGAGGCTCGCGTAACGCCGCGTGACGGGTTCGAACGCGCCACCGGTGTCGTCGCCCGCGTTGATGTCGCGCCACCTGCCCGTACGCGTCTCCACGGCGCACTGGGCGCCGTCCAGCACGTAGCCGGCGACCCCGGGCAGGTGCGCCCAGCCGTCGCCGACGTGCGGCCGCGCTTCTGTGGCCCGGTTCTCCACCACGGTCACGACCCGGCGCCCGTCCGAGCCGGTGATGCCGCTGCCGAGCGCCACCACGGCGGTGTCGAGGAAGAACCACGACTTGCGCGCCCGCAGGCTCGCGCCCTCGCTGTCCAGCTCCATGACGGCGGCCCCGTACCGGCCGTCGAGCACCGCGCCGCCGGCCCACGCGCCGGGCGGGCAGTGGGCGCGGAAGGAGAGGTTCTCGCGCTCGCGGTCGTCGACGGTGGTCCCGGGCAGCCGGTACGGGTCCACCGTGGGCCAGAAGTCCGCGCCGAACTGGCCCAGGTCGCTCGTGTAGAGGTAGGTCATGCCGTCGCCGGTGTACCAGCCGTGCAGGTTCTCGCCGTTGATCGCCTCGTACGCGGCGATCCGGCGAGAGGAGAGGCTGACCGCGAACGACCAGGTGGGCCGGCGGTGCACGACCCGGTCCATCGAGGGGAACACGAAGTGCCCGACGGGCCCCGGCACGGCCTCGACACTCCCGTCGCGCAGCACCGCGACCGCCCGCCGGGTCTCCGGCACGTCCGCGTGCTCCAGGTAGGGGCGGGCCCTGCCGCGCTCGATCCACCCCTTGGCCAGCTCCTCGAACCGGCCGGCATACGGCTCGGGCGCGCTGCGGGCCAGCAGCAGGACGGCACCGATCAGGCCATGGCCGGCCACGGCGTCGGAGAACGCCTGCCGCGTGGCCGCCCGCCCCCTGACCGTGTCCATCAGCAGCCCGTCGTGGACGAACGGCGCGTACGACCGCTCGACCGCGTCCAGGAGCACGGGCAGGTCCGGGTCGGAGACCTGCCACGGCGAACCGTTCAGGAGCGCGAGCGCCTCGGCGACCGCGACGAGCAGCGACAGGCCGTACGAGCCGGTGTAGGCGACGCACTCGTGCTGGATGAATGACCCGTCGCGGTAGAAGCCGTCGCCGGACTCGACGTGCCGGAACACGCTCCTGAGCCCGCCGTCGCGCACGTCCGACAGGCCGTCGCGGGCCAGCGCCAGCTTGTCCGCGCCGCGTCCCGCGATGCCGCGGAAGGCGACGATGGAGGCCTTGTCGGCCCGGTTGGCGCCGCTCTCGCTCGCCCGCGGGTTGCCGGCGCGGCGGTCGGCGTCCGGGCAGAACCGGTCGACGGCCGCCAGGTAGGCGTCGAGCCTGGCGGGGCCGAGCCGGTCGCCGAGCAGCACGCACAACCGGCTCAGGTGGGCGGGCGTGCCGATCTCCCAGAACCACCAGTTGCCCGTCTCGGGGAGCCGCTCGTTGTAGTGGCGCTCGTGGAGCACGTCGAGGGCGTCCACCACCCGCGCCACGACGCTGTCGTCGCCGTGCTGCGCGGTGCCCGGCGTGGCCCAGGCCGTGGCGATCCGCCGGAGGCGGCCGTAGCTGCCCGTGACGTTGCCGGGACGGCCTTCCGGCGGCAGGTCCGGCCAGAGCGTCCCGGGCGACAGCGAGGCCAGCGCGCCGCCGGCGGCCTCGCTCAGCCGGGCCAGCGGCCCGGCGTGGACCGGGTCGGAGACGTCGGCCCCGCCGCCGGTGAGCAGGTCGAACGCGGTCGCGCGAAGAACGTCGAACGCGGCGGCGCCACTGCCTGCGGCCGTCACTCGGCGCGGAACGCCGGGCGTTTCTTGGCGAGGAAGGCGCGGGTGGCGTTCAGGTGATCCTGGGTGGCGGCGCATTCGTCCTGAAGGTCGGCCTCCATGGCGAGCGAGTCGGGCAGCGAGTGCGTCGCGGCGTAGGCCAGCGCCCGCTTGGTGGCGGCGTAGGCGAGCGTCGGGCCGTGCGCGAGGCGTACGGCCAGCTCGTGGGCGGTCTTCAGCACGTCGTCCGCGGGCACCACGCGCGTGACCAGGCCCAGCTCCAGTGCGCGGGCCGCGTCGAGCGGCTCGCCGAGCAGCAGCAACTCGGCCGCGCGGCCCTGGCCGACCAGGCGCTGCAGCGTCCACGAGGCGCCCGAGTCGGGCACCAGCCCGATACCGGCGAACGCCAGCGCGAACTTCGCCTTCTCCGAGGCCACCCGCAGGTCGCAGGCGAAGGCCAGGGACGCGCCCGCGCCCGCGGCCACGCCGTTGACCGCGGCCACCACCGGCTTGGCCATGGTGGTGATCAGCTCCACGATCGGGTTGTAGTGGACGCGGACCGTGTCGGCCAGCCCGCGCCCCGCCTCCAGGTTGTCGGCGTGCTCGCGCAGGTCCTGGCCCGCGCAGAAGGCCCGGCCCGAGCCGGTCAGCAGCACCGCTCTGATCGCGGGGTCGCCCGCCGCGCGGCGCAGCGCGTCGAGGAGGGCGGCCTTGGTGTCGGCGGTCAGCGAGTTCATGGCGTCGGGGCGGTCGAGCGTGATGGCGGCGACCGTGTCGGCCACGTCATAGCGGATCAAAGCAACTCCCTCTCGACGAACGCGGCGGCTGCGGGCAGCAGCCGGGTGGCCTCCTGCTCGAAGTAGGCCCTGGCCTTCTCGCCCGGCCAGCCCGCGGGCAGCAGCTCGGGCGGCAGGCCCGGGTCGCGGAACAGGAAGTTGCGCCAGCCGTGCACGAGCCTGCTCCTGGTGGCGAACACCTGGTCCGCCGGTGCTCCCTCGGGCAGCGTGCTGATCAGCGTGACAGCATCGGCGAGCCAGTGCTCGTACGCCTCGCCGATGGCGGTCAGATCCCAGGCCCTGGCCACCAGCTCCCGCGGGTCGCCCTCCAGCGCCGAGTCGAACCTGTCGGCCCGCACCCCCTCGCTGTCGAGCAGGTTGTCCAGCTCGATGGACGAGCGTGGACCGATCCACGTGGTCTCCGACAGCGACGCGTACCCGAGGAAGGACAGATCGGCCCTGAGCCGCTCCCTGCGCGGCCGATCCTTCACCGGCGCGAAGACGATCAGGTGCCACCGGCCGTGCCAGGTCAGCGTCCCGGCTCGGTAAATTCTGAGCGCCGCCTCGTCCAGGCGCCTGCCGCATTTGGGCGTGAGCCCGTAGCCGGGTCCCTGCGAGAGTCTCACCGGCCGCAGCCACCCCTGGCGCACCATTCGCGACACGGCGGTGCGGACGGCGGGAGCGGCTATTTCCAGGGGTTTCATGAGCCTTACGAGCGAGGCGACGGACGCCTGCCCACCGCGCGAGCGCAGGTGGTCTCCATAGAGATCGAACAGAGCGGCGCGAGCGTGCACGAAGTCCAGTTTGGACGTCATCGCACGCCTCGACAACGCATTCTGGGAGGAGATCGTTACCCATGAGCGCTCTCGATGCGGGAGAATAGGACATCACAGAAGACGTGAATGCGCCGACCACCCCCCACGGGCGGTCGGAAATCGCGGGCCGCGGGAGCCCAAGGCAGGAAGGGATGCACGCATGGCGGCGATGAAGCCGCGGACCGGCGATGGTCCGCTCGAGGTCACCAAGGAAGGGCGCGGCATTGTCATGCGGGTCCCCCTGGAGGGTGGCGGCCGGCTCGTCGTGGAGATTTCCGCCGACGAGGCGAAGGCGCTCGGCGAGGCGTTGAAGAACGTCGTCGGCTGAGAGTTCCCGAAAGACCACCTGTTCCACGACCCTGGCGTAATCCGGCGCCAGGGTCGCTGACGTTCAAGGAGAGAATCCGTGCCGATTGAGACCACTGCGTCGGTGGTCGCCCAGGTTCCCGACGGAGCCGAGTTGCTGGCCGTCCCCTTCGACTCCGGCCTCAGCCCCGAGGTCGAGCTGCACCTGCCGGTGTCCGACCTGCTGGCCCACTACGAGGCCAAGGGAGAGGCGGGGGAGATCGTCGAGGTTCCCGTGGCACGGGCCGGCGGCGTCGGCCGCGTCCTGCTCTACGGAGTGGGCGACGGCTCGCCGCGTGCCCTGCGCAAGGCCGGCGCCGCGCTCGTCCGCAGAGCCAAGGGCAGGGACACGCTGACCGTGGTCGCGCCCGAGGGCGACGTGGCGGCGTTCGCCGAGGCGGCGCTGCTCGCGGCGTACTCGTTCAAGATCGGCAACGAGGGCAAGAAGCCGGTGCGGGCGCTGGCCCTCGCGGGCGCGGACGAGGGGCAGGTGCGCCGCGCGCAGGTCGTGGCGCAGGCGGTGGCCCTCGCCCGTGACCTGGCCAACATGCCCTCCTCGGTCAAGAACCCCGCCTGGCTGGCCGAGCGGGCCGCCGAGGTCGGGGTGCCCGCGCGGATCTGGGACGAGGAGCAGCTGCAGGCCGACGGGTTCGGCGGCATCCTCGCCGTCGGCCGGGGCTCGGCCAGCCCGCCCCGGCTCATCCAGCTCTCCTACACCCCGGCCGAGCCCACCGACCGGCACGTGGTGCTGGTGGGCAAGGGGATCACGTTCGACTCGGGCGGGCTGTCCCTCAAGCCCACCGAGAACATGAAGACCCAGAAGACCGACATGGCGGGCGGCGCGGTCGTGATCGCCGTGCTCGGCGCGCTGGCCCAGCTGGGCGCGCCCGTACGCGTCACCGGGCTGATCGCCTCCGCCGAGAACATGCCCTCGGGCACGGCGCAGCGGCCCAGCGACGTGATCAAGCATTACGGCGGGCGCACGGTCGAGGTGCTCAACACCGACGCCGAGGGGCGGCTGGTGCTGGCCGACGCCCTCGCCTACGCCGACGCCGTCCTCGACCCCGACGAGATCGTGGACATCGCCACCCTCACCGGGGCGATCACGGTCGCCCTCGGACGCAGCGTCGGCGCCGTCTACGCCTCCGACGACACGCTGGCCAAGCAGCTCCTGGACGCCGGGCAGGAGAGCGACGACCGGCTGTGGCGGATGCCGCTGATCGACGACTACGCGCCCGCGCTGGAGTCGTCGATCGCCGATCTGGCCAACGTCGAGGCCGGATCCAGGTTCGGCGCCGGGTCGATCACCGCGGCGCTGTTCCTGCGGGAGTTCGCGGGGCGGCGGCCGTGGGCGCACCTCGACATCGCCGGCGTCGGGCGCAGCACGGTGGACGAGGGCACCCTGACCAAGGGCGCCACCGGGTTCGGCGTCCGCCTCCTGCTGGAGTGGCTCACCCGCGCCTAGCCGGCTCACCCGGGCAGCCGGTTCACCTGAGGGTCAGCCGGCTCGCCTGGTCAGCCGGTTCACCTGGTCAGCCAACTCGCCTGGTCAGCCGGCAGCCGGCTCGCCCGCGGCTATTCGGCGATCTTGATGGCGGCCAGCAGGCCGTCGCCCAGCGGCATGAGCACCGAGCGCAGGCGGTCGTCCGACTGCACCAGCTTGCCCACCTCGCGCAGCGTCACCGTGTCGGTGTCGCGCTGCGCGGGGTCGGCCACCCGGTTGTGCCACAGCATGTTCCCGATGGCCACGATGCCGCCCACGCGCAGCAGGCGGACCGCCTCGGCGAAGTAGTCGGCGTACTCGTGCTTGGCGCCGTCGGCGAACACCATGTCGTAGCCGCCGTCCGACAGCCGCGGCAGCACGTCGAGCGCCCGGCCCGAGATGAGCCGCACCCGCCCGCCGGAGAAGCCCGCCTCCGCGAACGCCTGTCTGGCCAGCCGCTGGTGCTCGGGCTCGACGTCCACGCTCGTGAGCGTGCCGTCCGTACGCATGCCGCGCAGCAGCCACAGCCCCGAGACGCCGCAGCCCGTGCCGATCTCGACGACGGATTTGGCGTTGACGGCCGTGGCGAGGAAACATAGAGCCGCCCCGACGCTGGGAAGGATGGGTGTGGCCCCCATCTCCAGCCCACGCTGCCGCGCCGTGTGCAGGAGCTCATCTTCCTGATGGAACTGCTCCGCATAGGCCAGAGTGGCCTCCACCGGGTTGGTCATCGGCCGCCTCCCCCCACTTTCGTGCAATTGGTCCACGAGATTGGCACCGATCGCAGCCTAGGGGAGACACGCCAGGACGGGAACTCAGGAGGGACCTCAGGCGTTGCAGGTTTAAACGGGCTTTGCCGGTCCGGAAGGCAGGCAGTGCGCACGAAGGGACGAAACCAGGCACTATGGCGGTAGCGGTGGTCCCAAAGAGAGGAGTTCTGGTGGACGAAAGCGACCACCAGGCGGATACTCCCGTGTCGTCCGACTGGACGCCTCCCACATGGGAGGAAGTGGTGCGGACTCACTCCGCACGCGTGTATCGGCTGGCATACCGGCTGACCGGCAATGTCCACGACGCGGAAGACCTCACCCAGGAGGTTTTCGTCCGCGTCTTCAGGTCGCTGTCGAGCTACACCCCGGGCACGTTCGAGGGGTGGCTGCACCGGATCACGACGAACCTGTTTCTCGACATGGCGCGGCGCAAGCAGCGCATCAGGTTCGAGGGGCTGGCCGACGACGCCGCCGAGCGGCTGCGTGGCCGTGAGCCGTCCCCGGCGCAGGCGTTCGACGACGCCCACCTGGAGCCCGACATCCAGGCCGCCCTCGACGCGCTCGCACCCGAGTTCCGGGCCGCGATCGTGCTGTGTGACATCGAGGGCCTTTCTTACGAGGAGATCGCGGCCACACTCGGCGTCAAGCTGGGCACGGTCCGAAGCCGTATTCACCGTGGCCGGGCGCAGTTGCGGGAGGCACTCGATCATCGAGCCCCCCGTAATTCTCAACTCCCCCCGACCGTGATCCGTGGGGAGGAATTCTGATGGCTCATCTCGGAGAACGCGTTTCCGCGCTCGTCGACGGGGAGCTCAACCACACCGAACGCGAGCGCGCGCTGGCGCATCTGACCTTCTGCGCTGACTGCAGGCGAGAGGTCGAGTCGATGCGGGCGCTCAAGTCGCGCCTGCGGTCCCTGGACGGACCGGCGATGCCGGCCGATCTGACGATGTCCCTGCTCCGGATGGCGGAGCCGGGCGGGCCGCTGCCCCCGAGGGAGCGCCCTTTCCCGTCCCGCACCTTCGGCGGGGTGCCCATCCCTGGACCGCACACCATCGCGCCGCTGGACAACCGCCCGCGGAGGGACGCCACGGGTGGGGCCTCGGGCCCTGGCCGGGGCGGTAGGCGGCGTTCGGCCTGCGTGGCGGTCGGGGTGGTCTCGGCGGCCGTCGCGCTCGGCACCTTCTTCGTGAGCACCGGCGTCGGACAGAACAACCCGGCGCCGCCGGTGGAGCTGTTCCAGCAGCCGCGGACCTCGCCGGCGGGCGCGCCTTCGACAGCCACTCCTTGACCTCGGGTTGACCTCCGGTCATGCCTTGGAGACTTGGACTTGGCGTACTTGGCAGCGCGCTGGGCATACGATCTGGGTTCGGGATTTGTCACAAGCGATTCCTGACAAATGCTTTATGACCCTCGTATGCCGCAAGAGCGAGGATTGCGGTGGCCGAGCCAAGGAGTGGTGAGACTTAGATGACCGACGAGACGCGCCCCACCGAAGGACGCAAGCCGTCGGACTACCCCGGACCACAGGGGCGGCCGGACTTCCTGCCCGCGGACGACTCACCCGACCAGGCCGGCCGGCTGCCGGAGCCGCCGGCCTCGTTCGGCACTTCTTGGGGCGACCCCTCGGGCCGCCCCTCGCCGGGCGCTCCTCCGTACGGCGGCCCGTCCACCGGCGCGTCCACGTTCACCAGCCCCTCGTTCACCGCGCCGAGCTCCTACGAGAGCCCCTCGTACGGCCGGAGCCCCAACGAGGGCAGCGGCGCGTCGTACGGCGCCTCCTCCTATGACAGCGGCTCCTCGTACGGCGCCTCCTCTTACGAGAGCGGCTCGTCATTCGGGAGCCCTGCCTACGACAGCGGCTCCTCGTTCGGGAACCCCTCCTACGACAGCACCGGGCCCTCCTACGGGAGCGGTCCGTCGTTCAGCGGTGCGCAGTCGTTCGGCGGTGGGCCGGACAACGGGACGCGTGCCTACGACAGCCCGATCTTCGGCGGCCCGCAGTCGTCCGGCCCCACCGGTGGCCACACGCCGCCACCGCCGCCCCGTCAGGCGCTTCCCATGGGCTCGGGCTGGGCGCCGCCGCCTCCGCCGGGCGCCTCGGACGCGGGCTCCCCGGGGGGCAGGCGCGGGCCGGGCACGGCCCTGCTCGTCTCGACCGCCGTGGCCATCGCCCTGGTGGCCTCGCTGCTCGGCAGCGTCGGCACGTACCTGCTGACCAAGCCGAGCGACGGTGGCGACCCCGGCTACAGCCTCGGCCCCCTGCCGACCGGCGCCGCCACCAACCGGGAGCCCGGATCGGTGGCGGGCGTGGCCGCGCGGGTGCTGCCCAGCGTGGTCTCGATCGAGGCCGGCTCCGCCACCGAAGGCGCGTCCGGGTCCGGCTTCCTGATCAAGAACGGCTACGTGGTGACCAACAACCACGTCGTCGCGCTGGCCGCCAAGGGCGGCGAGATCCGGATCATGTTCAACAACCGCAAGACCACCCCGGCCAAGATCGTGGGCCGCGACCCCGGCTCGGACCTGGCCGTGATCAAGCCCGAGGACACCTTCGGGACGCCGGAGATCACCCTCGGCAACTCCGACCAGGTCGTGGTCGGTGACCCGGTCATCGCGATCGGCTCCCCGCTGGGCCTCACGGGCACGGTGACGACGGGCATCGTCAGCTCGCTCAACCGCCCGGTCATCGCCGGCGACGAGGCGGGCTCCGGCACGGAGGAGCCCGCGTACATCAGCGCCATCCAGACGGACGCCGCCATCAACCCGGGCAACTCGGGCGGCCCGCTGGTGAACGGCAGGGGCGAGGTCGTCGGCGTGAACTCGGCCATCGCCACCCTCGGCCGTTCGGTGAACAGCCAGAGCGGCAGCATCGGCCTGGGCTTCGCGATTCCCGTCAACCAGACGCGGCGCGTGGCCGAGGAGCTGATCACCACCGGTAAGGCCAAGCGGCCCAGGATCGGCATTGTCCTGGACAAGGACTACAAGGGCCAGGGCGTCAAGATCGCATCGTCTCCCAGCGGCGGCCGCCAGCCGGTGGACGCCAACGGGCCGGCGGACAAGGCCGGGCTGAAGGCGGGCGACGTCATCCTGGAGATGGACGGGCTGACCCTGCAGGACGGGAACGAGCTGATCGCCCTGATCCGCAGCAAGGCTCCGGGCGCCAAGATCACCATCAAGTACCAGCGCGCCGGCCAGGACCGCACCGCCACCCTGACCGTCGTCGCCGAGGACGAGCCCACCCCGACGCCGTCCTGATCGCCACTCCGTTCTCGCCTGTCCGTCCCGCAGGCTTTTGCGGCTGCGCGCGGTGGGCACCACCCGGGCCGTTCTTGGCGTCCGTCCCGCAGGCTTTTGCGGCTGCGCGCGGTGGGCACCACCCGGGCCGTTCTTGGTGTCCGTCCTCCCGGCTTTTACGGCTGCGCACGGCGGGCACCACCCGCCGACCCGGGTGACCGGCCCTCCAGGGAGACGCTTACCAGCCTCCCCGCCGCACCGCCGTAACGGACGGTGCGGCCGGCTGGGTGGCAAAAGCGTTGACCACAGCGGCCACGCACGGGCGGGAGGGTGTGCGAAAGGGACGTCGGTGATATGACCTTAGGGGGGACGACCGACCTGCCCCCGGGAGCCCTTAGTCTGTGGATAGGCCGGGGTTGTCCTCGGAGAAGTTGGACTGCGGTAGGAGCTCACGGTGTTCGGACTCGGGTGGATGGAGGTCGGAGCGCTGATCGTCATCGCGCTCCTCGTCTTCGGTCCCGACAAGCTGCCTCAGGCCGCATCGCAGGCGGGCAAGACGCTGCGCAACCTGCGCCGGATGGCCAACAACGCGCGTGACGACCTGCGCTCCGGGCTGGGCCCGGAGTTCTCCAACTTCGACCCCGCCGACCTCAACCCGAGGAACTTCGTCCGCAAGCACCTGCTCGACGACCTTGAGGACGACTGGAACGACAACGGCAAGCCCCGGGAGCTGGAGCCCGCCACCACGGCTCCGTACCAGCCTGAGCCGGTGGACGAGCTCGGCTTCGGGGAGATTCCCCCTTACGACTCAGAGGCCACCTGACGGGCCGGGCCCGTCGCCGCTCGTGGGCCTCGCCGCGCCCCGGACGGCGCACGAGGGCTCAAAAGGCCCGCCGCCGGTCCCCCGGGCCCGCTGGCGCCCGTAACTGCGTATACGGCCCTCTGAGGGTCTCTCACGCCCTCTCGGGCGCGCTTCGGTCAACGCTTCTTACCACCCAGCCGGTCGCACCGTCCGTTACGGCGGTGCGGCGGGGAGGCTGGTAAGCGTCTCCCTGGAGGGCCGGTCACCCTGGTCGGTGGGTGGTGCCCGCCGTGCGAAGCCGTAAAAGCCTGGAGGACGGGCACCGAACGGGTCGGAACGTGCGCGCCGTGCAGCCGCAAAAGGCCCGAAGGATGGGCGGGCGGGCACCTGGAACGGTGCCCGCCCTTCGGGGAGTCAGCGGTTGGGGGAGAGGCCGAGCTGGAGGCCCTTGAGGCTGGAGGAGCGCTTGCTGAGGCCGGAGGCGATCTTGCGGAGCTCGGCCGCCGCAGGCGAGTCGGGCTCCGTCAGGACCAGCGGCTTGCCCTCGTCGCCGCCCTCGCGCAGCCGCAGGTCGATCGGGACCTGGCCCAGGAGCGGGACGCGGGCGCCCAGCGTGCGGGTGAGCGCGTCGGCGACCGTCTGGCCGCCGCCCTCGCCGAACACGGCGATGCGCTCGTCGCAGTGGGGGCACGGCAGCCAGGCCATGTTCTCGATGACGCCGGCGATCTGCTGGTGCGTCTGCGCGGCGATCGACCCCGCCCGCTCGGCCACCTCGGCGGCGGCCATCTGGGGCGTCGTCACGACGAGGATCTCTGCCGTCGGCAGCCGCTGCGCCACCGAGATCGCGATGTCGCCCGTGCCCGGGGGCAGGTCGAGGAGGAGCACGTCGAGGTCGCCCCAGTAGACGTCGGCCAGGAACTGGTGGAGCGCCCGGTCGAGCATCGGCCCGCGCCAGACCACCGGCGTGTTGCCCTCCGGCTTGAACATCCCGACCGAGATGACCTTGATGTCGTGGGCCACCGGCGGCATGATCATGTCTTCGACCTTGGTGGGCCGCTCGGAGGCGCCCAGCATGCGCGGGATGCTGTGGCCGTAGATGTCGGCGTCGACGATGCCGACCTTCATGCCGCTGGAGGCCATCGAGGCGGCGAGGTTGACCGTCACGGACGACTTGCCGACCCCGCCCTTGCCGCTCGCCACCGCGAACACGCGGGTCAGCGAGCCCGGCTGGTTGAACGGGATCTCCTTCTCCGGCCCCCGGTCGCCCCGCAGCTTGGTCTGCAGCTTCTTGCGCTGCTCGGTGCTCATGACATCGAGCTCGATCTGGACGCTCGTCACGCCGTCGAGCCCGGCGACGGCGTTGGTGACGTCGCGGCGGATGGTGTCCTTCAGCGGACAACCCGCCACCGTGAGGAAGACGCCAACGCGCACCACGCCGTCGGGAGCGATATCGATGCTCTTGACCATGTCGAGGTCCGTGATCGGGCGACGGATCTCGGGGTCGATGACGGTGGCAAGGGCTGCCGTCACCTGTTCCTGGGTAGGTGCCATCGAAGTCTCGGCACGAGGGAGTGCCGTCCCTCCTTTGTCGGTATATGTGTGACAGGCGCTGGACGCCAGCGAGGATGCCCCTCCATGGTATGAACCAGAGGCCCCGCTGAGTTAATCCGTGCTGTTAGATGTCTGTGCAACAACGTCCTAAGGTTACTCCGTGACTCTTCTGCGCGACGAGGGCCTGACCGCCGAGGAGCTGGCGGTCTGGCGGATGCTGCAGCGCGCCCAGGTGCGCATCACCCGGCATCTGGAGGCGGAGCTGCTCGTCGCCCACGACCTGCCCCTGGCCTCGTACGAAGCGCTCATGCAGCTGGTCGAGGCGCCGGAGCGGCGGCTGCGCATGAACGATCTCGCGGGCCGCGTCCTGCTCTCCCGCAGCGGCCTGACCAGGCTCATCGACCGGCTGCAGCGCGACGGCCTGGTGTCGCGGGAGGCCTGCGCGGACGACGCCCGCGGGCTGTTCGCCGTGCTGACGGACCTCGGCGCGCGGCGGCTGGCCGAGGCCACCCCGACCTACCTGCGCGGGGTCCGGACCCAGTTCCTCGACCTGCTGGGCGCTGAGGAGATCACCCGCATCCGGGCGATGGTCGCCAAGCTGGACGTCAGCGGCGCTCCTTGAGCTCCTCCGCGAGCTGCTTGAGCTCGGCGCGCAGGTAGTCGCGCGTGGCCAGCTCGCTCAGCGCCAGCCGCAGCCCCGCGATCTCGCGGGTCAGATACTCGATCTCGGCCTGGTTGCGATCGGCGGTGTCGCGGTCCTGCTCGTACTGGATGCGGTCCCGGTCGCCCTGCCGGTTCTGGGCCAGCAGGATCAGCGGCGCCGCGTAGCTGGCCTGCAGCGACAGCATCAGCGTCAGGAAGATGAACGGGTACGGGTCGAACTTGAGGTTCGGCGGCGCGGCCACGTTCCAGATCACCCAGACCGCGACGAACACCGTCATGTAGACGATGAAGCGCCCGGTGCCGAGGAACCGGGCGATCTGCTCCGACAGGCGGCCGAACGCCTCCGGGTCGTAGTGCGGTCTCAGCGAGCGGCGCAGGGCCCGGGGCTGGTCAAGCCGTTCGGTCGTCATGTTCGACGGCCCCCTCGCGCCAGTCCTCGGGAAGGATGTGGTCGAGCACGTCGTCCACCGTCACCGCGCCGACGAGCCGGCCCAGCTCGTCGACGACCGGGGCGGCGACGAGGTTGTAGTTGGCCAGGTAGTAGGTGACCTCGCGCAGCGTGAAGTCCGGCCTGATCGGGTCGATCGACGGGTCGATCACGCCGCCGAGCAGCGTCGACGGCGGCTCGCGCAGCAGCCGCTGGAAGTGCGAGACGCCCAGGTACGTGCCCGTCGGCGTCTCCGTGGGCGGCCGGGTCACGTAGACCTGCGCGGCCACGGCCGGCGTGAGGTCCTGCTGCCTGATGTGGGCCAGCGCCTCGGCGACCGTGGCGGAGGGGGGCAGGATGACCGGTTCGCTGGTCATCACGCCGCCCGCGCTGTTCTCCGGGTAGGTCAGCAGGCGCCGCACGGGGGCGGCCTCCCCGGGCTCCATGAGGGCCAGCAGCTTGGTCGCCTGCTCCTCGGGAAGGTCGTGCAGCAGGTCGGCCGCGTCGTCGGGGCCCATCTCCTCCAGCACGTCGGCCGCCCGCTCGGGCTCCAGCGTGCCCAGGATGCCGATCTGGTCGTCGGGCGGGAGCTCCTCCAGCACGTCGGCCAGCCGGACGTCGTTGAGGGCGCGGGCGATCTCGATGCGCCGCTTGCTCGGCAGCTCGTGCAGCGCGCTGGCCATGTCGGCGGCCCGCAGCGACTCGAACGCGGAGATCAGCCCGGCGGCCCCCTGGTCCTTCTGCAGCTTGTCGAACCCGGTGACGTCTTCCCAGCCGACGATCCGCGGCTCGCGCCGCCTGCCCTTGTAGAGGGCGACCTGGGTGATCTCCCAGGTGGACGGCTTGATCTCCTCCATGGCCACGTCGTAGACGGTCATGGGCTCGTCCTGGTGCTCGACGGTCAGGTCGAGCATCTCGCCGATCACCAGCGTCTCGGTGCCACGCTGCTCGAACCTGCGCATGTTGAGGCGCCCGGTGAAGACCACGGCCCCCGTCTCGATGCGGCGGACCCGGGTGATGGGCAGGAAGACCCTGCGGCGCGGCTGCACCTCCACGACCAGGCCGTGCACGTTGGGCCGGCGGCCGATGCGCAGGCCGACCACGACGTCCCTGACCCGGCCGATCTGGTCGCCCGCGGGGTCGAAGACCGCGGTCCCCGGCAGCCGGGCCACGAAGATCTTCACCTGGCCAAGGCTAACAGTGCCGCCCCATTGCGCCCCGGACGCCTCACATGTCAGTATCAAACGTGCTTAACGGTGATTACTGGCCAGGTGGTGGACGATGAGATACGCCGGGCTCGGGCTCGCTTTCGTGTCCTCGTGGTGTTTCGCGTTCTCGGGGCCGATGGCCAAATACCTGATCGCCGCCGGGCTGGCGCCGATCGAGGCGGTCTGGACGCGCATGGCGGGCGCGGGGCTGCTGCTGCTGGCCGTCCTGGCCGTGGTGAAGCCGCGGGCGTTGCGGATCCCCAGGTCCAGGCTGCCGTTCTTCGGGCTGTATGCGGTGATGGCGGTGGCCGGGGTGCAGTCGCTGTATTTCGTGGCGATCACGCGGCTGCCGGTGGGGATCGCGCTGCTGCTGGAGTTCATGGCGCCGGTGATGGTGGTGGCCTGGGTGCGGTTCGTACGGAAGGTGCGGCTCGCGCGGGCGGCCTACATCGGGGCCGTCGTCGCGGTCGTGGGCCTCGGGATCGTGGTCGAGGCGTGGCAGGGGATGCGGCTGGACGCGCTCGGCCTGCTGCTCGGCCTGGTGGCCGGGGCGTGCTGCGCCGGATATTTCCTGATGAACGATAGCTTCGGCGACGACGTGGACCCGCTCGGGCTCATCGCCTGGGGGATGACGGGGGCGGCCGTGGTGCTGATCCCGTTCGCGCGGCCGTGGGACATCCCGTGGGCGGCCTTCACGGCCACCGTCGCGCCGGACGGCGGCCGGACGCTGCCGGTGCTGGGCGCGTACCTGTGGATGGTGCTGATCGCGACCGTGACGGCGTACATCCTGGGGGTGAACGCCGTGCGGCGGTTGTCGGCCGCGGTGGGGGCCACGGTCGCCTCGCTCGAGGTCATCGGCGGCGCGGTGGTGGCCTGGGCCCTGGTCGGCGAGACGCTGGGCTTCTTCCAGATCGTGGGCGGCCTGCTCGTGCTGTCCGGCGCGCTCCTGGCCCAGACCGCGACGTCGAGCCCCCGGCCGGCGCCGGCGCCGGAGCTCGACGCGGAGCCCGTCACAGCCAGGAGCTGACTCCCCGGGCGGCGCCGGAACCCGCCGCCGCCGGAAGCTGACTCCCCGGGCGGTCGAGCGTCTCAGGCGGCGGGGGTGAGGCGGACGACGGTGGAGTCGCGGGCCCAGCGCTCGGTGAGATGCTCGCTGTCGGGGGCGTTGAGCCGCTCCTTGGCCAGCGCGGCCACGGCGTCGGCCGCCGCGGCCTGGTCGACCACCGCGACCGCGGCGTCGAACTCCACCAGTCGGGCGCCGTTGTCCTTGCTGCGCAGGGTGACGTGGACCCGGTCGAGCGCGTCGAGGCCGGGCAGCGCCTGCTCCCCGCCGCCCGTCACCAGGTAGATCGCGCCGTCGTGCCAGGTGTGCCAGGCCAGGCGGGGGCGGTCGAGGGTGAGCCAGAGGATGCCGGACTTCTTGGCGCCCTCCTCGATGGCCGCGATGTCGTCGCTCACGGCTTCGACTGTAGTCCGTTCGGGGCGAACACCCGAGTAGCGTGTGCGCATGCGCTCACGTCGTTCCGTGCTCGCCGTGCCAGGCAGCAACCCCAGGTTCCTGGAGAAGGCTCAGACCCTGCCCGTCGACGAGGTGTTCCTCGACCTTGAGGACGCCGTCGCGCCGCTGGCCAAGGAGGAGGCGCGCAAGAACGTCGTGACCGCGCTCCGCGAGGGCGACTGGTCCGGCAAGACGCGCGTGGTCAGGGTCAACGACCTCACGACGCAGTGGACGTACCGGGACGTGATCGAGGTCGTCGAGGGGGCGGGGGAGTTCCTCGACTGCCTGATCCTGCCCAAGGTGCAGGACCCGACCGAGGTCGTCTGGCTCGACACGCTGCTCACCCAGATCGAGAAGACCATGGGGTACGAGGTGGGCCGCATCGGCATCGAGGCGCAGATCGAGAACGCCCGGGGCCTGGTCAACGCCGACGCCATCGCCGGCTCGTCCAAGCGCCTGGAGACGCTGGTCTTCGGGCCGGCGGACTTCATGGCGTCGATCAACATGCGTACGCTCGTCGTCGGCGAGCAGCCGCCCGGCTACGTCGAGGGCGACGCCTACCACTACATCCTCATGCGGCTGCTCATGGCGGCCAGGACGCACGACCTGCAGGTCATCGACGGGCCCTACCTGCAGATCAAGGACGTCGAGGGCTTCAGGCGGGCCGCCAGGAGGTCGGCGGCCCTCGGGTTCGACGGCAAGTGGGTGCTGCATCCCTCCCAGGTGGACGCGGCCAACGAGGTCTTCTCGCCGGCGCAGGAGGACTATGACCACGCCGAGCTCATCTTGGAGGCGTACGAGTACTACACCTCGGTCGAGAAGCGCGGCGCGGCCATGCTGGGCGACGAGATGATCGACGAGGCCTCGCGCAAGATGGCGCTCGTCGTGGCGGCCAAGGGGCGGGCCGCCGGGCTGAGTCGTACGAAGAGTTTCACACCTTGATCCCGATCGCGGTGAAGAACCAGAACGACGACGTCAGCCAGAGCCCGACCAGCGCGGTGAACGCCAGCCCGCCGAGCACCGGCAGCGTCCAGCCGGGCGCGTCGCGCTTGGGCAGGGCCAGCATCTTCGCCGTGAACACGCCGTAGAAGAAGCAGCCGAGCAGCGAGTGCGCGAGCACCCGCGGCACGTCGTACTGCAGGCCCAGGGCGTAGAGGCAGTGGAAGGCGACGGGGATCGTGAGCAGGAACGCGATCCGCCCCGACCAGCGGTGCACGGCGGGCGGGATGTCGATCCCGAGCCTGCCCCACATCGACATGGCGGAGACGACCTGCACGATCGCGAGCAGGAACGCCCCCGTCGTCAGCCACGCCTTCATCGGCAGCGCGCCGGAGAACCCGCCCACGCCCACGGCGAACCCGGTGGGGGTGTGCACGCGCCCGTAGACGCCGAGCGCGAGCGCCGCCAGGCCGCCGGCCAGCAGCGGTACGAGGAGCGGGGTCAGGCCGCGGGACGGCGGTTGGATGGCGGTCATTGCATCTCCTCGATGAAGCCGTCCACGTCCTTCGGGTAGACCGTGGTGTCGCCGACGGTCACGGGCGCCGTGGGCTGGTCACTCGGCAGTTGGGGGATCGGCACCTGCGTGTCGCCCTCGAACGCGGCGCCGACCTGCGTGTAGCCGCCCTGCGGGCTCTTCAGCACGATCCAGCCGGCCCGGAGCTTGGCGCCCCGGACGAGCGCGGTGGCGCGGTAGAGGCCCGACGGCTTGACCACCGTGGCCGCGTCGAAGGTCCACTTCCTGCCGCCGACCGCGACCGAGCCCTTGGCCCGGCCGTCGCCCAGGTCGGCGGTGACCTTGGCGCTGCCGAGGCCGGTCAGCCGCAGCTCGCCGTCGGACTCGCTGCCCTTGAACCAGGCCTCGGCCTTGCCGTCGCAGAAGTAGCCGACGGCCTTGCCGTCTCTGATCGAGATCGCGATGAGGCCGCCGTTGCCCTTGACGTAGCCTCCGTAGTCCGCCTTCGCGATCTTCTTCGGCTCCGTCCGCTGCGGCGAGGGCGTGGCCTCGGCCTCAGCCTCGGACGAACGTGACGGGGCCGCGGTGGTCTTGTCCGCCGACGGTGCCTCCGCGGCGGTGTTGGCGGCCTCGTCGGCCGCCGGTGTCGCGGTTACGCTGGCGACACCCAGCCCCACGGCGAGCACTGCTCCCGCCGCGAGGGTGATGACAGGTCCCAGCCTTGACATGGACTGCTCCCAGGGTCGAAATGCCGTACGCCTCCGAGCATCCGCCTAAATAGGTGGACCGTCTGTGAACTATTGCGCATCGCGCGGACAGAATAGATGGATGCAGGAAAATCCAGGGCACCAAACGCCCGCCTACGGCACGCAGCCGCCGGTCTACCCGTATCAGCCGCCGTCCTGGTTCCTGCCGACGCCGAGCGGGGCCCGCTACGACCACCTGGCCAGGAACGCCGTCGCCCGGCCGTGGCGGGCGATCGTGGGAACGCTGATCGTCGCCGTCGGGTTCGTCGTGATCAACGTGGTGGTCGTGTGGGCCGGCGTGGTCATGTCGATGGTCCTCGGGATCCCCGCGCCGCTCCAGGCCGAGGGGCAACTGTTCGGCGATCCGGTGTTCTCCCTGGTCGTGGTGTTGATGGCGCTCGCGCCCGCGCTGCCTCTCGTGTACGGGACCGCGGCGTTCGTCCAGCGCAGGCGCCCCGGCACGCTCTCGTCGGTGGCCGGGCGGCTGCGCTGGCGCTGGATGCTGAGCTGCGCGGGCCTGGCGGTGCTGGCCCTGGTGCTGGGGCAGGGCGTGCAGGCGCTCGCGTTGTCGGCCTCCGGCGAGGACGCCGGCCTGTTCGGCTGGGCCGGGTGGTCGGTGTTCCTGCCCCCGCTCATCGTGATCGTGCTGCTGGTGCCGTTCCAGGCGGCCGCCGAGGAGTACATCTTCCGCGGCTGGTTCGTGCAGGCGGTCGGGGCGCACGTGCGGAACCCGGTCTGGTCCATCGTGCTCGGGTCCGCGGTGTTCATGTCGTTGCACGGGTATTCGTGGGCGGGCCTGGTGGACGTGTTCGGCTTCGGGGTCGTCATGGGCTGGCTCGCGGTGCGTACCGGGGGGCTGGAGGCGGCGATCTCGCTGCACGTGCTGAACAACCTGCTGGCCTTCGGGCAGGCCGCCGCCGCCGGGCATCTGGAGGACGCGCTGAACCAGGGGAAGGTGCCGGTGCCCTGGCAGGCGTTGTCCGGGACTCTGGTGCAGCTCGGGGTGTATGCGTTTGGTGTGTTGTATCTAGCCAAAAAACGGTCAATTAGCACTATTTCTGAATAAATCGGTCCTGGGGTGCCGGGAATCTCGCTAGAGAGGTCTCGCTATTCCGGCTGAGTCATGCTGGTCTGGTCCTGTGGAACGGACCAGTGGTCCTGGTTCCACCCGTACGAAGTTCGACCCCCATAGGAGGTACGGCGCGTGGCCTCCGGCCCCAGCGAACCGCCGCGGCGACCGACGGGTGACGACGAACCGCGTCCCGAGGGCGCCTCAGAATCACGTTCCTCCGAAGAGCCGAGGATCAGCCATTCGCCGCCTGGTCCCACCGACGATCGGGCCCGGGGTTTACCGCTGACCTCGCCCTGGGGCATGCCGCCGTTCGCCGCCCCCGTTCCGGACGAAGAACCGCAGGAACTGCCCAAGGGGCGCCGGCCGTACAGCTCGCCGACGGCCGAGCCCGAGGTGGAGCCGCGCCGCCGCCCCCGCCGCGTCGTCAGCCGCCCGGACAAGCTCGTCGCGGGCGCCCCGCTCCATCCGCCGCGGGAGGCGCCCGAACGGTCCGGGCCGGACGCGGAGGCCGCGCCTGCCGAGGAGCGGCGCTCGTCCCGGCCTGCGCCGCCGTACCGGCTGGTGTATCCCGTCCCGGAACGCGCCGAGGCGCCCGCGCCCGCGGAGGAGGAGGAGCCCGAGCAGGCCGAGGAGCCGGTCGGGTACGACGAAACCCCTGAAGACGGGGACGGCGAGCCCGAGGTCCGGCGCGTCGGACGACCGCCGGCGGGCCGCCCCACGAGGCCGGACCTCCTCGTCGCCACAGACACGGCGCGCCCGCAGGGGTCGAGCGGCCGGCACCACAGAGGCCCCGCCCCCGCCGCCGTGCGCCGGTCCAGCCCCGTACGCAGCCGCAACAGGTCCACCCCCGTCGCCCTGACCCTGGCCGTGGCGATCCTGGTGGCCGCGGGCGTGCTCGTCTGGCAGTGGACCACGGACGAGGCCCCCGGGCTGCGGCTGGAGGCGGGCACGGGGCGCTCGGGCGACGAGCTGTTCACCGTGCCGGCCGCGGGCGAGGGCACGAACCAGAAGCTCAACGACATGACGTCCGTGGGCCGCGCGGTCGTGGCGGTCGGCAGCGACACGACGAACCCGACCCCGCGTCCCCTCTTCCTGTTCTCGCCGGACGGCGGCAAGACCTGGCAGCTCGGCCAGGTGAACGGCGCCTCCACCCCCACGGTCCAGCGGGTCGTCGGCGGCGGCGGGCGCTGGCTGGCCAGCGGCGGCGACGGCGTGTCCGGCGAGCGCGGTCTGTGGACCAGCGCCGACGGGTTCAGCTGGACGGCGGTGGAGGCGGCGGGGCTGGCCGCGTTCAAGCCTGGTGACCAGATCAACGACATCGCCAGGACCGCGTCCGGCTTCGTGGCCGTGGGGCGCACGACGGGAGACGACGGCGGCACGGGCCCCGCGGCCTGGCGCTCCGCCGACGGCCGGACCTGGGAGCGGGCCGAGACCCGGGAGCTGGAGGTACGCGAGATCAAGGCGGTGGTCGCCAAGGGCGACACGGTCGTCGCCATCGGAGTCCCCGCGGTCGGCGAGGGATCGCGGGTGCTCCGGTCGGCGGACGGCGGGCGCGGCTGGCAGGCGACGGAGTTCCAGCTGCCCCAGGTCACGCCGCACACCGGGATGGTGGCCGTGTCGCCCAAGAGGTTCGTGCTGGTGCCGACGCGCTACCCCACGTTCACGGGTGACCTGCGCGTCTACTGCTCGCCGACCGGGGCGCAGTGGTCGCAGTGCGGCTCCATCGGCGGCCTGAGCGGCGAGAGCACGGGCGTGGAGAGGTTGATCTCCTCCTCCTCGGGCATCGCGGCGATCACGCAGGCCGGCCTGGGCCGCTACTCGGTGCTGACCAGCACGGACGGGCGCTCGTGGACCAAACGGGCCGACCTCGGCAACCTGCCGGGCGCGACGCTGCGCGGGTTCACGATCGGCGACGGCGGCACCCTGTTCGCCGGCGGCGACCAGGCGGTGTCCGACGTCGACAACCAGCTCGTGCTCATGGCCGCGCCCCCGCGCGGCAGCGCCTCGCGGGTCCAGCTCGGCCAGGTCGAGGGCCTGACCAGGATCGCGCGCGAGACCAACGCGCTGGCCGGCTTCGCCGGCAGGTACGTCGCCGTCGGCTCGGCCTCCGGTGACGCCGGCCTGTGGACGATCAGGGACTGGGTGAGCTGGAAGTCCATGAGCCTCGGCGGCCCCGGCAAGCAGGCGCTGGAGGACGTGGCGCACGGCGGGCGCGGCTGGCTGGCCGTCGGCGCCACCGAGACGAACGTGGCCGTCACCGACCCCCTCCTCGTCACCTCCGCCGACGGCGAGAGCTGGAAGAAGGTGAACGTCGCCGGCGACCTGGCCCGCGACCCGAACACCCCCTACCTGGAGACCCACGTCGTGACGGCCGGCGAGAAGGGGTACGTGCTGGCCGGCGAGGCCAAGGACCAGATGGGCACGGCGAGCGCCGCCATGTGGTTCACCCCCGACCTGCGCAAGTTCACCAGGTCGAAGAAGCTGCCGCAGGGCGGCTCCGGGGTGCGGATCTACGACGCCGTCGCCACCGGCGACGGCTACGTGGCCGTGGGCGGCTCCGGAGCGGCCGACCAGGAGAACAGCGTGGTCTGGTACTCCTCCGACGGCGTGAACTGGAGCGCCCGCAAGCGCGTGGTCCCGCCGGACGCAACGTCGGCCGGGCTCCGACGGATCACGACTTATCAGGACAAGCTGGTGGCTGTCGGCACGGCCGTGTCGGGAGGTTCGCGACGTGCCTTCGCGGCGGTCTCCGACGACGAGGGCACGACCTGGCAGACGGCCTGGCTGCCCACGGACCAGGCAGCCGCGGTGTACGACCTGGCCGCGGCGGACGAGGGGCTGGTGGCCGTCGGCTGGCACGGCGTACCGGGAGAGGGCGACAGCGCGGCCTGGACCTCGCAGGACGGGCTGTCCTGGAACCGCATGGCGCTGACGAAGGACCGGCTGGCCGGACAGGGCGCGCAGTGGTTGTCGGCCGTGGCCGTGTCGGGCTCGGAGGTCGTGGCGCTCGGGCGGTCCACGACGTACAACGCCGACCACCTGATCCTCTGGACCTCCAGCCTCACCTCGAACAGGTAGGACCCGGCCCGTGGGGCGGGCGGCGCCGCTTCGGCGGGGCCGCCCGCCCGGCGGCTCCGCTTTCAGCGGGGCAGCACGCCCCAGCCGGTGAGCGACTCCAGGAGTCCCTCGGCGAGCGGCAGCCGCGCCAGCTCGTCCATGCCGCACCAGCGCACCTCGTCGGCGTCGTCCCCGGCCACGGGCACGCCTCCCGACACGCCGGCGAGGTAGTCGCGGATCACGTACGTGTCCCCGCCGAGGCCGGGGCGGTCCACCGTGCCCGCCAGGCGGCCCACCTCCACGCGTAGCCCGGTCTCCTCCAGCACCTCGCGCCGCACGCCGTCGGCGTCCGTCTCGCCGGGCTCCAGACGGCCACCAGGGATGGACCACAACCCCTTGCCCGGCGGACGTCCGCGCTTGATGAGGAGCAGCCGGTCAGAGGAGTCGAAAATAATCGCGCCGACACAATTTACGCGCACATGACCAACATTACGACGAGACAACGGGAAGCGGCCTTGACGGGCCGGTGCCGGAGAAAGCACCGTGGGTAGTTGTGAGAGCGGCTCCAACCTGCCCACGGTGCTTTGGCCCGCTTCACGGGCCAAGTGTGTGGTCGAGCGCGTACCGGTGCGACACGCACGGTGATGTCCTGCCCTATCAACCTCCATGGCCGCCGACCGGGACGGCGCTGGCAGCCATGCGCAAGAGCGCGGTGGTGCCCGTGTGGCTGCCGTGGCCGCTGCCCGCCGGCTGGCTGGTGACCGGCTTCGCGGAGGTCGGTGACGAGCGCACCGGCGCCCGGGCGAGCGTGGTCGCGCTCACGGGGCCGTCGTTCACGGAGGGCCCCGCCGACCTGCTCGTCATCGCGGAGGAGCCGGGCATCGGGCTCGGCGCGGCGTTCGCGGGGCTGGACGGCCCCGACCCGGGCGAGGGGTTCGACTCGGGGCCGCCGAACGCCAAGATCGGCGTGCTCGGGCATCCCACCGCGCTGTGGTGCGTGGACGGCGCCGACGACCGGGCCGTCTACGCGGGCGAGGCGCTCGGCAACTGGCTGTGGACCATCGCGTGGCCGGCCGACGCCGGCTGCATGATCGTGCTCGCCGAGCTGTCGCTGCTGGATGTGCGCGATCACGAGCTGGACGTGCCGTTCGGGGCGTTCTCTCCCCGGCTCGAGGACTGAGTGCTTTACGCGTCCGATTCGCGCTCTGATGCAGACGGGCTAGAGTTCGGAGGCGTGACAGCGCGTATCGAGCGAGTGGTGACCGAGGGCGTCGTCGACATCGACGGCACCGAGCACAAGGTCGAGAACAACACCTGGATCATCGGTGACGACGAGGAAGCGATCGTCATCGACCCGGCGCGCGACGCCGAGAAGATCCTGGAACAGGTGGGCGAGGATCGGGAGATCCTGGCCGTCATCTGCACGGCGGGCCTGCCCGACCACGTCGCGGCCGCCATCGAGGTGGCCAGCAGGGACGAGGCCGTGGTCGCCCTGCACCCCAAGGACAAGCCCCTGTGGCGGGAGACCTGGCGGGACACCTGGCCCGACATCGACATGGAGGACGACGGCATCTTCGAGGTGGCCGACGTCCAGCTCGACGTCATGGAGACGCCCGGCGTCTCGCCCGGCGGCGTGTCGCTCTACTGCGAGGCGCTCGGGGCCGTCTTCACCGGCAAGGCCCTGCAGGCCGACGGGCCCGGCAAGCTGGGCGGCGAATATCCCGCCCTGCCCGACCAGCTGACCTCGATCGGCGGGCGGCTGTTCACGCTGCCGGCCGACACGCGGGTGCTGGCCGCCCACGGTGACGAGGTCACGATCGGCGACCTAGAGCCGCACTTCGACGACTGGGTGTCGGGCTCGCTGACCCGTACGGAGAGCGCGGGCGACGGCCCTCTCACCGACGGCACCAAGCTCTCCGGGATCAAGCTCGACGACGACGAGTGACGCTTGTCAACTCAGGGACAGCTTCCGCTGGACGGGATGCCGCGGCGGCTCTACTCGTGCACGCCGTCGCGGTTGAACGCGTGGCTCGACTGCCGCCGCCGCTACCGGTTCAGCTACCTTGACCGGCCGCAGCCGTCCAAGGGCCCCGGGTGGGCGCACAACAGCGTCGGGGCGAGCGTGCACAACGCGTTGGCGGGCTGGTGGCGGGAGCCGTACGACCGCAGGACCCCGCTGACCGCCGCCATCCTGGTCACGAACGGGTGGATCGCCGAGGGGTTCAGGGACGTCGAGCAGTCGGCCCACTGGCTGGGCCGGGCCCGCGACCTCGTCTCCGGCTACGTCGCGACCTTAGATCCCGGCGACGACCCGGTGGGCGTCGAGCGCACGGTCGCCACCCGTACCAAGGTCATCGCCGTCTCCGGCCGCATCGACCGGCTCGACCGGCGCGGTGACGAGCTGGTCGTGGTCGACTACAAGACCGGCCGCCGGCCGCTCACCCCGGACGACGCCCGCTCGTCCCTCGCCCTGGCCGTGTACGCGGTCGCGGCCTCCGCGGTGATGCGCACGCCCTGCCGCACGGTCGAGCTCCACCACCTGCCGACCGGCGAGATCCTGGAGTGGCGGCACACGGAGGAGTCGCTGGCCCGCCACATCCGGCGAGCGGAGGACGTCGCGACGGAGGCGTCGGAGGCCGACGAGCGCTACCGCGCGCTCGTGTCTCCACCCGCCCGGAGGTCCGCCGCGGGAGAGCGCCAGTCCGCCGGTCCGGCGGCGGTGCCGGATGAGGTCGACGAGCTGTTCGCGCCGAACCCCGGCCCGATCTGCTCCTGGTGCGACTTCCGCCGCCACTGCCCGGAGGGCCGGTCGGCCGCCCCCGACCGCAACTCCTGGGACGGCCTCGCCGAGTAACCCCGCCAGTCGTGGCGAGCGGTGGAGGGGACCGCTCGCCCCGGGCGCTGCCGTCCACCTGCCGCGTGGACGTGGACGGCAGCGCCGTTCCACGTGCATTGCCAGGGGACACGCAGTTTCCCCGGCGAAAACAGTGGTTATGACCGAAAAGTGGCACCTATCGGGCGGTTACCGGCGGCGGTGGCGCTGGGCACGCTGTTCAACCCCCTGAACTCGTCCATGATCGCCGTGGCCCTGGCCCACATCGAGGCCGAGTTCCACGTGGGCATCGCCGCCGTGACGTGGCTGGCCGCCGGGTTCTACCTGACCGGCATCGTCGTCCCGCCCGTGATGGGCACGCTGGCCGACAGACTGGGCCCGAGGCTGGTGTTCTGCGCCGGCCTGGTGACGATGGCCGTCACGGGCGTGCTGGCCGCGCTGGCCCCCTCCTACCCGGCGCTGGTCGTGATCAGGCTGCTGCAGGCGTTCGGGAGTTGCGCGACGATGCCCGCCGGGATGGCGATCGTGCAGGCCGCGATGCCGGGCGAGGACGGGAGGCCGCCGCCGCGCGTGATCGCGACGATCTCCATGGTGCTCACCGCCAGCGCCGCCGCCGGTCCGGTGCTCGGCGGGTTCCTGGTGTCGTTGTGGGGCTGGCGGGCGATCTTCCTGGTCAACGTCCCGCTCGCGGCGGTCGCGCTCATCGTGGCGCTGCGCTGGCTGCCCAAGGTCCGCGTGGACGGCCCGAAGCAGGCCCTGCTGCCCCGGCTCAGGCCCGGGCTGCTGGCCACCTGTGGCCAGTTCGCCCTGGCCAACGTGGTGTTCTACTCGGCGTTCTTCGTGGTGCCGCTGTGGGCGCAGCGCTCGGCGGGGTTGCCCGCGCACATCGCCGGCCTCCTGGTGCTCCCCATGTCCGGGCTGGCGATCGTCATGACGCCGGTCGCGGTGGCGGTGGCCAGGCGGGCGGGGATGCGGGTCGTGCTGGTGGCGAGCGCGGCGCTGCTGGTCACCGGCTCCTGCCTGATCCCCGCCGTCGGCCCCGTCTGGCTGGTGCCGGTGGCGGCGGCGCTGCTGGGGGTGGCCTCGGCGCTCGGCCAGTTCGGGCTCAACTCGCTGGTCTTCGTGCACGCCGGCAGGAACGAGACCGGGATCGCCGTGGGGCTCTTCCAGTCGTCCAGGTACGTGGGCGCCGCGACCGCGTCCACCCTGCTCGGCGTGCTGTTCGACGGCGGGGGCATGGGCGGGAGCGGATGGACGATGGCCGGCGTGTCGGCGGTCGTGCTGGTGACCGGCATGCTCCTGCCGGTCAGGCGGCCGGCGCCGTCGGCCACCGGCGGGGGTCGGTCAGGCCCTTGAGCCCCTTGCTCACGTCGTACCCCGCGGCGCCCAGGCGCTCCCTGGAGGCCCGCAGCATCTCCCTCGTGGCCGGCATGAACGCGTGGTCGTGCACCGGCTCGGGCAGCGAGTTCATGCCCAGCCTGAACGCCCTCAGCGCGGCCGTGACCGTCGCGCGCGGCACCTCCGGCAGCGCCCGGTACATCCGTCTGGCCCAGTCCGGCAGCGTGTAGTAACACAGCGCGCCGAACGGGAAGTAGGCGGGCTTGCCCGGGGACAGGAGCCTGAGCTCGTGCGGCAGCCTCGGCCACATGAGGAACCGCACGGTCGAGGCCGCCTCCTCCGTGACGCGCAGGCTGGGACGGGCCCGCTTGAAGTAGGCGTCCATCTCCGCGCACGAGCCGGGCACGTCCTCGGCGTGCAGGCCGACGTACGTGGCGCTCCTGCGCTGCTCGTACAGGTAGCGGTCGGCCTGGCGCTCGGTGAGGCCCAGCCCGCCGCGCCTGGCCACCTCCAGGTACGACGACACCTCCGCGCAGTGCACCCACAGCAGCAGCTCGGGGTCGTCCACCCGGTGGGTCCGGCCGGTGTCGGGATCGTGGATGCGCAGCGCCTTGTGGATGCCGCGCACCCGCCTGCCGATCTCGTCCGCCTCCTGCGGGCTGCCGAACGTCACGCGCCCCACGAAGTCCGCCGTGCGGCGCAGCCGGCCGAACGGGTCCTCCTGGAAGTCGGAGTTCTGCCAGACGCCGCGCATGGCCAGCGGGTGCAGCGCCTGCAGCATGAGACCGCGTACGCCGCCCACCCACATCGACCGGTCGAGGTGCACCTGCCAGGTCGCGCTCTGCGGGGGCTGGACGACGATGTCTTCGATGTTCGCCATAGTAAGTAAAGAATTACATGGCATTGGACTTAGTGTCCAAAGAGCGTTTTCTCGGCCGCGTTCCAGAACCTCACCAGCGCCGCCGCAGTCGTCTCCGGCGCCTCGACGGCGGGCGAGTGGACGGCGCCGGGCACGACCACGCACTCGGCCCCGAGACTGGCCGCCATCTCCGACTGCTCCTCGGGCGGCCACCCGTCGTCGTGCTCGCCGTACAGCACCAGCGTGGGCACCTCGATCTGGCGCAGCTCGTCGGTGCGGTCGTGCATGCTCAGCACCTGCTCGGCCATGCACGCCAGCCCGGTCGGAGAGTTGGTGAGCAGGCGCCTGCGCAGGAACGCCAGGATCTCGTCGGACACGTCGTTGGACAGCGCCTCGGGCTCCAGCCGGTGGTGCCAGACGTGCTCCAGCCCGAACGCCTGCACCTCTTCCATGATCTTCCGGCCGTTGACCGCCCGCTTGCCCTCGATGCCCGAGGGCCCGGACCCCATCAGCGTGAACGACGCGAACCTCGTGCGCCCGTCGATCACCGCCTCCCTGGCCACGAGGCCGCCGAACGAGTGGCCGACCAGGTGAACGGCGTCGCCGCCGCCGATGATCTGGGCGAGCGCGTCGACGTCGGCGCCGAGCGCGGGACAGGTGTAGGCGGCGGGGTCGTCGGGGCCCGGTGTCTCGTACTGGCCGCGCAGGTCGACGGCGACCACCCGGCGCCCGGAGTGGGCCAGGGTCATCAGCACCGCGAGGAAGTCCTCTTTGCTGCCTGTCAAGCCGGGGATCAGGAGGGCGGGCCAGCGCTCAATCACACCACTGACCGGGAGGGCCTCCAGGGCCGCGAACGTGCCCTGTGGCGTTTCGATCTTCTGTGGTGCGACGCCAGGAGGCAGATCGAGGAATCGCGGCGTACTCACGTGGGGCAACAATACCCAGAGGTCAGCGGCTCGACACCGTTATGGGCATTACGCTGGGCAGACTTGCGGTGAGTCGTCCGCAATCGGAAGACCCCCGAGCGCGCCCTCAGAGCCCCCCAGAAGGGCCGTGAGCGTCAAACGCGAAGAGGCGCGCACCCGATGCGGATGCGCGCCTCTCAGGCGGTGCTCAGCCCGTGCGGCGGCGGTTGCCGCCCCCGCCGCGGGCCTGGCGGCGCTGCTGCTTGCGCTCCGAGGCCGCCGACGGGGCGATGTCGTCGTCGTCCGAAGCCAGGTCGGGCGACTGGAAGATCACCGAGAACGGGCTCGGCGGGACGATCCGCTCCTGCTCCTTGCGCACCGGCGGAGGCGGCGTCGCGAGGAAGCTCGGCGCCGGATCGGCGACCGGCTCGGGAACGGGTGCGGCCTCGGCGACGGGCGCCGGGGCCGCGACGGCGGCGGTGCGGCGGGAGCGGGTGCTCTTCGCCGGCGCCTCCTCGACCGTGTCGGCCTCGGGAGCCGCGGCGACGCTCCGCCGCGACCTGGTGGCCTTGACGGGCGCCTCGGGGGCGTCGGCGAGCGCCTGCTCGATGGCAGTCGAAGCCGCCCCCCTCCGCGTACGGGTCCGCTTCGGCTCGGCGGCCGCCTGGATCTCGTCCGTTGAGAAGATCGCGGGAGTCTCCTCCGCCCTGGCATCCACGAGCTCGACCTCCGGAGTCTCGGCGACTGCGGTCTCCGCCAGTTCCCTGCCGCCACGGGTGCGACGGCGCTGGCGCGGCGTACGGGCAGGGCGCTCCTCGCGGCGCTCCTCACGCTCGTCGCGGCGACGGGCGCCACGACCGCGAACCCTGCCGGTCTCCCCGAGATCCTCGATGCGCTCCGCGGACAGCCCCGCACGCGAACGGCTCGCGTGCGGCAGGACGCCCTTGGTGCCCTCGGGGATGTTCAGCTCGGAGTAGACGTGCGGTGAGGTGGAGTAGGTCTCCTCGGGCTCGGCGAACTCGAGCCCGAGCATCTGGTTGATCATCTTCCAGCGGGTCAGCTCCTCCCACTCCACGAACGTGACCGAGATGCCCGTGCGCCCGGCCCGGCCGGTGCGGCCGATGCGGTGCACGTACGTCTTGTCGTCCGTGGGGCAGTCGTAGTTGACCACGTGGGTGACGTCGTCGATGTCGATGCCGCGGGCCGCCACGTCGGTGGCCACCAGCACGTCGATCTTGCCGTTGCGGAAGGCGCGCAGCGCCTGCTCGCGCTGGCCCTGGCCGAGGTCGCCGTGCACGGCCGCGACGGCGAAGCCGCGCGTGTCGAGCTGTTCGGCGACCATGTCGCAGGCCCGCTTGGTCTCGCAGAAGACCATCGTGAGCCCGCGGCCCTCGGCCTGCAGCAGCCGCCCGAGGATCTCGATCTTGTCCATCCGGTGCGCGCGCCACACGAGCTGGCGGACCTGCGGAGTGGTCTCGCCCTCGCCGGTCTCGTGCTCGGCGCGTACGTGGGTCGGACGGTTGAGGTATTTCCGGGACAGCGTGACGATCTCGCCCGGCATGGTCGCCGAGAACAGCATCGTCTGCCGCTGACCGGGGATCAGGTTGAAGATCCGCTCTACGTCGGGCAGGAAGCCCAGGTCGAGCATGCGGTCGGCCTCGTCGAGCACGAGGGTGGTGATCTGGCTCAGGTCGAGGTGCTTCTGCTTGACCAGGTCGAGCAGACGTCCGGGAGTGCCGACGATGACGTCGACACCGGCCTTGAGCGCCTCGATCTGCGGCTCGTACGCGCGCCCGCCGTAGACGGTCAGAACCCGGGATCCGAGCTTGCCGGCGGCGGTGACGAGGTCTTCGCTGACCTGCACGGCCAGCTCGCGGGTCGGCACGACGACGAGCCCGCGGGGCTTCTTGCGGTTTTTGCGTGGCTTGCCGATGCTCTGCAGCATGGCGATGCCGAACGCGTACGTCTTGCCCGTGCCCGTGCGCGCCTGACCGATGAGGTCCTGGCCGCTCAGGGCGAGCGGGAGAGCCATCTCTTGGATGGGGAACGGTGTGACGATGCCCTCGGTCTCAAGGGCATCGGCGATCTCAGGTGTGACTCCGAGGTCTCGGAAAGTCGTCAGCGTGGCCTGCCTCAGTTCTCAAATGAAGGCGGGCCTGCCGGGACCGACGGGCATGAAACAGCCCCCGTTGCGTGGGTCCTCGCGGTAGAGCCAGCCCTCTCGCGTCATCAGCGACCGCGCACCCGGAAGTGGGGGTAGTCGGGGGAAACCCCCGAATTTACACAGTGCGGTCGCACTTTCACAGAGCAGTGTACTCGATACCACAACGCTGGCCGAGCTTGCGTATGTTCCCGAAGATTCATCGAAGTACGCTGCCTTCCATGAAGGAGTCTCCAGGAGTGGTCGATCTGCTCGGTGTGCTCGCCTATGCGGAGCTCAGCGCGTACGCGCGGATGACGGAGGACGCCGCCACGCTGGCGCCCACGCTGGCCGACCGCGCGGCGCTGAGTGAGCTGGCCGTTACCGAATACGCCCACTTCCGCATGCTACGCGACCGGCTGGCCGAGCTCGTGGCCGATCCTGACGAGGCGATGTCGCCGTTCGTCGACGCGCTGGACGCCTGGCACACGCAGACCAGGCCGGCCGACTGGCTGCAGGCGCTGGTCAAGACGTACGTCGGGGACGGCATCGCGCTCGACTTCTATCGCGAGGCGGCCAGGCACCTCGACCCCTCGATCGCCAAGCTGGTGGACGAGGTGCTGGTGGACGAGGGGCGCTCGCAGTTCGCGGTCGAGCGGGTCAGGGCCGGGATCGAAGCCTCACCCGCCACCGCCGGACGGCTGGCCCTGTGGGCCCGGCGGCTCGTCGGCGAGGCGCTGAGCCAGGGGCAGCAGGTGGCCTCGGCCCGGCCCGAGCTGGCGCTGCTGCTGGTGTCGGGGGAGGGCGCCACCGACATTTCCCGGCTCTTCTCGACATTGACGGAAGCCCACAACAAACGCATGGCCGCCATGGGCCTCTAACCCCCCGGCGCCGCGGGCACTCACCCCCCGGGACACAGGGGCGGGCTCTGGGGGCGTCGGGTCGGCGGGGGTGGTGAGGCGCTGAGCGGGATCGGGGGTGCGCTCTCGCGACTCCGAGCACCGGGACGGCGTGCACGACCCGGGAGGGGTACGGCGGGCGGGCCGTACCCCTGGGTCAGGAGCGTCTAGAGGGTGCCGCCGAAGCCGACTGGCCGGGACTCGTCCTCGCCGATCTCGATGAAACCGAGCGAGGCCACCGGCACCACCACCCGCCGGCCCTTCACGTCGGTCAGGGCGAACACGCCACGATCGACCGACAACGCGTTTCTGATCTCTTCTTCGACCTGCTCGGCGGAGAGGTCGGTCTCGACGACGAGCTCGCGGTGTACGGAGCGTACGCCGATCTTGATTTCCATGTGGCTCCCTAGTCGACGGGCTGGCTCACTCCCATCGTGGCGGCTCGCGGCCGTGAAAAGCGCAAATGATCGCGCCCAGCGAACGGGTTATGCCGTACGCGGAAAACCGCTGATGCCGCGCCAGGCCAGTCGGGCCATCAGTTGCTCGGCCGCGTCCTTCGGGATCGAGCCGTGCTGGGTCACCCAGTAGCGGGCGCTCACCTCGGCCATGCCGACCAGCCCCACGCCGAGCAGGTGCGCCTCGTCGCTGGTGCACCCGGTGTCCTCCTGGATGAGCACGCTGACCATCTCCGCGCACTCCTGCAGCGAGCGCTCCACGCGCTGCCGCACCGGCGCGACGTTGCGCAGGTCGGACTCGAACACCAGCCGGAACGCCTCGCCCTGCGTGGAGACGAAGTCGAAGAACGCGCTGAAGGTGGCCTGCACGCGGAGTTTGTTCTCGTGGGTGGAGGCCAGCGCCTCCCGGCAGCGGTTGACCATGTCGTCGACGTGGAGGTCGAGCAGCGCCAGATAGAGCTCCAGCTTGCCGGGGAAGTGCTGGTAGAGCACCGGCTTGCTGACCCCCGCACGATCGGCGATCTCGTCCATGGCGGCCGCGTGATAGCCGTTCTCCACGAACACTTCCTGCGCGGCGCTCAACAGCTGCCGGCGGCGGGCGAGTCGGGGCAGCCGGGTGCCCCGGGGCTTAGCGTCCGGGGTTGCGGTCACGCGGGTCTCCATAGGTCTCTCAGCGGGCTGGGCTGTGCGGACATCCTACGTGCGGGTAGGCGACTTGTTCATTGCCTCACCGAGTGAGGCGATGCCCGGCCGCCCTGGAGCCGTCGCGGAGCCGTGCTCAGCGATATTCGTCGTCGTCGAGATCCACCACGCGGTCCTGGTCGGCGGCGTCGGCGGGATCGACGTCGAGCGGCAGCTCGCTGCGCGGCCTCCCGGCACTCTGGCGGATCTCGAAATGCTGCTCCGCGGCATCCGCCTCGGGCGTCTCGATCGACAGCTCTGCCTCATCCTGGCCGTAGGAGAGCTCGTCCCCGCGTATGTCCATCTCCGACATCTTCTGGTCCCCCTCTTGGTGTGGACGGAACCAGCCTACGCCCGGCCGAAAAGGTCGCCGCGTTTCTCCACTCTGGCGAGTACGTCGTGTGCCGTGAACACCAGCTCGCCGGGCCGTTCGCAGCCCTCGACCTCCGTCCACGTCAGCGGTGTGGAGACGGTCGGCAGCTCCCTGGCCCGCAGCGAGTAGGGCGCCACGGTGGTCTTGGCCGGGTTGTTCTGGCTCCAGTCGATGAACACCTTGCCAGGCCTGGCCTTCTTCGTCATCACACTCACGACCTGTTCGGGGTGCTCTTTCTCCAGGAACTGGGCCAGCCTCCTGGCGTACGCGGAGGGCTCCTCGCGGCGGTCCCAGTCGGCGTACAGCTGCATGCCCTTGTTCCCGCTGGTCTTCGGGTGGGCGGTGAGCCCGTCGGCGGCCAGCACCTCGCGCAGCATGAGGGCCACCCGGCAGCACTCGACGACAGTGGCGGGCGGGCCGGGATCGAGGTCGAACACCAGCGTGTCGGGCGCCAGCGCCTCGCCGCCCTCGCCGACGCGCCACTGGGGAACGTGCAGCTCCAACGCGGCCAGGTTGGCGTAATAGACGAGCGTGGGCAGGTCCTCGATGACGGCGAAGTCGATGCTCTCGCGGTTCTTGGTGCTGCCGGGGACGGGGAGCTTGACCCGCCTGACCCAGGTCGGGGTGTGGTCGGGGGCGTTCTTCTCGAAGAAGGACTGGCCGCCGACGCCGTTCGGGTAGCGCTTGACGGTCAGCGGCCTGCCCCGGAGGTGAGGGAGGAGCACGGGGGCCACGCGGCTGTAGTAGTCGATGACCTCGGCCTTGGTGAAGCCGTACTCGGGGTAGAGGACCTTGTCCAGGTTGCTCAGCGTCAGCGCTCGCCCGTCGACCTTGACCTGCACCTTCGCCGCGCTGTTCACAGCGTCACCTCCGAGGGGAGCTTGTCGGCGCGCAGCCCGCGCCAGACGGGGTGCCGCAGCCGCTGTTCGTCGGTCCACATCGTGTAGGCCACCTCCCCGACCAGCTCCGGCCTAACCCACCGATTTCGCCACGGAACCTCGTTGCTGAACGGGCTGTGCGCGAGCTCCAGCGGCCGCAGCCGCCGGTGGAGCTCGTCGAGCACGGTGTCGGTGAAGCCCGTCCCCACGTGCCCCACGTACGTGAGCCCCCTGTCGGTGAACACCCCCACCACCAGCGAGCCGATCCCGCCCGCCCGGCGTCCCTTGCCGGGCTTCCAGCCGCCGACCACGACCTCCCTGGCGCGCAGGTGCTTCACCTTGATCCACCACGGGGACCGGGTGCCGGCCCGGTAGGGCGAGTCCAGCCGCTTGGCGACCACCCCCTCCAGGCCCTGCTCGGACGTGGCCGCGAGCAGGTCGGACTCGCCGGGGAAGTACGGGGGCGCGCCGACGTCCAGCTCGTCGAGCAGCGCCCGCCGGTCGCGGTAGGGCAGGTCGAACAGCGGCATGCCGTCGAGATAGAGCAGGTCGAACGGCATGTACGTGATGGGGTACAGCTCCAGCATGACCGGCTCGGGATCGGTCAGGTGCATCCTGTGCTGCAACCGCTCGAAGCTGGGCCTGCCGTGCTTGTCGAGCGCGACGACCTCGCCGTCGATGATCGCGTTCTTGATCCCGAAACCCGATATTTCCGGATACCTCCGCGTGTATTCGGCCCCGTGCCGCCCGGTCACCCTCAGCCCGCCGTCAAGATGGACGACGGCGCGGATGCCGTCCCACTTGACCTCCAGCCCGTAGCGCTCTCGATCGGAGGGCAGTTCCCCAGGTACGGCCAGCATCGGTTCGACCGGGTATGGCATTGGTTGCCCCATGACGGGTATGTGCCCATTGGCGAAGCATTGAGAGCTGAGGAGTGACCATGCGCAGCATCTGGAAAGGTGCGATCTCCTTTGGGCTGGTCACGATTCCCGTCAAGCTCTACTCCGCCACCGAGCAGAAGGACGTGACGTTCCACCAGGTCCATCGCGAGGACGGCGGGCGGATCCGCTACAAGCGCGTGTGCACGCAGGACGGCCAGGAGGTGCCCTACGCCGACATCGCGAAGGGGTACGAGCTGCCGACGGGCGAGATCGTCGTGCTCACCGACGAGGACTTCGAGGACCTGCCGCTGAGCACGTCCCGCAGGATCGACGTCCTCCAGTTCGCCCCGGCCGCGCAGATCGACCCGATCTACTTCGCCAAGTCGTACTACCTGGAGCCCGACGCGCAGGGGGCGAAGCCGTACGTGCTGCTGCGCAACGCGCTGGAGAGCTCGGGCCAGGTGGCGGTGGTCAAGGTGGCGCTGCGCCAGCGCGAGTCCCTGGCCACGCTGCGGGTACGGGACGGCGTCTTCGTCCTGGAGACCATGCTCTGGCCGGACGAGATCCGCACGCCGGACTTCGGTTTCCTGGAGGAGGACATCGAGGTACGCCCCCAGGAGCTCCAGATGGCCGAGTCCCTCATCAGCACCATGGAGTCGGACTTCGACCCGGGCGAGTACCACGACACCTACCGCGAGGCGCTGCAGCAGGTGATCGAGGCGAAGGTGGCGGGCAAGGAAGTCATCCCGGCCAGGGAGGAAGAGGAAGCCGGCCCGGCGGTGGACCTCATGGCCGCGCTGCGCGCCAGCGTGGAGGCCGCGAAACGGGAGCGGGAGGGCGGGGGCGCCAAACCCAAGAAGCCGGCCGCCAAGTCCGCCGACAAGCCAAAGGACGAGGAGAAGGCCCCCGCGAAGCGCAGGCCCCGCAAGACGGCCTGACCGGCCGGAAGACGCACGTCTCCCAGCGCTCCCGCGTGCCTCCGCAAGGGCGCCGCAGGCCCGTTTCGCGTGCCTCCGTAATGGCCACACGCCCGTTCCGGGCGACGCCGTAATGGCCACGTGCCCGCTTCGCGCGACGCCGTAAGGGCCGTGGGCCCGCTTCGTACGACGCCGCCGTGGGCTTTCTCCTTCGGGTGTCCGCCCCCTTTCATGGGGCCTTCTCGGCAATGGGCGCTTCGCGCGACGGGGGCTTTGTGCTGCGCTCCTGTCGTTGTCGGCTCTTGCGGAATCCCGCACTACCCGTCGACCGAAGCGATCATCAAATAGGACATATCGGGATAAGTCATCTGATTTCGCTCTATAAATCTTTAATGCAAGCAATAAGATTGTTAATGCATAGCAAAACCGGCTAGTTGCCGTTTGCTGAGCCGCTGTCCGGAAATGACTTTTGGTGGATGACCCTTCGGCAGGCGTCCAGGACCTCTTTCCGGGATAACCGGAAACGTCTAGAACGGGGCAATCGATCCTTTAGGGGGAAAACGCAATGCCCAAGCTCAAGAGTGTTATCGCAGGCCTCGCCGTCAGCACGGCGCTGACCGGTGGCGTGGTAGCCGCGGGCGCGGCCACGACTTCGGCCAGCGCGGCTGCCCAGGTCAAGTCTGCCGCCTCCGTCCTCGCCAATGGCTGCGGCAACGGAGGTTGGCGCCGCTGTGGCTGGGGCGGTCGTGGCTGGGGCGGCTGGGGCTGGCGCCGGCACCAGAACAACCGCGTTCGGGTCCACGTCCACAACCGGAACATCAACATCAACCGCCACGAGGTGCGTGAGCGCCACCACGACCACCACAACCACGACGGCCACACCTGGTGACGTAACCGTGTGCTGACGGCGTGGAGATGACCGCGCTTTCGCGGAAGGGGGTTTTCTCCACGCCTCCACGGCAGGTCATTGTCGAGGGCTCTCCGGACCCAGGTCCGGAGAGCCCTCCGCTGCGTCCGGAGCCCTATATGCGGTGCGGAGTTCGGTCTGAATCATGAGGGTGTCTGTGGTGAGCCAAATGACGGCAATTCCAGTTTGTTGGCTGTTTCAGCCGGAAATATGCATGATGCGGATGATTCGTTAAGGATCATCCGAGGCGTTTCCAAGTCGGTCGGTTTTCGTGGATTGGCCGGGAACGCGAGGAACGGGGCAATCGAACCTGTAGGGGGAAAACGCAATGCCCAAGCTCAAAAGTGTTATCGCAGGCCTCGCCGTGAGTACGGCCGTCTCCGGCGGCGTGGTCGGCGTGGGCGCGGCCATGTCCGCGGCCGACGCGGCGACCCAGGTCAGCTCCGCCGCCTCCGTCCTCGCCCATGGCTGCGGCAACGGGGGTTGGCGCGGCTGCGGCTGGGGGGGCGGCCGCTGGGCCAACTGGCGCCACCACCGCATGCCTCGCATCAAGATCATCATCATCAACCGCAACCGCAACCGCAACGAACAGCAGCGCATGGACGAGCGCCCCGTGATGCACCACGACGACAACAACCAGGCCACGTGGCAGTAGAGCCCATCGCGCAGGTGAACCCGGGGTGCGGGCCGCGCCCCAACAGGTGCCCCTGAGTGAGGAAACTCCGGCCACGCCGATCGAGTGCCCGTATTCACCGGGACCGACGTCCACCCCGACAGCGGCGACGTCGACCCACCGAATACGGGCACTCGACATGTCTCCCACCGCCGCCGGTGGCGGCTCCACCGGTGAGAAAGATCCCTCCAAGACCGGGACCGCCCTCTTCCCGAGGATCGGCCGCGTGGAGGCAGCGGGTGCTCCCGCCTGAGACGGGGGCATGGCCGGAAGAACACAAGTGAGTGCCCGTATTCGGCGGGCCGCGCCGGTCGGGGGGTGGCGCGGGTCCCGGTGAACACGGGCACTCGATTGGTGTGGGCCGGAGTTCATCGCTCCTCGGGGGACTCCGCCCGATGCGGCGGCCTCAGCGGCGCGCCGATGCTCAGCTCGATGTCTGAGTCTTACCACTCGTCACGGTGGCCACCGTTGATGTTGTGGTTGTGGTTCTGGTTGACGATGACGATCCGGATCCGGGCGGCCCTGTGGGGGCGGTGCCAGCCCCAGCCGGGGCCGCCCCAGCCCCAGTTACGGCCACCCCAGCCGCGGCCGCCCCAGCCCCCGCCGCACCGGCGCCAGCCCCCGCCACGGCAGTTGCCTGTGAGCACGGAGGCGGCGGACTTGACCTGGACAGCCGCGCCGGCCGGCGTCGTGGCCGCGCCCGCGGCTACCACGCCACCGGCCAGCGCCGTGCTGACGGCGAGGCCTGCGATAGCACTCTTGAGTTTGGGCATTGTTTTCCCCCTGAAGGTTCCGATTGCCCTGTTTCGCGCCCCCGGCCCAGCCGATACAAACCTGGCCGGATCGGAAACGCTACGGAAGATTCTTGGAGAATCACCCGTATGGGGCATATTTCCGGGCGAATACCCAGCAAACCGGAACCATCTGGATTTGGCAGACCACAGACTCCCTCATGGTCGAAACAAAAGATTCCGCCCTATATATCCGTGCCAAGCCGACCGGCGGCCCGGGCGTACGGGTACCGCGACACCCGCCGATATCGACACCCGCCGATATCGACCGCCGCACAAAGCAGTGGGGGCTCCCCCGGCCAAAGGCCGGGAGAGCCCCCACCAAACCCCCCGCGGAAGACGAGAAGACAATGACCTGCCCGAAGGAGCGGACGCTCATCCTCCCGCCATTAACACGCGGTTATGTCAGAAGGTACGCCGGCGGCGCTCGGGCCTGTTGTCGTTGAAGTTGTCGTTGCGGATGACGACGCAGACCTCGCCGCCGCGACCGCGACGGCCCCAGCCGCCCCAGCCGCCGCCCCAGCCGCCGTGGTGGCGACGGCACTGCCGGCGGTTACGGTCACGGTTACGGTCGATGATGATGCCGTTGGTGAAGCCGTCATCGAAGCCGTCGTCCAGGCCGTCGTCGAAGCCGTCTTCGGCGAGGACGGACGGACCGGTGAGCTTGATGGCGTCGGCGCTGACCGCAGTGGTGGCCGCGCCCGCGCTGACCAGGCCGCCGGTCAGCGCCGTGCTGACGGCGAGGCCTGCGATAACACTCTTGAGCTTGGGCATTGCGTTTTCCCCCTAAAGGATCGATTGCCCCGTTCTCGACGTTTCCGGGTACCTGAAAACAGGTCTTGGACGGCTGCTGAAGAGTCATCCATTGAATGTCATTTCCGGGGCGACGGGCGGGCAAACTGGAGAGACCCTATTTTGCTATGCATTAAGAATCTTATTGCTTGCATTAAAGATCTATCCAGTGAAATGGCATGATATGTCCGATTGTGTGGCAATTAATAGGGCGGCCACGCATGGCAACGCTCGCGCCCCGGCCTGGCTCGTCGTCTTGGCCATGCCGGTTGTGTGAGTGGTGATTTCGCCTGCGGTGCCGCCCTCGGACCGATGAAAGTCCGCGAACATACGAATAGCCATTACGTCGAGCGCTTCGCCGGCGCCCGGCGTCATTATTCGGGGGAGCGCCATTATGCGTCCCCCCGAACAATGTCTCCCGATTGTTGTGCGGCACCCGGCGGTGGCGCATTCGAGGCTGCTCTGTCCCGCCATTAACGGTATGTGCCTCATGCGTCACGCTAAGTGCTGCTGGTTGTCATGCTTTCCGACCTTGGTGGGCCATAAACGGTGAACGGTGGCTTTTGCCACACTCTTGGCATGCGATGAGATCGATTAGACATCTAAGCGGCGATATATGGCGATATGTCCGAACGGGCGCCGACGGCCCGGACGCCCCGCCCCACCCGCCGACGGCCACGCCGGCGGGGCTGTTGGGGCATGTGTGAATGTATGTGCCTGATGTCGGAAAAGGGGAAGTAAGCAGGGTTCTGTACTGAATACAAACCCCACCCAGACGCGATGGTTATCGTTGAAGGAACGAGAAGGAACGGCAGGGAGGACGCATGATGGCGGAGCCGGTCCCGCACTGGCCTGGCCGCATGGTCGGCTCGGTGTACGTCCGATCGACGGGTGACCATCGGGAGCGACGCGAGCAGGCCGTCTTCGTGCACGGTCTGGCCGGGTCGGCCACCAACTGGACCGACCTCATGGACGAGCTCAAGGACACCGTCACCGGCCACGCGCTCGACCTCCCCGGCGCCGGCTACTCGCCCGCCCCGGCCGACGGCGACTACACCGTCGCCGGCCACGCCAGAGCCGTGGCCGAGCTGATGGAGCACACGGGCCCGGCCCACCTGTTCGGCAACTCGCTCGGGGGCGCGGTCGCCGTCAGGGTGGCCGCCACCCACCCCGACCTGGTCCGCTCGCTCACCCTCGTCTCCCCGGCCCTGCCCGACCTGCTCCCCAGGTACGGCCCCGTCCGGGTGGCCGCCGCCGCGGTGCCCGTACTGGGCGAATGGGTGGCGAGCAGGCTCCGCCTGGTGCCCGCCGAGCACCGCGTCAACGCCTCCATGGCCATGGTCTGGGCCAACTCCACCGCCGTCCATCCCATACGCCTGCGCGACGCGATCGACGAGCTGCGCAGGCGCGACGACCTCCCCTACTCGGGCGAGGCCATGATCGGGTCGGCCAGGGGCATCGTGGCCGAATACTTCCGCCTCGGCGAGGACAACCTGTGGCGCCAGGCGGCCAAGGTCAAGGCCCCGACCCTGATCGTGCACGGCAGGCACGACCGTCTGGTCCGGCCGGCGATGGCCGCGAAGGCGTACCGTACGTTCCCGCAGGTCCGGCTTGTGCTGCTGCCGACGGCGGGTCACGTGGCGATGATGGAGATACCGCAGGTCGTGGCGGCCGAGGCACGCCGTCTGATCCGTGAGACTCGATTGGGGAATGCCCCACTCGCCAGCTAGGTTTCAAGGTGAGATAGGACCCCCTGGAACGGGAGCGTAGAAAGTGTCGTTGCCACCGCTGGTCGAGCCGGCCGCAGAGCTGACCGTCGACGAAGTGCGCCGCTACTCGCGCCACCTGATCATCCCCGATGTGGGTATGGCGGGGCAGAAGCGGCTGAAGAACGCCAAGGTGCTGTGTGTGGGCGCCGGGGGCCTGGGCTCGCCCGCGCTGATGTACCTCGCGGCGGCGGGCGTCGGCACCCTCGGCATCATCGACTTCGACATCGTCGATGAGTCCAACCTGCAGCGCCAGATCATCCACGGCCAGTCCGACGTGGGCAGGCTGAAGGCCGAGAGCGCCGCGGCGTCAGTCCGCGAGATCAACCCCCTGGTCGACGTCGTCATCCACAACACGGCGCTGACCACAGAAAACGTCATGGAGATCTTCTCCGGATACGACCTCATCGTCGACGGCACCGACAACTTCGCCACGCGCTACATGGTGAACGACGCCGCGGTGCTGCTCGGCAAGCCGTACGTCTGGGGCTCGATCTACCGGTTCGACGGCCAGGCCAGCGTGTTCTGGGCCGAGCACGGGCCCTGCTACCGCTGCCTCTACCCGGAGCCCCCGCCTCCCGGCATGGTGCCGTCGTGCGCCGAGGGCGGCGTGCTCGGCGTGCTGTGCGCGTCGATCGGCTCCATCCAGGTCAACGAGGCCATCAAGCTGCTGACGGGCATCGGCGACCCGCTCGTCGGGCGGCTGATGATCTACGACGCCCTGGAGATGAAGTACCGCGACGTCAAGGTCCGCAAGGACCCCGAGTGCGTCCTGTGCGGCAAGAACCCGACGGTCACGCAACTCCTCGAAGACTACGAGGCGTTCTGCGGCGCGATCTCGGACGAGGCCGCCGAGGCCGCCAGCGGCTCCACGATCACCGCGCAGGAGCTCAAGGGCATGCAGGACCGCGACGAGAACATCTTCCTCGTCGACGTCCGCGAGCCGAACGAGTACGAGATCGTCTCGATCCCCGGCGCCACGCTGATCCCCAAGGGTGAGTTCCTCAACGGCTCGGCCCTGGAGAAGCTGCCGCAGGACAAGCGCATCGTGCTCCACTGCAAGTCCGGCGCACGCTCGGCCGAGGCGCTGGCCATCGTCAAGAACGCCGGGTTCTCCGACGCCGTCCACGTCGGTGGCGGCGTTCTGAGCTGGGTCAAGACCGTCGACCCGAGCCTGCCCTCCTACTGAGGGTTTCTGGGGGTGTTCCCTGGAAGCCCCGGTTAAGGTCGATGGGGTGAACTCTGCCCGTCCTTGGCCGACACTTGTGGTGGCCTCCGCGCTGACCCTGGTCTGCGCGGTGGCCGCCGGGGTGTCGGGCAGCGCGGCGGGCACCGAGCTCACCCGGGGTCCCAGCGCGGTCGAGTTGCAGACCGCGTCCAAGCGCGAGGTCGCCGAGCGCTGGCGCGCCTGGCCCAGCGGACGTATCTTCCCCGCCACATTGCCGTACTCCGCCGAGCAGGGCGGCCGGGAACGTGCCAGCAGGATCGGCATCTCGCCCGAGACCGCCTGCGACCGGGTCGATCCCAAGGCGGCCAAGGCCCTGCGCGAGGCGGGCTGCAAGGCCCTGCTGCGGGCCACCTACATCGACGCGCTGCGCGGCGTGCTCGTCACGATCGGCGTGGTCGCGCTGCGTGACGAACCGGACGCCGTACGCGCGAAAGCCGCCTTCTCCGACAGCGGCAAACCCGTGCCGGGCCTGTATCCGCTGGCCTTCAGCGGTACGGTCGCCGACCGGTTCACCCCTGGGGTGCGCCAGGCCGGCTCGGTGCGGCAGGCGGGGCCGTACCTGGTGCTGACCACGGCGGGCCAGGTGGACGGCCGACCCGCGGACGCCGCGGACGAGCAGCGGCCCTCCATCTTCGCCTTCGCCACCGAGATCTCCGAGCGGGTGCTGACCGACCTGAGCACGCCGCGGATGCCCGACTGCGCGGCCGAGGAGTGGCGGTGCTGATCCAGGACGGTACGGGGGCCATGCTCAGGCGGGGAGCGGCGGCCGCGGCGGTGGGGGTGCTGTTGTGCGCGGTCGCGCCCGCGTGGGCGGACGACGTACGCGGCGGGCAGCGGCCCGTCATCAAGACGCTGGAGCTGAACCAGGCGTGGCGCATCAGCAAGGGCGGCGGCGTGACGGTGGCCGTGCTCGACTCCGGCGTCGACCCGGACCACCGTGACCTGGTCGGCTCGGTCCGGGTGGGCAGGGACTTCACCGAGGGCGCGAACCCGCCGGGGGTCGCCCCGAGCCGCCTGCACGGCACGTACATGGCCTCTCTGATCGCCGGGCACGGTCACGGCGATGGGGGAAATCTGGGGATCATCGGCGTCGCGCCCGAAGCGGACGTACTGTCAGTAAGGGTCATCCTTGAGGACGAGGAGCCGGGTTTCCGGGAGTTCAACTCGGCGGAGCGTTTCGAGGACGTGGTGGCCCAAGGCATTCGCTACGCGGTGGACGAGGGGGCGGACGTGATCAACATGTCGATCTCCAAGGAGCTGGCGACCAGGGAGGAGCGGGCGGCCATCCGCTACGCCATCTCCAAGGGCGTCGTGCTCGTGGCCGCCGCCGGCAACGACGGCGACCGGAAGATCGACAGCGACTTCGCCCCCTATTCCTATCCGGCCGCGTTCCCCGGTGTGGTCTCGGTGGGCGCGACGGACCGGTCGCTGCGCAGGGCCACGTTCTCCAACTGGAACTCCTCCGTGCTGGTGGCCGCGCCGGGCGTGGACATCATGGGCGCGGGGCCGGGCGACGAGTACTGGGTCGGCAAGGGCACCTCGCAGGCGACCGCGCTGGTCTCGGGCGTGGCCGCCCTCATCAAGGCCAAATATCCGGGCATGTCGCCGCCGCTGGTGGCACGTGCCCTGACGGTCAGCGCCACCGACAGACCGCCGGGCGGATACGACACCGGCACCGGCTTCGGCGTCGTGAACGCGGCCAGGGCCCTGTCCGAGGCCGGCAAGTTGGCCGGTTACACCGAGACCGCCACCGGCGACCAGGCCCAGGACCCGGCCCAGCCGCTGGCCGGCGGGCAGACGGGCCCCATCAAGGTCATCGTCAGGGACGAGAGGCGCGTCACGGTCTACGCGGCCATCGCCGCCGCCGCGGCCGTCGGCGCGTTCGCGTCCCTGGGCGTCATATTCATCCTGGTCAGGCGCGTTCGCCGGGCATACGGCTCACAAGACGCATGATCCGCCCACTAAGGGGGACGAAATAGACACGCGAGGGAGCGCCGTTGCCTGGACTGAGGAGTGGCGGGAGCGCAGCGACCAGAGCGACGAGGGAAGGCGACGGCTCCCCGGCGACCGAGCCCGCCTCACGTAGTGAGGGGCAGGGAGGACGCGAGGATGAGGCGGTGGTGAAGGCTCGTAGGTCGACTTCAGGGCTACCGCGCGCCGAGGGCGAGGCCACGCCGGAACGGAGGAATCCGCTCGGCGCCACCACCGGCCGGCGGTCGCGCGTGCGTACCTGGCCGGCGGCGGGCTCGCGGGTCCGTACGGCCGCCAAGGACCGCGCCGAACGCGAGGTGCTCCAGCAGGGTGTGCGGTATCGGCGCGTGTTCGTGATGCTGCTGAGCGTCATCATAGTCGTATCCTCCGTGGTCGTGCTGCTCGGCACGATCGGGCTGTTCGCGGAGACCCGCTCGCGCCCGCTGACCCCCGCCGAGCAGAACCAGTACAAACAGGAGGAGATCGCCAGGCGCTGGCAGGCGTGGCCGGCGACGGGCGTCTTCCCGGAAGAGGTGAAATACCTCGGGCTCGACCGGGCCCAGCAGTACGCCAGGCGTGTCGGCATCGCCCCCGAGACCGAGTGCGGCAAGGGCGTGGACGCCTCCGTGGCCGGGGTGCTGGAGAACCACGGCTGCGTCACGATGCTGCGGGCCACGTACGTCGACCAGACGGCCTCGTTCGTGATCACGGTCGGCGTGGCCGTGCTGAAGGACGAGGCGTCCAGGGTCTCGGCGAGCGAGGAGCTCACCCAGGACGACCGCGTGGGCGTGCTGCCCGTCGCGTTCCCCGGCACGGTGACCGAACGCTTCGGCCCCGACCAGCGCCAGCGCACCGGCTGGGTGGGCGCCGGGCCCTACATCGTGTTCTCCACGGCCGGCTACGCCGACGGCCGGACCAGGGCCGCGATCCCGCCGGAGGAGATCCTGCACTCCGAGCTGTGGCCGGCCGCGAAGTCCGTCGGCAACCAGATCGCCTACTTCCTCGCGGACCCGCCCAAGGTGCCGCCCTGCACTCAGGGGAACGTGTGCTAGCGACCGTGCGCGCGCTCACCGCGGCGCTCCTCGTACTGGCGGGACCCGCCGCCGACCCCGTGCGGGAGCAGCAGCAGTGGGTGCTCGACGCCCTCAACGTCGAACAGGCGTGGACCGTCACCAAGGGCGAGGGCGTCACCGTCGCCGTCGTGGACAGCGGCGTGGACGACCAGGTCAAGGAGCTGAAGGGGCGCGTGAACGCGGGCCCCGACATGACCGCGGGCGCGGTGACCCGGGAGACGCCGCCGGGCAGGCACGGCACCGCGATGGCCGGGCTGATCGCGGCCTCGGGCGAGGACGACGGGCTGATCGGCGTCGCCCCCGAGGCCCGCATCCTGTCGCTGCCCATGGTCACCGACGACGACCCCGAGCTCAGCGTCCCGCCCGTGGAGAACGACGAGCAGACCTCGGACAGCCCGCTCGCGCGCGCCCTGCGGTACGCGGCCAACCACGGCGCCCAGGTCATCAGCATGTCCATCGGCTCCTACGGCCCGCTCAGGTCCGAGCGCGAGGCCGTCTCGTACGCGCTCGGCAAGGGCGTCGTCCTGGTCGCCGCCGTCGGCAACGACGGCCTGACCGGCTACGCCAAGGAGAACCGCACCTCCTACTGGAGCTTCCCGGCCGGCTACCCGGGGGTCATCGGCGTCGCGGCCACCGACAAGCAGGGCAGGCGGGCCACGTTCAGCAGCGACAACCTCTCCGTGCTGGTCGCCGCGCCCGGCGTGGGCGTGCCCGTGGTCAAGCGCAAGAGCGGCTACGAACTGTCCGAGGGAACCAGCTCGGCCGCCGCGCTCGTGGCGGGCGTGGCCGCGCTCATCAAGGCGCGTTACCCGAACCTGCCGCCCGAGCAGGTCGCCCAGGCGCTGGCGTCCAGCGCGCGGGGCCGGCCCGCCCCCGGATACGACGACCAGACCGGGTTCGGGGTGGTCGACGCGGCCGCCGCGCTCAACGCCGCGGACCGGCTGACGGGGGAGCAGCGCAGTGTTTTGCCAGGTCAGGAGCACTTCGGGCAGGGTGAGGACTCGCCCGTGCCGACCAGGCCGGGGCCCGACCCGCTGCGGCTGTGGTTGTACGGGGGAGGAGTGCTGGTCGCGCTGGTCATGTTCTGCGGCGCGATCATCGTGCTCAATCAGCGCAAGGAACAGTAAAGATCCGCTATGGTCCCGCGTCATGGGATACGAGCTGCGGGTGGTGCGCGAGTCGCCACTCGCCTTCGCGGAGCTCGCGAAGGCCATCGCACCGGCCGGTTTCGAGCTGCGCGGGGATGACAAGATCATGGCCGCGCACAGGGGTGGCACGTACGCGGTGGCGCGCTGGCAGGACCAACTGGTCGGCGAGCCCGGCTCCGACTGGCAGGTCGCACAACTCGTCCGGCTCTCGGCCGCGCTCGGCGGCCGGCTCGTGGGCGAGGACGGCGAGGTCTACGCGCTGCGCGACGGCGTCATCGAGGTCGTGACGGGCGGCAGCGCGATGGAGATCGGCAAGTTCGAAGAAATCATCGACGCCGGCCCGGCAGCATGGACCCCCTGAACCCCTTCGCCGAACGGGTGCTCGAACTCGTCGAGCGCATCCCGCCCGGCAAGGTCATGGCTTACGGCGACATCGCCGAATACCTCGGCGAGGGCGGCCCCCGCCAGGTCGGCAAGGTGATGTCGACATGGGGCGGCGGCGTGCCGTGGTGGCGCGTCGTCCACTCCGACGGCTCCGGCGCGGCCCCTGACCACCTGCGACGCTGTCTGGCCCACTGGCGCGAGGAAGGCACACCGTTGCGGGGCGAACGGGTAGATATGCGACAGGCGCGCTGGGATGGGCGTTCAGCGGATTTTCAGTAAATGTCATGACCTGCTCTTTCACTGAACGGGCGAATCTCTGACATGTGACTCCCATTACCATTGGGAGAACACTGAATGGCGGCCCGAAAGGCGGTGCCACCCTTATGGCCACCGGCGTCACAGCCCAGAGCCAGGGAGGCGAGTCGTTCGCCGACCGCCTGAAGGCTGTCCAGGATCTTTGTGATCGTGGAGAGCCTCTCGAAGCGGTCATGCGAGCGGTCGGTCCCGGCGGTCGCGACGCGGCGTACGACACCGAGGTGCTGAGCGGCCCACTCGGGGCACGCATGGACCTCGCGGTCAAGCGCGGCGCCGCACGGCGGCGTGAGATGCTCGACCTCGTCCGGCCCTACCTCGCGGCCGTGGACGCGCGCGTCAAGCACGACCTGCCGGTCGCGCGGCGTGTCATATGTCACCTGATCGAGCACCGGCCCGACGAGGAGCTCGTCGAGGGCGAGACGCTCACCAAGGTCGTGACGGCGGCGGCCGAGCCGTCCAAGCGCATCCGCAAGGGCCTGCGCTGGTACGCGGACCTGCCCTTCCGCGAGGAGCTCGCGCCCGACCTCTACCGGCTGCGACGCGCCGACCTGGTGCCGGTGACCCACATCGACGACATCGTCTGGGTCGACGGCAAGCTGCGCGTCACCGGGTTCGCGTACCTGGCGGGGCTCTCCGTCCGCAGCCGCAGGTTCAACTGGGCGACCGTGGTGCTGCGCGGGCCGCGCTGGCTGCCGCCCATCCGCATGCGCACGCGACGCGTGCTCGCGCCCGAGGCCACCCACGGCGCGCGCGAGCCCGGCTGCAACTACGACTGGTCCGGGTTCGCCGCCGAGCTGAGCCCCTGGCCGCTGCGCTGGCGCGGCGCCGTGCGCGGCGTGGTCTCCGCCGTACGGCGGCGGATGCGCCACCGCCCGTCCGTGCCCGACACGACCACCTGGCGGGCCGAGATCGTGTTCTGGAGCCGGGGCGCGCGGGCCACGGGCCTGCTGCGCGGCTCCTCGGTCGGCCGGCCCGAGCGTCCCACCGGGCTCAAGCTGCGGCCGGGCTGGTGGATCAGGCCGGTGTGGACGTCCGACCGGGCGCTGCAGGTCGTGCTCCAGCCCAACCGGGCCGAGCTGAAGGGCGTGTCCGTCGAGGGCGAGCGCCTGGAGCTGAAGATCTTCCTCCCCGGTCGCACGGTGACCAAGGGCCACGCCCGCCTCGGCGGCCACCGCATCGCGGCCGACTTCACCCCTGCGGGTGACGGCACGGAGGTCACGGTGGGGCTGGCCGTGCCCACCCTGCTGCAGGAGAAGGACGGGCGGCGGCTCTGGGTCGAGCCCAAGGGCGACCCGGCGGCGTCCGTCATGCTCGCCGACCTGGTGGACACCCGCACGGCGGTCGGCGACCGCGAGATCACCGTGCTCGGCGACCGCCGCGACCGCGTGGTCGTCTCCGCCCACCGCATCCGGCCGGTGATCACCTCGGCCGTCTGGGAGGGCTCCGCGCTCGTCCTGCGCGGCCACTACCCCGACGCCCCGGGCTCCCGCATGCTGACGCTGCGGCACCGGTCCGGGCTGTCCTATCTGCTTCCCATGGAGCGCTCCGGCGAGGAGTTCTCCGTACACGTCGAGCCCTCGGCCATGGACCGCTTCGGCGAGTCCGTGCCGCTCGCGTCCGGCACCTGGAACATGTCCATCCGCCACCCGTCGGGCGAGATCGTGCCGTTGCGCATGGACCACGGTGCCCTGCCGGGGCTCGACGAGGACCCGCGCACGCTCGACGGGCGCACGTACCGGATGATCTCCACCCGATTCGACGTGCCGGTCGTGACGGTCGAGGAGGCCCGGCCCGCCGACGAGCGGGGCGTGGCCGGCACCCACGTGCTGCGCCGCGTGTTCTACCCGGCCCAGCGCACCGAGCCGCTGAACGACGCGACCGTCTACGTCGTCAACGACGGCCGCCTCTACGCCGACAGCGTCCGCGCCATCTACGAGGAGCGGCTGCGGCGGGGCGACGACCGCGAGCACATCTGGATCGTCAAGGACGGCGCCTTCGTGCCGCCCGGCGGGGCGACCGTCATCCGCGCGGGCAGCCGCGAGCACCACGCCGCGCTGGCCAGGTCCCGCCACATCGTGACCAACGCGTTCCTGCCGGTCTGGTTCCGGGCCCGCGAGGACCAGGTCGTGCTGCAGACCTGGCACGGCACCCCGGCCAAGCGCATCGGCAACGACCAGTCCCACATGGCGCGCGACCCGAAGCCGCCGATCTGGCACCGCCAGGCGGCGGAGGTGCGCGGCTGGGACCTGCTGCTGTCGCAGTCGCCGTGGGCCACACCGGTGCTGCGCAAGGCGTTCGGCTACAAGGGCGAGATCCTGGAGAGCGGGCTGCCGCGCAACGACGTCCTCAACTCGCCCGACCGCGAGGAACTGGCCGCCGCCGTGCGCCGGCGGCTGGGGCTCGTGGAGGGCAAGCGGGTGATCCTGTACGCGCCTACGTGGCGCGATTACGACCGCAAGAACGCCATGGTCAAGCTGGACCTCGCCAAGACGCGCGAGGCCCTCGGGGCCGACCACGAGATCCTGGTGCGGGCACACCCGATGCAGGCGGTGCCGGCCGTTCCCGACATCGCCCACGACGTCACCACTTATCCCGACATTGCCGACTTGCTGCTCGTGACCGATGTGCTGGTGACGGACTACTCGTCGGTCATGTTCGACTTCGTGTGCACGGGGCGGCCGATCGTGTTCTACGGGTACGACATGGCCAAGTACTCGTCCAAGCGAGGGCTCTACCTGGACCTGGCCGAACAGGCGCCGGGGCCGGTGCTGTCGACGTCGGCCGAGGTGATCGAGGCCCTGCGGTCCATCGACTCCGTCGCGGCGGCCCACGCCGACCGCTACGAAGCCTTCCGCGCCACCTTCGCCCCCCGCGACGACGGCAAGGCCACCGCCCGCGTCGTCGACCACCTCTTCTCGTAAACCCCCGTGGTGGGCCTCGTGCCCACCACGTCCCCTTGCGGGCGCCGCACTTCGGTCAAAACCCCGATCTTTTACGGCTGCGCACGGTGGGCCGCACGCGCCGACGTCAGTGGCCGTCCGTCATGGCCGGTCGTGAAGGCTCACGGGTCGGTCGTCGTGACGACGCGCACTCTTGACCGGCTCCGTGGTCAAAGGCGCGCCCCTCCCCGCACCACTCGGTCCGCCGACCCGCCGGCGAACCGCCGCACGGCACCCACCCCCGGCCCCCTTTGGCGCCCCGGAATCGCGCCGGGACGGCCGGGGAAGCAGGGTGCTCCCGGTCGGTGGGGTCAGAAGAGGTCTGGGAGGTCGGGGAGGAGGAAGCGGCGGTCGGGGTCGTAGCCGAAGGCGAGGTCTTCGGTGCGGTGGAAGCCGCCGTTCGGGAGGTTCTCCACCAGGAGGTAGAGAAGCGACGACATGGTGGTCCCGCAGACGATCTCGCCGTTCTCGATGAGCTTGCGAATGCCCGAGGCGTGCACCCACTCCACCCGCTCCGCCTCGCAAGGGTCCGAGGGCGGGCCGATGTGGGTGGCCGAGTCGGCGTGGTAGACGTGGTGCAGGCTGTCGGTGAAGCCGTTGGTCGGCTGGATCGACAGCAGCGGGCGCAGCGGGCCGGGACGCCAGCCGGTCTCCTCCTCGACCTCGCGCGCCGCCGCCACCCGGGGCATCTCGCCCTCGTCCACCTGGCCCAGCGGGATCTCCCAGCCCCAGCTGTCGGTGATGAAGCGATGCCGCCAGATCAGCAGCACCCGGTCCTGGTCGTCGGTGACGACCGCCCCCGCGCCGGGCGCTGAGCGTACGAGCCGGTGGTCGATGCGGCGCCCGTCGGGCAGCTCCACATCCGCCACCCGGATGTCCAGCCACGGGTCCGCGTACAGCGACCTCTCTGAGTGGACCTGCCACCGCATGCGATCAACCCCCAGACCGAGGCGCAATGTTGACCCTACGTTACAAGGCGGGACGCTCCGTAGGCGAGGTTATCGATCACTTCCGCAGGTCGACGTCGAGCGCCAGGGGCGACAGGTGGATGTCGTACGTGCGGAAGGAGGTCCGCGCGATGAAGTCCTCGAACTCGGACCTGGTGTACGCCCGCCGGCGCAGGAAGGACCGCAGGGCGTACTTCGTGAAGAGCCTGGACGGGCCGCTGATCCCCATCCGGGCCACATCGTCGTCCACGGCCTGCCTGGACACGTCCCGGCGGAGGTCGACGATGAGGGCGTGGCCGCCGGGCCGCAGCACCCGGTGCATCTCGTGGAGCGCCCCGACGGGATCGGAGAAGTTCTTGAACGCGGCGCAGCAGACGACGAAGTCGAAGCTCTCGTCCCCGAACGGCATCGCGGACGCGTTTCCCCGGCGGAAGTCCACCTGGACCCCGGCTTCGGCGGCCTTCGCACGGGCGATCTCCACGAACGTCCGGCTGATGTCGAGCCCCGTGACCGTGTAGTCGCCGGTGCCGGCCAGGGCGATCGACAGGTTGCCGGGGCCGGGGGCGACCTCCAGGACCTCGCTGCCCGGCCCGGCCAGCTCGCGCACCCGTTCGACCTGCTCGGAGTACCGGTCGGGCGACCGGTCGTTGCCGGCGGCGTACCAGCGGGCGATCGCGCCCTCCATGCCGACGCCCTTGTATCCCTTGTCAGTCATGACAAACACGATATGTCGCGTCTGAGAGAAGTCAAGATATATCGCGGGAAGCCGTCGGCGAACATGAAGGCGGCGTGTCGCGCGAGAAAGTGGAGATTCGCCCCGATACGGTAGGCGGATCGCGTGGGGAGACCGGGCAAGTCGGCACGATCTGTCCCTGTGGTCTGGTGGAATCTAGTGCTGTGAGTGGTCAGACCTGGCGGTTGGTGCGACGCGGCAACAGTGGCCCTGTTGCGCCCCCTGTGCTCGATGAGCACCAGCGTGCCGTGGTCGCCCACCAGAGCGGTCCCCTGCTCGTTCTCGCAGGTCCTGGCACCGGCAAGACCACCACGATCGTCGAGAGCGTGGTCGACAGGATCGAGCGGCGCGGCCTCGACCCCGAGCGCGTGCTCATCCTCACCTTCAGCCGCAAGGCCGCCGAGGAGCTGCGCCAGCGGGTCACCGCCCGCCTGCGCCGCACCACCCGCACCCCGCTGGCCCTCACCTTCCACTCCTACGCGTACGCGCTCCTGCGCCGCGAGTCGGTGCTGGAGGGCAAGGCCCCGCCGCGCCTGCTGACCGGCCCCGAGCAGCTCCTGGAGATCCGGCGGCTGCTCCACGGCGAGCTGGAGAACGGCGCGCTCGACTGGCCGGTGTCGCTGCGCGAGCCGCTCAGGACGCGGGGCTTCGCCGAGGAGCTGCGCGACTTCCTGTCCAGGGCCAACGAGCGCGGGCTCGACGCCGAGCGGCTGATCGCCCTGGGCAGGCTGCACGGCAGGAGCGACTGGGCGGCGGCGGGCAGGTTCGCCGAGCGCTACCAGGACAGGTTCGACCTCGACCCGGAGGAGACCTACGACTACGCCGAGCTGATCGGGGCCGCCTCGGCGTTACTGGCCCGGCCGGAGGTGCGCGAGCGGGAGCGGGCGGCGCACGACGTGGTGTTCGTGGACGAATACCAGGACACCGACCCGGCGCAGGAGTTCCTGCTGGCCCAGCTCGCGGGCGACGGCGCCGACCTGGTCGCGGTCGGCGACCCCGACCAGTCGATCTACGGCTTCAGGGGCGCCGACGTGCAGGGCATCATGAAGTTCCCCGAGCGGTTCAAGACCCTCGACGGCCGCGACGCGCCGGTGCTGGCGCTGCGGGTGTGCCGCAGGAGCGGGGCCGACCTGCTGGAGGCCTCCCGCCGGGTGGCGGCCCGGCTGCCGGTGGCGCCCATGCCCGACCACGCGTACGGGCACGAGCACGACCACCGCGACCTGGCGCCGCTCCCGGACGCCGACCCCGGTGACGCGCGGGTGCTGCTGGCCGACAGCACCAGCCAGGAGGCGGCGATCGTGGCCGACACGCTGCGGCGCGCGCACCTGATCGACGGGGTGCCGTGGCGCCGGATGGCGGTGCTGGTCCGTTCGGCCAAGCGCCAGGTGCCGCTGCTGCGCCGGGCGCTGGTCAACGCGGGCGTGCCGACGATGATCGCGGGCGACGAGGTGCCGATCGCGCAGGAGCCCGGCGTGCGGCCGCTGCTCACCATGCTCCGCGTGGCCATGGACCCCGCCCAGCTCGACGAGGGCGTGGCCGAGGAGCTGCTGACGGGCCCGCTCGGCGGCACGGACATGATCGGCGTGCGCCGCCTCCGCCGCGCCCTCAAGATCGCCGAGAACGAGGCCGAGGGCACGCGCTCGTCCGGCGAGCTGCTGGTCGCGGCCGTGCAGGACGTCAGGGAGCTCATCCGCGTCGAAGACCACGTCGCCGTGCCCGCCGAGCGCGTGGCCAAGCTCCTGGCCGCCGCCCGCGAGGCCGCGCGGCAGGAGGGGACGGCCGAAGACCTCCTGTGGGCCGTCTGGGACGCCAGCGGCCTGGCCACGCGCTGGACCGAGCAGAGCCTGCAGGGCGGCCCCAGGGCCGCGCAGGCCGACCGTGACCTCGACGCCGTGGTGGCGCTGTTCGACCACGCGGCCCGGTTCGTGGACCGGATGCCCAAGGCGGGCCCCGAGGTGTTCATCGACGACCTGGCCGCCCAGGAGATCCCCGGTGACACGCTGGCCGACCGGGCCCCCGACGGCGACGCCGTACGCGTGCTGACCGCCCACCGCTCCAAGGGCCTCGAATGGGACGTCGTGGTCGTCGCGGGCGTCCAGGAGGGCGTCTGGCCCGACCTGCGCCTGCGCGGGTCGCTGCTGGGCGTGGAAGACCTCGTCGAGGTGGTCGAGGGCACCAAGCCCAACGCCGCCTCGCTGGTCTCCAAGCTGCTGGCCGAGGAGCGCAGGCTGTTCTACGTGGCCGCCACCAGGGCCAGGCGCAGGCTGGTGGTGACCGCGGTGGGCGGCGAGGACACCGACGAGCGCCCGTCCAGGTTCCTGTCGGAGCTGATGCCGGGAGCGGTGGAGTCGGCCACGGTGGACGACCGGGCCCGGTGGCTGAACATGTCCGCGCTGGTGGCCGACCTCCGCAGCGCGGTGACCGACCCCACCAGGCCCAGGAAGATGCGGCAGAGAGCGGCCAGGCAGCTCGCCCGCCTGGCCGCCGCGGGCGTCCAGGGGGCCCATCCCAACGACTGGTACGCCCTCACGCCCATCTCCGACGACCGCCCGCTGAGCTGGCCCGACGACGTCGTCAGCATCTCGCCCTCGGCGGTCGAGAGCTTCACCAAGTGCGGCCTGCGCTGGCTGCTGGAGACGGCCGTCGGCGCCGCGGGCACCAGCACCGCCCAGGGCCTGGGCAACATCATCCACGCCCTGGCCGTCCTGGCGGCCACCGACCTGCCCAGCGAGGACCTCCTGGGCGAGCGCCTCAACCAGGTCTGGAGCGACCTCGACTTCGGCGGCGTCTGGTACAACCGCAAGCAGCGCCAGGTCGCCGAGCAGATGATCGGCAAGTTCCTGCGCTGGCACAAGGAAAACCCACGCGAGCTGGTGGCCCTGGAGGAGGCGTTCACGGCGATGGTCACCGAGGGCGTCCAGATCAAGGGCCGCGTCGACCGGGTCGAGCGCGACTCCGACAACCGCGCCGTGATCATCGACCTCAAGACCGGCGGCTCCAAGCCCAAGGCCGGCGACCTCGACCGCCACCCCCAGCTCGGCGTCTACCAGCTCGCCGCGCTGCTCGGGGCCTTCGCGCGCCACGGCATGACCGAGCCGGGCGGCGCCGCGCTGGTCCAGGTCGGCAAGGCGGCGGGCAAGAACGACGCGCTGGAGCAGGCGCAGCCCCCGCTGGCCGACGACAAGGACCCGGGCTGGGCCGCGGACCTGGTCGACACGGTGGCGACCGGCATGTCGGGCCCGTTCTTCCAGGCCAAGGTCAACGACGGCTGCCGCACGTGCGCGGCCAGGGCGAGCTGCCCGGTCAACGACAACGGGGGCCAGGTGTGCTGACCCCCGCCGAACTCGCCGGCAAGCTCGGCATCCTGCCCCCCACCCGCGAGCAGGCCACGGTCATCGAGTCCCCGCTGGAGCCCATGGTCGTCATGGCCGGCGCGGGCTCCGGCAAGAGCGAGACCATGGCCGGGCGCGTGGTCTGGCTGGTCGCCAACGGCCTGGTCAAACCGGAAAACGTGCTGGGCCTGACCTTCACCCGCAAGGCCGCCGCCGAGCTGGCCACCCGGGTCAGGGAGCGGCTGAACGGCCTGGCCGAGGCGGGCCTGGTGGAGCCGGGCGCGCTCGACAACGAGCCGACCGTGTCCACCTACCACGCCTACGCCGCCCGCCTGGTCACCGACCACGCCCTGCGCGAAGGGCTGGAGCCCACCATGCGCCTGGTCACGCCGGCCGTGTCGTGGCAGCTCGCGTCGCGGGTGGTGGCGATGTACGACGGGCCGATGGACCGGATCGAGCTGGGTCCGCCGTCGGTCACCGCCGCGGTGCTGGAGCTGGCCGGCGAGCTGTCGGAGCACCTGCGATCGGCCGGCGACGTGCGGCGGGTGGGGGAGTGGCTGCGGGGCAGGCTCGACCTGCTGCCCGGCAGGACGACCGTGGCCCAGCGCAAGCCGCTCGGCGTCCAGGCCGCCAGGGAGCAGCTGCTGCCGATGGTGGAGGCGTACGAACGGCTCAAGCGCGGCCGCGAGGTCATCGACTACGGCGACCAGATGTCGCTGGCCGCCAGGATCGCCGCCAACCACAAGGAGGTCGGCGAGATCGAGCGCGGCCGCTACTCCGTGGTCCTGCTCGACGAATACCAGGACACCAGCCACGCCCAGCTCGTCCTGCTGCGCTCGCTCTACGGCGGCGGCCACCCGGTCACCGCCGTGGGCGACCCCTGCCAGTCCATCTACGGCTGGCGCGGCGCCTCCGCGGGCAACCTCCGCCGCTTCCCCCAGGACTTCCGCACCAGCACCGGCGACCCCGCCGAGATCCGCCAGCTCAGCGTCAGCTTCCGCAACGGAGACCGGGTGCTCGACGTCGCCGCCCGCGTCCAGCTCCAGCTCCGCATGGAGGCCCGCGAGGTGCCGGTCCTGGTCCCGGGCCCCAACCGGGTCGACCGCGGCCGGGTCACCTGCGCCTTCCACGAGACGGCCGAGGACGAGGCGAAGTGGGTCGCCGACGGCATCGCCAGGATCCTCGGCACGGAGACGGCGCCCGACGGCCTGCCCTGGGGCGAGAAGGAGCGCAAGAAGACGCTCGCCGTGCAGCCCCAGGACGTCGCGATCCTGGCGCGCAAGCGCTCGCAGTTCCCCGCGCTGCGCAGGGCGCTGGAGGAGCGCGACATCCCGGTCGAGGTGGTCGGCCTCGGTGGCCTGCTGACCGTGCCCGAGGTGACCGACATCGTGGCCACCCTGCGCGTCCTGTACGACGCGACGGCCGGCGACGCGCTGGCCAGGCTGCTGGCCGGGCCCCGCTGGCGGATCGGGCCCGCCGACCTGCGGGTGCTGGGGGAGCACGCCAGGCAGCTGGCCCGCGAGCTGAGCGAGAGCGGCCGGGAGGAGGACCCGCTCGACCAGGTGGTGGCCGACCTCGCCGAGGAGCGCGGCAGCCTGGTCGACGCGCTGGACGAGCTGCCCGACAGGGAGGAGTGGCTGGAGGCGTTCTCGCCGCTGGCCCGCACCAGGCTCGTCGCGCTGGCCCACGAGCTGCGCCGGCTCAGGGCGCACACCGCGCAGCCGCTGCCCGACCTGATCAGCGAGGTCGAGCGCACGATCGGCCTCGACATCGAGGTGGCCGCGCGCAGCGGCACGGCGAGCACGTTCGCGGCGCGGGCCGACCTCGACGCGTTCCTCGACGCCGCGTCCAGGTTCGCGGGCGACGCGGAGGACCCGACGCTGGGCGCGTTCCTGGCCTATCTTCAGGCGGCGGAGAGCGAGGAGTTCGGGCTGGAGGCGGGCCGGGTCGGCGACAGCAACAGCGTCAAGCTCATGACCGTCCACGCCTCCAAGGGGCTGGAGTGGCCGATCGTGGTCGTGCCCGGCCTGTCGCAGCTCGTCAGCTCGAAGGGGACGATCGCGACGGGCAGCATCTTCCCCGCCACCCCGGTCATGAACAGCCGCTGGACCGAAAACCCGCGCAAGCTCCCCTACCCGCTGCGCGGCGACGCCGCCGACCTGCCCAGGCTGAGCGGGCTGAGCAAGGAGGAGCTGGGCGCGTTCGACGAGCACTGCCGCGAGCGCGACCTGATGGAGGAGCGCAGGCTGGCGTACGTGGCCGTGACCCGCGCCCACTACCACCTGATCGCCTCCGGCTACCGCTGGGGCAGTGCCACCAAGCCCCTGGAGCCGTCCGACTTCCTGCTGGAGATCCGCGACACCGCCGACCGCGTCTCGTTCTGGGCCGGCGACCTGGCCGACGGCGCGACCAACCCGCTGCTGGCCGAGCCCGCCGAGGCCATCTGGCCGGTCACGCCCGAGGGCCTGCGCTACGAGTCGGTGCTCGACGGCGCCCGCCTGGTCGAGGACGCCCTGGCCGGGGCGCTCGCCGACGAGGAGGACGAGCCGCTGCGCGCGTTCGAGGAGGAGCGGCTGCGGGCCTGGGAGCGCGACACCGAGCTGCTGCTGCGCGAGCGGGAGCTGCACCGGCGCAGGCCCGCCACGATCGTCGAGCTGCCGACCAAGCTGACCGTGTCGTCGCTGGTCACGCTGGCCGGAGACGCGCGCGAGCTGGCCCGCAGGATCCGCCGCCCCGTCCCGGTCAAGCCGGCGCCGCTGGCGCGCCGGGGCACGTCGTTCCACAAGTGGCTGGAGACGCGGTGGGACCAGCAGCGGCTGATCGACGACCTGGAGCTGTACGACGAGGAGCTGGAAGAGGCGGACGTGCGCCTGGCGGAGCTGCAGGAGCGGTTCGAGCAGAGCGAGTGGGCCGATCGGCGGCCGGTCGATCTGGAGGTGCCGTTCGAGACCATGATCGCCGACCGGCTCGTGCGCGGGCGGATGGACGCGGTCTTCGAGCTGCCCGACGGCGGCTACGAGGTCGTCGACTGGAAGACCGGCCTGCCGCCCAGGGGGAAGAAGGCCGCCAGGGTGGCGTCGGTGCAGCTCGCCGCGTACCGGCTGGCCTGGTCGCACCTGGCGGGGGTGCCGCTGGAGAAGGTGCGGGCGGCCTTCCACTACGTACGCGCCAACCGCACCGTCCGCCCGGTCGACCTGCTCGACGCCGACGGCCTGGTCGCGCTCGTCGAGGGCGTCAGGCTCGTAGATAGTGAAACGACGGCTTCGGGTGCATGAGGAAGTCGTGGTGCGAGATGTTCCAGGCGTAGGCCCCGGCCATCTCGAAGACGACGGTGTCCCCGACGCGCGCCGAGGTCACGATTTTTCGGGAGAAGACGTCTTTCGGGGTGCACAGCTGGCCGACGAAGGTGATCGGCTCGTCCGCCAAGCCCGGCCCCTCGCCCGTGGGCAGGATCGTGAACGGCTGGTCGTGGCCCTTGGTCGCCGGGGTCCGCAGGTGGTGGGTGCCGCCCAGCAGGATCGCGTACGCCTCGCCGCGCACCCGCTTCACGTCCACGACCCTGGTCACGTAGTAGCCGCAGTACGCCGTCAGCGCCCTGCCGGGCTCGATCCGCAGGAGTCTCCCGCCCCGGAGGGCCGCGAGGCCCGCCCCGTACGCCGCCCAGTCGAACCTGGACTCCGGCGCCGCGTACGACACCGCCATGCCGCCGCCCAGGTTGACCTCCTCGTGCTCGTTGTCCAGCAGGGCCTTGGCGAGGGCCAGCAGCTGAGGGGCGTCCAGGCCGCTGGCCAGGTGGGTGTGCAGGCCGCGCAGCCGTACGCGGTCGGTGAACAGCGGCAGGCACTCCTCCACGCCCCCCTCGTCCATGCCGAACGGCCCGCTCATCGTGAGCGCGGCGCCCTCGACCGGCAGGTCGGGGTTGAGCCTGAGCAGCACGTCGGCCTCCAGCCCGGTGGCGAGGAGGCGGCGCAGCTCGTTCGGGGACTCGACGTGGATGCGGTGGTGCGGCAGGCGCAGCTCGGCGTCGGTCTTGCCGGGCCCGCCGAGCGCGATCGGCCTGCCCGGGAACAGGGTCGTGACGTGCGCGTGCTCGCCCGCCGACGACGCCTCGAACCCGTCCACGTGCCCGGCCAGCACGCGCAGCAGCTCGGCGTCCGGGTTGGCCTTGACGGCGTAGTACAGCTCGACCCCGCCGAGCGCCCGCCGTACGGCGGCGGCGTGCTCGTCCAGCGCGGGCAGGTCGTACAGGTAGGCGGGTGTCTCGCCGATGCGCGGCGCGGCGTCCTGGACGCGGTCGGCGATCATGCGAGCGGGTTCGCGATCGGGACGTAACCGGCGGTCCGGTCGGCCGCCCGCGCCCAGCGGACGCCCAGGTTCGCCTTGGCGGGCAGCGGCGCGCCGGCCAGCAGGTCCGACAGCGGCAGCGGCCGGCCGAGGTCGCCCGCCTGGCCGGCGAGCAGGTCGCGGGCGATCCGCCACAGCTCGCGCAGCAGCCCGTCGTCCGCTCCCGCGACCGTGGCCGCGATCTCGGTCAGGTGGTTGACCAGCAGGCAGTACACAACGCGGGCCCAGCCGCGCTCGGCGTCGTAGGTCAGGGCCGCGGCCACCTCGGGGTCCAGGCCGTCGAGGTCGTGGCGGCCGGCGACGAGCTTGGCGCCCTCCAGGTCACGGAAGACGGCCTCCGCGGGGAGGCCGTCCGCGTCCAGGCCGACCAGGACGTTCTGCAGGTGGGGCTCCAGAACGACGCCGTAGGCGAAGTACAGCTCCATGACGGGCAGCGCCACCGCCGCCACGTACGCCCGCCACCAGGCGATCGGATCCGTGACCGGCGCGTCGAGGGCGAGCGCGGCGGCCAGCACCGGGGTCACGCCAGGGGAGCAGGTGGTCCAGGGGCTCTGCCTGACGATCACGCCCAGGCCCTCGTGGAGGCGGGTGCCGAGGGCCGCCGAGCGGTAGCCGGGCTCGGGGAGCCAGCGGGTGGCCGGGTGCCTGTTGGCGACCTCCTTGAAGATCGGGCCCAGGCGGGAGGTGAGCTCCACGGCGCCGGCCAGCTCGTACCAGGCGTTCTTGCGCACGCAGTTCGTGATCCGCACGTCCAGGGAGAACTTCAGGCACGCCTCCGCCCCGGGCGCGTACACGGTCCGCACGGACGAGGTCGGCAGCACCGCCGGGCCCGGCCCCAGGTCGATCAGCTCGGCCCCGAACGCGGGCCGCAACAGCTCCAGCTGCCACGGGTGCGCGGGAAGCAGCCGGTAGCCGCACGGCGCCTCGCCCATCGAGTCGAGCACCGACGCGTCGCCGCCCTCGGCGAGCACGTCCTCGCGCACGCCGAGCAGCCGGACCGGGAACCGGGCGTGCGCCTCGGGCGCGTAGCGCAGCCAGCCGTCCCCGCCGCGCGCCTTGGGGCTGGGGTGGAAGGGATGGCCGTACACCAGCGACTGCTCCGAGGCCAGCCACGGATCGGCGGGCGGGACGGCGTCCTCCCGGGCGCGCAGGATCGCGGCCACGGCCTCGCGGCTGGCCGCCACCTGCTCGGCGAACTCGCCGTTCTCCCCCTGGAGGTCGGACTCGGCCAGCCGAACCAGCTCGTCGGTCGTCAGGGGCTGCCAGGCGCCCTCCTCCAGGCGCTCAGGCCGGCCGTCGAAGCGCAGCGCCGCGCCGCCGTGCGTGCGGACCCGCAGCAGCGTGCCCGCCACCCGCAGCAGCAGGTACGGCGGCGCGGGCCAGACCAGGCCGCGTGGCCCGGCCACCTCCCGCACGCAGCAGCGCAGCAGGGCCGCCAGCGTCGCCTCCTCGGCCGGGGCGGAAGGCGCGTCGATGGCCGGAGCGTGCATTCATGGTCTCCTCAGGTAGTTGGGCCCGCTGGTGCCGTAGAACTTGTTGACGTCGCGGGCGCCGGAACGTTCTTTGGCCACGAGCGTCCCAGCGGTGATCATGGACTTGCCGGTGAGCCTGGCCGCGTCCAGGGTTCTGGCGCGCAGGATCCTGGCCATGGGGTCCTCGCCGTACTCGTCGAGGGCGTCGGCCAGCGTGCCGCGCAGCAGGGCCGCCGCCTCGGCGTGCGGCATCGTCCCGAACGCCACGGCGGCGGCGGCCAGATGCAGCGTGATGGTCACGAACACGTCGGCCAGCGCGTGCGGATCGTCGTTCAGCATCCGCTCATCGGCGAACTCCGGCACCCGGATCCCGGCCGCCCGCAGCCGCGCGGGCGAGGCCAGCAGCCCGTCGTTGTCCTTGACGAGCAGCCGCGTCCGGTCCCCTTCGAAGACCAGGGCGAGGTTCTGCTGGTGGGCTTCGAGCGCGACGCCGTACCGCACGAAGAGCCGCACGTTCCAGCGCAGCAGCAGCCGCAGGTAGGCGGGGACGACGTCGCCGACTTCGTCCAGCACCCCGGGCGCGGCCAGCGCGGCCACCGGCACGATCTTCCCCGGGGGCAGCCGCCGGACCATCCAGGCCAGATACTCGTGCCCGGCGTGCGCGTGGACCTGCTCGTCGGCCAGCGCCACCTCCGGGCCGGCCAGCTCGCGGAGCAGCAGCTCGGCCTTCGCGCCGTCGCTCAGGGTGCCCGGTTTGATCGACCGCCTGTTCCGGACGCCCAGGGTGCTGATGGGGAGGGGAAGCTTGAGGTGGGTGCGCGGGTCGATCTCGACGGTCCGCATGGACAGCGTGGGCCGCACGGTCAACCGCGCCTCGTCGAGCACCCGTACCCCGTCGATCTTCCGCACCTCCCCGACCGTCAGCGGGTGCACGGGGAACAGCACCTCGTCCGGACCCGGCTCCCACGGGCCCGCGTCGGCGGGGAAGCGCGCGGCGGAGCCCGGCGCGAGCGAGCGGCGGGGCACCGCCGCCCACCGCAGCTCGAACGAGGGCGCGAACTCCGGCGCGTAGGCCAGCAGATCCTGCTCCGACAGCCCCACCCGGGCCCGGGAGGTCGGATAGACGGGATGATCCACGAAGGCGGCCAGCGCCTCATAGGAGGGATCGCGCCCGAGCACCTCGCCGGCCCGCGAGTCGTGCAGCTCCAGAGCGGCCAGGGCCGCCAGGCACTCTTCGAAGAAGGCCGCGACCCCCTCCGCGTCCGCCGGGTCCGCGACCTCCACCAGTGTCTCCAGCACCTGCTCCAGCCCGAGCCGCTCCTCCGGGGCGACCACGAAGTCCTGGAACAGCGCACCGGGCGCCAGCCACACCCACCGGCCGTCGGCCAGCAGCAGCCCCACGCCGTCCTTCGTCCGGCTGATCCGGGAGGACAGCCCACCGTAGTCCTCGCGCAGCAGCGCGTTCAGGACCCGGGCGGCCAGGTAGGCCTCCCGATCGCTCATTCGACCACCCACGGCCGCGCGGCGCGGTAGGCCTCGACGGCCGCGTCCACGGCCTCCCGCGAGGGCCCGACGGCGCGTACGACGCCCAGGTAGTCGCGGTTCGTGTGCGTGAGCGACACGACGTCCCCGACGGCGCGCAGCGGCCGGTGCCACAGCCGGACGTCCCCTTCGACGAGGGCCTCGGCCCCGGGCGCGTCCTTGATGGTCCCCGACCGGTCGGCGACCAGGCTGACCGCACTCCCGTACGAGGAAATTTCCGGAATGTCGGGCACAGGCTCCCCGAGATGCGCCCGCAGGATCCACTCGAACAGCGGCACTCCGAGCACGTCGCCGAGCAGGAAGTCGCAATGGTCGCCGATCACCCGATAGTTCACCTCGACGATCCGGGGCCCTCGCGGGGTGACCACGTACTCGGTGTGGCAGGCCCCGAACCCGACCCCCAGCGCCCGTAGCGCCTCTAGCACGTGCTCGTGCGACCCGTCCCGCGGAGCCCAGTCGAGCCGTTCCTCGATGAAGTACGGCAGCGCCCCCAGCGTCGTCTCGAACCCGCCGAGCACCCGCGTCCCGGACGCGTCCCCCAGCGTCTCCAGCGTCCGCAGCGGCCCTTCGAGATACTCCTCGGCGACCAGCGTCTCGCCCGGCCGCCGCTTCCTGACCTGGGCCACGGCGGCGGCCAGGTCGCGTTCGACGAGCATGACGTCCTCGCTGGCCACACCCTCGCGCGGTTTCAGCACGACCGGGTAGGGCAGGCGCTCGGGCACCGGGTCGCCGGGGGCGAGCCGGATCGACCACACCCGCTCGACCCCGGCATCGAGGAGCCTGCGACGCATCAGAAACTTGTTCTTGGCGGCCAGGCAGGCGCGCCAGTCCTTCCCCGGCAGGCCGAAGTAGGCCGCCGCGAGCGCGGTCTCCGCCTGCAGGTGGTCGGAGTTGGTGAAGATCGCGTCCGGCCTGCCGAGGCTCTCGACGGCGTCGATGAGGGCGCGCGGGTCGCGTACGTCGCACGCCACCGCGTACGGATGCCGTTCCGGCCGATCCGTCAGGACCGTGACCTCCAGGCCCAGCGCCTCAGCGGCGGGCAGGAAGCCGTGCGTCACGGAATCGGTTGTCTTGAGCGCGGTCAGATAGAGCCGCAACGCGAAGGCACCCCCGGGGTATCAGGTAAGGCTAACCTAACTCGTCGATCTTAGCCTTTGAGAGATCACCCCGGGGCCCGGATACCGTAATCGCCGGCTAACTGCGAGGTCATAGGATGACAGGGGATTTCGGGAGGGGGCGGCCTGTGGAGACGACCGCGGAAGAGCAACTCATCGGGCCTCTGCTTCTGGCGCGCGGCACGATCGACAGATCCTCGGCGCTGCGGGCTGACGAGCAGTGGCTGGAGCGGGCATGGTCAGATCCGTCGACGAAGGTGCTGGTGATCGACGACGGTCACACGCTGGTGCGGCGGTCGGGCGACGAGGTGCAGGCGGTGCTGTACTCGCCGGGCGACGCGCCGCAGGGCGAGCGCTACCTGCTCGGGGTCGAGGACGGCGTCGCCTACTTCGCGGTGGCCGCGCCGCTGCCCGGCGTGCCCGGGGGCGACGTCAACGGCCGGGTGACGATCCCCATGAGCCTGCGCGACACCCCGGAGGGCCAGCCGGTGGCGGCCGGGCTGCGCCAGGTGGGAGGCCTGCTCGGTGACCGCGACGCGGGCCTGCTGGTCTACGCCGTGGCGCTGGAGGCCTGGCACACGACCCACGAATACTGCCCGCGCTGCGGCTCCCGCACCGACGTCCAGTCCGGGGGGCACATCAGGGTCTGCCCGCAGGACGGCAGCCAGCACTTCCCCCGGGTCGACCCCGCGGTGATCATGCTGGTCCGCGACGAGAGCGACCGTTGCCTGCTCGCCCGTGGCCCGCAGTGGCCGGAGGGGCGGTTGTCGATCCTGGCGGGGTTCGTGGAGCCGGGGGAGTCGCTGGAGCACGCCGTCGCCCGTGAGGTGGCGGAGGAGGTGGGCGTCACCGTCGTCCGCCCGCGCTACCTCGGCAGCCAACCCTGGCCCTTCCCGCGCAGCCTCATGCTCGGCTTCTTCGCCGAGGCCACGTCGACCGAACTCATGCCGGACGCCGAGGAGATCGCCGAGGCCCGCTGGTTCTCGCGCGAGGAGCTGGCGCGAGCTCTGGAGACCGGCGAGCTGCGCCTGCCCCCGCCGGTGTCGATCGCCCGCCGCCTGATCGAGACCTGGTACGGCGGCGAGCTGACCGGCGACTGGTGATCAGGCGGCCCCGAGCAGGGCCTTGACCTCGCGAGCCGAGGGGTTCGTGCGCACGACGCGGCCGTCGGGGGTCTCGATCACCACGGTCGGCACCACCTGGTTGCCGTTGTTGACGCTCATGACGAACTCGGCCGCCGCCGGGTCGCGCTCGATGTCGACGTCCTTGAAGCTGATGCCCTCGCGGGTGAGCTGGGACTTGAGCCGCTTGCAGGGGCCGCACCACGTGGTGCTGTAGACCGTGAGCGCCATGTCGGGAGATCCCTCCGGAGGTCGGCAAAATAGGCGTTCCGTGCAACAACCGGACTGCGCACGTTCATTCCTGGGGCGGGAGTGTCCCGCCTCGGGTGCTCAGCCGATGCGGTCGGCGATCCAGGCCTGCACCTGCTCGGCCACCCCGGGCTCGCGGTAGAGCGGGTTGCTGTGGTTGACGCCCGGCTGGGTGATCACCGTCACGGGCACGCCCACCTGCCCCAGCATCGTCTTGAGCAGTTGGCTCTGCACCGGCGGCACGAACTCGTCCTTGGAGTGAATGGTCAGCATCGGCGCGTCCTTGCGGCTGGCGTGCCAGGCCACCTCCATGCTGGCCCAGATCCGCGAGCACTTGCCCTTGGGCGCGCAGCCTCCGGCCAGGCGGATGGCGGCCGTACGCAGCTTGCGCTTGTTGGGGTCCAGCGACTTCTCGCCGTCGGAGTAGGCGCGCAGGGGCGAGATGATCGGCGAGAGGCCCACGACGCCCTTGAGGCCGCTGATGCCGTCGCCGTACGTGCCCACGGCCGCCGCGATGTGGCCGCCGGCGGAGAAGCCCGCCACCACGTAGTTGCTCGCGTCGAACGCCCACCGCTCGGCGTGCTTGCGGGCCAGCGAGATGGCGGCCAGCGCGTCAGAGCGCTGCGCGGGCCACGCCGCGTCGCTGGAGAGGCGGTAGTTGAGGTTGAAGACCGTGTAGCCCAGCTCGGCGTACTGGCGGACGACCTCCTTCATGTACCGCTTGTCGCCACCCGACCACCAGCCGCCGTGGATCAGGAAGACGCCCGGGCGCTCCTGGCCGTCGGGGGTCCACCAGACGTCCATGGCCTGACGTGCCTGGGGGCCGTACGAGACGGTCTCGGTGGAGAACCCGCCGAGACCGTACTGGTCGATGGCGTCCGTGGGGCCGGGCGTCGGCTCCTTGTTGGCGCTGGCGGCCACGGGCGTGAGCACGACAGCAGCAAGGGCGAGCACGCCCGCGAAAACCGCAGTTCGCACGGCCTTCCTTTCCCCCATGCAGATGGTCGGACCCATTGTGAGGGAAGAGACCGGTTCTTTGCATCTGGTGGCTATGAACATACGTCGGCCCGCATGTTGCCAGAATAAAGAGGCTGTCCGCTACACCTGCGAGTATGTACGGGTGAACAACATGGATGACGTCCTGGCCGGTCTCGACCCCGAGCAGCGCGCGGTGGCCGAGGCGGTGCGCGGGCCGGTGTGTGTGCTGGCCGGCGCGGGCACCGGCAAGACCAGGGCGATCACCCATCGCATCGCGCACGCGGTCCGCAGCGGGGTGGTCGACGCGCAGAGCGTGCTCGCTGTGACGTTCACCACTCGCGCGGCGGGGGAGCTGCGCCAGCGGCTGCGCGCGCTCGGGGCGCCCGGCGTGCAGGCCCGCACGTTCCACGCGGCGGCGCTGCGGCAGCTCACCTACTTCTGGCCGAAGGTCATCGGCGGCGCGGCGCCCTCGGTGATCGAGTCCAAGCTCCCGGTGCTGGTGGAGGCCTGCCGCCAGATCCGGAAAAATCCGGATCGGTCCGAGTTGCGGGACATCGCGGCCGAGGTCGAGTGGGCCAAGGTCACCCAGATCGGCCCGGAGGACTACGTGGGGGCCGCGGCCAAATACCACCGCACGCCCCCGGTCCCGCCGGAGGAGGTGGCCCGCCTTTACGAGGCGTACGAGCAGATCAGGCGCGAACGCCACCTGGTCGACTTCGAGACCATCCTTGAGCTGACCGCGGCCGTGATGACCGAGCACCAGGAGGTCGCGGCGCAGATCCGCCAGCAATACCGCTATTTCGTCGTCGACGAGTACCAGGACGTCAACCCGCTGCAGAAGCTCCTGCTCGACACCTGGCTCGGGGGCCGCGACGACCTCTGCGTGGTCGGCGACCCCAACCAGACCATTTACTCCTTCACCGGCGCCACCCCGCGCTACCTGACGGGCTTCGCGGTGGAGCACCCCGACGCCGCCGTCATCAAGCTGGTGCGCGACTACCGCTCGACCCCGCAGGTGGTCGACCTGGCCAACCGGCTGGTCGTCAGGTCTCCGCATCGGCTCGACCTGGTGGCCCAGCGCCCCGACGGCCCCAAGCCGTCGTTCTCCGACTATGACGACGAGCCCGCCGAGGCCGCCGGGGCGGCCCGCGCGATCAGGAAGCTTCTGGACAAGGGCGTGCCCTCGCGGGAGATCGCGATCCTGTTCCGCGTCAACTCGCAGTCGGAGGCGTACGAGGAGGCCCTGTCCAAGGCCGAGATCCCGTACATGCTGCGCGGCGCCGATCGCTTCTTCGACCGCCCGGAGGTCCGCCAGGCGGTCGTCCTGCTGCGCGGCGCCGCCCGTTCCTACGCCGGAGAGCCCCTGGCCTCGGAGGTCCACCAGATCCTCGCCGGCGTCGGCCTGACCCCTTCCCCTCCGGGCGGCGGCAAGGCGAGGGAGAAGTGGGAGTCCTTGAAGGCGCTGGCCGACCTGGCCGAAGACCTGGCGGCCGAGGGCGCCGACCTGCCCGCGTACGTGGCCGAGCTGGAGCGCCGGGCCTCCGAGCAGCACGCCCCGCCCGTGGAGGGCGTCACGCTGGCCTCCCTCCACGCCGCCAAGGGCCTGGAGTGGGACGCCGTCTTCCTGGTCGGCCTGACGGACGGCATGCTCCCCATCATCTACGCCGAGACCCCGGAGCAGATCGAGGAAGAACGCCGCCTCCTCTACGTGGGCGTCACCCGCGCCCGCGAACACCTCTCCCTCTCCTGGGCCGGAGCCCGCGCCCCCGGCGCCCGCAGGACCCGCCGCCCCTCCCGCTTCCTCGACGGCCTCGCCCCCCGCACCTCCTCGTCGCCGCCCCGCGTCTCGACCCCGCCCCGGGAGCGGCGCCCGGTGGCGGCGCCGGTGAGCTGCCGGGTGTGCGCCAAGACGCTGGTCGCGGCGGCCGAGCAGAAGCTGGGCCGCTGCTCCACCTGCCCGGCGGACTACGACGAGGCCCTCCTCGAACGGCTGAAGGCCTGGCGCACCACCGTCGCCAAGGAGTCCAAGGTCCCGCCGTACGTCGTCTTCACCGACGTGACCCTCCAGGCCATCGCCGAGCGCGCGCCCGCCACGGAGCAGGAGCTGCTGTCGATAGCGGGCATCGGCAGGATCAAGGTCGACCGCTACGGCGAGGCCGTCCTGTCCCTCTGCCGCGCCGACTGACAGCCCCGCTTTCGTCCCATATAAGAGGCACGTCAGACTTGTCCCCAACACCCGAGAGCACAAGGGGGGGCGAACCCGTGAACGAGGCGCTGAAGGAGCTGCTGGACCTGCTCGACCTGGAGCAGATCGAGCTGGACATCTTCCGGGGAAGGAGTCCGGAGGAGCGCATCCAGCGGGTCTTCGGCGGCCAGGTGGCGGCCCAAGCCCTCGTGGCGGCCGGCCGTACGGTCCCGAAGGACCGGAACGTCCACTCCCTGCACGCCTACTTCATCCGGCCCGGCGACCCCGCCGTCCCGATCGTCTACAACGTCGACCGCCTCCGGGACGGCCGTTCGTTCACCACCCGCAGGATCGTCGCCATCCAGCACGGCAAGGCGATCTTCACGATGTCGGCGTCGTTCCACATCGCCGAGGAAGGCGTGACGCATCAGGCGTCCGAGATGCCGCAGGTGCCCGGCCCCGAGACGCTCCCCACGTTCCAGGACAGGATGTACGAGGCCGTCGGCGACCACCCGGAGCTGCGCGAGTGGTTCTCGCGTCCCCGCCCGGTGGACGCCCGATACGTCTCGCCGCTCACCTGGGAGGCGTTCAAGAACCCCGAGCTGCGCAGCGCCCAGACCAACGTGTGGTTCCGCTACCACGCCGACCTGCCCGACGACCCGCTCCTGCACGTCGTGCTGGCCGCGTACGCGTCCGACTTCACGCTGGTCGACACGATCCTGCTGACCCACGGCATGGCCTGGGGCGCCTCGAACGTCTCCGGCGCCTCGCTGGACCACGCCATGTGGTTCCACCGCCCCTTCAGGGCCGACGACTGGTTGCTCTATGCTCAGGAGTCCCCCTGGTCGGGGGGAGCTCGGGGACTTGCGCGTGGCGAGATGTTCACCGCGTCGGGTGAGCTCGTGGTCTCGGTCGTTCAGGAGGCCATGATCCGCCTGACGAAATAGTGCCGACACGCCGCGTGCAATAGGCCGCCAGGCGCGGTCAATGTAACAAAATCGCAGGTAGAAAATATGTTGCCCGCTCCCGGGTTCCCGGTTTAGGGTCATGGTCAAGCGAGTCGGACACTCCTGTTCCGACGGTCTCAAGAGTGGAGGTGAGTCACCGGTGATCAGCATTCAGATGTCAGCCACGCAGTGGCTCGCTTCCGCGTGCAGTGACTTGGTGAGACTCGTTGACGGTCCCACCAAGTTGCGGCAAGAGAAGTCTGTCCGTAGCCAGGCCGCCGCCCGCCGCGCGCGCTTCCACGCTGCCGCGCCAGCTGCTCCTGTCTACAACGCACGTATCGAACTGCCGGCCTACCAGCTCACCAAGGGTGGACTGTGGGGTCCGCAGCCCTGGAGGGATGCACCGGTCATAACCTGACCGGCGTATTGCAGCCCACCAGGCCGCGGATCCACAGACGGATCCGCGGCCTTACTTATTTGTCCGTGATTCCCGACCACCTACGAGGTGCCCGACCGAGATCAAAAAGATCGACAAAAGGAGAAAGCAGATGGGGGCGAAGACGATCATGGACCTGATCGACGAAGCCAAGATCCCCTGCCGTACCGACCCTGACCTGTGGTTCGCCGAGTCGCCGGAGGACGTCGAGTTCGCGAAGGCTCTCTGCGGCGGCTGCCCGATCCAGAAGGCCTGCCTGGCCCGCGCGCTCGAGCGCGAGGAGCCTTGGGGCGTCTGGGGCGGCGAGCTCATCCTCCGGGGAGCGATCGTTCCCCGTAAGCGTCCGCGCGGGCGTCCCCGCAAGCACCCGGTCGCTGCCTGACCACCGCACCAACTACCAGAAAGCGAACAAACCAATGAGCACTCAGATCACGAGGAGCCGAGCAGTGCCGGATCTCATCCATGACCTGGTGAATGACCGAATACAAACCCTCCACCGCGAGGCGGAGGAGCAGCGCCTCATCGCACGCATCACGCGCGTGCAGCGGGCGCGGCGCAAGGTCAAGCAGGCGAACGACCGCCTCCGCGAGGCCCTGAGCCGCCAGATCTGATCCGGGAGATCCTGCCGCCGGCGCAGGATCTCCCCACGGATCCCTCAGAGAGCCGGGCGCCGCCAGCGCCCGGCTCTCTCGCTTTGCGGGCGTGCCTCCAGCCCGTTGCCCGGTCCAATTCCAGCAGAATCTCCACCCAGAACCCCAGAACCCCGGCACCTCGGGCACCTCGGGCACCTCGGGCGCCTTGGGCACCTCGGGCGCCTCGGGCGTCCCGAGCGCCCTGGGCACCCCGGCGCGCCAGGACACCAGAACCTCAGAACGCCGGGACGCCGGCACCCCCGGCACCCCAGGACTTAGGACTCGTGGGGCTTGTGGGCGAGAAAGAAGGCTTGCCGGCCCGAGCGGGGCTTCTCACTCTCATCAGGCTCACGGATCAGCTGAGCATCCAGGACGAGCCCGGTCTTGCTCTGCCACCACCGTCGAGGCCGCCGCCACCGCAGATGACAACGACGGTGCCGACAACAACGCCGACAACAACGACAGCGATGATGATGCATTCAGGCCGTCCGCCGGACGCCCGGCGTCTGTGGTGGATGCGTGACAAGCTCCTCCTCCGCCGCGCCCCACAACCGGGCCGCCATCCAAGCGACCCCGACCGCCGCCACCACCAGCCCGGTCAGATACACCGGCAGCGGCACCACGTTCCGCAACGACCCGGGAACCATCCCCACCGCATAAAGCACCACGCCGACCACGGGCATGACCCCGCTCCTGATCGCCGCCAGGCTGAAGGTGAGCACTCCCGCCAACAGCACGGCCGCCGTGACCAGGAACGCTCGCCCCGTGCTCCCGGCCAGCAGTTCACTGACCGTGCCCCCGCCGAGGTAGGGGAAGACGAAGTGCAGGATGTACTCGATGGCGAACGCCCCGGCCAGCCCGGCCGAGTTGAGCACGTACCCCACCAGCCCGAGACCGCCCGCCGTACCCCGAACGAGCAGGTAGATGCCGGTGATCGCGAGGAGGCCAGTCAGCGCCCCGAACGGCGCGATGGCGTGCGTGAACGCCGTCTCAGGCAGTAGCCCGGCGCGTCGGGCCGAGTTCACCACGAGCAGGACGGCACACACGAACCCCGCCGCCGCCGTGACCCGATAGACACCCATCTCTGGAGCCCTTTCTCTCGGTGATATCAAGCGATAACGCTCGTTATGATGCGCGTTATCGCCGGATATGGTGAGAGCGTGCCGAGAGACGTAAGCACCCCGAAAGAACTCGGCGCACTGCGCCAGGACCTGCTCGACGCGGCCATGCACGTTCTCCGCGAACAGGGCGCCCTCCACCTCACCCTCCGCCGCGTCGCGGACGTCGCGGGCACCTCCACGATGGGCATCTACACCTGCTTCGGCGGCCGCGCCGGCCTCTTGGAAGCGATCTACGAGTACGGCTTCAGCATCCTTCACGACGCCATGACCACCTCGCTGAACGGTCACGCGGACCCGCTCTCCCGGATCATGGCGGTGGCGCGCGGTTACCGGAAGTTCGCGCTGGCGGATCCCGCTCTCTATGCGCTGATGTTCGAGCGCCCGCTCCCCGACTTCGACCCTTCGCCCCAGCGCCGCAACGACGCCCTCAGCCTCGCTTTCGACCTCCTCACCCAAGCCACCACGGCCGCGGCCCAGGCCGGGCTCATCCAGTCGAACGACCCCGTACGCGCCGCGTACCTGGTGTGGACCACCATCCACGGCATCGTCAGCATCGAACTGACCTGCTCACTCCGCAGCCCGCTCCCGGGCTGGTTCCTGAACTCCCGCGAAGAAGGCGAACGCGTACTCACCGACGGCGTCCACGCCCTCCTCGCCGGCCTCACCTGAACGGCCGCCGGCACCTTCGCCACCGGGCGACGCGCGCTTCTGCCCGCGAGGCCACCCGCCCGTCACCGCCAGGAGAGTGCCCTGAAGTCGCCCGCCCGCCGACCGCGATACCGACACTGCGGGAACGAGCGCTCTGCTGTCATCAGCGAGCTCGGCACTGTTGACAACTGGCAGCCGAATCCAACACTCTTTCCCTATTCGAATAGTGAAAGGGTGGCTTCGGTTGATCGAGTTCAACCTGGACCGCGGCTCGGGCGTCTCGACGTACCTGCAGCTCGTTCACCAGGTCAAACAGGCGCTCCGGCTCGGCACGCTGCGGCCCGGCGATCAGTTGCCGACTGCCCGCGAGGTGGTCGAGAGCTTGGCCATCAATCCCAACACCGTGCTCAAGGCCTACCGGGAGCTGGAGCGCGAAGGGCTGGTCGAGGGACGGCCGGGAATGGGGACGTTCGTCCGGCAGGGCATCGCGGGCGCGACGCTCGCCGAGCACACGCGGCTGCGGCGCGGCCTGGAGGCGTGGGTGCGCGAGGCCCGCGCGGCCGGGCTCGATCAGGAGGACCTGCGGACGCTGTTCACCGTGGTCCTGGCCGACGCTGCGAAGGAGGGCGTGGCATGACTCCCGCGCTGGAGGCGACCGGGCTCGGGGTCCGCTATCGGCGTACGTGGGCGTTGCGCGACTGCTCGCTGTCGGTGCCCACGGGACGCGTGGCGGCGCTCGTCGGGCCCAACGGCGCGGGCAAGACCACACTCATGCACGCGGCCGTCGGCCTGCTGCGGCCCGCGCGGGGAAGCGTCCGCGTGGCCGGCGAGGCAGCATTCGTGGCACAGGACAAGCCGCTGTACGAGAGCTTCGCCGTCGCCGAGATGCTCACCTTCGGCCGCCGCATGAACACCCGCTGGGACGACGCCGCGGCTGCCGAGCGGCTCGCCGGGCTGGGCATCCCGCTGAAGCGGAAGGTGAGCGGGCTGTCGGGCGGGCAGCAGGCGCAGGTGGCGGTCACGCTGGCGCTGGCCTGTCGGCCCGATCTGCTCGTGCTGGACGAACCGCTGGCCAACCTCGACCCTATCGCCCGCCACGACGTGATGCGCTCGATCATGGCGGAGGTGGCCGGGCGGGAGCTGACCGTGCTGCTGTCCTCGCATGTCGTCTCGGATCTGGAGGAGACGTGCGACTGGCTGGTCGTGCTGAACGGGGGTCGGCTGCAGGTCAGCGGAGACATCGAGGAGCTGCTCGACGAGCATCTCGTGCTCACCGGTCCGGACGGGGCATCGGCGGCGGGGACACAGGTGGTGAGCGCGAGTCGTACCGGCAGGCAGCTCAGCATGCTGGTCCGGGGCGCGCCCCCGCTCGATCCGCGCTGGCAGGCGCGGCGCCCTGGGCTGGAGGAGCTCGTCATGGGCTACCTGCGCAGCCCCGAGTCGGCGGCACTGCCGCACCTGTCGGGGGTGGGCGCGTGATCTGGGTGACGTGGCGCCAGCACCGGCCGCAGATCCTCGTGACGGCGGCCTTCCTGGCGCTGCTGGGGGTCCTGCTGCTGGGTTCGGCGGTGGAGGCGAGCCGGTACGTGGCCGAGCACGCCCCGCCCGGCTGCCCGGGGCCCGCCGTGGCGTGCGGAGAGGTGGCGGTGGCGCTCGGGCAGCGCTACGACGCTGTCTACTCGGTGTTCGGGTGGATGCCGCTGGTGGCGCCGGCGCTGATCGGGGCGTTCTGGGGCGCGCCGCTGCTCGGTCGCGAGTACGAGCGCGGCACCCATCGCCTGGCCTGGACCCAGTCCGTGCCCGTGTGGCGGTGGCTGGCGGTCAAGCTGTCGGTCCTGGCCGGCGCGGTCGTGGCGGGCGGGCTGCTGTTGTCGCTCATGGTGAGCCTGTGGCGTCCCGTGTTCAGGACGGGGGTCGACTCCACGTTCGGCAATATAGGCGTGTTCAACATGGTCGGGGTGGAGCCGGCGGCGTGGTGGCTGTACGCGTTCGCGCTGGGCACGCTGGCCGGCACCCTGTTCCGGCGTACGCTGCCCGCGATGGTGCTGGTCATGGCCGGGGTGGCGGTGACGATGTTCACGCTGTTCCAGCTGAGCGACTACTACGCCGAGCCGGCGCGTGCCGTGCTGTCCGGCACCGTGCTGCTGGATGATCCCGACGCCCGGTTGGTGAGCGCCGCCTGGGTGGAGCCGTCCGGGAGGGAGGTCGCCGAGCCGGCCGACAGCGGCTGCCCGCGCCGGGTGGACATGGGGCAGAGCAGCAAGAACATCGAGGTGTGGCAGGCCTGCCTGTTCGGCAAGGGCTACCGGTACGCGGTGTACTACCAGCCCCCGTCCAGGTTCTGGCGCTTCCAATGGACCGAGGCGGGAATCCTGGCGCTCGCATCGGCGGCCCTCGGCGGCCTGGCCGTGCGCCGCACCCTCCGCCGCCCCGGATAACAGGCCAGTTCTGGCAGGAGGCGGTCCAGCGCGGGTCGGCGGTTCTTAGATAATCTGCGTTATCTGGCAAGATGGCGATCATCGGCCGGGTGCGAGCTGGCCGACCGTCGTCGGCGCGAAGGGCTTCGTTTTCCCGCTGCGGTCCGTTCGCTGATCCCGGGCTCGGCACCGAGGGGCGGACGGTTTGATGCTCGCCCACCGGCGTCAGTTACCCGCAGGCATGTAGGCATGTAGGCGTGCCCTGATGCTTGTCTGCCGGCGTTAGTTTGGCCGCTCGAAGGCGTGTCCTGACGCGGACTGCCACCACCAGCTTGGTGCTGGCCGAAGACGTGCTCTGGTGCTCACCCACCGGCGCCGGCTCAGCACCCTGGAGGGGGTGTGCTGACCATCAGCGCCGGTGGGATCTCCGAGCATGGCACGGGCTCATGCACGGGCCTGGTGGACCGATCGGTGGAGGGGGCCACGGACCTGGATGGGCCGTGGGTGGAGCTGGATCGGTCGCGGACATCAGGGCGTCGTACCCACCTCAGGCACCACGGCGCCGAACCGTGCGCGTGCTCATGCCGGCTGTCCGCGTTCGCGATACCCGCGCCATGGGGGGTGGGGGAGCGAGTGGGTCTGCGGGGGCCGTGAGCAGGCGCGCGGATCGGCGCATGTGGATCCTTTCGAATGGGTAACGGCTTGCACTTGTATCATTACACAGAGGAGTCAGAAGTTAACCTCACGTTCAGTAAAATCCCTGCGGCCCACCAATGAGCCGTCAGATCAGCCCCTCAAATCGGGACGATCAGCCGATGGCCAGGGCCTCGTCGTCGGGGTCGTCGGCGAAGCCGGGGACCCAGCGGATCACCTCGTCGCGGAAGCGCGCCGTGGTGCCCAGCTGGCAGAGGACGCCGATACCCGCCGCGTGGACGCGGTGAATGAGCACGTACGAGGCAGGCAGGTTGAGCTGGCGGATCACGTTGGTGGGTCGAAGATCCGTCACACTCGCGGCCTGGGCCTGCAGCCACTCCCGGCTGAACGTGAACTCCTCCACCGCAGTCGGCTCCACGTACGGCGCGAGAAAGGCCCGCAGCGCGTCCGGATCGATTTCGATGTCGGTGCGGATGAAGCCCTCCCGGCGCAGGCCCGCCGTGACGGTCTCCATGTCGCCCTCGTTGAAGATGCGCGTCAGCCGGCCGAACGCTTTGGGATAACCCCCGGGCAGACGATTGACCGCGCCGAAGTCGAGGGCGCCGAGCTTGCCGTTGGCCAGCATGCGGAAGTTGCCCGGGTGCGGGTCGGCGTGCAGCATCCCGACCCGCGCCGGGGAGCAGAAGAGGAACCGGACGAAGAGTAAGCCCGCCCGATCGCGCTGCTCCTTGGTGCCCTCGGTGATGACGCGGGACAGCGGGATGCCGTCCATCCACTCGGTGACCAGCACCAGCTCGTTGGCCGCGACCACATCGGGGACGTGGAAGTCGGGATCGTCGTCGAACTCCAGCGCGAAGGCGTGTTGGGCTTCGGCCTCCCGGAGGTAGTCGAGCTCCTCCGCGACCCGTTCGCGCAGCTCCGCCAGGACGGCCTTGACGTCGAGGCCGGGCAGCAGCACGCCGAACAGCCTGCCCAGCCGCGCCAGCTGCGCGAAGTCACCGAGCAGAGCCTTGCCTGCCCCGGGGTACTGGATCTTGACGGCCACTTCCCTGCCGTCGTGCCACACAGCCTTGTGCACCTGGCCGATCGACGCCGCGGCCGTCGGCTGATCGTCGAACGACAGAAAGTTTTCCCGCCAGTCGTCACCCAACTGCTCGGTGAGCACCTTGTGAACGGTGGACACGGGCAGCGGGGGAGCGGCGTCCTGAAGTTTGGTCAGTGTGGCGCGATAGGGGCCGACGATCTCCTGCGGCAGCGCCGCCTCGAAGATGGACAGCGCCTGCCCGAGCTTCATCGCGCCGCCCTTGAGCTCGCCGAGCACCTTGAAGATCTGCTCGGCCGTACGCTGCTGAACCTCCTGCGCCACGATCTCCGCGGACTTGCCGCCGAGCCGTTTGCCCAGCCCGAGGGCTGCGCGGCCGGCGAAACCGAGCGGAAGGGCGGCCAGCTTGGCGGAACGCGTGACAGCACGGCGCGGAAGATCGCTCACCCTCATGCGCGGAACCTCGACGAGATACCGCTTCCCCCCTTCATGGTCGTCCTCTGAGCACGTCAGTCGCGGTTAGGAGACATGACCATTCTTAGCGAATATGGATTGTTTCGCATACAACGACATTGCGGGTGCAGGGTCCACGACCGTCTTTTCCAGCGCCAATCAGGTGTTACGTCCATTGTGCCGTTGGTCACAGCCGACTCTCCGCCATCAAGATGAGCAAGCGCATGACCGACCACCGCCGCCGCGACCAGCGCCGCCAGGGTGGCGTCGCAGGCTATCTCGCCCGGTGGATACCCGCCCAACCGGGCGGTCACGATCGGCCACATCGGGTCGCGATCGCGCCGCGTCAGGTCCAGGCAATGCAGGCACGCCGTCTTTCCCGGGATGACCAGCGGGCCCACGGTCCCATGCCCTTCGAAGGCTGACCCAAGGAGATGTGGGATGCCGAGTGAGGTCAACTCGTTGACCAGCACCCCGTCGAGGGGGTCGACGGGCGTGAGGATGACGAGGTCGGGCCGATCCGACTTGTCCCCGAGATACGGCCCTCCCGCCAACGCATTGACGGACGGCCTCAAGTCCTTCCCGGCCCTCGCACTCTCCCCGGCCCTCATGCTCTCCCTCGCTCTCACGTCCTTCCCGATCCTCGTGTTCCTTCCAGCGCCCGTGTTCTTCCCCGTGTCCGTGTTCTCCCCGGTCCTCATGTCCTCCCTGGTCCTCATGTCCTCCCGGGTTCTCACGTCCTCCCGGTCCCTCATGTGCTCCCCGACCTCGTGCTCCAGCCTGCCCCAACGGCTTTCCGCCTCTCCGCCGGATCCGCCCTTCCCGGCCACGCGGGCTCCCGCGCTCTGATCGGTTGTCGAGTCTCGTCGCGTTGCCGTATTCGGTCGGGTTGCTGTGTCGTCCGGGCGGGGGCCTGCGGCGTGGCGGGATGGATCGTCCGCGCTGGGTGCTCTGTCTGCGTGAGGTGCGTCGTTCGTGTGGGTTGCCGTTTCCTGTCGGGGTGCTGCCTCCTGGCGGCGTCGCGCGGTCTCGGGGATCGCCGCGTCCCTGTCGGTTGCCGTGCCCCAGTGGGGTGCTTCGTCCGTGCCGGGGGATCCGTCTGTGTGGGGTGTCCCTTCCTCGCGGGATGCCATAGCCCTGTCGGTCGCCGTGGCACGGCGGGGTGCTCTGTCCGTGCGGGGTGGCTCGCCTGGCTCGTTGGCCAATGGGGCGGCGGGCCGGGCTCGTTGCAGGGGGACGGTGGGGTGCTCGGCTCGCGCGGAGCTGGTGGAGTGCGGGGTACGTGCCGAACTCGTCGGGCGCGCGGTCCGTGCGCGGGTGGAGCCGGTGCTGGTGGTGGGGATGGGCTGAGGTGCTTCAGGGTGGAGGGGGTCGGGGGAGCCGGTGGTGGGGCCGCCGGAGGTGAGTCGGCCGGCGATCCGGGCGGCGCCGATCTCGCGAGGGAGGCCCACCTCCGTCCACGTCAGTCCGCCAGGCGTGATGTCGCACGGGCGTGCCGTGCCTGGGTCGAGGACCCGGATGTTGCCGACCCCTGAGGCGGCGAGCAGGGCGACCACCTGGGCGCCGACTCGGCCGGCCCCATAGACGCGCACCCGCCGTTCGCGGCGGCGGGCGAAGAGGCCGATCGCGCCGTCCGGGGCGGTCGAGGCGAGGTCGAGGGCGTCGAGGTCCGGGCGCAGCCGGTCCCGCTCGGCCAGGGTGAGGTCGGCGATCGGCGCGGGGCTGGTGGCGGCGTCGTGGAGGGCGCCTTGGGCGGCGAGTTGGTCGAGCAGGGATCGGGCGCGGATCTCGTCCAGGCCCGCGGCGCTCGCTTCTTTCAGGACGCGCTCCAGATCACGGGTGCCGTCGAGGCCCTCTATCCATTGCCGGACGGCTTCGGTCAGGCCGCTCAGCATGACGGCCCGGAGGGGGTGGGCGCCGTACTGGAGAGTGTGCTCGTCGCGGATGATGCGCCGGAGGGCGGGCTTCACACGTGGCCTCATGGCGGGAAGGGTTCCATGCCCGAGCAAGATCCGGAGCGGGTTCGGCGGTGGCTGTGGATAACTACCCGACCCGAGAGGACTTGTGGAGAGGAAGGGAAGGACAAGCAGGTCAGAGTGCTGATGGGCGGCATATCCGGCCTTTGGGGGCAAGGCTGATCCGGCCGACCTGGGGGATGAGGGGAGAGCCGAGCTTGTTGGGCGCGCTCAGGCGGGAGAGGCCGGGTGGGGGAACTCCGGTGGGGGAACTCGGATGACGGGTCACTCAGGTGACTGGGCGCCTTGGTGGGAGGCGCTCAGGCGACTGGGTGTCCTGGTGGGAGGGGCTCAGGTAATGGGTCGCCCAGGTGGGAGGGCTCAGGTGAGGGGTGACTGGGCTGAGCGGTTGGGGTTGGGTGAGTTGGGGGCGGGGGGTGGACGGTGAGGTGCGAGGGGCCAGGGGGGTGGCCTCCGAGGTACGAAAAGGTGGCTTCGGGGGTCGGTGGCGCAGGGATGCGCGGGCGTTCGGGGAGGGGGCGGAGGGAAGCTGGAGATAAAAATCTGGTAAATCAATCTTTCCCGGAAAATGACCGAATGTCGGGAGCTCGGGCGACCGCAATGAAGATCATTTAGAACGCTCCTACCGCCACAAGACCCCACAAACTACCCCGAAACCAAGACTGCCAACACCGGGAAGCCGCGCTGAGGTGGGAATCCTCCGTCGGGGCCGTGACCACGGCCGCCACCGGCATGATCAGGCGCTCCACGCCCATCGGGAAAGGGCGCATGCCCAAATTCACCGGCTCTTAATCATCTGACCAGCAGAAACAACGTCCACCCTCTGTGGAATTTCGCCGGGGTCGGCTACCGTGCATATGTGCCCCCCGAGACAGTCGAGGTTCGTCGCAGTTCTCGTCGCCGGCGTACGGTCTCCGCCTACCGCGACGGCGACAAGACGATCGTGCTCCTGCCCGCCTGGCTGAGTGGCGAAGACGCAGATGAATGGGTGAGCCGGATGCTGGATCGGCTGGCCGCGAAGGAACGCCGGCGAAGGCCCACCGACGAGGCGCTGCTCGAACGAGCCAAAGAACTGTCGGCGAAATTCCTCGACGGCAAGGCGGAGCCGGAGAGCGTGCGCTGGGTCGACAACCAGCAGCACCGATGGGGCTCATGCACCCCGGAGAACGGCACGATCAGGATCTCGACCAGGCTCAAGGGCCTGCCCGAATGGGTCATCAACTACGTGATCATCCACGAGCTGGTGCACTTGCTGGTGCCCAGTCACGGAGCCAAGTTCTGGGCGCTGGTAGAACAGTATCCCAAGGCAGAACGCGCGCGCGGGTTTCTGGAGGGATTCTCCGCCGCGGCCCACACGGCGCCGGAGGAATGTTGACGCGCATCGCCGCGGTCCTGGTACGACAGCGTATGGCACAGGCGGCGCCCCCGGGCGTGGACCCCGCACGGTTCCTCGAGGCGGTGGCGGAGGACACCTACGAGATGGTCGCGGGGCTGGAGCTCGTCACGCCGGTCCTGATCACCAGCGTCCCCGAGCTGGAGGAGATCGTCTGGCCGGGCACCGAAGTAATCACGATAAAAGACGACGAACCGCTAAAAATCATCCTTGAGCGCCTCAAGGCCGACCAAGCGGCGGTGATCAGCGCGGATGCGCCCGACCTGCCGCCTCTCCTCGTCGGCAAGCTGTTCAGGGAGCTCGGCAGGGCCGAGATCACCGTCTGCCCGGCGGAGAACGGCGGCGCCGTGGCCATGGCCTGCGCGCTCCCCCCGCCCACCTGGGCGGACCCCGACCTCGACGACGCGCGGATCGTGACCACTCTGCGCGCCCAGGCCCCCGGCTCCCGCAAGGTCGCCACCACCCCGGGCTGGCACCGCCTGCGCACCCCCGAAGACGTCGAACGCCTCGACCCCGGCCTGGAAGGCTGGGAAAGCACCAGGGCGCTGATCAGGGCACGGTGAGCTCGGCCAGCACGGCCCGGTGATCGGTCCTCGGCACGTCGCGCACGCTGACCTCCTGCACCCCCACCCGCTGGTCCACCAGCACATGGTCGATCGTGATGATCGGCGGCACCCGCTTGTTCGCCGGCCAGGTGGGTATCAGCCCGGCCCCCACGGTGTCGGCCGCGTCCTTGTAGCCCCGGGCCAGCAGCCCGCGCAGGGCGGCGTGGTCGAGCGAGGCGTTGAAGTCACCCGCGATGATCCGGATCCGGTCAGGGGAGGTGGAGGGGAAGTTCGCCATGGCCTCGTTCCAGTCGACGACCTGGGGCCCGAGCGGCGGGAACGGATGCGCGTCGATGAACTCGATCGGCCTCCCGCCGGGCAGCGAGATCAGCGCGGCGGGCATGTGGTGCCCGACCGGCGGCATCAGGTCCCACAGCGGCTCCACCGGATGCTTGGAGTAGAGCCCGCTCCCGCCGGCGCTCCACTCGTCCTGCAGCACGCGGTGGGGCATCAGCTCCTTGAGCCCGGCCTCGTCGAGGTCGGCGACCGCCCCGGGGGTGAGCTCCTGCGTGCTCAGCACGTCGGGCTGGAACTCGCGTACCAGCTTCATGATCGTCGCCGTGTCGGCCCGGCCGAACAGCATGTTGATCGTCATGACCTTCAGCGGCCTGCCCGTGGTGGCCTCCGCCCTGCCCAGAGCCCTGGGCAGCACGCTGAAGCCGAGCGCGGTCGTGGCCAGCAGCGCGACGGCGGTCGCCGCCCGCTTACGCCCGGCGGCGGCGATCAGGAGCGGGATCAGCGAGCCGGCCGCGGCGTACGGGGTGGCGGTCATGATCTGCGTGGGTAGCGACCCCCGCTCCAGACCGGCCACCCGCACCACGGCCCACGCCGCGAACGGGGTCACGGCCAGCCAGGTCAGCGTCGTCCCGGGGAATTTCCGGCGCTTGCGCTTGGGAGTCACGATCGTGCCGCCCACGGCAGAAGTCTCCACGCAACCCCCCATTTTTGGAACGACGCAAAGAGACTCTAGCCAAATGCGCGTGAGCCTGAGCTAAGGGCGGCCTGTCCGCGTGCGGCCAACCGCCGCGTCGCCTCGTCGGAAAGCTCAGGAATCCCGTCAACGGGGAACCACCGCAGATCCAGCGACTCCTCGCTGATCACGGCCTCGGCGCCGGGAGGGGCCACGGCCGCGTACTCGACGTCGAGATGCCAGCTGCGCGGGGAATGGCACCACACCTCGTGCCTGTCGACCGCGAGGGGCCCAGGCAGCAGCTCAAGCCCGGAAATTCCCGACTCCTCCCATGCTTCCCGCAGAGCAACCTCCGTGAGCGACATGTCGGAAATCTCGCAGTGGCCCCCCATGGGCAGCCACTTCTTGGCCTTCGGATGCAGCGTGAGCAGCACCTGCGTGCCGTCGTGCGACAGCACCGCCGTCGTCGCCGTCAGATGCCCCGGTACGCATTCCCGCAGCATCGCGTCGTCATGCGCGCGCAGATGCTCCAGGAACTCCAGGCGCAACGCCTCTTCCTCCGGCGTCGGCGCGCTCCACGTGGACAGCACCGTCACCGCGTCCCCGTGCAGGCTCAACTCTCGTCGCCCTTGTCGCCCTCGTCGTCCGGCTTCGCCTCCAGCTGGGAGATGTCCCAGGCGGCCTCACCGCGTACGAACGCGTCGGGATCGTCGAGATCGTCGGCTGTCGGCATGAGGTCGGGGTGGCCCCACAGCGCGTCGCGCCCGTCGAGCCCGCGCTCGCTCTCCAGCGCGCGCCACAGCGCCGCCGCCTCGCGCAGCCGCCGCGGCCGCAACTCCAGCCCCACCAGCGTCCCGAACGTCAGCTCCGCCGGCCCACCGGTCGCGCGCCGCCGGCGTACGGTCTCCGCCAGCGCCACGGCGGAGGGCAGCTTGCCCTCGGCGGCCCGGTCGACCACGGTGGCCACCCAGCCCTCGACCAGGGCGAGCATCGTCTCCAGCCGCGCCAGCGCGGCCTTCTGCCGCTCGGTCTCCTCGGGCTTGAGCAGGTTGCCCCCGCTCAGCGCCTCCTGGATCGCCTCGGGGTTGTTGATGTCGAGGCCGCGGATCTGCTCTTCGAGCGCCGAGGTGTCGACCGTTATGCCCTTGGCGTATTCCTCGACCGCGCCCAGCAGGTGGGAACGCAGCCACGGGACGTGCTGGAACAGCCGGTGGTGCGCGGCCTCGCGCAGCGCCAGATAGAGCCGGATCTCGTCGGCCGGGATCTCCAGGCCCTCGCTGAACGAGGCGATGCCCCCGGGCAGCAGCGCGGCCTTGTCGGACAGCGGCAGGCCGATGTCGGTGGTGCCGACCACCTCGCGGGCCAGCGAGCCGAGCGCCTGCCCGATCTGCTGGCCGACCATCATGCCGCCCATCTGCTTGAGCATGCCGAGCAGCGGACCGGCCATCTGCTGGGCCTCGGGAGGCAGCCCTGAGCCGCCGAGCGCGCCGCCCATGGTCTCGACCATGCGCTCCGCGATCGGCTCGCAGAGCTTGCGCCAGACCGGGACGGTGTTCTCGATCCACTCGGACCGGCTCCAGGCCTGCGGGCCGGACACACCGCTCGGCAGCGTCGTCGCCTCGTTCAGCCACAGGTCGGCCAGGCTCAGCGCGTCGACGATCTGGCGACGCTCGCCTTCCATGACGCTCGGATCGCCCTGGGCGACCACGGCGTGACGGGCGATGTTCTTGGCCATGTCCCAGTTGACAGGGCCTGAGCCCTGGGGCGCCGACAGCATGTCGGCGAACTGGCGCATCGCCTGAGCCATCTGCTCAGGGTTGCCGAACATGGCGAACGGGTTCTCGTTAGGGTCGTTTTCGCGACCTGGCAGGTCAGTCACCGCTCTACCTCGTGCAGGATGGAGGAGTCCACATCCGCCACGTTAGTCGTCCTACGGCGGATCAGTGCAAAGTGAGGACCTGGTGCCTACCTCGAAACGCCCGAGCCAACCCGTAGTGGCCGTCACGGGAGCGGCCTCCGGCATCGGCCGCGAGCTGCTCGCGAGGCTCGTATCCTCCGCGGATTTCCGCAGGGTGGTGGCCATCGACGAGGAGCGCGGCGATGTTCGGGAAGCCACGTGGAGAGTGATCGACGTACGGGATCCGCTCTTGGCGAACCGGATCTCCGACATCGACGTCCTGGTCCATCTGGCCGGTGACTACGCCGTCGACTCCGACCCGTCCGAGCGGCGCGCGTACAACCTGCGGGCCGCCCAGACCGTGCTGACGGCCTGCGCGGCGGCGCGCGTGCGGCGGGTCGTGCTGGTCACGAGCGCGATGGTGTACGGAGCCGCGCCCGACAACGAGGTGCCCCTGCCCGAGGACGCCCCGGTGGCGGCCGAGCCCGACACCGGCGTCGTGGGCGACTACCTGGAGATCGAGTCCCTGGTACGCAGGTCGCTGCGCAGCCACCCCGGCCTGGAGGTCACCGTGCTGCGCCCGGCCGCGGTCGTCGGCGCGGGAGTTGACACCGTCATCACCCGTCACTTCGAGTCGCCCAGGCTCCTGACGGTCAAGGGCTGCCACTCGCGCTGGCAGTTCTGCCACGTCGACGACCTGGTCTCGGCGCTGGACCTGGCCGCCCGCGGCGTCGTCACGGGCGTGGTCGCGGTCGGCTCGGACGGGTGGCTGGAGCAGGAGCAGGTCGAGGAGCTGTCGGGCATCCGCAGGTTCGAGCTCCCCGCGGGGCTGACGTTCAGCACGGCCCAGCGACTGCACCGGCTCGGCATCACGCCGGCCCCGGCGACCGATCTGCACTACGTCGTCTACCCGTGGGTCGTCGACTGCACGGCGCTGCGCGAGGCCGGCTGGAAGCCCTCGTGGACGAACGAGGCCGCGTTCGAGGAGCTCCTGGGGCTGCGCGAGAACAGGACGACCGTGGTCGGCCGGCGCCTGCCGGTCAAGGAGGCCACGCTCACCGCCGCGGGCGCCACCGTGGCCGTCATCGGCACCGCCGCGATCGTCCGCCAGGTGCGCAAGAAGCGGCGCGGCTGAGAAATCCGCTGCCAACCTGCCGCTGACCTGGAACGACGGCGTTTCGGCAGTCCAGCGGGCAGATTTCTTGTTGGTAGGCTCTTTGCGTGGACGTCATCCGGTTGCTCGGGATTCGTGATACCCCGCTCTCCGTCGACGAGGTCATGGCCGCCGTGAGCGACCACGCCGCCGGCGGCACCGCCGTCTTCGTGGGCACCGTGCGCGAGCAGGACCACGGAAAGCCGGTGACCAGGCTCTCCTATTCGGCCCACCCTTCGGCCGAGGCCGAGCTGCGGCAGGTCGCCGAGAAGGTGGCCGCCGACTTCCCCGTGACCGCGCTGGCCGCCGTCCACCGCGTGGGCGACCTGGAGCTGGGCGAGGCGGCCGTCATCGTCGCGGTGGCCGCGCCCCACAGGGACGAGGCGTTCAAGGCGTCAAGACGGCTGATCGACGACCTGAAGGCGAATGTCCCCATCTGGAAACATCAGGCGTTCGCCGACGGCGAGAGCGAATGGGTGGGCGTCGGCGAATAAGCTCATCGACATGTCACGACGCGCCCTGACTCTGCTGCTCGCGGGATTCCTCGTGCTCGCGCTCGGCGTGGTGGGCGCGTTCAGGCCGGTCCCGTACGTCGTGCTGAGCCCCGGCCCGACCGAGAACACGATCGGCGAGGTCGACAAGAAGCCCGTGATCTCGATCAAGGGGCGGGAGACCTACCCGACCAGCGGCGCGCTCAGCCTGGTCACGGTGGCCTACCAGGGCGGCCCGGCCGCCCAGATCGACCTGCTCACGGCGTTGCGGGGCTGGATCGACCCGACCGTGGCGGTGGTCCCGCAGGAGACCATCTTCGCTCCCGACCGCGACCCCAAGGAGGTCGAGGAGGAGAACACGGTCGAGATGACCAACTCACAGGACTCCGCCACCGCCGCCGCGCTCAGCGAGCTCAAGATCCCCTTCAACATGGTCGTGACCGTGGTCTCCACGGAAAAGGGCCGGCCCGCCGACGGCAAGCTGCTGAAGGGCGACGAGATCAACACCGTGGACGGCAAGCCCGCGAAGGACGTCGACGTCGTGGGTGACGCGGTCAAGGCGCACAAGCCGGGCGAGAACGTGGCCTTCTCCGTCACCAGGGGGAGTCAGAAGCTCGACGTCACCGTGCCGACGGTGGCCGGTCCCAAGGGGCAGACCCTCGTGGGCGTGGTCATGCAGGCCAAGTACAAGTTCCCGTTCGACGTCGACATCAACGTCGGCGACGTCGGCGGGCCGAGCGCGGGGCTGATGTTCTCGCTCGGCATAGTCGACAAGCTCACGCCCGGTGAGATCACCGGCGGCAAGCAGATCGCCGGCACCGGCACGATCCAGCCCTCGGGCGAGGTCGGCGCGATCGGCGGCATCGCCCAGAAGATGGTGGGCGCGAAAGACTCCGGGGCCACGGTCTTCCTGACCCCGGTGGACAACTGCGCGGAGGCCATGAAAGCCGTGCCCGACGGGCTCCGGCTGGTAAGGGCCGACACGCTGCACGACGCGGTGCTGGCGCTCGACGCGCTGCGCACGGGCAAGGGCAACGTGCCCGCGTGCGAGGCCGGATGAAACTTCTGGAGCTCGCCGTGCGTTAGCCGTAGGGCTGGCACAGCGGTGTAAGTTGCCAGACACGGACCGTTTCTTCATCACGACGAGGGGTTGGCCTTGAGCTTCCGGACCCCAGGAGCCGGCAGGGCGATGCGCTTGCCCCGCCGACCGAGACTGCTTCTGCCTGTGGCGATCGCCTTGGTGGCGATCGTGGCGCTGTTTTTCCTTTTTTCCGGTATTTACACCGACTATCTATGGTTTGACGCGACGCACTACACGTCGATCTTCACCGGCGTGCTCCTGACCGAGATCGTGCTGTTCCTGGTCGGGGCCCTGCTCATGGTCGGCATCGCGGGCGGCAACATGCTGCTGGCCTTCCGGATGCGGCCGATGTTCGGGCCGGCGATGTTCGGCGGGGGCAGCGGCGCCGACCGCTACCGCATGGCGCTCGACCCCCACCGCAAGCTGATCTTCATCGTCGGCATGGGCCTGCTCGCGCTCTTCTCCGGCTCGTCCTTCGCCGGCCAGTGGGAGACGTGGCTGAAGTTCGTCAACGGCGAGTCGTTCGGCAAGCAGGACCAGCTGTTCGGGCTGGACATCTCGTTCTACATGTTCGACTACCCGTTCATCCGGATGGTGCTGAACTTCCTGTTCACCGCCGTGATCATCTCGATCGTGCTGGCGGCGATCACGCACTACCTGTACGGCGGGTTCCGGCTGCAGTCGCCGGGCGTGCACGCCTCCAGGGCGGCCCGCACCCACCTGTCGGTGCTGCTCGGCGTCTTCGTCCTGCTCAAGGCCGTCGCCTACTGGGTCGACCGCTTCGGCCTGGTCTTCTCCGACCGGGGGTTCGTCCACGGCGCCTCCTACACCGACGTCAACGCCGTCCTGCCGGCCAAGACCATCCTCGCGATCATCGCGCTGATCTGCGCCGTCCTGTTCTTCGCCGGCATCTTCCGGCCCGGCGGCATGCTCCCCGGGGTCTCGGCCGGCCTGCTCGTGCTCTCGGCCATCCTGATCGGCGGCGTCTACCCGGCGCTGGTCGAGCAGTTCCAGGTCAAGCCCAACCAGCAGGGCAAGGAGGCGGCCTACATCCAGCGCAACATCGACGCCACGCGCGAGGCGTACAACGTCGACAAGACCGAGGTCGAAAACTACAACGCCGAGTCCGACCCGACCAAGGTCCAGAAGGAGGGCGACGCCTCCGTCTCCGGCGTGCGGCTGCTCGATCCGGCGCTGGTGTCCTCGACGTACGAGCAGACGCAGCGCATCCGCGGCTTCTACAACTTCGGCGACACGCTCGACGTCGACCGCTACCCGGACAGCGACGGCAAGCTGATCGACCACGTCGTCGGCGTCCGCGAGATGACCGGCCCGCCCGAGGGCCAGAACAACTGGATCAACCGGGCCCTGGTCTACACCCACGGCTACGGCTTCGTCGCCGCGCCGGGCAACCAGGTCGACGGCGGCGGCCTGCCCAACTACGACGCCAAGGACATGCCGGTCACCGGCCCCCTGGCGACCACCACGGGGCTGCGCCAGCCGCGCATCTACTTCGGCGAGGAGCCGGCCGGCGAGGAATACGTCATCGCGGGCGGCAACCCGAAGACGAAGGAGCTCGACTACCCGCAGACGGGCGGCACGGGCCAGGCGGACAACATCTACGACGGCAAGGGCGGCGTCCGCGTCGGCTCGTTCCTCAACAGGCTCGTCTACGCCGCCAAGTACGGCGAGGCGAACATCCTGCTGTCGGGCGACATCAACGACAACTCCCAGATCCTGTACGTGCGCAACCCGCGTGACCGGGTCCAGAAGGTCGCGCCCTTCCTGACGCTCGACGGCAACCCCTACCCGGCGATCGTCGACGGGCGCATCACCTGGATCCTCGACGGCTACACGACGTCCAACGACTACCCGTACTCGCAGAGCGAGAGCCTCGGCGACATGACGCGCGACACGTCCACCGACCGCCGCGTGATCGCCCAGCAGCCGAGCGACAAGGTCAACTACATCCGCAACTCCGTCAAGGCCACGGTCGACGCCTACGACGGCACGGTCACGCTCTACGGCTGGGACACCAACGACCCGCTGCTGAAGACCTGGAGCAAGGCGTTCCCGGGGATCATCCGCCCGGCCTCGGAGATGAGCCCCGGCCTGCGCAACCACGTCCGCTACCCCGAAGACCTGTTCAAGGTGCAGCGCTACACGCTGTCGCGCTACCACATCACCAACCCCGCCGCCTTCTACAGCGGCCAGGACTTCTGGAACGTCCCGGGCGACCCCACGCAGGGCGACAAGAACATCAAGCAGCCGCCCTACTACCTGACCACCACGATGCCGGGCGGTACGCCGACGTTCTCGCTGACGACCACGTTCGTGCCACGGCAGGGGAGCGCCAACCTGTCGGCGTTCATGGCGGTCGACTCGTCGGCCGGCTCCGGCTATGGCCGGCTGCGCATCCTGCGCATGCCGTCCAACACGCCCATCCCGGGCCCCGGCCAGGTGCAGAACGCCTTCCAGAGCCGTCTCGCCGGCCAGCTCAACGTCATGGGCGTGGGTAGCTCGTCGCTTCGGTACGGCAACCTGCTGACGCTGCCGTACGCGGGCGGCCTGCTCTACGTCGAGCCGGTGTACGTCCAGGTGACCGCGGGCGGGGGCCAGGAGCCGTACCCGATACTGCAGCGGGTCCTGGTGTCGTACGGCAACAAGATCGGCGTCGGGCCGGATCTGCAGAAGGCGCTTTCGGAGGTGTTCGGCGAGCAGCAACAGGAGCAGCAGCAGAACACTCCCACAGAGCAGCAGAACGTCCCCAACACGGCGATCAACACGGCGATCGCCAACGCCAAGAAGGCGTACGAGGACGCGCAGAAGGCCCTGCAGTCGAGTCCGCCGAACTGGGACGCCTACGGTGAGGCACAGAAGCGGCTGGAGGAGGCGCTGAAGGCGCTGGAGGGGGCCAACGCGCAGCAGCCCAAGCCCTCGGCGACCCCGTCGGTGACCCCGTCCGCCACCCCGTCGGTCTCGCCATCGGTCTCACCGCCGGCGACGCCTTCGGTCTCGCCGAGCGGGTCGCCCTCGCCGACGGGCTCGCAAGCGGCGGGCACGTCCTAGCTCAATCAGTTTGCGCCCACCCCTCGCCGCCCACTACTCTTTAAGAGCAGCAAGGCGACGCGGGGTGGAGCAGTTCGGTAGCTCGCTGGGCTCATAACCCAGAGGTCGCAGGTTCAAATCCTGCCCCCGCTACCACCCAGAAGCCCGGGCTCCTTCAACGGAGTCCGGGCTTTTGTCATTCTCCGTCGCCCCCGAAATGGCCGCGCAAGATGTTTCAAGGGGCGGCCACACCCATCCGACGGATGCATTCCCGCTGCTCAAAGCCCCTTCCCCAAGAGACTCCCACCACTGACGGCGGTCACTTCGGGGTCGGCGTGGTCGGAGCACCGTCGCGGACCCTGTATGGTTATTTCCAGAGACACCGACGCGGGGTGGAGCAGTTCGGTAGCTCGCTGGGCTCATAACCCAGAGGTCGCAGGTTCAAATCCTGTCCCCGCTACAAAACCAGAGTCCCTGGTCACCGGAGAGATCCGGAGACCGGGGACTTTGTCGTTTTCCCAGCCTTGCTCGGCCGCGCCCGCGAATGATTACATCATTACATGACTGAAGAATCAGTACCCACGCTGTACGACTGGGCGGGCGGCAGCGAGGCGTTCGAACGGCTGACCGAGGCGTTCTACCGCACAGTCGTCAAAGACGACCTGATCGGCCCGCTGTTCGCGCACATGGACCCGGATCACCCCAAATACGTGGCGATGTGGCTCAGCGAGGTCTTCGGCGGCCCCGACCGGTACACCGAGGAGCGCGGCGGCTACCCGAACATGCTCCGCCACCACCTCGGCAGGGCCATCACCGAGCCCCAGCGCCGCAGATGGGTGAACCTCCTCATGGACGCCGCCGACGAGGTGGGGCTGCCGGACGACCCCGAGTTCAGGGCGGCGTTCGCCGGCTACCTCGAATGGGGCACCAGACTGGCAAGGCACAATTCCCAGCCGGACGCCACGCCCCCGCTTGAGGCTCCTGTGCCGCACTGGGGCTGGGGGGTCGCGCCGCCGTACCAGCCGTAACCTGGAGGAATGGGAAGAACGTCCCGTGGGAGGCTGCGCGTTCACCTGGGTGCGGCGCCCGGCGTGGGCAAGACGTACGACATGCTGAGCGAGGCGCACCGCGCCCGCGAACGTGGCAAGGACGTGGTCGTGGGCTTCGTCGAGACCCACGGCCGCGCCAGGACCGCCCAGCTGCTCGAAGGGCTGGAGGTCCTGCCGAGGCGGACGGTGCCCTACCGGGGCTCGACGTTCACCGAGCTGGACGTCGATGCCGTCATCGCCCGCGCCCCCACCGTGGTGTTGATCGACGAGCTCGCCCACACGAACGTTCCGGGCTCCCGCAACGTCAAGCGCTGGCAGGACATCGACGAGGTGCTCGACGCCGGCATCGACGTCATCTCCACCCTCAACATCCAGCACCTGGAATCCCTGAACGACGTGGTCGAGCAGATCACCGGCGTGTCGCAGCGGGAGACCGTACCTGATGAGGTGGTGCGCCGGGCCGACCAGCTCGAGCTCGTGGACATGGCCCCCGAGGCGCTGCGCCGGCGGATGGCCCACGGGAACGTCTACCCGCCCGATCGGATCGACGCCGCGCTGGCCAACTACTTCCGCGTCGGCAACCTGACCGCTCTGCGGGAGCTCGCCCTGATCTGGCTGGCGGACAAGGTGGACGAGCAACTCGACCGCTACCGCTCAGATCATGGCATCGAGGGCACCTGGGAGGCCCGCGAGCGCGTGGTGGTCGCTCTCACCGGAGGCCCGGAAGGGGACACGCTGATCCGCCGGGCCGCGCGCATCGCGGCCCGGAGCAAGGGGGCTGACCTGCTGGCCGTGCACGTCACCAGCGCCGACGGGCTGAGCTCCGGCGGCGACCCGGCGAACCTGTTGCACCAGCGCGCCCTCGTCGAAGCCCTCGGCGGGTCCTACCACCAGGTGGTCGGGGACGACATCCCGCATGCGCTGCTCGACTTCGCCCGTGGCGTGAACGCCACCCAGCTCGTGCTGGGCGCGTCCAGAAGGGGGCGGTTCGCGCAGATCTTCACGCGTGGCGTGGGCGTGACCACGACGGCGCTGTCCGGGTCGATCGACGTGCACATGGTGACGCACGAGGCGACCAAGAAAGGCCATGAGCAGGCCCGGTCGAGCGCCGTGCTGACCCGCAGGCGGCGGCTGTCCGGCTGGGGGCTGGCGCTGCTCGGGCCGTCGCTGCTCACGGCCGCGCTCCGGCCGCTGGGCCTGTCGTTGCCCAGCGAGATCCCGCTCTTCCTGCTGCTGGTCGTCGGGGTGGCCCTGGTGGGCGGCATGTGGCCGGCGTTGACGGCCGCGGTGCTCGGGTTCGGGCTGCTCAACTGGTTCTTCACGCCGCCGCTGCACACGTTGACGATCGCCGAGCCGCAGAACGTGCTGGCGCTGGCCACGTTCGTGCTGGTGGCGGTCATGGTCAGCACGGTCGTCGACCTGGCGGCCAGGCGCAGCAGGGAAGCGGCGCGTTCGCGGGCGGACGCCGAGGTGCTGTCCACGCTGGCGGGTCACGTGCTGAGGGGCGACGCGGCGCTGCCGTCGCTGCTGGCCAGAACGCGGGAGACGTTCGGGCTCAGCTCGGTGACGCTGCTGGAGCGTACGGACGACTGGCACATCGTGGCCACCTCGGGCGGTCCGCCGTGCACGAGCCCGGGCACGGCCGACACCGACGTCGTGATCGACGAACGGCTCGTGCTCGCAGCCCGGGGGCGGCTGCTCGACGCGAGCGACCGGCGGGTGCTGGAGGCGTTCGCGGCGGAGACGGCGGTCGCCCTGCGCGAGCAGCGGCTGCGCGAGGCCGCCGAGCAGGCCGAGCCGCTGGCCGAGGCCGACAGGATGCGCACCGCCCTGCTCGCCGCCGTCAGCCACGACCTGCGTACGCCGCTCGCCTCGGCCAAGGCGGCGGTGGAGAGCCTGCGCAGCACCGACGTGACCTGGTCGGACGAGGATCGAGGCGAGCTGCTGGCCACCGCCGACGAGTCGCTGATCAAGCTGGACCGGCTCGTCGCGAACCTCCTCGACATGAGCCGCCTCCAGGCAGGCGTGCTCGGCGTGAACCTGGAGCCCGTGGCGATCGAGGACGTGCTGCCGCACGCCATCGACGACCTCGGACCGCTGCGCGACCAGATCCGCAGCGACCTCCCGCCCGTGGTCCCCGAGATCATGGCCGACCCGGCCCTGCTGGAGCGCGTACTGGTCAACCTGATGTCGAACGCCGTCCGCTACAGCCCCGACGGCGAACCCGTGCTCGTCAACGCGAGCTGGCACGGCGAGAACGTGGAGATCCGCATAGTCGACAGGGGCCCCGGCATTCCTCCGGAAGCGCATGAAAGGGTGTTCATGCCGTTCCAGCGGCTCGGTGATCGCGACAGCCACACAGGTGTGGGGCTCGGCCTGGCGCTCTCGCGCGGCCTCACCGAGGCGATGGGCGGCACGCTCGTGCTGGAGGACACGCCTGGAGGGGGACTGACCATGACCGTCTCGCTGCGGAGGCACACGTGATCCGCGTGCTGGTGGTGGACGACGAGCCGCAGATCCTGCGTGCTCTGCGCGTGAACCTGGCCGCCCGGCAGTACGAGGTGGCGGTCGCGGCCGACGGCGGCTCGGCGCTGCGCCAGGCCGCCGAGTGGCATCCTGACCTGGTCATCCTCGACCTCGGGCTGCCGGATCTGGACGGCGTGGAGGTCATCGAGGGCCTGCGCGGCTGGACCGCCGTGCCGATCATCGTCCTGTCGGGGCGCGCGGACAGCACCGACAAGGTAGACGCGCTCGACGCTGGGGCCGACGACTATGTGACGAAGCCGTTCAGCATCGACGAGTTGCTCGCCCGCGTCCGCGCGGTGACCCGCCGCACGGGGCAGCACGACGAGGAAGCCGCCACGGTGCGGCTGGGCGATCACGTGATCGACCTCACCAGCAAGTCGATCTCGGGAGGGGTACGGCTGACTCCCACGGAGTGGCACTTCCTGGAGATCCTGCTGCGCAACCCGGGCAAGCTGATCAGCCAGCGCCAACTGCTCCGGGAGGTCTGGGGAGACTCCTACCTCAAGGAGACGCACTACCTGCGCCAGTACATGGCCCAGCTCCGGCGCAAGCTCGAACGGGACCCCGCCCGCCCGGTCCACCTGCTGACCGAGCCCGGGATGGGCTATCGGTTCCAGCCGTCGGCTTCGTCCGAGTAGCAGTGGCCTGACGGCCTGAGCAGCATCACGACCGCCTTCTGCACGGCCCAGCCGAGGAGCAGGATCCCGAAGGCCACCTGCACGACCCGCATCCAGAGGGATGAGCTCTGATCGGCGTAGACCACGACGCCAACCCACATCAGGCCAAATGTCCCGACTAGTGCGATTGCCGCCCAGTTCAACCCCCGCTGCCACATATGCGAAGTCTTACAGCCGGTCAGCCAAGGCTGGGTATGCCCTGCGTGCACATCGGGTCAGCGGCTAACGCGGGAGGGTGCGCCTCATGCCGACGCACCGGCGCAGGCGCATTCCGCGAGGGCGCTGGGGGACGGACTCCTCCAGGCAGGCGAGCAGCGCGGCCGCCGTACGGGCGTCCGACAGGATGCGCTGCACGGCCTCGCCGTCCTCCGGCATCTGGCCGCGCTCGGACAGCTCGTGCGTGAGGAACGCCATGGGGTCGGGCGCGCCCGCGAGGTCGGCCGCCACGGTCGCCCGCGCCGCCGTGAGCAGCCGCAGATAGTGGGTACGGAGGACGGCCTCGCGCATCCGCGCGTGTTCGAGGTCGTCGATCAGGGTCCTGGCGATCCTCAGCAGGTCTCCGGCATGGGTCGCCTCGTCGGCGAGGAAGGCGCGGATGTCGTCGAACTCCGAGCGGGTCATAGCGGACACCTCCGAGAGCGCAGTCTGCTCGTAGGTACTTCGTACCTGGCCGCGATTGCGGATGACTTGCGGTCGGCTTGACGCCTGAGGCGTCGACCTGGGTGTCCTTGATGAGGTTTGGGCGTTGCGTGGTGAGGGGAGGACCACATGATTACCTGAGTGGCGCGAAGTAGGCGCTGTGGGCTGCTAGAGTTGCTTCGCGCAGGGCGGCCGAGGGGGTCACAGAGACTCCCGGAGATGCCCGGCAAATCCCACTTCCTTCGAGGGTCGTCCTCCGGTGGATTCGCATCGGTTCGGATGGGCTGGTAAGTTAGAGGGGTTGTCCCGGAAACGGGGCGGGTCTTAATTTCCGCAAGTCGAGCAAGTCCGGTCAATTTGACAGGAACTTGAACGGCTGAAAGACTTAAGACACAACGAAATGAACGCCTCCGAGCGAAACACCGGAAACGGTTTTGAGTGAGGAAGTACGCGTCCGTTTCTTGAGAACTCAACAGTGTGTTAAAAGCCAGTGCATGAGTAACACATGCATATCCCCGTCATTATTGACGGTTATTGCTTGGATTCACAATCCAGACGAAAACATTGTTTGGAGAGTTTGATCCTGGCTCAGGACGAACGCTGGCGGCGTGCTTAACACATGCAAGTCGAGCGGAAAGGCCCTTCGGGGTACTCGAGCGGCGAACGGGTGAGTAACACGTGAGCAACCTGCCCCTGACTCTGGGATAAGCCCGGGAAACTGGGTCTAATACCGGATATGACCGCCCCTGGCATCGGGTGGTGGTGGAAAGTTTTTCGGTTGGGGATGGGCTCGCGGCCTATCAGCTTGTTGGTGGGGTAGTGGCCTACCAAGGCGACGACGGGTAGCCGGCCTGAGAGGGCGACC
>NZ_JBITJQ010000004.1:0-612625 GCF_044460125.1 Nonomuraea sp. NPDC050153
GCACGCTGTCTCACCAGCCAGGTCATACCGCGATGACGATCACCACAGCAACCTGGCGATCTTCACACAACCCGACGTGCGGAAAACGGGGCTAGAGAGCGTGATGTTCTTGCAGTGGCCTGTGGGATAGGCGAGCGTCGCTGATTGGCCTCCGAGCCGCCCAGCGTCGGCTCGGCGGTGCCGATGCACGGCTGTGGCTTCCGAGGGGTCAGCGGTGATGACTCGCGAGAGTGGTCCGCAGCGCTGACTCGCCCTCAAGGCACACCCGCATCGCCCCTCAAAGCACGCCTGCATTGCTCGCGGGAATCAGCGCGCGTGCTTGTTGGTACGAGCGGTACGTCACGCTGAACCACCCCGCAGGCCAGAGCGGCAGCTCGTGAGCGTGGCATGCGGTGTCGGCCGCCCCGCACGGCGTACCGGTGTCGGCTCGCCAGCTCGGTGCGCGGTGTCGGCTCCGGAGAGGCACGGATGTGGCTCATTCACCAGAGGGGCGGATGGGGCTGAGGGTGAGGAACTGCCTTCTGGCGGAGCCTGTTGCGGAGGCGTGCCACCACCGGCGACCGGCCAAGCTGGACGGCCAGGCTGAGCCGGACGGCCAAGCTGGACGGCCAGGCTGAGCCGGACGGCCAAGCTGGATAGCCAGGCTGAGCCGGACGGCCAAGCTGGATAGCCAGGCTGAGCCGGACGGCCAGGCTGCGCGAGCGGGTGGGCCTCGAGCCCCGGCTTGTTACCCCGAGAAGCCCTCCTTGGGCATCTCCAGGTCCGCCTTGGCCAGTTCTTCCACGTTCACATCTTTAAACGTGACCACTCGCACGTTCTTCACGAACCGCGCCGGCCGATACATGTCCCACACCCAAGCGTCCTGCATCTTCACGTCGAAGAAGACGTCGCCGTTCTCCGCGGTACGGACGTCGAGGTCGACCGAGTTGGTCAGGTAGAAGCGACGCTCGGTCTCCACCACGTATGTGAACAAACCGACGACATCTCGGTATTCGCGGTAAAGCTGCAGCTCCATCTCGGTTTCGTACTTTTCGAGATCCTCTGCGCTCATCGCGGTCCTCCTGTCGTACCGGTCCCCCGGTTCGCCTGCTCAGGCAACCCCGGCCCCCATTTCATTTTCACCCATCTCCCTCGCCACCGTGACGAAGGAGTATCGGTGATCAGGACACGGCCCGTGCGTTTCCAGCGCCAGCCGGTGTCCTGGTGTGACATACCCCTTGTGCTCGGCGAAGCCGTACTGCGGGTAACGCTCGTCGAGCGCGACCATGAGACGGTCTCGCGTCACCTTGGCCACGATCGACGCCGCCGCCACGCATGCGGCCACCTGGTCCCCCTTCCACACGGCCAGCGACGGCGCCGGGAGCCCCGGCACCGGGAAGCCGTCCGTCAGGATGTACTCCGGGTCACAAGGCAACTGTGCGACAGCTCGCCGCATTCCTGAAACGTTGCTTTTGTGAAGACCTTTTGCGTCGATCTCCCCCGGCGGGATGATCACCATGCCGATGTGGGAGACGCGGACGATTTGGTCGTACAGACGTTCGCGCACCGCCGGGGAGAGCAGCTTCGAGTCGCCGAGGCCGTCGATCTGCCTGCGCAGGATCACGGCCGCGACGACGAGGGGCCCCGCGCAGGCGCCGCGGCCGGCCTCATCGACGCCCGCGATGGGGGTGAGGCCGCGGCGGGCGAGCGCCCGCTCATAGGCGTAGAGTCCGGAATCGCGCCGGACGACGCTTGGCCGAGGGCGGAACGCAACTGTCATGACAGAGGCAGCGTACGCCCCATACGCCGCGAACCGCGACCGAAAGCGCCCGCTATTTGACCTTGTCGAAAGTGTCAGGACGGGAGAAGAGATAACCCCGTGACAGTGGCCAGTAGCGCACCACGGCCTTGCCGATCACGTCGTTCTCCGAGATGAACCCGCCTCCGGCCTCCTCCATGTGGGCCCGCGAGTCGGCCGAGGCGCTGCGGTGATCGCCCATCAGCCAGAGCTTCCCGGGGGGCACGGTGACGTTGAACTTATCGCCGGAAGCGTAATCGCCTGGGTAGAGGTACGAAGCCTCGTCCAGCGGCGTGCCGTTGACCGTGATGTGCTTCTTGGAGTCGCAGCACACCACCTTGTCGCCGCCGACGCCGATGACCCGCTTGATGGTGTCCTCGCCGTTGTTCCAGCCCTTGAACACCACGATGTCGCCGCGCTCCGGCTTGCCCGCCAGCTTGTTGACGAACACCCGGTCGTTGACCAGCAGCGTGTTCTCCATCGAGACGGACGGGATGTAGAACGAGCCGACCACGAACGCCTGCAGCAGCAGCGCGATGCCCACGCCCAGGACCAGCAGCAGCACCGTCTCGCGGAAGCCGCCCTTCTTCTTCTCCTTGCCCACGCCCTCCGCCTTCTTGGTGACGGCCATCAACGCCTCCTCCCCAGCCAACGGCGACGAACCAGGACCAAGGGTACGGCCAGCCCGAACCCGGCGACCAGCGGCACGGAGCCGCCCAGTGCCTGAAGAGCGGGTTGCGCGAACGTGTCCGGGATGTCGATCGAGGACGCCCGGTTGAACGGCCAGACGATCACGAAGGCCCGCCCGATGACCTGGCTCTCGGGAATGGAGCCGCCACCCGCGTCTCCGGTGTGGGACCGGGAGTCGAGCGAGACCGACCGGTGGTCGCCCATCACCCACAGCCGCCCCTCCGGCACCGTGATGTCGAAGAACTTGTCGGACGGCACGTTGCCCGGATAGAGATAGCCCTCCTCGTCGATGGGCGTGCCGTTGACCGTGATGCGGTTCTTGGGGTCGCAGCACTTGACGTGGTCGCCGCCGACACCGATGACCCGCTTGATGTAGTCCTTCTCGCCGGGCACGATGCCGAACGCCGTGCCGACCCAGCGGAAGAAGGCCGCGATCGGGTTGGAAGGCTCCTCCATCGGGAACTCGCCGTCCCAGGAGTCGACGCCCGAGAAGACCACTACGTCGCCGCGCTCGATGTCACGCGTGTGGTAGACGAGCTTGTTGACCAGGACCCTGTCGTTTTTCAACAGGGTGTTCTCCATCGACTCCGACGGAATGTAGAAGGCCTGGATCACAAACGTCTTGATGATCAGGGCCAGCACCAAGGCCACGACGACAAGAACGGGAAGTTCTTTCCAGAACGACCCCTTCTTCTCCTTTTTCTCGCCTTTTGCTGGCTTCTGAGTCTCTTCGGCGACCACGTCCACCTCGTCCTCGACAGGGCGGCGCGGCGCGCCGTGCTCCTGGCTCTCGCTAGTCATCGCTGACGAGCCTAGATGATGCTTCGGCTCGACAAGCCTCGACCGACGTTACACCCATGCACGAGTCGCTCCACATAAAGGAAACGGCCCTGTAAAGCCGAATGGCCCGCGCCAGTGCGCGGGCCACGGAAAGAACGGGCTACTTGGCGGTCGTCGCCTCGCGCTTCTCGCGGATACGGGCGGCCTTGCCGCGCAGGTCGCGCATGTAGTAAAGCTTGGCCCGGCGCACGTCGCCGCGGGTCACGAGCACGATCTTCTCGATGACCGGGCTGTGCACGGGGAAGGTGCGCTCGACGCCGACGCCGTAGCTGACCTTGCGGACCGTGAAGGTCTCGCGGGCGCCGCTGCCCTGCCTGCGCAGCACGAAGCCCTTGAAGACCTGGATACGGGAGCGGTTTCCTTCGACGACTCGTACGTGAACCTCGAGCGTGTCGCCGGGACGGAAGCCCGGCACGTCGCTACGCAGCGTCGCCTTCTCGAGCTCCTGGATCTTCGTGTGCATGAGAGCTGTCCTCAAGTCCTCGTGAGCACGCGGAGGTCCACCCGGCCGGGGCTCGCGGCGGACACGCCTGCTGATGTGATGAACCCGGGATCGCTTCCCGGGCATGACAGACCAACCAAATGACGGTTGGCAGCGATTCAGTTTGCCATATCTTCGCGCTCGACGCGAAACGACAGCTCCTCCAGGAGCTTCCTGTCGTGCTTGTCGAGCGTGTCGGGGTCGAGCGCCGCCGCCAGCTCCGGCCTGTTCCGTACGGTACGACGCAGCGCCTGGTCACGCCGCCATCTGGCGATTTTTCCGTGATGTCCGGACAGCAGCACGTCAGGCACTTCGTGCCCCCGCCACACGGGCGGCTTGGTGTAGACGGGGCCTTCGACCAGGTTCTGCATGGAACCGGGCGCGAAGGAGTCGTCCACGGCCGACTGGGCATTGCCGAGCACCCCGGGCAGCAGCCGCCCGATGGCCTCCACCATGACCAGCACCGCCACCTCGCCCCCGGCCAGCACGTAGTCGCCGATGCCGACCTCGTCGACCCGCAGCCGGGAGCCGTACTCCGCCATGACCCGCGAGTCGATGCCCTCGTACCGGCCGCACGCGAACAGCAGCCACTGCTCCCCCGCCAGCTCCTGCGCCAGCTCCTGGGTGAACGGCCGCCCGCTCGGCGTCGGCACGATCATCCGCGGCGCGCCGTCCCCGACGACGGTGTCGATGGCCTCGCCCCACACCTCGGGCTTCATGACCATGCCCGGCCCCCCGCCGTAGGGGGTGTCGTCCACGGTCTTGTGCACGTCGTGGGTCCAGTCGCGCAGCTGGTGCACGCGTACGTCCAGCGTGCCGCGCTCGCGGGCCTTGCCGATCAGCGAGACGTCGAGCGGCGCGAAGTATTCGGGGAAGATCGAGATGATGTCGAGCCGCATCAGAGCAGGCCCTCAGGCGGATCGACGACCAGCCGACCGCCCTTCAGGTCGACCTCGGGCACCAGCGCCTTGACGAACGGGATGAGCGCCTCGTCCGCCCCGGCCCTGCGTACGACCAGGAGGTCCTGGCCGTGGTGGAGGACGTCGGTGACCTCGCCCACGGTCTCCCCGGCGGCGGTCTCCACCGTCAGGCCGATGAGCTGGTGATCGTGGAACTCGTCGGGGTCGTCGGACGGCGCCACCTCGGCCGAGTCGATGACCAGCATGGTGCCCCGCAGCTCCTCCGCCACGTCGCGGTCGGTGACCCCCTCGAAGGCCAGCAGCAGGAAGCCCTTGTGCCAGCGGCGGCCCTCTACGACGAGCGGCCCCCTGGCGGCGGGGTCCGTGGCGATGGACGTGCCCACGGCGAAACGCAGCTCGGGATCGTCGGTGCGTACCTCCACGGACACCTCACCGCGCACCCCGTGCGGACGGCCGATCCGGCCGACGACCAGCTGCAACGTGAACTCCTAACGCAAGCGCCCCCATCGGCCGGCAAAGCCGATGAGGGCGCGGAAACCTGACGCTAACGGACTGCTTCGTGCAGGTCGAGCAAGTCGACCCGCACGTACTTCCCGTCGGCCAGGGCGTTCACAACGGTGCGCAGCGCCTTGGCGGTGCGCCCGCCGCGTCCGATGACCTTGCCCAGGTCCTCGGGGTGCACCCGGACCTCCAGGACGCGCCCGCTGCGAATGCGGCGTGCGCGGACCCGGACATCGTCTGGATGTTCGACGATGCCCTTCACGAGGTGCTCGAGAGCCTCCTCGAGCACGTCAGGCCTCGCCCTCGGTCTGGGTCTCGACGGGGGCCTCGGCCTCTTCCTTCTTCTTGGCCTTCCTCGGCGTGGTGGCGGCCGTGCCGGTGTCGCCACCGGACAGCGCCTCCTTGGCCGCGGCCTCGTAGAGGGCGTGACGGTCAGGCGCGGGCTCGGCGACCTTCAGCGGCGCAGGGGCGGCCTCGCCCTTGAACTTCTGCCAGTCGCCGGTGAGCTTGAGCAGCTTGAGGACGGGCTCGGTCGGCTGCGCGCCGACCCCCAGCCAGTAGGCCGCACGCTCGGCGTTGACCTCGATGCGCGAAGGGTTTTCCTTCGGGTGGTACAGGCCGATCTCCTCGATCGCCCGGCCGTCACGCTTGGTGCGGCTGTCGGCGATGACGATGCGGTATTGAGCGTTGCGGATCATGCCGAGCCGCTTGAGCTTGATCTTGACTGCCACGGGTGTGGTCTCTCCTGCATTCGAGCGTGGGTGAACGGCATCTCGCCGAGTGGGGCACGACGGGACGACGCTCCAGGGACAGGCGCGTCCGGCGGGAGATGAGAGGGCACCCGCGTGGTCACGATGTTCCAACATGCCATTGTGCCAGATCGACGACACTGCCATCGACGTTCCGTCACGGCGCGTTGCCTCCGTCCGTGCCCGAGTGGCTCCCGGAGGCTCAGCACCGCCCGCGACCAGGCCGCACGTACGGCGAGCGACCCGCCCATGTTACCGCCCGGGTACGCGATCCCGGGCGATCCCCGTCCCCGGCGCCGGTACACCCCGACCGGCTCCTGCCCGGACGGAATGGCCCTCGACCCCCGCGGGGTGGGTAGCACAGACGTACGAGGGGCGGCCAGTCGCGACGGGTGCAGGCGCGCAGAGGCGACCAGGGCCCGGGTGAGAGGAACCCGCCAGGACCTGACCACTCCACCACCAACGCGGAAAACCGGGCCGCGGGCCGCCGACGGCCGGACCCGCCGCCGGGAGGGCTCTCGGCGGCGGTTTACTACTGGCCGGGCAGGCGGAACTTGGAGGGGTCGAAGCCGGGCGGCAACTCCATCCCCGGCGGCAGCTTGCCCCCCAGGTTGCCCAGCAGCCCGCCGCCCTTGGGCTCGGCCGCGGGAGCCTCCTCGGCGGAGGAGGCCTTGCCGAGGGCCGCCTTGCGCGGGTCGCCGCTGACGCGCCGCCCCTTCTTGGCCTTCTTCTGCGCCTTGGCCGCCTTGCCCCGGCCGCCCGGCATGCCGGGAATGCCCATGCCGCCCGCCATCCGCTTCATCATCTTCTGGGCGTCGAAGAAGCGGGTGACGAGGTTGCTGACGGCGGTGACCGTGACCCCGGAGCCGGCCGCGATGCGGGCCCGGCGCGACCCGTTGATGATCTTGGGGTCCTGGCGCTCCGCCGGCGTCATCGAGCGGATGATGGCGGCGATGCGGTCGAGGTCGCGATCGTCGATGGAGTTGAGCTGGTCGCGCATCTGCCCCATGCCGGGCATCATGCCCAGCAGGTTTTTGATGGGCCCCATCTTCTGGACCATCATCATCTGCTCGAGGAAGTCCTCGAGCGTGAAGTTTTCGCCCGACGTGAGCTTGCCCGCCATCTTGGCGGCCTGCTCCTCGTCGAACGTCTTCTGGGCCTGCTCGATCAGGGTGAGGATGTCACCCATGTCAAGGATGCGGGAGGCCATCCGGTCGGGGTGGAAGGCGTCGAAGTCTTCCAGCTTCTCGCCCGTGGAGGCGAACATGATCGGCCGGCCCGTGATGTGCCGCACCGACAGGGCGGCGCCACCGCGGGCGTCGCCGTCGAGCTTGGTCAGCACGACCCCGTCGAAGCCGACGCCCTCCATGAACGCCTGCGCCGTCGTGACGGCGTCCTGGCCGATCATGGCGTCGACCACGAACAGGACCTCGTCGGGCGAGACCGCGTCGCGGATGTCGGCGGCCTGCTTCATCATCTCCTGGTCGATGCCCAGGCGGCCGGCGGTGTCGATGACGACGATGTCGTGCTGCAGCCGCTTGGCCTCGTCGATCGATGTGCGGGCGACCTCGATCGGGTCGCCGGCGCCGTTGCCCGGCTCGGGGGCGTAGACGGCGACCCCGGCGCGCTCGCCCACGACCTGGAGCTGCTGGACGGCGTTGGGGCGCTGCAGGTCGGCGGCGACCAGCATGGGCGCGTGGCCCTGCTCGCGCAGCCACTTGGCCAGCTTGCCCGCCAGGGTGGTCTTACCGGCGCCCTGCAGACCCGCCAGCATGATGACGGTCGGCGGCGTCTTGGCGAGGCGGAGCCTGCGCGTCTCGCCGCCGAGGATCGCGATCAGCTCGTCGTTGACGATCTTGACGACCTGCTGCGCCGGGTTGAGCGCCTGGGAGACCTCGGACCCGCGGGCGCGCTCCTTGACCTGGGCGACGAACGCCTTGACCACCGGGAGCGCGACATCGGCCTCCAGCAGGGCGATGCGGATCTCGCGGGTGGTGGCGTCGATGTCGGCATCGGACAGCCGGCCTTTGGACCGGAGGGAGGAGAAGACCGATGTCAACCGGTCGGATAGCGTCTCGAACACGTGGTTGGCCAGTCCTCGAAGCGAATGAACGTCTAAGACTCCAGCCTATCCGCTCCGCTAGCCGCTCCAGCCTGGCACGGCCATGCGGACCGAGAGCGCGTGCTCGACCAGGTTGATCAGCGCGGTCTTGACCGAGTCCTTGGAGCGGGCGTCGAGGCGCACCATCGGGATGTGCGGCGCCAGGGTCAGGGCGTCGCGCACTTCGACGTCGCTGTGACCGTAGACGCCGTCCCAGCCGTTCACCCCCACGATGAACGGCAGCTGGGCTTCCTCGAAGTAGTCGATCGCGGGGAAGCTGTCCGCCAGGCGCCGCGTGTCCACGAGCACCACCGCGCCGATGGCACCGCGTACGAGGTCGTCCCACATGAACCAGAACCTGTGCTGTCCGGGGGTGCCGAACAGGTAAAGGATCAGGTCGCGATCAAGCGAGACGCGGCCGAAGTCCATGGCGACGGTCGTGGTCGACTTCAGCGGGGTCATGCCCAGATCGTCGATGCCCGCGGAGGCGTCGGTCATGACGGCCTCCGTGGTCAGCGGCATGATCTCCGACACCGCGCCGACGAACGTCGTCTTGCCCACCCCGAACCCACCGGCGACCACGATCTTCGTCGAGGTCAAACCGGGGCTAGAGCCTGCGAAGTCCACTGAGCACCCTTTCCAGCAGGTTGACGTCCGGCCTACCCGCTTCCAGCTGCGGCTGATGCACCCGAACCAGGCCCTCTGCCGCCATATCCGCGATCAGAACACGCACCACCCCGAGGGGGATCCGCAGCAGCGCCGAGACCTCAGCCACCGACCTGACCTGCAGGCACAGCTGGCTGATCGCCTTGTACTCGGGAGTGATGTGCGAGAACTCCCGATGTTCGGCGGTCGCCGAGGACACCAGTGCCTCCATGGCCAGCTTGACCTTGGGCGCGGTACGCCCGCCGGTGACGGCGTAGGGCCGCACCGGCGAGGCGGGGTCGTTGCTGGGCGGCGGAGGCTGCCAGCTCCCGCTGTTCTGGGAATCCCATGCACCGCTGTTATGGGATTCCCAGCCGCCGCTGTTCCATCTCGGGTCTGTCACCTACATCACCTGGTCTGGCTGGCGCGCAGTTCGGCGCGCACAGCCGGAGTAAGCACCTGACCGGCGCGATCAACCATCAGCGTCATCTGGTACGCCACCAGACCCATGTCACAGTCCGGGGCCGCCAGGACCGCCAGGCACGAGCCGTCGCTGATCGACATGATCAGCATCAGCCCGCGCTGCATCTCCACGATCGTCTGGTTGACCGCACCACCCTCGAACACCCTGGCCGCACCGTGCGTCAGGCTCACCAGGCCCGACGCGATGGCGGCCAGCTGGTCAGCCCGGTCAGCCGGGAACCCCGACGAGGCCGCCAGCGGCAGCCCGTCGGAGGAGACGACCACCGCGTGCGCGACGCCGGGAACGGTGCTGACGAAGTCGGTGATTAACCAGTCCACCCCACGTGCCGACTGGCTCAGGTCATTCATGTGCGCTCATCCCTGCTTTCAACACTTCTCGGACCGGAGGGATACGTCCTGCCCTCGCTGATGTCGTCACGTGCCGCCCTGAACCCCTGCTGGAAGCTCGAAAGGCGGCTGCGCACCCGGTCCGGCGAGACCGCCGGCATGGGGGCGACGCCCTTGGGCGCCGAGACGGTGTCGGCCGAGCCGGGCACCAGGTTGGCCTTGGGCACCCGCTTGGGCAGGCCCGCCGCGGTCGCGCCGTCACGTACCGGCTCGACCACGGCTTCCGCGGCGCTCCAGCCCGCGTCCGCCTTGGCGGAGCCCCAGGTCGCGCCACCCTCGTTGCCGTGCTCGAACCAGGCCGACTCGACCGAGGCGAAGATCGGCAGGTATTCGTCACCCGAAGAGGCGGGCTTCACGGCCGGGATGGGACCGGTCGCCGCCGACTCGGTTTCGGGGAAGTCGTATCTCGGCTGCCCCATGTCCATCTGGTCGCCGCCGAAGGGCCGCCTCGGCAGGGAGTTGTTGTCCTGGCCCCATTCGCCCGGCCGGCTGTTGGAGTTGCGCGCCGGGACCCAGACGTCAGAGGTGTCGTAGCCGCCGCTGCTGCTGCGCGGGTCGGCCGGCCAGCCCACGTCCACGCTCGGCTGCGCCGAGAACGACGGCTGCGAGGGGAACGACGGGTGCCCCGGTCCGGGCTGGTAGCCTCCCGGCCCCCAATTGGGAACCGGCGGCGGAGGCATGGGGGGTTGCATCGGGGGCTGCATGGGGGACTGCATCGGGGACTGCATGGGTGGCATGGGCTGACGGGCGCCGAAGCTCTCGTCGAACGAGTCCAGGGTCCCCATGCCGTTGCTTCCGGGGGTCGCGTAGGCGGGAGACTGCGAGCCGAGCAGCGCTTCCGGCATCAGGACCATGGCGGTCAGGCCGCCGGTGCCGTGCGGGCGCAGCTGCACCCGGATGCCGTGGCGGTGCGCCAGCCTCGCGACCACGAACAGGCCCATGCGACGCGACACCGACACGTCCACGGTGGGAGCGTCCATGAGGCGGTCGTTGGCGATGGTGAGCTCGTCCGGGGTCATGCCGATTCCGGAGTCGCTGATCGACAGCATCACGCCGCCGCCGTCGATCCTGCTGCCGGAGACCGTCACCCTGGTCTCGCGCGGCGAGAACGACAGGGCGTTCTCGATCAGCTCGGCGAGCAGGTGGATGACGTCGTTGACGGCCTGACCGGCCACGGCGACGCCGTCCGGGACCTGGAGGACGACCCGCTCGTAGTTCTCGACCTCGGACAGCGAGGCGCGGGCGACGTCGACCAGCTTGACGGGCTTGCTCCAGCGGCGAGGCGGTTCCTGGCCGGCGAGAACCAGGAGGTTCTCGCTGTTGCGCCGCATGCGGGTGGCCAGGTGGTCCAGCTTGAACAGGTTGCCGAGCCGCTGCTCGTCCTGCTCGCCCTGCTCCAGCCCGTCGATCAGGGTGATCTGCCGTTCGACCAGCGTCTGGCTGCGCCGGGACAGGTTCACGAACATCGCGTTGACGTTGCTCCGCAGGCGGGCTTCCTCGCCCGCCAGCCGGACCGCCTCGCGGTGTACCTCGTCGAATGCCCGCGCGACTTCACCGATCTCGTCCTGAGAGGCGACACCGATGGGCTGGACGTCGACGTTGTCCCCGGTCGACTCGGCCTCACGGAGCTGACGGACGGTGTCGGGCAGGCGGCGACCGGCGATGAACAGCGCCTCCCTGCGCAGCCTGCGCAGGGGGCCGCTCAGCGAACGCGCCATGAAGACGGTGACCAGCAGCACGAGGATGAGCAGGATCAGGATGGCGATCGCCACGATGACGGCGCTCTGCTGCTCGGCCCCTTCCAGGGTGCGGCTGCGGAGCACGATGGAGTCGGCGGCGCGCTGCTCGACCTTGCGCATCCCGTCGATCGTCTCGCTGATGGCGGCGAACCAGTCCTTGCCGTCACGGGTGAGGCCGAGCTTCGGGTCCGTCACGTTCTGCGGCTGCCCCAGGCTCTGCAGGAACAGGGCTCGGGCGGCCAGGATCTCCGCGCGGTCGACGGCCTTGCCGCTGACGGTGTCGTCGTACGCCTGGCGCAGCTCAAGGGGGACCTGTGCCCGGAAGGTGGCCAGCTCACTGTTCTTCTGCGCACGGGCGGCGATGAAGGCGTCGAGCTCGGCCCGGCCGAATTCCCTGGTCGCCAGGGCCGACACGAGCAGCGCGCGCTGCGTGGAGACGAACTGCTTGGCGCGGGCAAGGGCGGCGAAGCCGGAGACGACCGCCGAGAGCTCCTTGTCGACCGCACCTTGATCGATGGTGTCGTTCAGGGAGAGGAGGTCTGTGATGAACCGGTCGTAGAGCTCGATGACGGAGTTCACGTCGAGCTGGGAGTCCATCGCGTTGTTACGCGCGGTCTCCAGCTCGTTGAGGCGGTTCTTGATACGCAGGGCCTCGGGCGCCTGGGGGCTGTCGGAGGAGGCCAGCGCATCGACGCTGCCCTTGACCTCGGCGACGAGCTTGTTGACCGGCTCGTACTGATCGGTCACCACATCCCGGCCGGCCTTGCGCCCGAGGGCGACGAAGCGCGCGGTGTAGTCACGCTCCACCTCGACCTCGTGCGCGAGCGCGGTCAGCCGGCTCGCCAGCACGGCGACCTCGTTGACCTGCGCGTAGTCGCCGGCGCTCGAGATCGACGTGGTGACGCGCAGGCCACCGAGCACGAGCGCGGCGAGGGTCGGGATGACGACCAGGACGAGCAGTTTGGAGCGCACACGCCAGTTACGCAGGGAGAACCGCGATGCCGTCCGAGGCTTGCCTGCCTCGCCCGCATTGCCTGGCTCGACCTGCTGCGGTCCTCCAGACGCATGCCGGGGGGCTTCCTCTATTAAGCCCGGATCCCCGCCCACAGAGGGGACAACACTCTTCACTTGCCTCCGCAACCTCTCCTCGGACGGTCTGGTGCACGAAGATCACGTTATGCAGGTTGTTTGCGGTGTGACGCCGACGCACCCTTGGGGCGAGAGCTTATTGGAGCACATCAACACGAGATCGGCCAATACCGCAAAGATCACGGTCGACACACAGCTGCACATTTTACGCAAATCACAACACCTGCCACAGGCCCTCGAAGTCAAGCCGAGTCAGAGATATTAATCGGACAAAAGGGATATATCGGTACATATGGTGATATATCTTGTTAATTTTAGGGGTTCCCGGTGCATCGGGAACTACAGGCTGCGCTAGGGTTCCAGCGTCGCTGACACCCTCAGTTACCAACACCCCCATCCCCATGGGTTCAAAGGAGACCGTAATGCGGTTCGGTGCATTAGGGCGCAGTGCCCTGATTGGGCTTGTCACCACCCTCGCCATCACCGGGTGTTCAAGTTCCGGCGACAAACCAGAAAGTTCGAGTTCCGCCGCCGGGGGCATGAAAACCGATCTTCTCGTCGGACAGTATCCAGGCGCCGACTCTGCGCCACTGTTCATCGCCATGGAGCGCGGCTTCTTCAAGGAAGAGGGCCTCAACGTCAAGCAGGAGCCCATCCAGGCTCCCCAGGCGGTGCTCCCCAAGCTCTCCAACGGCCAGATGGACGTGGTGCTGGGTAGCTACGCCACCATCCTGACCATCCAGCAGGCCGGCACCGAGAAGTTCAAGTACATCGCCGACTCCTACCAGGGCGCGCCCGGGGCCTTCGGCATCATGGTCAAGAAGGACTCCCCGATCAAGCAGGTCGCCGACCTGAAGGGCAAGAAGATCGGCGTCAACATCGTCGGCGGTCTGGGCACGCTCACGATGGCCCCCCACTTCAAGATCGCCGGCATCGACACCACCAAGGACATCAAGTACGTCGTCATCCCGACGACGGAATGGATCTCCTCGCTGGACAAGGGCAGCGTCGACGCCGTGTGGATGACGGACCCGTACGTCAGCCAGGCGAAGAAGGAGATCGGCGCCACCATGCTGCTGGACACCATGTCCGGCCCGACCGACGGTCTGCCCATCACCGGCTGGGCCGCCACGGAGAAGTGGACGCAGAACAACCCCAAGACCCTGGCCGCCTTCCAGCGGGCCATGGCCAAGGCGCAGCAGATCGCGGCCACCGACCGCAGCGCGGTCACCAAGGTCCTGCCGACCTTCACCAAGATCCCGGCTGAGACCGCCGCCACGATCAACCTGGGCGCCTACCCGACCTCGCTGAACGCGCAGCGCATCCAGCGGGTGGCGGACCTGATGTTCGACTCCCAGCTGCTCAAGCAGAAGATGGACGTCAGCTCGATGATCTACACAGCATCCCAGGGATGATGACCACGATCACCACGGCGCGGCGCGGGCAGAATCCGCTCGCCCGCGCCAAGCTGGCCAAATTCACCCGCCACGCCATCGGCGTGGCGGGTTTTCTGCTTGCCTGGCAGATTCTCGGCATGTCGGGCCTGTTCAAGTGGATGCCTCCGGCCGGGGCAACCCTGGCCAGGACGTTCTCCCTGGCCCTGGACCCGGAGTTCCTCGGGGACATCGCGGGCACGCTCACCGCCGCGGTCATCGGGCTGCCGCTGGCCGTCCTGGTCGCCGTCCCCATCGGACTCCTGCTGGGAACGGTCCCGGTGGTCGAGGAGATGACCCGGGTGTTCGTGGAATTCCTGCGGCCCATCCCCTCGGTGGCGCTGATCCCGCTGGCGCTGTTCTTCATCCAGCCGGAGATCAACGCCAAGGTGGCGCTGATCATGTTCGCCGCCTCCTGGCCGATCCTGATCAACACCATGTACGGCGTGCGCGACGTGGACCCGCTGGGCAAGGAGACGCTGCGCTCGTTCGGGTTCGGCCGCGGCGCGGTGATCTGGCGGGTCGCCCTGCCGAGCGCGGCGCCCTTCATCGCGACGGGCGTCCGGCTGGCCGCCTCCATCACGCTCATCCTGGCCATCAGCGTGGAGTACATCGTGGGCGGCTCGGTCGGCGTCGGAGGCTTCCTCATCGAGGCGAGCACCGGCATCGGCATGGACGCGATGATCGACGTCGTCGCGGTCCTGATCTGGGCCGGCGTGATCGGGCTCGTCGTCAACATCCTGCTCGCACGCGCCGAGCGGCGGCTGTTCAGGTGGCGAAACGCATGATCCTTACCCTGGTCAAGCGCCTGTGGCTGGTCCCGGTCATGTTCTTCGGCTGGGAACTGCTCTCCGGGGCGCTCGCCACTCCGTATCTCCCCGGACCGATCCTGATCGTCTCCCGGATGTACGAGCTGTGGTTCTCCGGGCCCTACATCTTCACCGAGGAAGCGGTCGACAACTTCCTGCCCAGCCTGATCAGGGTGGTCGGGTCCTGGGCCATCGCCGTGGTCATCGGCGTGGCGCTCGGGGTGGCGATCGGCAGGACCGCCTGGCTGGCCGACATCGTCGAACCGCTGATCGAGTTCGGCCGGGCCGTGCCGCCTCCCGTGATGCTCCCGATCTTCCTCGTGCTCTTCCAGATCGGCCCGCAGGTGCAGGTCGCGACCATCGTGTTCGGCATCATCTGGCCGATCCTGATCAACTCCATCGACGGCGCGCGCAACCTCGACGTGCTGAAGGTGGAGACCGCGGCCGTCTTCGGCGTGCCCGCCCGCCTGCGGTTCTTCCGGATCATCCTGCCCGCCGCGGCGCCGAAGATCTTCGCGGGCCTGCGACTGAGCGTCTCCCTGGCGCTGATCCTCATGGTCATCTCCGAGCTCAAGGCCAGCACCGAGGGATTCGGCTATCTCCTCAACATGGCCGTCAGCAGCGCCGACATGGCGGCCGTCTGGGCCAACGTCGTGCTGCTCGGCGTGCTGGGCTTCGCATTCAACTCACTGTTCCTCACGGTGGAGCGGCGCGTGCTGTCCTGGCACCGCAACGCCCACCGCCTCGCATAGGAAAGACCACTGCTGTGACCGACCTGTTGTTGAAGAACGTGAAGGTTGTCACCCACGAGCACGACGACCCCGTGGAGGCGGACATCGCCATCGCGGACGGCCGCATCGTACGGGTGGAGCCAGGACAGTCCGCCGCCGGCGAGGTGATCGACGGCGGCGGCAAGCTGGCCTTCCCCGGGGTCGTCGACGCCCACCAGCACTGGGGCATCTACAACCCGCTGCCCGAGGACACCGGGTCGGAGAGCCGCGCCAGCGCCCAGGGCGGCGTGACGACGGCGCTCACCTACATGCGGACCGGCCAGTACTACCTCAACAGGGGCGGCTCCTACGCCGAGTTCTTCCCCGAGGTGCTCAGGCAGGCCGAGGGCCGGGCCTACATCGACTACGGCTTCCACCTGGCGCCCATGTCTCGAGGGCACATCGGCGAGCTGCCCGACCTGGTCGAACGGTTCGGGGTCCCGTCGTTCAAGATCTTCATGTTCTACGGCGGGCACGGGCTGCACGGGCGCTCCGACGACCAGCGGGCGTTCCTCATGCTGCCGGAGGGCGAGCGCTACGACTACGCGCACTTCGAGTTCGTGATGCGCGGCGTACAGGCGGCCAGGGAGCGGCTTCCCGAGCTGGCCGGCGAGATCTCGCTGTCGCTGCACTGCGAGACCGCCGAGATCATGACCGCGTACACCAAGCTCGTGGAGGAGGCCGGGGACCTGAGCGGGCTGGCCGCCTACAGCGCCTCCCGGCCGCCGCACTCCGAGGGGCTGGCCGTCTTCATCGCCTCCTACCTCGCCCACGAGACGGGCCTGGCCAACGTCAACCTGCTCCACCTGTCCTCCGCCAAGGCTCTGGACGCCGCCGTACGCATGGCGGCGACGTTCCCGCACATCGACTTCCGCCGCGAGGTCACGATCGGTCACCTGCTCGCCGACATCGACACGGCCAGCGGCATCGGGGCCAAGGTCAACCCGCCGATCAGGCCCCGCGAGGACGTCGAGGCGCTGTGGGGACACGTGCTCGACGGCACCGTGGACTGGGTGGTCAGCGACCACGCCTGCTGCCGCGACGAGCTCAAGTTCGGCGAGCAGCGCGACGACGTCTTCGTGGCCAAGGCCGGGTTCGGGGGCGCCGAGTACCTGCTGCCCGGTCTGATCACCGAAGGGCGCCGCCGGGGCCTGCCGTACGGCCGGATCGCCGCGCTGACCTCGTGGAACCCCGCGAAGCGGTACGGCCTGCGCACCAAGGGCACCATCGCCCCCGGTTTCGACGCCGACATCTGCCTGGTCGACCCCGGGCAGACCTGGACGGTACGCGCGCAGGACTCGGAGTCGACGCAGGAGTACACGCCGTTCGAGGGGTTCGAGCTGACCGCCAAGGTCACCGACACCTTCGTCCGCGGCAACCACGTGCTCGACGCCGGCAAGATCGTGGGGCAGCCGGTGGGCCGCTACGTGTCCCGCCCCGCCTGAAAGCGCGTGTTCCTGCAGAGTCGATCATTCCTCGGGTACGATCACGCACAGTAACGTGTCTCGCTCTCCCAAATCCAAGTAGGAGAACCCCCCATGACACGCACACTGCGCTGTCACGTACTCGCGCTCGGCACCGCCGCCGTCCTCGCGCTCACCGGCTGCAGCGGGGGCGGCGCGCCACCGGCCTCGACCGGGCCCAACGGTCTGGAGAAGACCACCGTCAAGGTCGGGGCGCTCCCGATTCCCGACCCGGTCGCGCTCTACATCGCCCAGGCCAAGGGCTTCTTCAAGGAAGAGGGCCTGGCCGTGGAGCCGGTCACGATCACCGGCGGCGCCGCCGCGCTGCCGCAGATCGAGAGCGGCGCCCTGGACATCACGCAGACCAACTACGTGTCCTCGATCCTGGCCGCAAGCCAGGGCAAGAAGATCAAGCTGGTGGCCGACATGTACCGGGCGGCCCCCAACACCTTCGAGATCATGGTCCCCAAGGACTCGCCCATCCGGACGGTCGCGGATCTGAAGGGCAAGACCATCCTGGTCAACAACCTCAGGAACATCGCCACGCTGGCCGTCACGACCCAGCTCAAGGCGGCCGGCCTCAGCGAGGCGGACGTCAAGTTCGCCGAGAAGCCGTTCCCCGAGATGGGCAACGCGATCACCGCGGGGCAGGGTGACGCGGGCTGGATCACCGAGCCGTTCATCACGGCCAACAAGAACGCGCTCGGCTTCCGCACCATCGCCGACACGATGACGGGCCAGACCGCCGACCTGCCCATCGCGGGCTGGATGGCCACCGACGAGTGGGTCCGGCAGAACCCGAAGACGCTGGCCGCCTTCCAGCGGGCGATCTCCAAAGCGCAGCAACTCGCCTCCGGCGACCGCAAGGAGATCGAGACGGCGCTGCCGACGTACACGAAGATCGACGCCAGGACCGCCGCAGCGATCACCCTGGGCACCTACCCGAGCACCCTGGAGGCGGCGCGGCTGCAGAAGGTGGCCGACCTCATGCTCGAGTACAAGTACATCAACGGCCCGATCGACGTGAAGTCACTGATCGCGGCGAGCCCGGGCGGATGACGGGTGCCCGCCTGCTCCGCGGCGCCGTCGGCGCCGCGGGGTTTCTCCTGGCCGGAGAGCTGGTCATCCGCTTCGGCCTGGGCGAGAACCTCCTCTTTCCACCGCCTTCGACCGTCCTGTACGAAGCCGCGCTCCTCCCGGCCGACGCCAGGTTCCTGGCCGGGGTGGGCGCCACCCTCGCGAACTGGGCACTCGGCCTGCTGACCGCCGTCGCGGTGGCCGTGCCCGCGGGCGTGCTGCTCGGCGCGCTGACGCCGGTGGAGCGGGCGATCAGGCCCGTGCTCGAGTTCATGCGCCCGATCCCCTCGGTGGCCATCATCCCGCTCGCGATCCTGCTGATCCCGGTGGACGAGCTGATGAAAGTCTCCGTCATCGTGTACGCGTCCGTCTGGCCGATCCTGATCAACACCCTGTACGGCATGCGCGACGTGGACCCGCTGGCCAAGGAGTCCCTGCGCAGCTTCGGGTTCGGCGACCTGGCCGTGCTCTACCGGGTGAGCCTGCCCAGCGCCGCCCCGTTCGTCGCGACCGGGGTCAGGATCGCCGCCGGGATCGCGCTCGTCCTCGCGGTCAGCGCCGAGCTGGTGGCCGGCGGCGTGGACGGGATCGGCGTGTACGTGACCGTGGCAGGCAACGGCAACCGGACCGACCTCATGATGGCGGCGACGTTCTGGGCCGGGCTGTTCGGCGTGATCGCGAACCTGGCCCTGCTCGCCGGCGAGCGCCGCCTGTTCCGCTGGCACCACGCGCGGACCGGGGCGGCTTCGTGAAGGCGGTCGCCAGGCTCTGGGTGGTCCCGGTGGTGCTGGTCGTCTGGGAGATCATGGGGCGGGCGATCGGGGACACCGATTTCCCGCCGCCCACGACGATCGCCGTCCGCATGTACGAGCTGTGGTTCTCCGGCCCGCCTTCCCGCGCCTTCCTCACCGACGACGCGATCGCGAACATCCTGCCGAGCCTCGGCCGCATGTTCGGCGGCTGGCTGCTGGCCGCGCTGATCGGGATCGTGGCGGGCACGCTGCTCGGACGTTCGCGCTCGGCGACCGACTACGTGGACCCGCTGATCGAGTTCGGCCGGGCCATCCCGCCGCCGTTGCTGCTGCCGCTGTTCCTCGTGTTGTTCAGGGCGGGCCTGACCACGCAACTGGCCACTATCGTGTTCGGAGTGATCTGGCCGGTGCTGCTCAACTCGATCGACGGTGCCAGATCCGTCGATCGCACGTACACCGACACGGCCACGGTCTTCAACCTGTCGAGGCCGCAGCGTCTGGGCCTGGTCGTCCTCCCCGCCGCCGCACCCAAGATCTTCGCCGGGCTGCGGCTGAGCCTGTCGCTGGCGCTGATCCTCATGGTGATCTCAGAGCTCATCGGCGGCACGGACGGCATCGGCTACCAGTTGCTGACGGCCATGCGCAGCTTCGACGGCGCCGGGGTGTGGGCGGCAATCGCCCTGCTGGGTGTCCTCGGCTACGTCGTCAACTCCCTGTTCGTGCTGGCGGAGCGCCGTCTGCTCGTCTGGCACAGGCAGGCCACCGGTAATTCGTGAACTCTCAGGACCGAGAAAGGCATAGGCGATGAAGCTGGCCAGGTTCGTAGTCGCGGGTATGGCGATCGCGCTGACCCTCAGCGCGTGCGGCGGAGGAGGAGAGAGCTCCACGGGCACGAGCAGCACCTCGTCCTCGGGCGGGCTGGAGAAGACCCAGCTCCTGGTGGGCGTGGTGCCGGTCCCGTCGTCGGCGCCGCTGTTCATCGCGGAGAAGCGCGGCTTCTTCAAGGAGGAGGGCCTGACCGTCAAGACGGAGATCATCCAGGCGCCGCAGGCGGTCATGCCGAAGATCCTCAACGGCAGCATGGACGCCTTCCTCACGAGCTACGTGTCGCTGATGGCCATCAACGACTCGGGCGCGGCCAAGCTCAAGCTCTTCCAGCACAGCCAGGAGGCCGCCCCCAACGTCGCCGGCGTCGTCGTGGCCAAGGGCTCCCCCATCAAGACGGCCGCCGACCTCAAGGGCAAGACCATCGCGGTCAACGTGCTCAAGGCCCTCGGCCAGACGCTGACCAACGCCCATCTGCAGGAGGCCGGGCTCAAGCCCGAGGACGTCAAGTACGTCCCTGTGCAGTTCGCCGACCAGATCGCCGCGCTGGGCTCGGGCCAGGTGGACGCGGCCTGGCTGGTCGAGCCGTTCCTGACCGCGGCCAAGAAGAGCGGCGCCACGCAGATCATCGACACCACCGACGGCGTGACGGCCGGCGTGCCGATCGACGGGTGGGGCGTCACCGAAGACTGGCTGGCCAAGAACCCGAAGACGGCCGCCGCCTTCCACCGCGCCCTGGCCAAGGCCCAGCAGATCGCGGGCACCGACAGGAAGGCGATCGACGAGGTGGTGCCGACGTACACGCAGATCCCGGCGGACGCGGCGGCGGCGATGACGCTCGGCAAGTTCTCGATGGAGGCCGACAAGGCCAGTGTCCAGAAGCTGGCCGACCTGCTGCAGGGCTACGGCTACCTCAAGACGAAGGTGGACGTGGCGCAGCTGTTCGCGCCTGTGAGCGGATGATCGAACACCGGATCGGGCGGGCGGCGCTCGGGGCCCTCGGGATCGCCGCGTTCATCGCCCTCGTCGAGCTGGCCGGGCGGCTCGGCTTGGCCCCGGCCGGGTGGCCGTACGCGTCGGCCGTGCTCGCCACGGCGGCGGAGCTGCCGCTGGAGCCGCAGTTCAGGGCCGACGTCCTGGCCACGCTGGGCGCGTGCGCGAGCGGGCTGCTGATCGCGGTCGCGGTCGCGGTCCCCGCGGGGCTGCTGCTCGGGACGGTGCCGTTCGTGGAGAAATCGGTGCGGCCGCTGGTGGAGTTCCTGCGGCCGATCCCGTCGGTATCGCTGATCCCGATCGCCATGTTCCTGTGGACCGAGAGCCAGGACGCCAAGACCGCGCTGGTCGTCTACACCTGCACCTGGCCGGTGCTGATCAACACGCTGTACGGCCTGACCGACGTCGATCCGCTGGCCAAGGACACGTTGCGGAGCTTCGGCTTCGGGCCGGTCGCCGTGGCGCTGCGGGTGAGCCTGCCGAGCGCGGCGCCCTTCATCGCGACCGGCGTGCGGATCGCGGTGTCGGTCACGCTGATCGTGGCCGTGAGCGCGGAGCTGCTGGCACCGGGCGGGGGCGGGATCGGCGCGTTCCTGTCGCTGGCCGGCAGCGCGAACCGGCTCGACCGCATGCTGGCGGCGCCGCTGTGGGCGGGGCTGATCGGGCTGGCCGCCAACCTGCTGTTCACCGCCGCCGAACGGCGCGTGTTCCGCTGGCACCGGGAACGGACGGGGGACGCCTCATGAATGCCCTTCTCTCCCGGAGGGCCTCCTTCGGCCGGCGGCTCGTGTGGTACTGGCTGCTGCCCGTGGCCGTGCTCTGCTGGGAGCTGGCCACGCGCTCCGCGCAGGCCGCGTACTTCCCGCCGCCGTCGCGGATCGTGGCCAGACTGCACGAGATGTGGTTCTCGGGGCCGTGGACGCGGGCGTTCCTGACCGACGAGGCCGTCGCCGACCTGCTGCCCAGCCTGGCCAGGCTGTTCGCGGGCTGGGCGGTGGCCTGCGTGGCCGGGATGGCGATCGGGGTCGCGCTCGGCCGCTCGCGCTGGCTGTCGGCCCTGGTGGAGCCGCTGCTGCACGTCGGCCGCTCGGTGCCGCCCACCACGCTGGTGCCGGTGTTCCTGGCGCTGTTCAAGATCGGCACCCCGATGCAGCTGGCCGCGATCGTGTACGGCGTCGTCTGGCCCGTACTGATCAACTCCATGGACGGCGCCCGCCACGTGGACCGGCAGTACATCGAGACCGGGGTCGTCTACCGGCTCGGCCCCTGGCAGCGGCTCACCCGGATCATCCTGCCCGGCGCGTCCCCCAAGATCTTCGCCGGGCTGCGGCTGAGCGTGTCGCTGGCGCTGATCATGATGATCATCTCGGAGCTGGTCGGCAGCACCGAAGGGGTCGGGCACCGGATGCTGGAGGCGCAGAGCCAGTTCGACATCCCGGCCATGTGGGCGGGGATCGTGCTGCTGGGGCTGCTGGGCATCGTGCTCAACGCCGCTTTCCTGGGGTTCGAGCGGGTGGTGCTGTCGTGGCACCGGGGTGCGAGAGGCTGACTCAGCTGACGCGACGCTCGTTGATCAGGGTGCGCTTCACGCAAACGCCGTTTTTGATCCACTGCCAGACGCGGCTGCGTGACTTGCCGTCCTCGCTCAGCACGATCATCTCGTGGAGCCGCAGGTCCTCGCCCTCGGCCTTGTACTGCCAGCTGAGGTAGATGGTGCTGCCGTCCAGCTCCCAGAACTCGCCCTTGATCCGCTCGGTGTCGAACCCGCACCGCCCGCCGCCGAGGTACGTGCCCGGGAACTCGTGCACCTCGGTGCGCCCGTCGTCCCAGATGTAGCGGTTGGTCTGGTGGTAGACGGCGTCGTCCAGGATCGCGCAGGTCATCTGGACGCGGTGCCGGTCGATCGGGTTTCCCTCTCGGTCGAGATGGAGGTACTCGCCTTCCCACTCGCCTTCGTGGCGGGCCAGCAGCGGCATGTCCCCGCGAAGTCCCATCCGGAGCTACTCCTTCGTCTGGTGCCACCAGGGGTCGGCGGCGTCGGAACGGTTGACCAGGAAGGCCCTGCGGCGGACGAACCGGCGGATGGAGGCGGCGCCCATCCGCGAGCCGCCGAGCCCCGACAGGCGGAAGGAGTGCTTCTCGCCCTCGTGCACGAGCGCGGTCAGCGAGGCGTCGTTGACGCTGATCGCACCGGCCCGCAGCCGGGCCGCCACGGCCATGGCCTGCTCCTCCGTGGCGGCGAAGACCGCGGCCGACAGCCCGTAGACCGAGTCGTTGGCCATCGCGACGGCCTCACCGGGCCCGTCCACGGCCATGACCGGCAGCACCGGGCCGAACGTCTCCTCCGTCATCACCAGCATGCCGTGATCGACGCCGGACAGCACGGTCGGGCGGCACCAGTGGCCGCCGCCGTGGCGCTCGATCCGGCCTCCCGTGTGCACGGTCGCGCCCTTGGCCACGGCGTCGGCCAGGTGCGCGGCGACGACGTCCTCCTGCCCGGGGCCGATGATCGGCCCGATCGGGCCGCCCTCGCAGGTCAGGCCCACCTTGGCGGCCCGGTCCACCAGCAGCGCGAGGAACTCGTCGTGGACCTCGCGGGCCACGTAGACGCGCTCGATCGACTGGCACGACTGCCCGGCGTTGGCGGTGCCGCCCCACAGGACGGCCGACGCGGCCCGCTCCAGGTCGGCCCCGGCCAGCACGATCGCCGGGTCCTTGCCGCCCAGCTCCAGGAACGCGGGCACGAACGCGCGGGCCGCCGCCTCGGCGACCACCCGTCCCGTCTCGACGCTGCCGGTGAAGACCACGGCGTCCACCAGATCCACCAGGGCCGCGCCCGTCGCGCCGTCGCCCTCGACGACCTCCAGCGGCAGCTCGTCAGGGACCAGCCGCATCAGCGGCTCGATGAACCTGGGAGCCACCTCGCTCGGCTTGACCAGCACCGCGCATCCCGCGGCCAGCGCGGGCACGGCGTCGATGAGGCCCAGCAGCAGCGGGAAGTTCCACGGGCTGATCACCCCGACCAGCTCGTACGGCACCACGTCGCCGCCCACGAAGACGCCGGGCAGGGAGGCGGGGGTCTCGGCGGGGGGTGCGAGGAGGGCGGGCGCCTGGCGTACCCATCGGCCGATCAGACCGGCGACGATCTGCCGCTCCAGCACCGACTCCCCCACCCTGCCGGTGTCGGCCACCAGCGCGGAGAGCAGCTCTTCGTCATCGGCCAGCGCCGCGCCGAACCTGGAGAGGATCTCGCCGCGGTCGGCGTCCAGCCAGCTCCGCTGCCGTTCGCGCAGACCGGCCGCCAGGGCGGCGAGCCGGTCGGGCGGGACGGGGGCGAGCGGCCTGTCGGCCTGCCCGGTGATCGGGTTCCTCACGTTCATGTGGTGCGGCCACGGGACATGATGCTCCTGCGATGCTCGGCGGGAGCCATTGTGATCAGGAGAGGGCCGCGGCTGTCAACGCGCTCGCGGAGGCGAAATCGGTACGAAGGATGTCCTAACCGCCCCAGCCCGGGACGGCCATGCGCACGGAGAGCGCGTGTTCGACCAGGTTGATCAGCGCGACCTTGACCGAGTCCTTGGACCTGGCGTCGAGCCGCACCAGCGGGATGTGCGGCGCCAGCGTCAGGGCGTCGCGTACCTCGGCGTCGCTGTGCGGATACTCACCGTCCCAGCCGTTGACGCCCACCACGAACGGCAGCTGGGCCTCCTCGAAGTAGTCGATCGCCGGGAAACTGTCGGAAAGTCGGCGTGTGTCCACGAGCACCACCGCGCCGATGGCACCGCGTACGAGGTCGTCCCACATGAACCAGAACCTGTGCTGACCGGGCGTCCCGAACAGGTACAGGATGAGGTCACGGTCCAGGGAGACCCGGCCGAAGTCCATGGCGACGGTCGTGGTCGACTTCAGCGGCGTCATGCCCAGATCGTCGATCCCCACGGAGGCGTCGGTCATGACGGCCTCCGTGGTCAACGGCATGATCTCCGACACCGCGCCGACGAACGTCGTCTTGCCCACCCCGAAACCTCCAGCCACCACGATCTTCGTCGAGGTGAGGCCGGGGCTAGAGCCTGCGAAGTCCACTGAGCACCCTTTCGAGCAGATTAACGTCCGGCCTGCCGTCGTCCAGCTGTGGCTGATGCACGCGGACGAGACCTTCGGCAGCCATGTCAGCGATCAGCACGCGCACCACGCCGAGGGGGATCCGCAGCAGGGCCGACACCTCTGCCACGGACCGGACCTGCCGGCACAGTTGACTGATCGCCTGGTACTCCGGCGTGATATGCGAGAACTCCCGGTGCTCGGCGGTCGCCGAGGACACCAGTGCCTCCATCGCCAGCTTTACCCGCGGCGCCGTCCGTCCACCTGTCACGGCATAGGGACGGACGGGCGATGCGGGGTCGGGATTCAGCTGCGGCTGGGACTGGGGCACAGGCTGGGGCGCCCAACCGCCGCTGTTCCATCTCGGGTCTGACACCTACATCACCTGGTCTGGCTGGCGCGCAGCTCGGCCCGCACAGCCGGAGTAAGCACCTGACCGGCGCGATCAACCATCAGCGTCATCTGGTACGCCACCAGACCCATGTCACAGTCCGGGGCCGCCAGCACCGCCAGGCACGAGCCGTCGCTGACCGACATGATCAGCATCAGCCCGCGCTGCATCTCCACGATCGTCTGGTTGACCGCACCACCCTCGAACACCCTGGCCGCACCCTGCGTCAGGCTCACCAGGCCCGACGCGATAGCGGCCAGCTGGTCAGCCCGGTCAGCCGGAAAGCCCGACGAGGCCGCCAGCGGCAGCCCGTCGGAGGAGACGACCACCGCGTGCGCGACGCCCGGGACCGTGCTGACGAAGTCGGTGATCAGCCAGTCGACGCCGCGCGCCGCGTGACTCAGCTCACTCATGCGCCCTCCTTCGTCGGACGCATGAGTGACACTCGGCTGTGTTGATCGGTCGCTCGCTCATGCTCCCTCCTCCCTGTCATTGTTTCTCGGGCCAGAGGGGAACGCCCTGCCCTCGGTGATGTCGTCGCGTGCCGCCCGGAAGCCCTGCTGGAAGCTCGAGAGCCGGTTGCGGATGCGGTCCGGTGACACCGACGGCATCGGTGTCACGCCCTTCGGCGACGCCGAGGAGTCAGCCGAGCCGGGCACCAGGTTGGCCTTGGGCACCCGCTTGGGCAGGCCCGCCGCCGTCTGGCCGTCACGTACCGGTTCCACCACTGCCTCCGCCGCGCTCCATCCTTCGTCCGCCTTGCTCGAACCCCAGCTCGCCCCGTTGTTGCGGCCGAACCAGGCCGACTCCACCGCGGCGAAGATGGGTAAGTAGTCGTCTCCCGCCGAGGCGGGCGGGGCGGCCGGGATGGAGCCCGGGTTGCCGGACTCGGTCTCGGGGAAGTCGAAGCCCGGCCGCTGCGGCGGCATGGTGTCGCGGCCCCATCCGCCCGGCGGGGGCTCGGGCACGGGCCTTCTGGGCAGTGCGCGGTCGCCGTTCCAGGACGGGCTGCGGGGCGGGGTCCAGACGTCGGAGCTGTCGTAGCCGCTGCCGATGCGCGGCTCGGACGGCCACGCGCCGGGGTCCGGCTGCCACTGCTGCGTCGGCGGCCAGTTGCCGTTCAGCTCCGGGTTCGACGGGAAGGACGGGTGGCCGGGCCCCATCTGGCCGGGCCCCATCTGGTACGTGGGCTGCGGCCAGTCCGGGGCCGGAGGCGCGGCCTGCGGCCAGTCCGTTGCCGGCGGCGCGGGGTGCGGCCCCGAGTACGGCTGCTCACCGGGACCGCCGCTCGCCGCGCCCGCGAGGGCGGGAGGCTGGTTGCCCGAGAAGGAGGGCATGCCGGCGATGTTCGGAACCTGGGAGCCGAGCATGTTCTCGGGGATGAGCACCATCGCGGTCAGGCCGCCCGAGGCGTGCGGGCGCAGCTGCACCCGGATGCCGTGCCGGTGCGCCAGCCTGGCCACCACGAACAGGCCCATGCGGCGCGACACCGACACGTCCACGCTCGGCGCGTCCGTGAGGCGGTCGTTGGCCTGGACCAGTTCGTCCTGGGTCATACCGATGCCGGCGTCGGTGATCGACAGCATCACGCCGCCGCCGTCGATCCTGCTGCCGGAGACCGTCACCCTGGTCTCGCGCGGCGAGAACGACAGGGCGTTCTCGACGAGCTCGGCGAGCAGGTGGATGACGTCGTTGACGGCCTGACCGGCCACCGAGACGCCGTCGGGCACCTGCAGCACGACCCGCTCGTAGTTCTCCACCTCGGACAACGAGGCACGGGCCACGTCGACCAGCTTGACCGGCTGGCTCCAGCGGCGCGGCGGGTCCTGGCCGGCCAGCACCAGCAGGTTCTCGCTGTTGCGCCGCATGCGGGTGGCCAGGTGGTCCAGCTTGAACAGGTTCCCGAGCCGCAACTCGTCCTGCTCGCCCTGCTCCAGCCCGTCGATCAGGGTGATCTGCCGCTCCACCAGCGTTTGGCTGCGCCGCGACAGGTTCACGAACATCGCGTTGACGTTGCTCCGCAGGCGGGCCTCCTCACCCGCCAGCCGGACCGCCTCGCGGTGCACCTCGTCGAACGCCCGCGCGACCTCGCCGATCTCGTCGTGCGTGTTCACGCCGATGGGGACGACGGGACCGGCCACGCCGTCGCTGCTCTCGCGCAGCTGCTGCACGGTCTCCGGCAGGCGGTGACCGGCGATGTCGAGGGCCTCGCCGCGCAGCTTGCGCAGCGGCCTGATGAGCGAACGGGCGATGAGCGAGATGATCGCGGTGACCACGATCAGCAGGAGCAGGATGAGGCCGCCGGAGATCAGCGCCGAGCGGTTGGCGCCTTCCTCCAAGGCGCGGGAGCGCAGGATGACGGAGGCGGACAGGTCCTTCTCCACGCTGCGCAGCGCGTCGATCTTGCCGGTGCTGACGTCGAACCAGGTGGAGACGTCCTTGTCCGGCCGGACGCCGATGCTCAGCTCCTTGCCCTCGGCGGACTGCGCCATGGCCCGCAGCCTGAACAGGTCGGTCTGGTCGACGTCCCTGCCCACGACCGTGTTGCGGTAGAGCTCAAGCTGGTCGAGGGTGGCCAGGGTCGCGAACAGCGTCTCCTCGCTCTCCTCGCGCGACTTGGCGTCGGTGAGCGCGTCCAGCTCGCCGCTGTCGAAGCCCTTCTTGTCCAGCGCGCTGGCCAGGACGCCGCGCTGCTTGGAGGCCTGCTCCTTGGCCCGGGAGATGGCGGCCATCGCGCCGGCGCTGTCCGAGACCTCGTCGTCCACCGCGACCTGGCCGACCTGGTCGTGGAACTGGAGCAGGGCCGCGATGATCTGCGAGTACTTCTGGATCATCGGGAGGGGCTGGATCTTCCCCTTGACGGCCGTCTCGCGCAGCGTCGGGATCTCCTCCAGACGGCGGAGCACGGGCCGTACGGCCTCGGCGTGGGTGTCCGAGAGCGCCTGCGCCCGCTGTTTGGCCTCGTCGATGAGGCCGTTCACACCACTGTAGGTCGTGCGGAGCTGGGCCTCTCGGGTGGCCGGGCGGCCCTGGGCGATGTAAAGGGCGGTCTGGTCGCGTTCGAAGGACAGCTCATGGGTGACGGCGCCGAGCTGCTGGCTGAGCTCGGCCACCTCTCTGAGGGTCTGATAGGTGTTGGCGTCCCTGAGCGAGGTGAACACGTTCAGTCCGCCCAGACCCACGGCCACGGCCGTGGGGACGACGATCAGCGCGATCAGGCGCGACCGCACGTGCCAGTTACCCAGCCCGAACCTGCGTGAAGGAGGGTTGGGCAACCGTCGCTTCTGATGCCCGTGCGGCTCGCGGTCGGCGGAAGCTCCAGCGCTCTGCGTTCTCACTTGCCTTCGCAACCTCTCGCCCCTGGAGGGGAATTCTCGGTGACCATGCAGGTAAATGCACGTGGGGCATTATGTACGTCTAGATAGGCGTCATTTGAGCACAGCAGTTGGCGCGGGCCAACCACTACTAGTGCCCCATTGAGGCGTTTATCCCCGATTGTCCAAATATTTCGGCAGAATCGGTGAGGTTACCCTCTAACTGGTGAAACAGGCAACAGAAGAGCGTCCAGCGAGCCTCTTCCGCGCTCGTGGAATATTCGACTGACTAGCCTCATCAGTAACAGTCGTCCCGCCGATCCCCTCCTTTCACAAACCGGACAAACATCAATCTCTTACCGCTCATCAAATTTTCACGATAGAACGAGAACCCGACATTGCAACCACAGGTATCGTTTTCGCGATAATGACTACAGATTTGGTGTTACGGTCTATCCCTGTTGTGCGTCAGGCACACAGCCCCCGGGAGCAGAAGCCACCCGGTCCCCCCGCCTGGCTCCATCTGAAGGGAGTCCCTGACATGAGGCTTGGCCGTCCCGCCAGGGCCGCCATCATCGGGTTAGCTTTGACACTCGGCGCCGTTGCGTGCAGCACGGGCGGCTCCACGACACCAAGCGCGGCCCCGTCCGCATCCGCCGGCGGCCTGGAGAAGACGAAGATCAAGGTCGCCACCCTGCCCGCCATCGACAGCGCCGCCATCTACGTCGCCATCGACCAGAAGCTCTTCGAGAAGGAAGGGCTGGAGGTCACCCCGCAAGTGGTCCAGGCCGCACCAGAGGCCATCCCCATGCTGCTCAAGGGCGAGATCGACGCAATGTTCGGCAACTACGTGTCGATGTTCCAGGCGCACGACAAGCAGGCTCTGAAGCTGCGCATCCTGGCCGAGGGCTCTCGCGCGGCCCCCGACTCGCTCAGCATCATGGCCCTGCCGACCTCGCCCATCAAGACCGCGAAAGACCTCGAAGGCAAGACGATCAACGTGAACGTCCTGCACAACTTCCAGGAACTGGCGCTGACGCAGGTGCTCAAGGCCAACAACGTCGACCCGGCCAAGATCAAGTACGTCCAGGTGACGTTCCAGAACATCATGCCCTCGTGGAAGGGCGGCCAGATCGACGCCGCGTACCTGGGCGAGCCCATGGTCACGGCGGCCACGTCCTCAATGGGCGCCCGCAAGATCCTCGACCCGGCGTCGGGTCCCGCGGCCGAGTTCCCGATCTCCGGCTATGTCAGCACCCAGGAGTGGTACGACAAGAACCCGAAGACGGCGGCGGCGTTCCAGCGGGCCATCCACAACGCGGCCAAGCTCATGGAGAACAACCGCGAAGTGGTGGCCAAGGTGCTGCCGAACTTCACCCAGATCGACGCGGCCACCGCGGCCACGGTCACGTTCCCGTACTTCTCCAGCAACGACAACCCGGTCCGCCTGCAACGCGTGGCTGACTGGATGCTGGAGGCCAAGTGGCTCTCGAAGGCGATCGACGTCAAGTCGCTGATGTCGCCCACCACGTCGGGGTGAGCGCTCAGACCCTGGCCCCCTCCCGCCCGGCGTCCGCCGCCACACGCTGGTCGCGCCGGGCGGGCGGGGCCCTCGCCTTCGCCGCCCTGATCGAAGTCGTCAGCCGGACCGGGCTGGTCGACCCGGAGAACCTGCCGCCCGCGACGGCGATACTCGGGCGGGCGGTGACGCTGATGGCCGATCCCGCCTTCCGCGCGCACGCCCTGACGAGCCTGCTCGCCTGGGCGATCGGGCTCGGCGTCGCGGCGGTGATCGCGGTGCCGCTCGGGCTGCTGCTCGGCAGCGTGCCGGTCGTCGACGCCGCCACCCGCTCGGTCGTGGAGTTCCTGCGGCCGATCCCGTCGGTGGCGCTGATCCCCCTGGTATCCCTCCTGATCGGCACCGGACTGCAGGTGCGCGTCACGCTCGCGGTCTACGCCTCGTTGTGGCCGATCCTCTACAACACGATGTACGGGCTGCGCGGCGTCGACCCCCTCGCCAAGGAGTCGCTGCGCTCGTACGGCTTCGGGCCCCTCGCGGTGCTGCTGCGCGTGTCGCTGCCGTCGTCGGCGCCCTTCATCGCGACCGGGATCAGGCTGGCCGCCGGAGTAGCGCTCATCCTGATCGTCAGCACCGAGATCGTGGCCGGGCGGGGCGAGGGCATCGGCGTGTTCATCTTCTTCGCCGGCATCGCCGTGCCCGCGCGGATGACCGACATCCTGGCCGCGGTGTTCTGGGTCGGGCTGTTCGGGGTACTGGTCAACGCGCTGCTGGTGGCCGCCGAACGGTGGGCGTTCCGCTGGCACCACGCGCGCCTGGGAGAGACGGCATGAGGACCAGGGGCATGCGAGGTACGGCGTTCCGGTCGCTGGTGCTGGTCGTGCTGATCCTCGTCTGGGAGGCGGCCACGCGGCTGGCGGGCAGCACGTTCTTCCCGCCGCCCAGCACGATCGTGGTCAGGATGCACGCGATGTGGTTCTCCGGCCCGCCGGGCAGACTGTTCCTGACCGACGAGGCCATCGGGAACATCCTGCCGAGCCTGGGCAGGATGGCCGCCGGGTTCGCGGGGGGCGCGCTGGCCGGGGTCGTGCTCGGGCTCGCGCTGGGGCTGTCCGCGAGGGCGTACGACTACCTCGACGGGGTGCTGCAGTTCCTGCGGGCCATCCCGCCGCCCGCGCTGGTCACGGTCTTCGTGGTGGTGTTCGGGTTCGGGCTGCGGATGCAACTGACGTTCATCGTCTTCAGCATCGTCTGGCCGGTGCTGCTCAACACCGCCGACGGCGCCCGCTCGGTCGAACCGCTGCACCTGCAGACCGGCCAGGTGTTCCGGCTGACCCGGACCGAGCGGCTCTTCCGGGTGATCCTGCCGTCGGCGCTGCCCAAGATGTTCGCGGGACTGCGGCTCGCGCTGTCGCTCTCCTTGATCGTCATGGTCTTCTCCGAGCTGCTGCCCGGCACCGTGAACGGCATCGGGTTCCAGCTCACGGCCGCGTACCAGACCTTCGACCTGCCCGCCATGTGGGGCGGGATCGTGCTGCTCGGAGTGCTGGGCTACGCCCTCAACGAGCTCTTCCTGGTCGTCGAGCGGCGAGTGCTGGCCTGGCACCACGCCGCCCAGCAACTCACCGGCACGTGAGAGTAAGATCGCAGGCGTTTACAAGTATGCCGATTCCCGCTCGGATAGAGTGTTTCCGGCTCGATGTTGTCCATGGTCTCGCCCCCTGAGGAACTCCATTGCTCGAGATAGACAACCTCTCCCACGTCTACGGCGGCGGTACCCCCAACGCGCACCACGCCATCGAGGGCCTCAACCTGAGCGTCGCCGCGGGTGAGCTGCTGTGCATCGTCGGCCCCTCCGGGGCGGGCAAGTCGACCCTGCTGCGTTCGATCGCCGGGCTGCTCACGCCGACTGGCGGCCAGATCAAGGTCGAGGGCAACCTCGTACGCCAGACGCCGGACAATCTCGCCGTGGTCTTCCAGGACTACAGCCGCTCCCTGTTCCCGTGGATGTCGGTGGCCGACAACGTGGCGCTGCCGCTGCGCCGCAAGAACATGGACAAGCGCCAGCGCCGCGAGGCCGCCCAGGAGGCCCTGGAGTCGGTCGGCCTGGCAGGCGCGGAGCGCAAATATCCGTTCCAGCTGTCGGGAGGCATGCAGCAGCGGGTGGCGATCGCGCGGGCGCTGGCGTACCGTCCGGCCCTGATGCTCATGGACGAGCCGTTCGGCTCGGTGGACGCGCAGACCCGCGAGGACCTGGAGGACCTCGTCCTCAAGGTCCGCGGCCACCACCAGATGACGATCGTGCTCATCACGCACGACATCGACGAGAGCGTCTACGTGGGTGACCGCGTGGTCGTCCTGTCGAAGGCCCCGGCCCACGTGGTCGGCGACCTCAAGGTGGAACTGCCCGGCCCCCGCGACCAGATCACGACCCGCGAGCACCCGGACTTCGTCCACCTGCGCGCCGAGGTCGGCCGCCTGGTCCGCGGCAGCCACGCCACCGTGTAACCGGGTAGTAGGTGGGCCGGGGCTCCCCCACCCGTTGCCCATCTGGGTGGTGGGCCCGCTGACACCCGCCCCGAACAAAAGGACCTCGCTCCGCTCGGACTGTCTTTACCGGGGCGCCTCCGGCGCAACCCCACGCGCCTTCGGCGCCATCAGGCCCACCCGTTGACCGACGAGGCGGTGGGCCGACTGATGCCCACCCTGCCGTCTGGATCAGCAACGCTTGTTGACCGTTCAGTCTGGACTTATTTCGTCGTGTGTACAGGGTGTGAGATGAGCGGCACATGGACAGCGATCCTCGGCGGGGACGGCTCCCTGCAGGTGCGGTAGGCGGCGGCATCTATAGCCATGCGATGTCCCCTTGTTGAAGCTTCGAGGCCGGCCTGGGCGCGGTGCAACTGCTCCTCGAAGGCGAGCCTGCGGCGAAGGCACCCTGCCTCATGCTCTTCAAGAAGCTGCTTTAGCACGTGTGACCGCAGGTACCACGAGGAGGCTGTACTGTCTTATGCGGGTCCCTCCCAGGGGTTCACCACAAGGGCGCCCGTCCGGTCCATGTGCTTGACATTGCGGGTAGCAAGGGTCCAGCCGTTCGCCATCGCAGTCGCACCGATGAGGGCATCAGGTGGGTCGATGCTCATTCCCGCGCTCTTGAGCGTCTTATGGATGGCGAGGTACGCGCTGGCCTCCCGCTCGCCGACCGCCGCGATCCGGCCCAGGTAGTCCACGCGGAGCTGGCGCGTATCGCGTTCTACGCAGCGGGTCAGCCACGGCCGCGACACCTGCTTCGATCTCGGCAACGGTGAGAACGCTCAGGTAGAGATCCGGCTGGGGAATCGATCGGGCCCAGGCGATGACGTTGGGATCAGGCTTCGGCCTCGTGGTGAGCTCGGCAACGACATTGGTGTCGAGCAGATAGATCACTCGCGGTCCTGCCGCTCATCGTAAGAGCGAGCGCCGAACTCCAAGCCTTCGAAGGGAGTCGAAAGTAGAAAGTCCATGAAACCGTCGTTGGCGAACGTGGCCCAACGGGTGAGCATGGACTCCAGTTCGGAGATGTCGGTCTCGGCGAGCTCAGCGTCGAAGTGGGCCAACTGGTCGTCGGGCAGGGACTCGCGGATCTCCCGGATGGTCCGCAGGGGATGCCTGTCATCCGCGCGGGCAGGAAGCGACATGCCAAACGTGGCGCTCATCGTCATTCCTTCCTCTCGGCCTCGTTCCAGAATAAGGCCGATTGGTACCGACGTCATCGAGCTGCTCATCGAGCCTCACCTCGCAGGATCCGCTCGAAGGTGTGCCTGGCGGTCGCGGTCAAGGTCCACACGGTTTCGTGGACGGTCTGTTTGTCGCGGTCGGTACGGCGAACGAAGCCCTGACCAGCGGCGCCGCATCGCTCGTACGTCGTCGGCCGGCATTCGCACGTCCACGAGACGACGCGGATACGCAAAGCCCGGCGGTCTGGTTGGTACCAGGCCAATACCAGGTGGCCCGGCTGGGGCGGTGCGGCGTGCGGGCTGTGGAAGTCAGGAATCTCGCGCGTCATGTCACCGCACCCTTCCTTCGAAGATCTCGACGGGGTTCTTGAGTGCGAGGTCGACGCGGGCCATGACGAGCTGGCGAATGTGATCCTCTCCCGGAGGCAGCCGGTATCCGTGCATCTCGAGCACGGCATGGATCTCAGCCGTCAAGGGTTCGAATCGTAGATCTGCGGTTGGGCCTGCCATGGGCCGGACCTCCGGCATCGGTTCGCGTGGCATTGAACGTCATGAGCCACAATAACAATGCCCGTTCCAGCCGGTGCATAGCTTGTTCTAATCCATCTAAGACAACGCCTAGTCCTAGCAAGGAACGTAGTCGCCGATGATGGCTCGTATCGGTACAACTACGATTCCGACGTGCTCAACCCTCGTGGACCCGTGCCGCTCTACAACCAACTCGCCGATGTGCTGCGCAAGCGGATCGACGACGGCGTGCTCCAGCCGGGCGCGCTCGTACCGTCCGAGGCTGACCTCGTGAGCGAGTTCGGCGTCGCGCGGATCACGGCCCGGCGGGCGGTCCGAGAGCTACGCGACGCGGGCATCATCTACACGATCAGGGGTGAGGGCTCATATGTTGGGCCAGAGAGCGCGTCGCGCCAGGCAAGATCAGGGTGGAGATTCCAGACGATCGCTGACGACTTGGCCGCGAAGGTCCAAGCCGGCGACTTCGAGCAGGACGTGCCGCTGCCATCCGAAACGCAACTCGCGCAGCAATACGACGTGGCCAAGGGCACCGTACGGCGAGCACTGACGCTTCTCCGCGACCAGGGGCTGGTGTACACGGTGCCAGGCCGAGGCACCTATCCAACTCCCCCGATCCGAAAAGGGGCCTGCCATGACTTGGGTTGATGCACACAGTGCCGAGCCGGCTCTGATCGCGGAGATCGACGCGCTCGGCTGACAGGACTACCGTTTTCGTTCGACGAGCCCGCCGAGTTCATCCCACAGACTTTTCAGCCACCGAACGATCCGAGTCGGTCACAGACTTCGAACACCTCCATGTGCCGCAGCAGGCCCAGCCTGCCCGGCCCGCCCCGAACCTCGACTCCTGAGGTCGTCGGCATCGGACGACAACGTGATCGTGCCCTGGCGTAACACTTCCACGGCTGCCGCCGACGAGCATGTTCCACGTTATGGCATTTCCAATGCCATAATGGTTCCCGTGGCTGACGACGTTGAATTTCTTCCCGGTGACGGCCCCGCGAGCGGCATCTCCATCACCCTCACCGCCGGCACTCTGCAAGCGATCCGCGAGCGGGTCGGCAAGCGGGGCGTGTCCACGTACCTGGAGAGAGCTGCTCAGCGTCAGATCGAGTGGGACAATCTGGACGAGCTGATCGCCGACTTCGAGAAGGTTCACGGCCCTGCCGATCCCGCGGCCGTGGCGGTCAAGCGGGCTCGGCTCGCCGGCGATGCCCCCGGGCAAGGGGCCGCCGCGTGAGCGGTGCCCTGGTCCTGGACAGCGAGGGCTTGGCGAAGGCCGTGCAACGGGATCGGGAGGTGCATGAGTGGCTGGCGGCGGCCCGTGACGCGGACCTTCCGGTTGTGACCTCAGCAGCAGTGCTGGTCGAGGTGATTCACCCAAAGATCAACGACGTCGCGTTGAAGTGGACATTGTCGCGCCTTCGCGTGGAGCCGGTCATGCAGGCTGTCGCCCAGTCCGCCGCCACTCTGCTGCGGAGCGCGGGGTTGCACGGTCACAAGTACGCCATCGACGCCATGCTGTGCGCGACTGCTCTCCAGCATCCGGGCCAGGTGACGATCCTGACCTCCGACGTCGAGGACATTCGCCTGCTCCTGGCCGATCATCCGCGAGCAGGAGCCGAGAAGGTCTGATGCCCTGCCGAGAGCCCACACGGTTGCCGTCACCGACCTGACCGCCGCGCGCAAACTCGTCGAGGCCGACGCCGTCGCCACCTACACCACCCCTGAGGGTTTCTACGTCGCCGCAGAGGACGCCTGCGGTGTGCCGGCCTTCGCCCAGGGTTGATCCGCCCCCGCTGGTTGTGCCTATCGACGGGACGAATGCCATATGTGGTCTCGATCCCCTAGCCTGTTTTCGTGGATGATGTCCTGGCGGGCCAGGGTTGCGCTTGGGTGTTCGAGGCGGACTCGCTGCGGATCAGGCCCGAAGGCGCCAAGGTCCCCAAACTCGTTTCCGAGCTCGGGGAACGGGTCATTCCCTATGCGGCGATCGCCGAGGTGACGCTGACGGCCGGGAAGAAGGGCACCGTGGTCCTGCGCGTGGTGCCCAGACGAGGTGCCGATCCGGTCATGACCGCGGCGGCCGGGCAGCTCCAGGAATCGGCCGATCCTTGGCGGCTGGTGCTGCCCGCCGACAGGGAGACGCTCGCCGATTACTACGCGGACGAGTTGCGGGCGGCCATCGGTGATTCCGGGCCGGTGACGCGGTTCATGGTCGAGGCTCCGCCGGTGCCCCGCACCTTCAAGGGGTGGGACGGGGCGGCGACGTTCGACGGGGCGGCCATCACGTTCACGTGGTATTGGTCGGCGGCGTCGACGGTCAAATACTCCATGGGTGACCAGCGGTTCTCGGTCGCCGATCTGGAGAACGTCGAGTGGCACGCGCCGGAGGGCACGAGCGGATGTCTCCGGCTGCGGGTTCGCGGGCGGCAGGCGGATCCCGATCCGAACAAGGACCCGGCCTCCGTCCTCTTCGGGCTCGGGTTTGGGGCTACGCACAAGTCCTTACCCTTTGCGGCCGCGGTCCTCGCGGCGATTCCGGCCCAGGACGCCCCCGCGCTCGACGCCGCCCCGACGGTCCCCGAGGGGCTACGGGCTCCGTCGGGTGCCGAGGCGGCCGAGCTGATCGCCAAGCTGGGCGAGCTGCGGGACGCGGGGCTGCTCTCCGAGGAGGAGTTCCAGACGAAGAAGGCCGAGCTGCTGTCCCGCATGTGAGCCCAAAGTGCTGGGCTTCCCGGTCTCCGTGCTGCCGAGCGGTCAGCGGGTGATCAGGCGGATGGTCGAGCCGCCGTGGCCGAGCCTCAGCGACACCTGGCCCGCCGGGGCGTCGGAGTCGATCTCCGGGTAGTCGTCGCTGGACACCGTGACGCCGATGCTGTGCCCGGCCGCGACGCGGTAGTGCGTGGGCCAGGTGCGGATGTCCAGGTCGTACGTCTTCCCGGGGCGAACCGGGATCGCGCGTGTGTGACCGGAGCGGTGGCTCGCCTTCAGCCAGCCCTGGGTGATGCGGGTCGCCGTGCCGTCGGGGGCGATGTCCTGCACCACCACCGCGATGTTGCCGTCGGCCGCCGTGAACGAGGCCCGTACCTTCGCCTCGACCTCGCCCGCGAGGACCAGGTCGCGCCGGAGCGGCCCGGTCGCGAACGACAGCCGCCGGCCCGGCCCGCCCGGGGCCGGCTGGGTGTTGACCTCGAAGGTGCGGGTGGCGGGCCTGCCGGGGTCGGAGGTCAGGGCGCCGTCGGCTCCGAGGCCGAGCCGCACCGGTCGCGTTCCCGCAGGAGGCCAGCTGTCGAACTGCTGCCAGCCCGTACCCGGCACCTCATAGGAGGTCACCTTGGCCGCGGGCAGCGGGGTTCCGGGACGGCGGGCCAGCCAGCGGTCCCACCAGGCGAGGTAGGCGCCGTTGCCGATGTCGGCGGGCTGCCCGGCCGGCCAGCCGTGCACCCAGGGGCCGGACACCAGCCAGACGTTGCGCCCGCGCGCACGGAAGTTGTCCACCATGCCCTGCCGGTAGCGGTCGTACCAGCCGGCGATCTCCAGGACGGGGACGTCGAGGTCCTTCCAGCGGGACTTGACGCTGCGTTCGCGCCAGAAGTCGTCGTAGAGGGGGTGCTGGGCGTACGTCACGAGGGTGTCGGGGGCGACGGATCGCTGCCAGTCGCGGATCCTGGCAGAGTAGATGCCGCCCCGGTAGATGGTGTTCTCGTACCAGTCGCTGATGCCGTCCACGGGGATGACGGCGGCCAGGTGGGGCGGCTTGTTGACGGCGACGAGGAGGGACGAGTGCCCGCCGTAGCTGACGCCCGTCTGCCCGATCCGGCCCGTGGACCAGGGCTGGGCGGCCAGCCACTCGATGAGGTCGTAGTTGTCGCGCTGCTCCTGACCGCTGAACGGGTCGAGATAGCCGGGCGAGTCGCCTGAGCCTCGGACGTTGCACACGGCCGCGACGTAGCCCCGGGTGACGAAGTACGCGGCGGCCTGGCCCTGGGGTCCGAGCTGGTTGTAGGCGTTGTAGTCGTAGACGATGCCGGGGAAGCGGCCGGGGGCCGGGGTGCCGTCGGGGGCGGCCGGGCGGTGCAGGTCGCAGGCCAGGTGGCTGCCGTCGCGCAGGGGTACGGTGACGCGTTCCTTGTGGACGCCGTACTCGGCGGGGCGGTCGTAGGCGAAGAACGGGTCGGCGGGGAGGGAGGTGGTGGTGGTCCCCGCCACCGGCGCCGGTTCGGCGGCTGCGGGGAGGGCGGGGGCGCAGGTCAGGCCCAGAGCGGCGGACAGGGCGGCGGACAGGGAGGCCATGATCTTGGTGGGTCTCATGTTCGATCCTCTTGAGGCGGAGGGGCGCTTCGAGGTGAGGGCGCTTCGAGGTGAAAGGGCGTCAGGAAGGGAGGGGGTGGGATGAGGGCGGAGGGCCGAGAGGGGTGCCGCCGGGGCCCGTGGCGAAGGTGAGCCAGGGTTGTGGCGGGCGGAGCCGGCCCGTGGCAGGATCCGCCTGGCCGACCCCGGGGCGGGAGTAGTCGCACACGCCCGTCGGGAAGGCCGCGCGCAGGCCCGCCCACTGCCCGTCCGTGAACGTGACACCGCCGTAGTCTCCCCGCCGCAGCGGCTTCAGGCGGCATTTCAGCAGGTCGCTGGTCGGCCCCTCGCCGGCCGCGACCCGGGTGTCCGCCTTGTGCGGGTACGCCTGGTCGCAGGCGGCCTGGTCGGTGACCTTGGCCCCGGAGATCCAGCAGGCGTCCACGGCCTCGGCGGGCCGGTGGCGTACGACCTTGCCGGGCAGCGGGGTGGGCCGGTGGTCGGCCTCGACGGCGGCGAGCCAGCGGTCCATGACGTCCAGGGGCGAGCCGTCGCTGCCGTTCGTCCAGAGCACCTGGTTGCGGTGGTGGCCGTTGGCCCGGTCGAGGCGGTTGCGGAGGACGAGGCTGCGCCAGGGGTAGTGGTAGTCGTTGTTGTCGGTGCCGCGGAGCACGAGGATCGGCACCTGGGCCAGCCCACGGCCGAAGACGACGCGTCCGGTGCGGTGCGCGATCTCGACGGCTCCGGCATCGGCCGCGCTCCGCGAAGGGGTCCGGTTCATGTCGATGTCGAAGCCCCCGACCCGCTGGTTGAGGTCGGCGAACTGCTCGGCGCTGATGCGCCCGTCGCGAAGCGCGGTCAGGCCGTACTGGACGCCGACGTTGTCCCACGGCCGCCGGGCGCACGGCACGCCGGAGCACTCCTGCGGGCGGGCGCACGACGCACCGGAGCAACCCTCCACGCCGGCGCACGGCACGCCCGAGCAGCCCTCCCTCCGGGCGCCGTAGATGGAGATCATGAAGTCCTGGAGCGTGCAGCGGACGCCGCCGGGGTTGCGCACCGGGTCGTAGCTCGCCTCCCCCGCGCAGGACGTCCCGTCGTCGGGCTTCATGTAGTCGGGGGCGCGGCCCGTGGAGGTGGCGCAGACGCCGGTGCCGCCGTGCCCGAAGACGGCGGTCCTGTCGTCGGGGTCGGTCCACAGCGGCGCGGAGTCCATGGCGCGCACCAGGGCGGCGCAGTCGCCGAACTCCCGGTAGGCCCCGACGATCTGGTCCGGCCAGTCCTGGGTCGGCAGGAGTCCGTCCAGCAGGCCCGGGTAGGCGTCGGCGACGAGGTACTGCTGGAGCGCCCCGCCCGAGCCGCCGCGCCCGATGGTGTAGCGGATCTCGCCGTACGTCTCGACGACGTGCTCCTTGACCATCATGACGGTCTCGGCGGAGGTGACGTCGTTGCTGTGCAGGTAGTTGTCGGTCATCGTGGACGACGCCACCGCGAACCCCTTGACGGCCGCCTCCTGGGCCTCCGGCATGGTCAGCCCGCGGGAGACACCCTGCCGGTACTGCTGGCCCGTGCCCGCCCCGAACACCCACACCAGCTTGTGGTTCCAGTTCGCCGGCACGAGGACGTCGTAGATCCCGCGGTTGACGGCGCCGCGTTCGAGGGTGGCCATGACGCCATTGCCCAGAGTGATCTCGCTGCGGACCGGCGCGGCGGCGCACTGGTCGTTCAGCGCGGGGCCGAGGCCGTTCTCGGCCGTCTGGCACTGCCACGGCCGCACCTGCGGGCCCGAGAACACCGGGCCGCCCGACGGGTGGTCGGTGATGGTCAGCCGCTCGGCCCGCCCTCGCGGCGGCCGGACGGTCAGGACGTTCTCGCCGGGCGAGAGGCCGTCGACGAGCCCGGTCAGCGTGCCGTCCGTCCCGGGCGCGAAGCGCGAGGTGACGTCGGCGCCGTTGAGCTCGACCCGCACCCGTGAAGGGCCGGTGACCCTGACCAGCGCGTCGCCTCCCGAGACCAGGTCGGCGCGGTTGGAGAGCGCTTCGACATGGAGGTCCGGCTGCTGCGGGACCAGCGGCAGCGCCATGAGCGCCGGTATGAGCGCCGGTATGAGGGCGAGCTCGCGCCAGCTCATGTTCACTCTCCAGAGGGCTCAGAGGGAGAACGCGCCGGTGAGCAGCGCGACCGCGGTCATCACGAGCGTGGTGGCGAAGGCCCACTTGAAGATGAAGCGCTGGTGCTCGCCCAGTTGCACGCCGCTCATCCCGACCAGGATGAACGTGGAGGCGGTGAGCGGGCTCAGCGGGAACCCGGTGGTCATCTGCCCGAGGATGGCAGCCCTGGCCACCTCGGCGGGAGCGCCGCCGAAGCCGCTGACGGTCTCGGCGAGCACGGGCAGGACGCCGAAGTAGTAGGCGTCGGGGGTGAAGACCAGGCTGAGCGGCATGCCGGTGATGGCGACGAGGACGGGCAGGTGCCCGCCGAGCGAGTCGGGGATGACGCCGACGAACGCCGACGCCATGCTGCTGATCATCTTGGTGCCGGTGAGGACGCCGGTGAACACGCCGGCCGCGAAGATCATCGTGGTGACCAGGACGACGCTCTTGCCGTGCTTCTCCAGGAGCTCCTGCTGACGCTCCCAGGTGGGGTGGTTGACCAGCAGCGCGATCGCGAACCCGACCACGAACAGCACCGGCAGCGGCATCACCTGCAGCACGAGCCCGACCAGCAGGGCGACGGTGAGGACCAGGTTGAAGACCGTCAGAGCCGGGTGGGCGGGCGCCCGCTGGGTGCCGGGCCCGTCGCCGACCAGCCGCTCCTCGGGCGTCTCAGGGGCGGAGATCGTGCCGAGGCGGCGGCGTTCCCTGAGCCCGATCAGGTACGACGCCACCAGCACCCACACGATGCCCGCCGCCATCGCGGGCAGGACCGGCGTGAACACCTGGGAGCTGTCCAGCTTCAGCGCCGCCATCGCGCGGGCGGTGGGGCCGCCCCAGGGGATGAGGTTCATGACGCCGGCGCCGAGGCAGACGACGCCCGACAGGACGAGCGGGCTCATGCCGAGCCGCCGGTAGACCGGCAGCAGCGCCGAGATCGTGATGAGGAACGTCGAGGCGCCGTCTCCGTCGAGGGCCACGCACATGGTCAGTACGGCGGTGCCGACGGCGATGCGGAGCGGATCGCCCTTGGCCACGCGCAGGATGCCGCGGATGAGCGGATCGAAGAGACCGGCGTCGATCATCAGGCTGAAGTACAGGACCGCGAACGCGATCATGATGCCTGTCGGCGCGACCTTGGTCAGCCCGTCGAGGATCATCTTGCCCAGCTCGCCGCCGAAGCCCCCGGCCAGCGCGGCCAGAACCGGGATCAGCACCAGCGCGATCAGGACCGACACGCGTTTGGTCATGGTGAGCAGCAGGAACAGAGCGATCGTGGTGAATCCCAGGGCTGCCAGCATCGGTGTTCGCCTTCTTCCTCGCCCGGCTCGCGGGGGGTGACGTGCCGGAGTGTTACGGAAGAGTTTCCGAGCGACGAAATCACAGGTCCAGCATCAAAGCAACATTTATCCATGCGTTCTGCGCAATAGTCCCGTCTATGCTCGACGCCATGGAGGCGAACCTGCGGCTGCTGGCCGCCTACGCCGCCGTGGCCAGAGCGGCGAGTTTCACTGCGGCCGCGGCCGAGATGCACGTGTCGCAGTCGTCGCTCAGCCGGGCGGTGGCCGAGCTGGAGCGGCTGCTCGGCGCGCAGCTGCTGGAGCGCGACACCCGCAACGTGCAGCTCACGGCGGCCGGGGTGGAGACGCTGCGGGTCGCCGAGCAGATCGTGTCCGCGCACCGGTCGGGCATGAAGGAGCTGGAGCGCTACCTGCTCGGCGAGTCGGGCGTGGTGGCCGTGGCCACGCTGCCGTCGGTGGCGGCGGTGCTGCTGCCCCGGGTGATCTCCGAGTTCCGGCTGCGCCGGCCGCTGGCGGGGTTGCGGATCATGGACGGCCTGGAACAGGTGGTGCTCGGCCGCGTCCTCTCCGGGGACGCCGACTTCGCGATCTCCACGGTCGGCGCCGCGCCCGAGCAGCTCGAACACCGCCCGTTGATCAAGGACCGCTTCCACGCCGTGCTGCCCGAGGACCATCCGCTCACCGAGTTCCCGGAGATCACCTGGGAGGAGCTGGCCAGGGAGCCGTTCCTGGCGGTCGGGCCGGAGTCGAGCGTGCGGCGGCTCACGGACGCGGCGTTCGCGCAGGCCGGCGCGGTCCCGACGCTGGCGGCCGAGGCGGGCAGCGTGGCCACGGTGGGCGGGCTGGTGACGGCCGGGCTGGGCGTCTCGGCGATGCCCGCCCTGGTGCTACCGCTGATGAGGGCGGGGACGGTGGTGTACCGGCCGCTCGCCGAACCCGTCGTGGACCGCCGGCTGGACGTCGTGGTCCGGGCCCGCCGCACGCTGCCGCTGGCGACGAGCGCGTTCCTGGACCTGCTGGACGGGTTCCGCCGCGAGCTGCGGGACCTGCCCGCGGGCGTCACCTGGAACCGCGACTGAGGTCGCCCGGAGGGTCATCCGGGATTCATGCGCAAAGCGCATTGAATGATGGGTTTCTTGTGCTGGACACGCATTTCACCGCCTCGGCAGGATGAAACGACCGCAATCGCGATCGGGAGGCGAAGGAGCGCGGGTGGCAGGCACGGGTCAGGACACGGGCGGGAGCGGCCAGGGGCAGTTGCGCGGGCTGAAGGTGGTGGAGTTCGCGCATGTGGTGGCCGGGCCGATGGCCGGCTCCATGCTCGCCGACCAGGGCGCGGACGTGGTGCACGTGGAGGCCCCCGGCGCCGGCGACGCCGCCCGCGCGATGGGCCCGGTACGGGACGGCGTGCCCCTGTGGTTCAAGGTCGCCGGGCGCAACAAGCGTTCGGTCACCCTCGATCTGCACCACGCCGCCGGACGCGAGATCGCCCACCGGCTGGTCGCCTGGGCGGACGTCGTGATCGTCACCCTGCGGGCCGGGCGGCTGCGCGCCTGGGAGCTGGACTGGGAGGCCGTGCACCGGCTCAACCCGACGGCGATCCTGCTGCAGATCTCGGGGTTCGGGGCGACGTCCTCGCGGGCGGACGAGCCCGGCTTCGGCAAGATGGGCGAGGCCAGGAGCGGGGTGGTGCACCTGACCGGGTTCCCCGACGGGCCGCCCGTGCACACGGGGTTCTCGCACGGGGACGCGGTCACGGGACTGATGGGCGCGTACGCCGTGCTCGCCGCCCTGCACCGCCGCGCCACCGACCCCGGCTTCGACGGCGAGTGGATCGACCTGGCCCTCTTCGAGCCGCTCTACCGGCTGATCGAGTGGCAGATCATCACGTACGACCAGCTCGGCGCCGTACCCGAACGGGCGGGCAACCAGCTCGCCGTCGCGCCCGCCGCGGTGATCAACACCTATCGCGCCGGTGACGGCGAGTGGATCACGGTGACCTCCGCGACCCTCCGGTCGGTACGCAACGTGGCCCGCCTGCTCGGCCTGCCCGAGGAGGACTTCGCGACCTCGGCGCAGCAGCACGCGGGCCGGGAGACCCTGGACAAGGGCCTGCGGGAGTGGGTGGCCGCGCGGAGCACGGACGAGTGCCTGGCGGAGTTCGCCCGGGCGGAGGTGGTGGCCTCCCGGGTGTTCACCGCCGCCGACATCGCCGCCGACCCGGTCTACGCCGAGCGCGGCGACATCATCACCGTCGACGACGCCGACCTCGGCCCCGTGCGCATGCAGGGCGTGATCCCCCACTTCCACCGGCGACCAGGGAAGGTCTGGCGCACCGGCCCCGCGCTCGGCCAGGACAACCGCCTCGTCTACCACGAATGGCTGGGGCTCCCCGAGGAGGAGCTCGCGGAGCTGGAGCAGCACGGTGTCATCTGAGCGGCCCCTGATCCGTTCCCTGCTCTTCGTCCCGGGCACCAGGACCGGCTGGCTGGCCAAGGCGGAGGCGGCGGGGGCCGACGCGGTCATCCTCGACCTGGAGGACGCCGTCCCCGCCGACGGCAAGGTCGAGGCCCGCCGCGAGGTGGCCACGGCGGTGGCCGACTACGCGGGGCACCTGGCCCTGTTCGTCCGCGTGAACCCGCTGGACGGCTGGGCGGGGGCCGAGGAGCTGCGGGCCCTCGCGCACGAGCGGCTCACCGGAGTCGTACTGCCCAAGGTGGCCGGTCCGCAGGACGTGCGCCTCGCCGACCGGCTGCTCTCCTGGTGCGAGCGCGAACGCGGCCTGCCTCAGGGGCACATCGCCCTGGTGCCGCTGCTGGAGACGGCCTCCGCGCTGCGGGCGGCGTACGACGTCGCCATGGCGGCCCCGTCCCGGATCGCCTACCTCGGCGCGGTCACCGCGCCGGGCGGCGACGTCGCCCGCGCCGTCGGCTACCGCTGGACCCCGGAGAGCACGCTCGGCCTGCGCTCCCGCGTGCTCCTCGACGTGCGCGCCGCCGGGATCCCCAACCCGGTCGCGGGCCTGTGGACCGGCATCGGCGACCTGGACGGGCTGCGCTCCTTCGCCGAGCAGAACCGCGACCTCGGCTACGAGGGCATGATGGCCATCCACCCCTCCCACGTCCCCGTCATCAACGCGGCCTTCTCCCCCTCCCCCGACGAGCTGGCCCGCTACGCCCGGCTGATCGAGGCGGTGGAGTCCGCCCAGGCCGGGGGGTCGGGCGCGGTGACGTTCGAGGGCGAGATGGTGGACGAGGCCATGGCCGCCACGGCACGCGCCGTCCTCGACCGGTACGGCCGACAAACCGGTTGCGGGCACCGCGAGACTGAGTCGCATGGAACGAGAACAGATCAGCGCCATCGCCCACCGTGACCATCCGATCGCCGCGCCCATCACGCCCGGCAACCTCGACCGGCTGCTGCGCCGGGCGGCGCTGCCGGAGGGGGCCCGCATCCTCGACCTGGGATGCGGCGAGGGCGAATGGTCGCTGCGCGCGCTCGAACTCGTCCCCTCAGCGACGGCCGACGGCGTGGACATCTCCCGGCAGGCCCTGTCCTCGGCGGAGCGGGCGGCGGCCGCGCGTGGCCTGTCCGGCCGGCTGACGCTGCACGAGACGCCGGCTGCCGAGTTCTCCGCGGAGCAGCCGTACGACCTGGTGCTCTGCGTGGGCTCGACCCACGCGTTCCAGGGGTTGAAGGGCACGCTGGACGCGGCCGCCAGGTTCGTGCGGCCCGGCGGGCTGGCGCTGGTCGGGGAGGGTTTCTGGGAGAAGACTCCGGCGCCCGAGGTCGTGGCGGCCATCGGCGAGTATCCCGATCTGGCGGGCACGGTGGCCGCCGCCGAGTCCGAGGGCTGGCCGGCCGTGTACGGCCACGTGAGCACCCTCGCCGAGTGGGACGACTACGAATGGTCGTGGACCGGCACCCTGTCCCGCTGGGCCGCCGCCAATCCGGGCCCGGACGGAGACCAGGCCCTCGCCGTCGCGCGGGAGCACCGCGAGCTGTGGCTCAACGGCTACCGGGAGGCGCTCGGCTTCGTCACCCTCCTGCTCCAGCGGGCCTGAGAGAGAGCGGCCGGGCCTCTCGCCAAAGAGACCCGGCCACCGGGGGCTAGCCGTTGATCAGGGCAACCGCCAGGTCGGGATCGAACGTCCCGGCCGGCTTGTCGGAGACGCCGCACACGCCGTCGGAGTCACCGGGCACCTTGACCCAGAAGAGGTACTCGGCGCCGCTCGTCTGCTTGACGGGCGGGGTGCCGAGCTTGCGGTCGGGCGGGTTGCACCAGTTGTCCTCGGGCGTGCTGTCCGAGTAGGGGCCGTTGCCGTTGCGGCTGGTGTCGATCACGTACGCCTTGGCGCCGACCGAGCTCGACAGGTAACCGTTGAGCGCGACGGAGTACTCCTCGGAGTCCTCGGTGGTGAAGTAGTTCGACACGTTCACGGAGAAGCCGCGGGTGTTGGCGATGCCCGACTTGACCAGCAGCGGCGCCATGAAGTCGGGCGTGCGCCAGGTGGCGTTGGCCGCGTCCAGGTAGACCCACGCGTTGGGCGCCTGGGCCTTCAGCACCTGCGTGGCGTCCAGCAGCATCTTGTACTGGTCCTCGGGGTTCTTGCCGATCTGGGTCACGCACGGGGCGGCGGCGACCGCGTCGGGCTCCAGCACGACGATCGCGTGCCTGGTGCCGATGGCCTTGGCGAAGTCGGTGATCCAGGTGTGGTACCCGGCCGCGTCGCCCGCGCCGCCGCCCGACTGGTCGGCGCACGCGTCCCGGTTGGGGATGTTGTACGCGACCAGCATCGGCAGCTTGTCCTGGGCCTGCGCCGCGCCCACATAGGTGTCCACGGCCTGCGTGATGTCGCTGAACCAGCCGCCGAACCACTCGAAGATCGGCTTGTTGGCGATGTTCGATGAGATGGCCTGGGTCTGGCCGGCGCTCGGATTGGCCGTGACGAACTTGGCCGGGTTGGACTGGTTCCACACGAACAGGGTGGTCGGGCGCGTCGTCTGCGTCTCCATCAGCGACACGTTGTCGAACCGGACCACGGGCTTCCCGCCGGACCCGCCGAGCTGGAACGTCACCTCGGCCGCCGTGTCCGCGGCGGTCGCGGCGGTGAAGGGGATGCTGTAGCGCTTGCTCGTCGTGGTGAGCTGCACGCCCGTGGCCAGCGACTGGTTGGCGCTGGGCGTGGCCTTGTACTGCACCGTCGTGGTGGCGTTGAACGCCACGGTGGAGTAGGCGTCGAAGGAGAGCGTGTAGCTCTTGCCCGGGTTCAGGACGGCGGCGGTGGGCGCGGCCACCATGGCGTCCCAGGGGTTGGCGACGACGGCCTTCACGTCCACCCGCAGCCGCTGGGATTCGACCGCGACGGTCGTCTGGCCGATCGCGGCCCAGGGGGCGGTGGAGCTGTCGAAGGTGCCGTTCCCGATGAGCTGGGTGGCGGCCGAGGCCGGCTGGGGGACGACGAGAACTGCTGTCAGAACGGCGGATAAGGCCGCGGTCTTGCCTGCGATGAAACGCACGTGATCACCTTTCGGCGGGAGTCGCGGTTGATCATTACCGACCCGTCTGAACAAGGTCAAGGGATTCGGTATGAACGTACTCAGCGGCGTCGGCGGTGACGGAACGTAACCCCCCGGGGCGCACGGCTCCGATATGATCACGGCATGGTTCCTGGCACCTTGTTTCGCTAGTCCGCGTCCCTAAGCGGACTCCGCAGCGCTTTCCGGCGACCCGTGGGCACGGGTCCGGCCGAGCGCTCCGTTCCGCGTGCTCCGACGCGTTGACCGCCGATTCCGGCATCCGACAGAGAAACGAGTGCATCGCCATGACTTCCCACTCCATGTCCGGGCACACCGCTGTCCTCAGCACCCTCGACCCGGACGACCCCGTCCTCGACGATCTCGACTCGCTGCGCGGCGTGGTCTCCGACGCCCGGGTCGTGGGCGTCGGCGAGGGCGCCTACTTCGTCCGCGAGTTCACCCTCGCCCGCGCGGGCGACACCTCGGCTCGCGACCACTTTGGAGCATCCTCATGAACATCACCAACGCCGTCGTCACCGGTGCCGCCGGCGGGATCGGCAGAGCCCTGGCCGCCCGTCTCCGCTCGGACGGGGCGCGGGTCGTGCTCGCCGACGTCAACGAGACTGCGCTCGCCGAAACCGCGGCCGAGCTGGGAGCCGAGGCCGTCCGGACCGACGTCTCCGACTCCGCGCAGATGGAGACGCTGGCCGCCGCCGTACCGGAGGTCGATCTGGTCTGTCTGAACGCGGGCATCGTCGGCCGTGATCTGGGCGCGCCGTGGGAGGTCAGCCCGGAGGACTGGGACCGGGTGTTCGCGGTGAACGTCGGCGGCGTGGTCAACGGATTGCGGGCGTTCGTCCCGCGCCTGCTCGCGGCCGGCCGGCCCGCGCACATCCTGATCACGGCGTCCCTGGCGGGGCTCGTCACGTTCCCCGCCGGGGGCGCGTACGCGGCCTCCAAGCACGCCGTCGTCGCCCTCGCCGAGCAGGCCGCGCTGTCGCTGGCCGACACGCCCATCGGCGTGACGATGCTGTGCCCTGCCCTGGTCCGCACCGGCATGTCGCCCGACGGCGAGGACCCCGCGGACATCGCGGACCAGGCCCTCGCGGCGGTGCGGGCGGGCGCCTTCACCGTGGTCCCGAACGGCTGGCCGGCCGCGATCACGCGGCGCGCCCACTGGCTGGCGACCGGCGCGCGTCCCGAGATGCCGGCCGCCGGCCGATGATTTTGACCCCCAGGTCAAGAACCTGCTGGACACCGCGCTCGCCGAGCTGGGCGGCATCGACCTGCTGGTCAACAACGTCGGCGGCGGCGACGCCATGGAGCCGGTCGGCTTCCTCGACACCGGCGACGCGGAGTGGGCCGCCGTCTTCGACGTCAACCTCCTCAGCGCCGTCCGCGTCACCAGGACCGCCCTGCCCAGCCTGATCGAGCGCCGCGGATCGGTGGTGAACGTCTCGTCCATCCGTCCAAGTGGACGGGCCGACTCCGAACGCTCACAGCGGGCTGCCGAGTGCGGCGGTGTCGTTGTCGTCCGGTGGCGGGCGGGATCGCCGCAACCGCCCGAAGCGGGCGGCGACTCGGCGGGAAGCCCTTCCAGTCCCAGCCGGTACGCCACCAGAAGCCGTCATGGTGGCGTCACACCACCAGTCCCACGCACGCGAGCCCATAGCCGTCGCCCGCCTCGCCCTGAATGCGCAGGTGGCTTGACTCCCTCTGCGGCTGCTCGGCCATTTCGAGCCGGGGTGGGACCTCCACATACGCCACGCCTGGGCGTGTCAGAGCGAGGAGTGACATTCGCCTACCGGCGAAGACCGGAACCGCACTACCCTCTTGCCCGCTCCGAAACGTAGCCATACGATCACGATGAGCTACTCGTCTAGACGTAGGAGGCCAGCATGGGAAAGCACAAGGGCGAGGAGCCCAGCCTGAAGCCGTTCGCTCCCCCAAAGGAGCAGAAGAAGAGCCAGGGCGACGGAGACGGCAGCGCGGGTAGGCGCGGCAGCGGTGACGGGGACAAGAAGGACGGCAAGTGACCCTCGACCTGGGCGCCCGCATTGATGGCCTGATCGACGTCATCAGCGAGCGCCGCCCGGTCAGCGTCGCCCTCGACAAGGCGCTGCGAGCCGTGCACCGGCATCGTTTCGTACCCCCTGCCGGGGTCGCTCTCACCGGAGGCGGCCCCCGCCTCATCGACCGGCACGCCGACCCGGACACCTGGTGGGCCACGGTGTACGGGCCGGACGCCATCGTGACGCAGCTCGATGCCGGCGCGACCGACATCCGCGAGGTGGACGGGCGCTACACCTCCTCCAACTCCGCCCCGGGGACCGTCGTCGATCTGCTCACCCTGCTCGATCCGGAGCCGGGTGATCGGGTGCTGGAGATCGGCACGGGGACGGGCTGGACCGCCGCGCTGCTGTCCCACCTGGTCGGCGAGCACGGCATCGTGACCTCGATCGAGGTCGATCATGCCGTCGCCGAGCAAGCGGGAAAGACGCTGGCCGCGGCCGGCGTGCACCCGCGCCTGGTCGTCGGTGACGGGGCGGACGGGTGGGCCGAGGGAGCACCGTACGACCGGGTCCACGTCACCTGCGCCGTCCACACGGTGCCGTACGCGTGGGTCGAGCAGACTCGGCCGGGCGGCGTGATCCTGGCGCCGTTCTCGCCCGGCTTCGACGTCGACTTTTCCGTGCGGCTCGTGGTCATGCCGGGCGGGGTCGCCGTCGGCCGGTTCCCCGGCTGCACGTCGTACATGCTGATGCGCTCGCAGGACGGCTCCCCCGTCGCCGACGACGACGGCAGCGGCCGACGGTCCACGACCCAGGTGGACCCGCACACGATCGCTTACGCGCCGGCGGGGGCGGGGCTGGCCATGTCGGCTCTCACCGGCCTGCACCTCCGCGAGGTCGACGAGGGAGACCGTTTCGTGCTGTACGTGGTCGACCCTGCCGACCCTGCCCACTGGGCGGCGGCGGTTCACGACTCGGACGGCGATCACCTCGCATACCAGCTCGGCGATCGGTCGCTGTGGGATGAGATCACCGACGCCTACGCCCAGTGGGTGTCCTGGGGCGAGCCGGACCGGGAACGGTTCGGCATGACCATCACGCAGGAGGGCCAACGGATCTGGCTGGACACTCCGGAGCGTACGCTGGGCCACGCCGGGGCCTGAGCACGCGGAGAGCGGCGCCTCTTGCCAGGCGCCAGGCCCTCGACCAGGGAGATCCTGCGCCTGTATCGGAACTCGTTGTCAGCCTGGATCCACGGCTCAGTTGGTCACTCAGAATTCGTCGTACCCGGAGACCTGGCCTATGGAGAAGACGTGCCGGTTGGCCGCGCAGATCGTCTCCAAAATGTGAATGGGCGTATCCTCGGTGGAATAGCTCGCCCGGAGTACCTGGACGACCCACTCGCCCGGCTCCAACTCCAGCGTCTCACGCTCGAAGGCGGTCGGCGGCCGGGCGGTCAGGTTCTCCTCCGCGTGACCGAACGCGTAGCCCAGGGCGATCAGCGCGGACTGAAGCGACGGCTTGACGAACTCCGGCTCGGCAAGCCGGGTGTCGCCGAACAGGTCGGCACGGAAGTAGCTCGTCGCGATCCGCACCGGCACGTCGTTGGCTGTCATCCTCTTGCGCCGCGCAACGATGTCCGCACCAGGTTCGACCCGCAGGCAAGCCGCCACATGATCGCTGGCGGGCTCCAGTCCAACGTAGAGCATCTGGCGGTCGGCCCTGAGCCCCTGCCGTTCCGCCTCCGCCAGGAACAGGGACTTGGAACCCCGTACTGCGGGCTCGGTCGGCAACGCCCGCTGCACCAGCACCCGAGGAGCGGGGGACGCGGGCCCTTCCGGAGCACGAGCCGTCGGCCCCTTCCTCATCTGTGAGATACGACCAGGCGACACGCCCAACCGCCCGGCGATCTCCTCCAGGCTCATGCCGGATTCGCGCGCCTCGGCGATGGCCTGCCGCCGCATCTTGGCCGCCTCGGTCACCAGCCCCTGTTCCTCGGTCATGAGTCGGCTGAGAAGGCGGGCTCGTTCCACGGGATCGCCGACCTCGGCGACTTCCCTCAGCGTCTTCAAGTCCATCCGGGCGTTGCCTCCTCGGCGACCGACATATGGTGCACTTTAGCCCCCCTATTGCGAGGGTCAAGCCACAGCTCTACTCTCGACTTTAGCCCCCCTAAAACAGGGGCCTTAAGCAGACCCCCACCTACGGGACGAACGGTGCAGCAACACCGCCCGCAGACGGGGGTCTGAGGCATCGAGAGCTTTGGGGCGTCAACGATGCATGACCAGATTATCGCCGTGCCCAAGAACGGCAAGAAAACGCAAGCCGCACTATCCGCAGAGCTCCTACGCCGGTCCCTCCAGATCGAGCACGGCATTCACGCAGACGCACACGAGGGCTACGGCCTCGCCCTGGTGTCAGTCTGGGCGGGGCTGGTGGTGTGGTGCGACGGGGAGCGGTACTGGTGGCGGGCCGGCTGGGATGACCGGCGCAAGCGGGTGCTGTACGCCCGCCATCCGGCCATCGAGCCGTCACGAGCCGCCCGACGTGTCGCCTTCCGCTACGCCGATCTACGGAACGTCGTCCCTCCTCGACGAGGATCGGCGATCTCGCCTACCTGCCTCCAGCCCAGGCGAGCAGCCGATGACGAACCCGCACAAGAATCTTGGATGTCATGTCAAGATCGTGGACATGCTCCATAGCCCCGCGCGCACTCGGGCCGTGGGCGAGTCGCTGAAAGGCAGCGCGGGAGGGTGGTAGCTGCTTGCGTGATGGCACGCTGGCACTGGTGCGACTGGATGGTGACTGGGCCGACCTGCCGGGCGGGGTGCGGCGCTGGACTGTCCACTGGGACGATCTCCTCATTTCCTCGATCGAGGCGGGCAGGGTGGGCAGGAGCCGGCCCACCGTCTCGTCTGTCAAGGGGTGGGCCGACCGGGATACGCCGAAGGGCCAGGAGAGAATCCTGGCCCTTCGGCGTAAAGACCGTCATTCGAAGCCCCGGGTGGGGCCGGCCCGCCTACACCGGGGTGTGCATGTGGCGGGTCAGGGCGTGTTCCACCAGGGTGATCAAGGTGGATTTCACCGACTCCCGCTGCCTGGCATCCAGGCGGACGATCGGGATGTGGCCGCCGATCGACAGGGCCTCGCGGAGTTCGTCCTGGGCGTGCGCGAACTGCCCGTCCCAGCCGTTGATGCCGATCACGAACGGCAGCTTCGCCTCTTCGAAATAGTCGATGGCGGGGAAGCTGTCCGCCAGGCGCCGCGTGTCCACGAGCACCACCGCGCCGATCGCGCCCCGCACCAGGTCGTCCCACATGAACCAGAAGCGGTGCTGTCCGGGCGTGCCGAACAGGTAGAGGATCAGGTCCTGGTCGAGCGAGACCCGGCCGAAGTCCATGGCCACGGTCGTGGTGGTCTTGTTCGGCGTGAGGGAGACGTCGTCCACGTGCGCGGAGGCGTCCGTCATGACCGCTTCGGTGGTGAGCGGCAGGATCTCCGAGACCGCACCCACGAATGTCGTCTTCCCCACGCCGAAGCCCCCGGCCACGACGATCTTCGTCGAGGTCAGGCCGGGACTAGAGCCTGCGAAGTCCACTGAGCACCCTTTCGAGCAAGTTGAGGTCCGGCTTTCCGGCGTCCAGCGCAGGCTGGTGCACGCGGATCAGGCCCTCGGACGCCATGTCGGCGATCAGCACCCGGACCACGCCAAGGGGCTGGCGTAAAAGGGCGGAGATCTCGGCAACCGACCGGACGTTCCGGGTCAGTTGAATAATCGCCTGATACTCCGGACTAAGTAGGGAAATGTCTTGGTATTCCGACGTCACAGAGGACACCAAAGCCTCCATGGCGAACTTCATCCGCGGAGCGGTACGCCCCCCGGTCACGGCATAGGGCCGTACCAGGGAGCTCTGCTTCTGCGGACGGGGAGCCGCCGGATGCGGCGGAGTGCTATCACCAGCCCAACCCTGACCTGACACCATGATCTCCTGTCACCGCCCCGCTAACGGGGACGGGCCGCTTGCAGCTCGGCGCGTACAGCCGGCGTCAGCACCTGGCCCGCCCGCTCGACCAGCAGGGTCATCTGGTACGCGACCAGGCCCATGTCACAGTCGGGGGCAGCCAGGACAGCCAAACAGGACCCATCACTGATGGACATGATCATCAAGAGCCCGCGCTGCATCTCGATAACGGTCTGGGTCACCATACCGCCCTCGAAGACCCGCGCGGCACCCTGGGTGAGGCTGATCACGCCGGACGCCACCGCGGCCAGCTGGTCGGCCCGGTCCTTGGGAAAACCCTCGGAGAAGGCCAGCGGCAAACCGTCGGACGACACCACGACCGTGTGGGCGACGCCCGGCACGTTGTTCACGAAATCCGTGATCAACCAGCTGATGCCGCGCGCTCCCTGGCTCATTTCTCTCATTTGTCCTCCTCATTCTCTTCGCCCCGGGTGAACGCTCGGCCCTGGCGGACGCCCTGCTGGAAGCTGGAGAGCCGGCTGCGCAGCCGCTCGGGTGAGATCTGCGGCACCGGTGACGAAGCCTGGGGCTCGGCGAGGCTGGCCGTACCGGGCACCAGGTTGGCCTTGGGGACGCGACGGGGCAGGCCCGAGGACGTCGTGCCGCCCTGCGCGGGCTGTGCGGCAGCCTGCGCGGCCTGGAAGCCGGAATCCGCCGGCGAGGACCACGTCGCTCCCGCCCCCGACGCGCCCGGCGTGCGCCGCGGCAGGCCCGAAGGGGACGATGTGGGAACGGCCGGGGTGGGGTCCGGGTCGGCGGGCACGGCCGGGTGCACGGCCGTGATCTCCGGCTCGTCCTCGCGGGCCGCGGGCTCGCTGTGCGGCCGCTGCACCTCGGGCTCCGGCCGCCGGAACCAGTCGGACCCGACCGACGAGAAGATCGGCAGGAACTCGTCCCCCTGCTCCTCGATGGGCGAGTTGCGCACCACGGGGAGCGGACCGGTCATGTCCTGCGAGGAGTAGTCGCCGGGCCCGAACCTGTCGTAGTTGGAGTGCCCGTTCTGCTGGAACGGGTCGGCGGCCTTGGGCTCATCCGCGAACGGCGACCGGTACGACTCCCCGAACTGCGGCTGCGGACGGTCCTCGGACTCGAACAGCGACCTGCGCGGCACCGGGTCGGCGAAGGACGACCACCGCGGCTCCTCCGGCTGCTGCTTGGGCGGCTCGGTGGCGAACGACGGCCAGCGCGGCTCTTCCTCCTGCAGGGGCGGCGGCTGCTCCGCGAAGGACGGCCACCGGTTGTCCGCGAACGACGTCGGCTGCTGCGCGGGCGGCGGCGTCTCCTCGGCGAACGACGGCCAGCGCTGCTCACCGAACGGCTGCTCACCGAACGGCTGCTGCGCGGGCGGCGGGGCCTCCTCGGCGAAGGACGGCCAGCGCGGCTGGTCGCCGTTCTGCGAGCTGTGCGGCTGCTCCACGTAGGGCGCCTGCCGTTCCCCGAAGGGCTGCTCACCGAACGGCTGGTCCCCGAAGGGCTGCTCGCCGAACGGGCGATCCCCGGCGGGCCGGTCGTTGAACGCCGCGGGCTGCTCGTTGAACGGCGCGGGGTCGCCCCCGAAGGGAGCCCAGTTCCCGCCGCCGCTGCTCCCCGGCACGGGCAGCGACCCCGGCCACTGCGTGTCCACCACGTGCTCAGGACCGTCGACCGAGGGCCCCGCCCCGAAGGAGCCGGCCCCGTTCCGCGACTGGTCCGTGAACATGCTCGGGTCGAAGTCCGTGAACGCCTCGTACTGCCCGCCCTGCTGCGGCACGCCCAGCCCGCTGCTGATCAGCATGTCGGGCAGGAAGACCAGCGCGCTCAGGCCGCCCGTCTCCCGGGGGCTGAGCTGGACGCGGACGCCGTGCCGCAGGGCCAGCCGGCCGACCACGAACAGGCCCATGCGCCGCGACACCGACACGTCCACGACGGGCGGGTTCGCCAGCCGCCAGTTGGCCTCGGAGAGCTCCTCCTGGTTCATCCCGATGCCCAGGTCGTTGATCGACACGAGCACGCCGCCCTCGGCGGGCGTGCTGGTGACCTGGACCTTGCTCTCGCGGGGAGAGAACGAGATCGCGTTCTCGATCAGCTCGGCGAGCAGGTGGACGGCGTCGGTGACGGCCGGGCCGACGATGAGCGTGCCGGACGGGATCTGGATCTGGACCCGCTCGTAGTTCTCGACCTCGGACAGCGAGGCGCGGGCGATGTCGACCAGCGGCACCGGCTCGCTCCACTTGCGCGCGGCCTCCTGGCCGGCGAGGACCAGGAGGTTCTCGCTGTTGCGGCGCATGCGGGTGGCCAGGTGGTCGAGCCTGAACAGGTTCGCGAGCCGCTGCTCGTCCTCCTCGCCCTGCTCCAGGCCCTCGATGAGCTGCAGCTGCCGCTCGACCAGCGTCTGGCTGCGGCGGGAGAGGTTGACGAACATGGAGTTGACGTTCGCGCGCAGCTTGGCCTCGTCGCCGGCCAGCCGGATCGCCTCGCGGTGGACCTCGTCGAAGGCCTGCGCGACCTCGCCGATCTCGTCGCGGGTGTTGATGCCGACCGAGGGCGTCTCGGGCACGTGCGCGCCGTCGCCGGACTCGCGCAGCACGCGGACGGTCTCGGGCAGCCGGGTCGTGGCGACCTGAAGCGCCTCGGCGCGCAGCCGGCGCAGCGGGCGGACCAGCGAACCGGCCACGCGGGTGGTGAAGATCAGGACGAGGAGCAGCAGGACGAGGATCATCGCACCGGAGATGATCGCGTTGCGCTGCTCGGTGTCGCTCAGGTCCCGGGTCCTGGCCACGATCGTGGTGGCCAGGCCGTCCTCGACCTTGCGCATGGCGTTCCCGGACAGCGTGGTCGACTCGTACCAGTTGCCCAGGTCACGGCGAGTGGTGACGTCGAGGTCCCGGATCTCGTTGTACTCACGCACCTGGGCGAGCGCCCGCTGGCGCATGGCGTCCCCGAGGTCGATCTGCAGGCTCTTGACGCCCTTCTGGTACGCGGCCAGGTCCTTGGGGTCGGCCTCCTGCTCGAAGGCGGCCAGCTCGGCCTGCTGCTTGTCCCAGGAGCCCAGGAAATCCGACAGGTCGTCGTTGTCCAGCTTCCGCTGGACGAGCGCCACGATCAGGATGATCTGCTGGCGCGAGATCTCCTCCTTGACCCGCTGCAGCGAGCCGAGCGCGGCCACGTCACCCTGGAGGGTGTCGTCGTTGACGCCGTCGCCCAGGTCGCCCTCGATCGCGGAGAAGACGCCGATCATGGTCGTGTACGTGCTGATGGCGGCGCGCGGCGGCACGTTCGAGACCATCGACTCGCGGAGGCTGTCGAGACCGCCGAGCCACCGGCGCATGTTGTCGACGCCCTCGCGGACACGGGCGGAGTGCGCGGCGTCGATGGCGTTGGCCGCGCTCAGCACCTGCTTCTTGGCCGTGTCCGTCGCCTGCCGCTGCGTCTTGAGCTGCACGAGGCGCTGGCCCCTGCTGCGGTCGGAGACGTACCAAGCGGTGAGCGTCCGCTCCTTGCCGAGCTCGTGGTTGAGCGCGCCGATGCGCTGCACCAACTCGGCGACCTGGGTGAGCCGGCGGTACTCGGCGCTGGTGCCGATGGCGTTGGCCAGCTGCACGCCGGCGAGCAGCACGCCCACCACCGTGGGGATGAGGATCAGCGCGACCAGCCTGGAGCGCACACGCCAGTTCCCCAGCCGGAAACGTCCGCCTGTGTACTCCCCTGACCTCGTGTGCCTGGGGTCTTTCGTCCTCACTGACTCTCGCAACCTCTCGCCGGTACGTGCTCGAAAGAAATCAGACACGCGTGTGGCGCATGGGATTCGTTCCGGCTGGGTAATTGGAACACAACCCGTACCAGATCGGCCAACCGAACATATCCCATCACACGTGCCCAAAGGGTCACTTTGGGCAACATATCGCCGTACACGTCTTTAAGCGGGCCGGAACGAATCCCGCTCTGCGGGTGCCGCGTGCTTCACCATCAGGTGCCGCGTCACCGAGTACTCCTGCACCGCCTCCTGGCTCATGTCCTTGCCGAACCCACTGCCCTTCACCCCGCCGTGCGGCGCCTCGCTGGCGATGGGCAGATGGTCGTTCACCCAGGTCACACCCACATCGAGCCGGTGTGACACGCGCATCGCCCTGGAGACGTCACGCGACCACACCGACGAGGCCAGACCGTACCGCGTGTCGTTGGCCAGCCGGACCGCCTCGTCCTCGCCGTCGAACGGTAGCGCCACGAGCACGGGTCCGAAAAGCTCCCCTTGCACGATCTCACTGTCCTGGGCGACGTCGGTCACGAGTGTGGGCGGGTAGAAGAAGCCGGCGCCCTCGATCGGGGCGCCGCCGTGGAGCACGCGCCCGCCGGCCCTGGAGACGAACCCGTGCACCCGATCCCGGTGAGCGGCCGAGATCAGCGGGCCGATGTCCGTGGCCGGGTCCCAGGGGTCACCGACGGAAATTCTGGCAAGAGTTGCCCGTAGTGCCTCGATCGCGTCCGCGTACACCTCGCGGGCGACGTAGACGCGGGTCGCGGCCGTGCAGTCCTGCCCGGTGTTGTATGTCGCCCCCATCGCCACCCCGCGGGCCATCTCCGCGAGGTCGGCGTCCTCGAAGACCAGCGCCGGCGCCTTGCCGCCGAGTTCGAGGTGCACCCGCTTGAGCGTGGCCGCGGCCCCGGTCATGACCGCCCGGCCCGTCTCCGTGGAGCCGGTGACGCTGACCATGTCCACACCCGGGTGGGTGACCAGCGCCTGACCGGCCTCGGCGTCCCCGGTGACCGCCTGGACGAGGCCGTCGGGCGCGCCCGCCTTGGCGAACAGCTCGGCCAGCCGCAACGTCGTACGCGGGGTCTGCGGCGCCGGCTTGATCACCACAGCGTTGCCCGCGGCCACCGCCGGGCCGACCTTCCAGATCGCCATGACGAACGGGAAGTTCCACGGTGCGATCGACCCCACCACCCCGACGGGACGGCGCAGCATGACCGAGGTGTAGCCGGGGCTGAAGACACCGGCGCCCGAGCCTTCGAGGGAACGGGCGGCCCCGGCGAAGAAGCGCAGGTTGTCGACGGCGAACGGCAGCTCGCCGTCCCTGAACACCGTCGCGGGCTTGCCCGTCTCCTCCACCTCCAGCCTGGTCAGCTCCTCGGCGTCGGCCTCCACCAGGTCGGCCACCCGCAGCAGCAGCCGCGCCCGGTCGGCCGGGGTGGTCTGCGACCACTCCTCGAAGGCCGCGCGGGCACGGTCCACGGCCGCCGCCACGCCCTCCACCGGCGTGTCCGGGATCTCGGCGCACGGCAGCCCGGTGGCGGGGTTGATCAGTTCACGCATGGGAATTCATGTCCTCACTGGCCGAGCTGCTCGATCAGGTCGGCGGCCTTGCGCAGGCCGTCGCGACGCCTGATCTCCTCGCCCTCGGCGGCGATCCGGGCACGCAGCTCGGTGTCCCCGAGCAGCCGCTCGACCGCCCCCTTCAGCTCTTCGTCCGTGAAGGTGTAGGTGGAAAGCCTCACACCATAGCCCAGTTCGTCGGCCCGCTGGGCGTTGTCGTACTGGTCCCAGAAGAGCGGCAGCAGGATCATCGGCTTACCGAAGTGCAGCGCTTCCGTGGTCGTGTTGTTGCCGCCGTGCGTGATGATCAGATCACACAGCGGGATGATCTTGGTCTGCGGGAGGAACTCCGCGCCCCACATGTTGTCGGCGAGCTTGATCTCCTCGTGCAGCGGACCCTTGGAGACGATGTACTGATGCGGCGTAGTGGCCAGCACGTCGATGACGCGCTGCATCAGCTCCACGTCGGAGGAGCCGAGCGAGCCGAGCGAGAAGTAGACCAGCGAACCCTCGTCGCGACGCTCGAAGGGCAGCGTGAAGGCCTCGTCCGTCTCCCGCACCGACGAGTCGAGCCGGTGCCAGGAGTCGCCGAGCGGGCGGTCGCCCACGTAGTCGAGGAGCTCGGGGTAGACGTAGAGGTTCAGGTCGCCCTCGTGGATGAAGTCGAGGTCGGGCAGCGGCTCGGTGCCCTGCTCGACGCACCACTCGTTGAAGGCGGTCCAGAGCTCGCGGTGCGTGCGGTCGTACTCGGCGCGGAAGGCCGCCCACTCCGAGCGGTCGTCGGCGGGCAGGCCGGAGAAGACCGGCGCGATGTTCTCGCCGCGCACCTCAAGCGGGTTGCAGGAGACAATGCGGACGAACTTCTTGCCCGCGGTGAGCAGCGCCGGGAACGTGATCACGTTATCCTCGACGATCACGTCGGGGTCGACGCGCTCGATGATCGCCTTGAGCTGCGGCTCGCAGTACTTCACGCCGTCGATCAGCTCGGCCCAGATCGGCTTGGTGACGGTGTCGAGCTGTTCCAGGGTGCTCTTGCGGTACTCGGGGGCGGTCTCGCGGATGAAGTCCTTCCAGAACTGCCCCGGGTCCTGCTCGTCGGCGTCCTCGGGCGGCGGGGCGAGGTCGACGAGGTCCTCCTCGAAGCCGAGTGCTTCGAGCTTGCCCTTCCACGACGCCTCCGCGGCGAAGACGACGCGGTGGCCGCGGCGGCGGAGGATGTCGCCGATGCCGATCGAGTTGTTGGTGGGCCCGTAGGCGCTTTCAGGCATGAACAGGATGGTGAGAGACATCGAGACTCCGGTCGAACTCATCATTTTGAAGAGGAATTCAAGAACTGATCTAGCGTGAAGGTCAAGTAACAGGCACTATGGTCACGGCTAACTGAACAGCAGCAAAACGAGTGAAGGCGGTGGGGGTGGCTCAGCGTAAGAGCCGTAACGACCGGCGCATCGACTTGATCGAGGCCGCGCGCAGGGCCATCATCCGTCACGGCATCGACGGTGTGCAGCTCTCGCACGTCGCCGAGGAGGCCGGTCTGACCTCCGGCGCTGTGCTCTACCACTACCCCGACCTCAGCGAGCTGCTGGTCGAGGCGCAGCACGCGGGCATGGAGCGCTTCTACGAGCAGCGCGTGCGGCAGCTGGCGACCCTCACCGACCCGGTCGAGAAGCTGGTGCTCACGATCAGGTCCGGGCTGCCGACCGGGCCGCTCGACCCCGACGTCCGCCTGCTCAACGAGCTGGGCGGGGCCGCGGGCCGCAATCGGGTCTACGGCGTGCTGCTCACCTCGCTCTACGATCGCCAGGTCTCGATGTACCAGGCGATCCTGGACACCGGGGCCGCACTGGGGGTGTTCAGGCTGAGCGCCGACTCGCTGACGATCGCGCGCAACCTGGTGGCGCTGGAGGACGCGTACGGCTACCGCATCACGGCCAGGCACCCGGTGATCGGCCCGGCCGAGGCGGCCGAGCTGATCCTTTCCTACGCCCGCGCTGCCACGGGCAACGACCTGGCCCATTGAGCTCACCGGTCGACCGCCATGATGACCGCGTCCTCGGCCTTCCAGCGCACCTTGACCTTCGCGCCCGCCTTGACCGTGCTCGCCCCCTGCACGGCGACCAGCAGCGGCTTGGCGTGGCCCGGCACCTCCACGGAGATGTGCGACACGCCCCCGTAGAAGCTGACGTCCAGGACGCTGCCCTTGAGCCCGCGGGTGGCGTTCTCGTCGGCCAGCTCGACGCTCTCCGGCCGGACCGCCAGCAGCGCCTCGGCGCCCGCCTCCAGCTCTTCGAGGGGGGTGCCGGCCAGCATGCCGAAGTCGGCGGTCTTGATGCCGTCGAGCCCGCCGGCCGTGCCCAGGAAGAGGTTGTTGGCGCCGACGAAGTCGGCCACGAACGGCGTGCGGGGCCGCTCGTAGAGCGCGATCGGCTCGTCCACCTGCCGCACCTTGCCGCTGTCGAAGACCGCGATGCGGTCGGCCAGCGACATGGCCTCCTCCTGGTCGTGCGTGACCACCACGAACGTGATGCCCACCTCGTGCTGCAGGCGCTTGAGCTCCAGCTGCATGTCGGCGCGGACCTTCTTGTCCAGGGCCGACAGCGGCTCGTCGAGCAGCAGCAGGCGGGGCCGCTTGACGATGGAACGCGCCAGCGCGACCCGCTGCCGCTGGCCGCCGGAGAGCTGGGCGGGCTTGCGGCCGGCATGCGCCGACAGCCCGACGGTCTCCAGCACCTCGCCGACGCGCTGGCGCACCTCCTGGCGGGGCAGCCGCTCGCGCTCCAGGCCGTAGGCCACGTTCTTGGCCACGGTCATGTGGGGGAACAGCGCGTACGACTGGAACATGAGGCTGATCGGCCGCCGGTTCGGCTGCTTGGACAGCAGGTCCTGGCCGTCCAGCGTGACCGTGCCCCGGTCGGGCGTCTCGAACCCGGCGATGATGCGCAGCAACGTGGTCTTGCCGCAGCCCGAGGGCCCGAGCAGGGCGAAGAACTCGCCCTGGCCGATCTCCAGCGACACGTCGTCGAGTGCCGTGACCTCCCCGAACCTGCGGGTGATCCCGTCAATCCTGAGCACGCCTCTCCCCGATCTTCGTCATACGCTGGCCGGCGATCACCGCCGTGAAGCTCACGAGGAGCAGGATCGCGGCCAGCGCGTTGATCTTCGGGGTGACCCCGAACCGGATCATCGAATAGATCACGATCGGCAGCGTCTGGTCGCTGTTGCCGATCGTGAAGAACGCGATCACGAACTCGTCCAGCGACAGCGTGAACGCCAGCAGCGCGCCGGCGACGATGCCCGGCGTCAGCTGCGGAAGCGTGATCTTCAAGAACGTCGTGACCGGCCCCGCGCCCAGATCCCGCGAGGCCTCCTCCAGCGAGGTGTCGGAGTTGGTCAGCCTGGTGCGCACCACCGCGGCCACGAACGCCATCGCGAACAGGCCGTGGGCGAGGATCACCGAGTACAGGCCCAGCGTGAGCTGGATCAGGCCGTAGAACAGCAGCAGCCCGATCGCGAGCACCAGGTCGGGCAGCACCGCCGGCATGAGCGCGATGGCGTCCAGCGTCTTGGACCTGGTGTGCCGGGCCAGCCCGACGGCCAGCAGCGTGCCGAGCACGGTGGCGATCGCCGTGGCGCCCGTGGCCACGATCAGCGTGTTGACCAGGCCGTCCCTGACCCGCTCGTCGTTGACCAGCTCGCCGTACCACTTGAAGCTGAAGCCCTCGTACGTGTACGCCGACCTGCCGGAGTTGAACGACATGACGACGAGCACGACGATCGGCAGGTACAGGAAGACGTACGTGGCCCAGAACGGGACGTACAGGAGCTTTGACCTACGCACGGCGCGCCACCCTGGCCTGCACGAGGAGCAGCACGATCAGCACCGCGATGAGCGCCAGCGCGAGCGTCGAGCCGAACGGCCAGTCGCGGGCCTTCAGGAACTGGTCGCGGATCAGATTGCCCACCATGATCGACTTGCTGCCGCCGAGGATCTCGGGGATGACGAAGTTGCCGAAGCTCGGCACGAACACGAACAGGCACCCGGTCATCACGCCCGGGACCGTCAGCGGCAGCGTGACCTTCCTGAAGGTGGTGAACGCCGAGGCGCCCAGGTTGGCCGAGGCCTCCCGAAGCTGCGGGTCGAGCCGCTCGATGGCGGAGTACAGCGGCAGCACCATCAGCGGCAGGTACGAGTAGAGCAGCCCGGTGACGATCGTGCCCTGCTTGTAGAGCAGCTCCATGTCCGTGCCCAGCAGCGAGTTGACCACGCCGGGGCCGCTCAGCAGGATGATCCAGGCGTACACGCGGATGATGAAGTTCGTCCAGAACGGCAGCACGATGGCGACCAGCGCCACCGTCTTCCACTTCGGCGGGAGCTGGGCGATCAGGTACGCCGTCGGATAGCCGACCAGCAGCGCGATCAGCGTCGTCAGCGTCGCGATCTTCAGCGAGGTGGCCACCACGCCGAGGTAGAGCGGGTCGACCAGGCGCCCGAAGTTCTCGGTGGTGAACTCGTAGACGACGCCGCCGAAGCGCCCGCGCTGGAACACCGTGTTGCTGAGCACCAGCGCCAGCGGCACCAGCAGCAGCACGATCAAGTAGGTCACACCGGGCGACAGGAAAACGAACGCGCCCAGCCGGCGTTTCAGCCCACGCGACAACGACGCGCCCAGCCGGTGTCCCCCCGAGGGGGCCACCGGCCGGGTTTTGACCTCAGACTTCACCGCTGTTACTGCTGTGCCGTGATTTCGGTCGACAGGCGCGTGTACTTGGTCGACGCCTGGCCCAGGTCGATGATCGACTCACCGTCGAGCAGCTCGGCCGGCTTGATGCCGAGCAGCGAGCCCTTGGGGACCTGCACCCGCTCCATGGCGGCCTTGTTCGGGACCTTGTAGTTGATGTTCTCGGCGGCCCAGCTGTGGATCTCGGGGTCGAGGATGTAGTTGATCAGGGCGTGCGCGGCCTCCTTGTTCTTGGAGGACTTCATGATCACCATGGTGTCCACCCAGAGGTCGCTGCCCTCCTTCGGCACCACGAACTTGATGTTGCCCTTCGGGTCCGTGGTCGGGCACCAGCCGTCCCACGCCTCGACCATGACGGCCTCGCCGGACTTCAGCTTGTCGCCGAACGTGACGTCGTCGTAGGTGAGCAGGTGGGGCTTCTGCGCGACGAGAAGGTCCTTGACCTTGGCGATCTCGTCGTCCTTGTCGGTGTTGACCGAGTAGCCGAGCGACTTGAGCGCGGGCAGGGCGAGCCAGCGCTCGGTGGTCATCATGGTGACCTTCTTGTCGGCCCAGGCCGGCGGCTTGAGCAGATCGTTCCAACTCGTCGGCTCGGACTTCACCAGGTCGGATCGGTAGCAGATGCCCGTCGTGCCCCAGGTGTAGGGCACCGAGTACTTGTTGCCCTTGTCGTAGGAGAGCTGGGTGGCCTCCGGGTAGAGGTTGGCCAGGTTGGGGATCAGCTCGGGGTGGATCGGCTCCAGCAGGCCCGCGGCGTTGAGCGCCTGTGCGTACTGGCCCGACACGAACGCCACGTCGATGCCGCTGTCACCGGGGGCGGTGAGCTTGGTCATCGCGACCTCGTTGGTGTCGTGCAGGGCGACCTTGACGTCCTTGACCTTGAGCTTCGCCTTGACCTTCTCGGGCAGCTCCTTGGGCGTGTAGTCCGCCCATACGGTGATCTGGAGCGACTGCTGCGACAGGTCCGCGTTCGGCTTGAGCTGGTCGGCCGGCGCCGCGGTCGTGCCTTCTGAGCTGGTCGACGACTCACCGCCGCACGCCGCGACGGCGAGCGCGAGGCCGGCCGCCGTGAGGGCGGCCGGGAGACGACGGGTGAACCGGATACGGGACACGGCCGCTACTCCTTCTGAAGTTTGCCTTGTTGTGGGGTCGCGCGACCTTACCGGACACGGCAGACCAGAGACAGGAGTGTTGCAGGGCAAATCAACATGAGCAAGACTTGTGATGACATTGCTACCTGCGAGCTCCGGAAGTTTGGTCCACAAAGTTTGAATTGGGATTCAATAGCCGATCGGCTGCTCTCTCTCGGTGAGAACCCCCTCACGGCCCGAGACCGGGGGGTCAGCGCCGCACTCCTCCCACTGCTTGCGGGTGAGGTGCCGCCGCCGTTCGCGGTACGGCGTTTCCTCCGGCTGCCCAGCCTCTCGTACAGCCTTGGGGATCTCCACACTGGGGCCCCAGCTGAGCGGGACTTCGGCCCGCACGTGGACCAGACGAACTACTCCGTCGTGGTGGACGAGAAGGTGGTCGTCAAGTGGCTCACCCCACCCGTCCCACTGCCCCACCCCGCCCCGGAGGTCTTCGCTCACCTCGTTGAGGCGGGATTCAACGACACAGCCCCTCCTTACGCGGCCCTGACCCGCGCGGTGGACGGGAAGGAGCAGCTCCTGGCCCTGGTGACGGGCTACCTTCCGCAGGCCCGCGACGGCTGGGAATGGTGCGTCGACGAGGCCGAGGCCGGCACCACGCGCTTCGCCCCCGTGCTCGGCCGCCTGGCCGCCGACCTCCACCTCGCCCTCGCCACGCTCCCCACCCCGGCGGCGGAGCCAGGAGCCGCGGGTACGGCGGCCAGGGCGGAGGCCGCGCTCGCGGAGGCGCTCGAACTCACGGACGGCGCGGACGGGGCGTGGCTGGCCACGAGGACCCCGGCGATCCGGCGCGAGCTGGCCGCCCTCCAGGAGCCCGTCGCGGGCCCCCGCATCAGGATCCACGGCGACCTGCACGTGGGCCAGATCCTCAAATGGCGCGACGGCTACGCGGTGATCGACTTCGACGGCAACCCCACCGTCACCGACGCCGACCCATGCCAGCCGGCCGCCAGGGACGTGGCCCAGCTCACCACGAGCATCGAGCACGTGGCCCAGGTCGCGATCAAGCGCAGGGACGCCGACCCCGACGCGGCCGCCGCGTGGGCCGCGAAGGCCCGCGCCGAGCTGCTGGCCGCGTACCGGGCCCGCCTGGCCGAGAGGAACCGGCCGGACCTGCTCGACGAGCGGCTGCTGCGACCGTTCGAGGTGGAGCAGGAGTGCCGCGAGCTCATCTATGCCGCCCGCCACCTCCCCCGCTGGCGTTACGCCCCCATGGGCGTCCTGCGTACCTGGTACCAAGAGGAGAACATCACGTGAATTCCGAGCTCTACCTGTCCGACCTGGAGGCCAAACCGGCGGCGCTCAGGGGGCTGGCCGCCGCGCTGCGGGAGGAGAACCCGTTCGCGGCCCTCCCCCAGGGCCTCACCAGGGTGCTCTTCCTGGGCATGGGCAGCTCCAGGTACGCCGCGGGCGTGGTCGCGCTGCGCCTGCGCAGGGCGGGCGTGGACGCGTACGCCGACTACGCCTCGGCGGCGGCCACCTACCCGGCCGCCGCGGACACCCTGGTCGTCCCGATCTCGGCCACCGGTTCGAGCACGGAGACCCTCGACGCCGTGGAACGGTACACGGGCGGCCCGTCCTACCTGGCGGCGCTCACCAACACCCAGGGCTCCCCCCTCGCCGAGCGGGCCGACCTGGTGATCGACATGCGCGCGGGCGAGGAGCGCGGCGGCGTCGCCTGCCGCACGTTCCAGCACACCCTGGCCCTCCTCCTGGCCCTGGAGGCCCACCTCACCGGGACGGACCGCGACCTGCCGGGGCTGCTGGAGCGCTCCGCCGAGGCCACGGCCGACCTCCTGGACAGGAGGGACGAATGGCTCCCCCTGACCATGGAGCTGCTGGACGGCGACCGCGGCGTCTACACCATCGCCCCCGCCGAGCGGCTGTCGTCGGCCGAGCAGTCGGCGCTGATGTTCCGCGAGGGTCCGCGCCGCCCCGCCGACGCGTGCGAGACGGGCGACTGGTCACACGTGGACGTCTACCTCACCAAGACCCTCGACTACCGCGCGCTGCTCTACCCCGGCTCCCGCTACACCGCCCAGGCCATGGACTGGGTACGCGAACGCGGCTCCACGGTGGTCACCGTCGGCGGGGAGGTCAAGGACGCCACGGCCGCCGTCAGGTACGCGCACGACGACGACCCGGACGTCGCACTGCTCACCGAGACGCTGGTGGCCGAGCTGGTCGCCGGGGAGTGGTGGGCAGGCCAGTAGGGTCTAACGCGCCCGTGCGGCGAGCGCGTGCTCGACGAGCGAGATGAGGGCGTGCTTGACCGCGGGCCGCGCCCGCGCGTCGGTGCGGACGATCGGTATGTGCGGGGAGAGCGTCAGCGCCTCCCGCACCTCGCTCTCGGTGTGCGAGAACACCCCGTCCCAGCCGTTCAGCCCGATGATGAACGGGATGCCGGACTCCTCGAAGTAGTCGATGGCCGGAAAGCTGTCGGCCAGCCGCCGCGAGTCCACCAGCACCACGGCCCCGATGGCGCCGCGCACGAGGTCGTCCCACATGAACCAGAACCGGTGCTGCCCCGGCGTGCCGAACAGATAGAGGATCAGATCCTGGTCCAGCGAGAGCCGCCCGAAGTCCATGGCCACGGTGGTGGTGGTCTTGCCCGGAGTGAGCCCGAGGTCGTCGATGCCCTCGGACGCGTCCGTCATCACCGCCTCCGTGGTCAACGGCATGATCTCGGACACGGAGCCCACGAACGTGGTCTTCCCTACGCCGAACCCGCCCGCCACGACGATCTTCGTGGAGGTGAGCCGGCTAGAGCCTGCGAAGTCCACTCAATACCCTTTCGAGCAGGCCCCTGTTGGGGAGGCCCGCGTCAAGCTGGGGCTGGTACACCCTGACCAGCCCGTCCGCTTCCATGTCGGCCACCAGCACCCTCGCCACCCCGAGAGGAACGCTCAGCAGCGCGGAGATCTCCGCCACGGAGCGCACCTGCCGGCACAACTCGCTGATCGCGCGATATTCACGGGTGTACGTCATGCCGAGTCGTGCCGAGGTGGCCGACGATACCAGGGCTTCCATGGCGAGCTCCGTGCGAGGAGTCGTCCTGCCTCCGGTGACGGCGTACATCCGGACGAGCGAGCTGCGCTCGGGCTCCGGCTCATCGTGGTGCCACGGTGCCAACGTCTACTCCCATCACCCTGTCTGTCCGGCCGCCGCGGGATCCATCAGGGACGCGCCGCCGACAGCTCCGCCCGCACGGCAGGCGTGAGCACCTGCCCGGCGCGCTCGACCAGGATCGTCATCTGGTAGGCCACCAGGCCCATGTCACAGTCGGGCGCGGCCAGCACCGCCAGGCAGGATCCGTCGCTGATCGACATGACCAGCAGCAGGCCGCGTGCCATCTCGACGAGCGTCTGGGTGACCCCGCCGCCTTCGAACACCCGCGCCGACCCCTGCGTGAGGCTGACGAGCCCGGCCGCGATGGCGGCGAGCTGGTCGGCACGGTCTTTCGGAAAGTCTCTGGAGTACGCCATCGGCAGGCCGTCGGCGGACACGACCACGGCGTGCGCCACACCGGGGACCTCTTCGACGAAGCTGCTGACCAGCCAGTTCATGTCCCTGGCCGCCTGGCTGAGCTCCTTCATGAGTCCTCCTCAAGCTCGGCGCGCCCCTTGCGCACACCTTGCTGGTAGCTGGCCAGCCTGTTGCGCAGCCGGTCAGGCGACACCGGAGGAGCGGAAGCGGGCGGGGGTTTCGGACTCGCGGTGCCCGGTACCAGATTCGCTCTCGGGGTCCGCTTCGGCAAGCCGGAGTTGGTCGTGCCGCTCTGCGCGGGCTCCGCGGCCGCGCCGGCGGCCCGCCAGCCCTGATCGACGGCCGAGGACCAGCCGGGGTCGCGGTGGTCGGCCGTGGGCGTGGTCTTGGTGAACCAGCTGCTCCCCTCCTCGACGGCGGAGTAGATGGGCAGGATCTCGTCGTCCCTGGACGGCGCCGGCGGGGTGGCGAACGACGGGTACGAGTCGCCCAGGTCCGGTGGCAGCTGCTCGACCGAGTGCGCGGGCGAGGAGCGGAACCAGGACGAGGGCTCGGGCGCCGGAGGGACGGCGTCCAGCGACGGGTGCCCGAACAGGGGCCCGGGGAAGGGCCCGGGAAAAGGCTCTGCCGGTGGCAGGGTCCCGAAGGAGGGATGCCCGGGGAAGGGCGCGGCGGGTGTCGGCGGGTGGGCCTGCCTGGGCACCGGGATGCGCGCCGGCACGGGCACCGCGCCCGACACCTCCGTGAGCAGCGCGGGCGGGATCAGCACCATGGCGGTCAGCCCGCCGATGTCCTGCATGCGCAACTGGACCCGGATGCTGTGCCGCAGGGCCAGCCGGCCGACCACGAACAGGCCCATGCGCCGCGACACCGACACGTCCACGACGGGCGGGTTCGCCAGCCGCCAGTTGGCCTCGGCCAGCTCCTCGGCGCTCATGCCGATGCCGTGGTCGGTGACCGACAACATCAGCGAGCCGCCGTCGATGCGGCTGCTGGAGATGATGACCTTGGTGTCCCGCGAGGAGAACGAGACCGCGTTCTCGACCAGCTCGGCGAGCAGGTGCACGACGTCGGTGACGGCCTGGCCGGCGATGGCGACGTCCGACTGGACCTGGATGCTGACCCGGTCGTAGCTCTCGACCTCGCCGAGCGCGGCCCGCACGATGTCCATCAGCTCGACCGGCTCGCTCCACTTGCGTGCCGCCTCCTGGCCGGCGAGGACCAGGAGGTTCTCGCTGTTGCGGCGCATGCGGGTGGCCAGGTGGTCGAGCTTGAACAGGTCGCCGAGCCGGGTGTCGTCGCGCTCGCCACGCTCCAGCCGCTCGATCAGCGTGAGCTGCCGCTCGACCAGCGTCTGGCTGCGCCTGGACAGGTTGACGAACATGGCGTTGACGTTCGCCCGCAGCTTGGCCTCGTCGCCCGCCAGCCGTACGGCCTCGCGGTGCACCTCGTCGAACGCGCGGGCGACCTCGCCGACCTCGTCCCTGGAGAAGACCCCGATGGGCGGGACCTCGGCCTGGACGACGCCGTCGCGGGACTCGCGCAGGTGCTGGACGAAGTCCGGCAGCCGCCGGCCCGCGATCTCCAGAGCCTCGCCGCGCAGGCGGCGCAGCGGGCGCACGAGCGACCTGGCCACCCCGGTGGTGATCAGCAGGACGGCCACGAGCAGGGCGAGCACGGCCCCTGCGGTCACGAGGGCCTGCTGCCGCTCGTCCGCGCTGAGCGCCTCGCTGCGCGCCACGATGCCCTCGGTCTGGCGCTCCTCGACCTCGCGCATGGAGTCGACGACCACGTTGGCCGCGTCGAACCACTCCTTGGCGTCATCACGCTTGCTCAGGTCGAGGCCACGCAGCGGCAGCCCCTTCGTGCTCCTGATGAGCACCAGCTCGCGCAGGAACAGCATGCGGTCGGCGGACCTGCCGTTGACGGTCTCGTCGAAGAAGCGGCGCTCGTCGGCGGTGGCCTCGGCGGAGTACGCCTTGCGCTCGTTCGTCTCCTTGGACTGCTCGCCGAGGAAGCGCTTGAGCTGCTCCTCGTCGAACGCGCCCTCGACGAGCACGGCGGTGACCAGGGCCTGCTGGTAGGACACGCTCTCCTTCGCCCTGGCCAGGGCGTTCAGCATGCGCGTCCGGCGGAACAGCTCGTCGTCCACGCTGTCCTTGATCAGCTCGGTGTGGGCGGAGAGCAGGTCGCCGATCACGGTCGTGTAGAGCTCGACGGCGGGGCCCGGCAGCAGGTTGGCCTCCAGCGCCTGCTTGCGCAGGGCGGTCAGGTCGTCCAGCCGGCTGAGCAGGTTCTCGAGCTGGTCGGCGCTACGGCCGCTCGCCTCGGTCAGCAGTTGCCCGGCGGTGCCGCGTACCTGCCTGACGGCCAGGTCCGCCTGGTCTATCTGGGCCTGCACCGTGGAGAGCATCCCCGCCGGCCGGTTGCGCGCGACGTACCAGGCGGTCGTGGCCCGCTCGGCGGCCACCTGGTGGGTGAGCCCGCCCAGCTCGGCGGAGAGCCGGGCGAACTGGTTGGTACGCGCGTAGTCGCCGGCGGCGGACGTCCTGGCGTACACCTGGATGCCGCCGAGCAGCACGGCGGCGGCCGTCGGGATCAGGATGAGGGCGACAAGGCGCGCTCGTACGCGCCAATTGCTCAGCCGCCAGTTGCCGTTACTGGCCTTCCTCTCACCCAACGCTGTAGTCACCGAACGCACCTCGCCCGAATCGGCGTATTTGAGGGGGCTGTGTCCCGTGGGGAAATCAGCAAGTGCCGGCTAATTAGAACACATCCCACAGTAGTGTGGCCCACCCGAACATAACGCTACAAAAATTGACTCGTGTGACTCAAGTGGCAAAACCTGGAGCTCCATGATTCATGATCGCAAAGCGGGAAATAAACCTTTAACACGTTATATGTCCAGTTGTGGGGCTTTTGTGCGTTCCAAACGCATAACACGCCAGGACCACAGAGGTCTCTGGAGGGTCACAACACGTTGAGATTTCCGTTATTCGCGCCATATGTTGTGGCGGTCAAAGAAGGAGGCGAGCGTGGGGGTTTCTCCCGACAGCGCGGCCATCACCGTTGAGGGCCTTTGGAAGATCTTCGGCTCCAGGGCACAGAAAGTCCTGGACAGCGAGGACAGGCATCTCGACCAGGCAGCGCTGAGAGAGAAGACCGGCTGCACCGCCGCCGTCAGGGACGTGAGCTTCGAGGTGCGCCCCGGCGAGGTCTTCGTGGTCATGGGCCTGTCCGGCAGCGGCAAGTCCACCCTCGTACGCTGCCTCACCCGGTTGATCGAGCCCAGCGCCGGCGAGATCAGGATCGGCGGCGAGGACATCGGCCGGGCCTCCCCCGCCAGACTCCGCGAGATCCGCCGCCACCAGGTCAGCATGGTCTTCCAGCATTTCGGCCTGCTGCCGCACCGCAAGGTGATCGACAACGTGGCGTACGGGCTGGAGATCCAGGGCACCGCCAAGGCCGCCAGGCACGCGCGGGCCGCGGAGATCCTCTCCCTCGTCGGCCTCGACGGGTACGCCGACGCCTACCCCGACCAGCTCTCCGGCGGGATGCAGCAGCGCGTCGGCCTGGCCCGCGCGCTGGCCGTGGACCCGCAGGTGATGCTGTTCGACGAGCCGTTCAGCGCGCTCGACCCGCTGATCAGGCGCGACATGCAGGCCGAGGTGATCCGCCTGCACCGGGAAGTCGGCAAGACCATGGTGTTCATCACGCACGACCTGTCCGAGGCGCTGAAGCTCGGCGAGCGGATCGCGATCATGCGGGCGGGCTCGATCGTGCAGCTCGGCACCGCGGAGGAGCTGGTGGGCGCGCCCGCCGACGACTACGTGGCCGACTTCGTGCGCGACGTGCCCAGGAGCCACGTGCTGACGCTGCGCTGGATCTGCCGCGAGCCCGAGCCCGGCGAGCCGCTGGACGGGCCCGTCCTGCCGGTCACCACGCTCGTCATGGACGCCATCGGCGCCTCGTCCGCCTCCTCCCGCCCCATCAGGGTCGTGGACGGCGACGACCTCGTGGGAGTCGTGGACCGCGTGGACCTGCTGACCTTCCTCTCCGGCGCGGACCTCGCCATGAAGGCAGGGGCATGAGCAGCACCGCTGTCAGCACCGCTTCCCGCCTGAGGTTGCCGAAGTGGGTGGTCCCCGCCGGGGTCGCGGCCCTCTTCGTGGTGGCGTACCTGGTCTTCCGCGGCACCGCGACGCTGCCGCACGACAAGGAGGCGCCGCAGTTCCTGGCCGTCACCGACCTGCGCGAGTGGATCGACGACCACCGCAACGACAACCCGCTCTTCCTGTACTTCCTCAACTACATCCGGCTCTTCGTGGGCTGGCTGTACGGCCTGTTCCAGTCCGTCCTGTACGCGCTCGGCTGGCCCGGCATCACCGGCGTCATGGGCGCGCTGGCCTGGCTGGCGGGCGGCCGGCGGATCGGACTGGCCGCGGTGGCGGGCGTGAGCGCGTTCGGCTTCCTCGGGCTCTGGCAGTCGAGCGTCGACACGCTGGCCCTGGTCGCGGTCTCAGTGCTGCTGTCGCTGGTCATCGGGGTCCCGATGGGCGTCTGGGCCGGGCTCTCGGGCCGCGTCCGGCGGGTGATCACACCGGTGCTGGACGTCATGCAGATCATGCCGACGTTCGCGTACCTGGCGCCGCTCGCGCTGTTCTTCCACATCGGCGCCCCGGCCGGGGCCATCGCGACGATGATCTACTCGATCCCGCCGGCCATCCGCATCACCGCGCTGGCCGTCTCTGAGGTCTCCCCCACGGCCGTCGAGGCGTCCAGCTCGCTGGGCGCGACGCGCCGGCAGACGCTGTTCAAGGTCTACCTGCCGCTGGCCAGGTCCACGATGGCGCTGGCCGTCAACCAGACGATCATGATGGCCCTGTCCATGGTCGTCATCGCGAACCTGATCTCCGCCCCCGGCCTGGGCGGCGACATCATCCGCGGCCTGTCGCGGGCGCAGGTCGGCATCATGCTCCCGGCGGGCGTGGCCATCGTCATCATGGCGGTGCTGCTCGACCGCACCATGATGGCCCTCGCCCACCGCGAGCCCCATGCCAGGTCGCGCAGGCTCGATCTCGTCGCCGCGGGCGTGCTGGCCGTGGCCGGGCTCGCGCTCATCCCCGTGCTGCCCAAGACCTGGCCGGACAGCCTCACGGTCAACTTCGTGGCCGAGGTGAACGACGCCGTCCGCTGGGCCGAGACCAGCTGGTACGGGGTGACCACGCTCATCAAGGACCTCACGACCAGCGCCCTGCTCAACCCGCTGGAGACGATGCTCACCTCGGCCCCGTGGTGGCTGGTCGCCCTGGCGGTGCTGGCCGTGGCCTGGCGGGTGAGCGGGGTACGCCCGGCGCTGACGGCGCTGGGCTGCCTGCTGGCCATCGCGCTGCTCGGCGTCTGGGAGCACACCATGCAGACGCTGACCACGGTCGTCGTGGCGGTGTTCGTCACGCTGGTCGCCGGCCTGCTGCTCGGCGTGGCCGCGGCCCGCTCGCCGCGATATTCGGCCGTGCAGCGGCCCATACTCGACGCCGCGCAGACCATGCCGGCGTTCGTCTACCTGCTGCCGGCGCTGGCCCTGTTCGAGACCACCCGCTTCACGGCGATCTTCGCCTCGGTCATCTACGCGGTGCCGCCGGTGGTGCGGCTGGTCGAGGACGGCATCAAGGGCGTGCCCGCCACGGTCGTCGAGGCGGCCGCCTCGGCGGGCTCGACCTCGGGCCAGCTCCTGTGGAAGGTGCAGCTGCCCATGGCCAGGCAGGCGATCCTGCTCGCGGCCAACCAGGGCATCGTGATGACGCTGGCCATGGTGGTCGTCGGCGGTCTGGTCGGGGCGGGGGCCCTCGGCTACGACGTGGTCGTCGGATTCTCCCAGCGACCCGATTTCGGCATGGGCTTCGTGGCCGGCATCGCGACCGTGCTGCTCGGAGTCATGCTCGACCGCATCACGCAGGGCGCCGACAGGCGCCCCTCCCCCCGAAAAAGGACATCCACATGAAGATTCGCCTGCTCGCAGGCCTCCTCGCCCTCGGGCTCGCCGCTGTCGGTTGCGGCGGGGCCAAGGTCGAGACCTCTCCCAGCTCCACCGCCGCCGCCCCGCAGGCCTCCGGCCCAAGCGCCCCCGCCGGGACCGTGAAGATCGCCATCAACCCGTGGGTGGGCTACGAGGCCAGCGCGAACGTCGTCGCGTACCTGCTCAAGAACGAGCTCCAGTACACCGTCGAGATGCCCGAGATCAAGGAGCAGCTCGCGTGGGAGGGCTTCGAGACCGGTGACGTCGACGTCATCATCGAGAACTGGGGCCACCCGGACCTGAAGAAGAAGTTCATCGAGGAGAAGAAGGTCGCGGCCGAGGCCGGCTCCACCGGCAACAAGGGCATCATCGGCTGGTACGTGCCGAAGTGGATGGCCGACAAGTACCCGGACATCACCGACTACAAGAACCTCAACAAGTACGCCTCCCTGTTCAAGACCTCGGAGTCCAGCGGCAAGGGCCAGCTCCTCGACGGCGACCCCAGCTACGTCACCAATGACGAGGCCCTGGTCAAGAACCTGAAGCTGGACTACAAGGTCGTGACCGGCGGCAGCGAGGCGGCCCTGCTCAAGTCCGCCACGCAGGCGCAGGAGCAGCAGAAGGCGCTGCTGTTCTACTTCTGGACGCCGCACTGGCTCTTCGACAAGGTGGACCTGGTCCGCGTCAACCTGCCGGCCTGGACCGAGGGCTGCGACGCCGACCCCAAGAAGGTGGCCTGCGACTACCCGGAGATGGACCTCGACAAGATCGTCAGCAAGAAGTTCGCGGACACCGGCGGCAAGGCGTACGAGCTGGTCAAGAACTTCAGCTGGACGAACGAGGACCAGAACGCCGTCGCCAACGACATGACCAACAACGGCATGACCGGCGAGCAGGCCGCGAAGAAGTGGATCGAGGCCAACACCGCCAAGTGGCAGGCCTGGATCCCCAAGTGACGCCCTCTTGACCGCGGCCCCCGCGCGGGGGCCGCGGTCGCCGGGAGACCTCATGTTGCGAACGAACAAGCTCGTCGGGCCGCTGGTCGCGGCCCTGCTGCTGACGACCGCCTGCTCCGGCGAGGAGCCCGGCTCCGCCGCGGGGTCGAAGGGGACCGTCAACATCGACATCCACGGCTGGGTCGGGTACGAGGCCCAGGCCGCCGTGCTGGCGTACCTGCTCGAACACGAGCTGGGCTACACGGTGCGCAAGCGGCCCATGAAGGAGGGCGATTCCTGGGAGGATTTCGAGGAGGGCAAGGTCGATGTGATCGTCGAGAACTGGGGACACAACGACCTGAAAAAGAAGTTCATCGAGCAGAAGCAGGTGGCCCTGTCGGCCGGGCTCACCGGGAACCAGGGCATCATCGGGTGGTATGTCCCCGAGTGGATGGTCAAAAAATACCCCGACATTACGGACTACCGAAACCTCAACAAGTACGCACATCTATTCCGTACCGACAAAACCGGAAATGCCGGACAGGTTCTGGATGGAGATCCGACCTTCGTGACGAATGACGAGGTTCTGATCAAGAACCTCGGACTCAATTACAAGGTCGTCTACTCGGGCAGCGAGGCGGCGCTGATCAAAGCGGCCGAGTTCGCCACCAAGAACCGGACGCCGCTGCTGATGTATTTCTACGAACCGCAATGGCTGTTCACCAAGGTCAAACTGGTCAAAGTGGCACTGCCGCCCTACGCCCTCGGCTGCGACGACGACGCCAAGAGGGTCGCCTGCGACTACCCGCCGTACCTGCTCGACAAGATCGTCAGCAGGAGGTTCGCGCAGACCGGCGGCAAGGCGTACGAGCTGGTCCGCAACTTCACCTGGACCAACGACGACCAGAACGCCGTGGCCAGCGACATGATCAACGAGAAGATGAGCGCCGAGCAGGCCGCCGAGCGGTGGGTGCGGGACAACAAGATCGTGTGGAAGGACTGGATCCCGCGATGAGGCCGGGCGGGGAGGACGAGGAACGCGCCCGGCGCTCCGTCGCCCTCCTCACCGAGCGGGTGCTGTGACGCCTACCGGTCGAGCCGCTGGTAGAGGCGTACCGACAGGGCGAAGAAGACGACGGTGATCACCACCGGCCAGACCACCGCCATCAGGACGGCGTGCTGGGCCACCCACGAGTCGCCGCCCCAGCCGGGGTTCCCGAAGAGCTCCCTGGCCGCCGCGACCGTGGACGACAGCGGGTTCCACTCCGAGATCGCCCCCAGCCAGCCCGGCATCGAGCCGGGGGCGACGAAGGCGTTCGACAGGAAGCCGACCGGGAACTCCAGCGTCTGGATCGCCACCACCCCGCCCGGATCCCTGGTCAGCAGCCCCAGGTACATGCCGGCCCAGAGCAGCGAGAAGCGCAGCAGGAGCAGCAGGCCCACGGCGCCCAGCGCGCCCGGGAGGGACGCCGGCCGCCAGCCCACCGCCAGCCCGCAGGCCAGCAGCCCGGCCAGGATCAGGACCGAGTTGAGCAGATCCGCGACGGCCCGGCCGACCAGCACGGCCGAGGGCGCCATGGGCATCGAGCGGAAGCGGTCGGTGACGCCCTTGGAGACGTCGGTGGCGACGGCGATCATGGTGGAGCTGAGACCGAAGAGCATCGTCATGCCGTACATGCCGGGCATGAGGAACTCGAAGTAGTCGGCCCCCGCGGGCACCTCGACCGCGCCGCCGAACAGGTAGCCGAAGGCCAGCGTGATGATCACGGGGAAGAGCACCCCGAACACCACCGTCATCGGCTGGTTCGCCCAGTGGATCAGGTCGCGGCGGGCGACGGTCCAGCCGTCGGCCAGAGCCCATCTCATCTCGTGCCTCCTCCGGCGTCGGTGAGGTTCAGGAAGACTTCGTCGAGCGTGGGGCGGCGCAGCGCGACGTCCTCGGCCTCGATCCCGGCCGCCGCCAGGGCCGCGAGCGCCTGCGTGAGCGCCCGCACCCGCTCGCCCACCGGCGCGCTCACGTGCCTGGTGTCCCGGTCGACCTCGGCCGGCCCCGACGCCACCCCGCCGACGATCGCGGCGGCCTCGTCGACCCGGGCCGGGTCGTGGATCACCACGTCGAGCCGGTCGCCGCCGAGCTTGGACTTGAGCTCGTCCGGCGTGCCCTCGGCCACCACGCGCCCGCCGTCGATCACCGAGATCCGGTCCGCGAGCTGGTCGGCCTCCTCCAGGTACTGCGTGGTCAGCAGCACGGTGGTCCCGTCCGCGACGAGGTCGCGCACCGCGCGCCAGATCTCCGCGCGGCTGCGCGGGTCCAGCCCCGTCGTCGGCTCGTCGAGGAACAGCACCGGCGGCGCCAGGATCAGGCTGGCCGCGAGGTCGAGCCTGCGCCGCATGCCGCCCGAATACTCCTTGGCCGGCCCCTTGTGGTCCAGCCCGAACCGCTCCAGCAGCTCCTCCGCCCTGGCGCGGGCCTTCGACGGGCCGAGGTGGTAGAGGCGGCCGAACAGCTCCAGGTTCTGCCGCCCGGTCAGGATCTCGTCCACGGCGGCGTGCTGGCCGACGAGGCCGATGCTGCGGCGTACCTGCCGGGGCTGGGCCGCCACGTCGAACCCCGCCACCTCCGCGCGCCCGCCCGAGGCGCGCAGGAGGGTGGTGAGGATGCGGACGGCCGTGGTCTTGCCCGCGCCGTTGGGGCCGAGCAGTCCGCAGACCGTGCCCCGGCCCACGTCGAGGTCGATCCCGTCGAGCGCCGCCTTCTCGCCGTACTTCTTGCGCAGGTCCTGCGCGAGCACCGCTGGCATGCGTGCCCCCTCCCTTGTTCCGTACGGCGTACCGTACACCATACGGTTCGATGCAGGCAACCGTACGGTGTACCGTACGTTTGTGAGCGTTGAGTACTCGGGAAAGGGCGACCCCGCGCGCAGCCTCGCGCTGCTCTGGCGCACCAGCGAGCGCGCCAGCCGCAAGGGCAAGCCCGAGCTGGGCGTCGACCGCATCGTGCGCGCCGCCATCGAGGTGGCCGACGCCGAGGGGCTGCAGGCGCTGTCCATGCGCCGCGTGGCCGAGCGGCTGGGCGTCGGGACGATGTCGCTCTACACGTACGTGCCGGGCAAACCCGAGCTGTTCGACGTCATGCTCGACACCGTCTACGGCGAGACGGCCAGGCCGCAGGACGTGCCCGGGGGCTGGCGGGGCCGGCTGGAGCAGATCGCCAGGGAGAACTGGGCCCTCTACCTGCGCCATCCGTGGCTGCTGCAAGTGGCGGCCAGCCGCCCGGTGCTCGGCCCGAACGTCACGGCCAAGTACGACTACGAGCTGCGTGCCGTGGACGGCATCGGGCTCACGGACCTGGAGATGGACTCGGTGATCACACTGGTCGCCGGGTTCGTGCACGGGACCGCGCGCGGCGCGGTGGAGGCGGCGCAGGCCGAGAGCCAGACGGGCATGACCGACGAGCAGTGGTGGGCCGCGCACGCGCCCTTCCTCAGCCGGATCTCCGACGCCGCCCGCTACCCCACGGCCTCGCGCGTGGGCCAGGCGGCGGGCGAGGCCCTCAACGCCGCCTACAGCCCGGAGCACGCCTTCGAGTTCGGCCTGCAGCGCGTCCTCGACGGCATCGAGGCCCTGGTGAACCGCCGCTCAGCCTGAGACGGTCCAGCCCGGCAGTTCATCCTGACAGGGCCCGCTCGTAGGCCATGAGGGTGTCCACGAACATCCGCCGCTGCTCCGGCGTGAGCGGCCCCAGAGCCTCGCGCCAGGCCTTGGCGCCGTAGCCGAGCCACTCGTTGATCGACTCGTGGTGCCGGTCGGCGATGCTCACGATCGTGCGGCGCCGGTCGGCGTCGTCCTCGCGCCGGTCCAGGACGCCCTTCCTGCTCAGATCCCCCACCATCAGGCTGACCGTCGCGGGCGCCACCTCCAGCCGGGCCGCCAGCTCGTTCACCGTCATCGGCCCGTCGAACAGCAGGTAGGCCAGCAGCGACAGATGCCTGGGGGCCAGGGAGAGCGACTGCAGCTCGGAGGGCACCCCCAGCCGCTTGGCCCGCCCGACCATGCGCGGCATCAGCAGCAGCAACGTCCTGATCCCGTCGTCCACACTCAAGCCGTCTGTTGACATGTCCAACACCTTGATGTCCAAATTAGCTTTGCTTGCAAAGCAAATACGAAGCCTCGTCCAAGGATATGACGTGACCGATTTCAATCAGCAGGTGATCGAGGAGTTCCGGGCGAACGGCGGCAAGGTGGGCGGCATGTTCGAGGGTGCGCCTCTCGTGCTGCTCACCACCACGGGCGCCAAGACGGGCCGGCGGCGCACCAACCCGGCCGTCTACCTGCGGGACGGCGACCGGGTCCTGGTGTTCGCCTCCAACGCGGGCGGCGCCGCCAACCCGGCCTGGTACCACAACGTGCTCGCCAACCCGAGGGTGATCGTCGAGCTGGGCACCGAGAGGTTCGCGGCCAGGGCCGTGCCGCTCGAAGGCGAGGAGCGCGACCGCCTGTACGCCCGGCAGGCCGCGATCGACCCGGCCTTCGCCGCCTACCAGGCGAACACCGAGCGGGCCATCCCGGTCGTCGCGCTCTACCCCGAGCTCGAACGGCTGGCGGCGTTCGGGGACGAGCTGGCCAGGATCCACGACCACCTGAGGGGCGAGCTGGCCAAGGTCCGTCAAGGAGCGGCCGCTCCTCACCTCGACCTGCGGGCGCGCTGCCTGGCCTTCTGCGACGCGATGACCTTCCACCACAACGGCGAGGACCGGGTGGCGTTCCCGCATCTGGAGAAGCTCTTCCCCGAGCTGAAGGAGCCCCTCGACCGACTGCGCGCCGAGCACGCGGTGATCGCCGGGCTGGTCGCGGAGCTGCGGGAGGCCACCGAGCCGGCGACGCTGGAGCGCATCGCCGGCGAGATGGAGGCCCACTTCGCCTACGAGGAGGAGCAGTTGGTGCCGGTGCTCAACTCGCTGGAGAGCGTCCCCTGGGGTTAGCGCACGGGCGCGGCACGCAGCCGCACGACGTGCTCGACCAGCGAGATCAGCGTCGCCTTGACCGACTCGCGGTTGCGGGCGTCCGTACGGACGATCGGCACGTGCGGCGACAGCGCGAGCGCCTCCCTGACCTCCTGTTCGGCGTGCGGGAACTGCCCGTCCCAGCCGTTGACGCCGATGACGAACGGCAGCTTCGCCTCTTCGAAGTAGTCGATCGCGGGGAAGCTGTCGGCCAGCCGGCGGGTGTCGAGCAGCACGACCGCGCCGATGGCGCCACGCACGAGGTCGTCCCACATGAACCAGAACCGGTGCTGCCCGGGCGTCCCGAACAGGTAGAGGATCAGGTCGCGGTCGAGCGAGAGACGGCCGAAGTCCATGGCCACGGTCGTGGTCTGCTTGTTGGGGGTGAGACCGAGGTCGTCGATGCCCGCGGACGCGTCGGTCATCACCGCTTCTGTGGTGAGCGGAAGGATCTCGGACACCGCCCCCACGAACGTCGTCTTACCGACGCCGAACCCACCGGCGACGACGATCTTCGTCGACGTCAGCCCGGGGCTAGAGCCTGCGTAGTCCACTGAGCACCCTTTCGAGCATGTTGAGGTCTGGCTGTCCCTGGCTGAGGTGTGGCTGGTGCAGGCGGACAAGCCCTTCGTCGGACATGTCCGCCACAAGCACCCTGGCCACGCCCAGCGGGACACGGAGCAGGGCCGAGATCTCGGCGACCGACCGGAACGACCTGCACAACTGCATGATGGCCTCTTGCTCGGGGGTGAGCAGGGCCATCTCGTCGTCCGGGATCGACATCGACGAGATCAACGTCTCCATCGCGAGGTGGTAGCGCGGCTCGGACCGGCCACCTGTCACCGCGTAAGGACGGAACAGGGGCTCTTCGTCCCCGGCTCCGTCAACGCCGTACACGGCCCTCTCCCATCAGTTCCATCACATCACCGGGTCCTGGCGGCCTGGAGTTCGGCACGCAGAGCCGGCGTGAGCGCCTGTCCGGCCCTGTCCACCAGCAACGTCATCTGGTACGCCACCAGGCCCATGTCGCAGTCGGGGCCTGCCAGCACCGTCAGGACGGAGCCGTCGCTGATCGCCATGACGATCAGCAGCCCGCGCTGCATCTCGACGACGGTCTGCGTCACAGACCCGCCCTCGAACACCCTGGACGCCCCCACGGTCAGGCTCAGCAGGCCCGCGGAGACCGCGGCGAGCTGGTCGGCCCGGTCCGGCGGGAAGCCTTCAGAGGCGGCCAGGCACAGGCCGTCGGCCGACACGACGACTGCATGCGCGACTCCGGGCGTGTTACGCACGAAATCCGTGATCAGCCAGTCGAACCTGTTCGCCTCGTGGCTAAGGGTTGTCACGCATCCTCCCCGGCGGGACGCTCACTCACTCTGTTCCTCCTGTCCACGTACTTCCTGGCGGCCCCGTCGCACACCCTGCTGGTAACTGGCCATCCGGCTGCGCATCCGATCCGCCGAAACGGGCGGCATCGGAGCGGGCCGCTGCGGCTGCTGCGGCTGCGCCTGCTGGCTCGCCGTACCGGGAACCAGGTTGGCCTTGGGGGTGCGCTTCGGGAGCCCGGCGGCGGTGATGCCGCCGAGGCTGGGCTCGGCGGCAGCGGCCGCCGCGCGCCAACCGGCGTCGGCCGCCGTTCGCCACGCTTCCTCCCCAGAGGGTACGGCTTGCGAGGGCTTGTCCTCACCATCTCCGGGCACCTGCGCCGCCGTCTCCTCCGGCGGCCTGCGGAACCAGGCGGACTCCACGGCCGCGAAGATCGGCAGGAACTCCTCCTGCTCCTGCTCCATGGGCGACATCTCGACCGAGGGCGTCGGGTCAGGTCTGCGCACGTCGTTCGTGGGATACGACGGGAGCGGCGGAGGCGGCGGGGGCGTCTGGAACGCGCCATTTCCGGATGGGTAGGAGCCCGTGTTCGGGAGCGACGGGAAGACGCCCGAGTCGAACGACGGCGCCTGCCTGCGGTAGGAGCCACCGTCGGTGTCGGCGGTGAATCCGTTCACACCCGCCCTGCCGGGGTCCGAGTGGAACGGCGAGCTGTCGTACGAGCGCGGTCCGGAGGTGCTGTCGTACGAGCGCGGTCCCGGGGTGCTCTCTGGAGCCGGGAAACCGTGCCTGGGGGCGGGCCCGTTGGGGCGCCGTCCGCCGTCGAAGGAGTCGAAGCTGCCGAACGACCTGAACGTCCCGTTCTGCGCCCCGTTCTGCACGGGCGGGCCCGCCGGGGTCGGCACGGTTCCGCCGCCGAACGCGGGCCGCTGCGGCAGCGGCTGCTGCTGCGTGCCGTCGGCGATCAGCGTGGGCGGCAGCAGCACCATGGCGATCAGACCGGCGCCCTCGCCCCTCCTGAGCTGGACCCGGATTCCGTGGCGCAGCGCCAGGCGGCCGACCACGAACAGGCCCATGCGCCGGGAGACCGACACGTCCACGACGGGCGGCTCGGCCAGGCGGCGGTTGGCCTCGGCCAGCTCGTCCTCGGTCATGCTGATGCCGGTGTCGCTCACCGACAGCAGCGCGCCGCCGCCCTCGATGAGGCTGCTGGTGACGACGACCGGGGAGTTGCTCGGGGAGAACTGGATGGCGTTCTCGACCAGCTCGGCGACCAGGTGAACCAGGTCGTTCGCGGCGCTGCCGAGCACGGAGGTGCCCCGGTGCACCTTGACCTGGACGCGCTCGTAGCCCTCGACCTCCGACAGCGCGGCGCGTACGACGTCGACCAGCTTGGCCGGCTGGCTGCGCCGGCGGGTGGCCTCGTGGCCGGCCAGGACCAGGAGGTTCTCGGAGTTGCGGCGCATGCGGGTGGCCAGGTGGTCGAGCTTGAACAGGTCGGCCAGCCGGGTGCCGTCCTGCTCGCCCTTCTCCAGACCGTCGATCAGCGAGATCTGCCGCTCGACCAGCGTCTGGGTGCGGCGCGAGAGGTTGACGAACATCGAGCTGATGTTGCTGCGCAGGTCGGCCTCCTCGCCCGCCAGCCGCACAGCCTGCTGGTGCACCTGGTCGAAGGCCCTGGCGACCTCGCCGATCTCGTCGTTGCCCTCGACCTCGATGGGCCGTACCTCGCCCGCGGACGCGTCGCCGCCGGCCCGCAGCCGGTGCACCACGTCGGGCAGCCGGAAGCCGGCCACCTCCAGGGCCTCGGTCCGCAGCCGGCGCAGCGGGGTGACCATGGAGCGGGCGATGGCCACGGTGAGCAGCAGGACCAGCAGCAACAGCGCCAGGATCAGGATCCCCGCGATGATCGCGCTGCGGATCTCGGACTCGCGCAGCTCCTTGCTGCGCAGGCTCACCTCGCCGGCCAGCTCCTGCTCGATGCCGTGCAGCACGTCGATGGCCACGGAGTTCTCGTTGAACCACTGCTCGCGGCTGCCGTTGGCGGAGATCAGGTTGTCGCTGATCCGCGCGCCCGGCGCCCGGCCGCTGGCCAGCGTGACCGCGCGCGACTTGGTGAGCTGGACGTTGACGTACTCGGGCTGGGAGGTGAGCGCCTTGGACAGCTTGAGCCCGACCTCGGCGCCGGCCTCCGCGCCGACGGCGGTGATGTCGCTCTGCTCGCGGGCGTTGGAGGCGATGAACTGCTCGACCTCCTTGGCGTCCACGCGCTGGGAGTCGTAGGAGGCCTGGAGCAGCTGGACGCGCTGCCGGGAGATCTCCTCCTTGGCCGCGGCGAGCGCGCTCAGGGCGCGGAACTGGCCGATGATCTGCGAGTCGTCGGACAGCAGGCTCAGCTCGTCGTGCAACTTGAGCAGCGTGTCGGTGAGGAAGTCGTAGCGGATGGTCTCGGTCTGGCCCTCGGCCCGGATCCTCGGCAGCCGGCCCAGGTCGTACTTCGCCTGCTGGGCGGCCTTGACGATGCGGGGGCCGTACGAGTCGTCCATCGTGTCGAGGTCGGCGCTCACGGTCTTGACCAACGCGTCCACCGCGGCCTTACGCTGCGCGAGCGGCTGGGCGAGCTTCTTGCGCATGGCGCGGTTGGCGCCGATCCAGCCGCCCGTGTCACGCTCCAGCCCGATCGCCTGCAGCAGGTCGCGGATCCGCCCCGCCTGCTCCGCCCCGGCAGCCGTGCGGTCGTAGGCGGCGATGCTCTGGACCGACCCGACGACTCGTGCTCCCCCGAGCACGACGCCGGCCATCGTGGGCACCAGGATGAGGGCGGTGAGCCGCCACCGCACACGCCAGTTTCTCAGGCCCAGGCGTGGCAGTGGCCGCCTTCCGCGGTCCCGCTTCACGGCTGGGCCGCTGTCGGAGTTCCCCGTAGTCACTGCTTCCGCTACCCCTCAATCGTCCCGTCACCGACGGGCCTTCAAGCCGTCCACAAGGTATCCGCAGGTTCTGACTTACCGGGCATTTCGGACACAATCGTTACACATGTGACCGGTAGCCGTGTGCAGTTGGTTATCGCAGTGCGGCCAGGACTTGATCGCGGACTTGTGCCCTCTGCCCGGCGTCGCCGAGGGGGCGACCGGCGCGATCCACGACATAGAAGACGTCCACCGCCTCCGCGCCGAGAGTCTCCACGCGAGCGGCCCTCACGTCAAGACCGCACTCGCCGAACGCCCGTCCGATACGCCACAGTAGCCCCGGCCTGTCATGGGCCCTGACTTCCACCACCGTGGCGGTCGCGGAGGCGTCGTCGACCAGTGTTACCCGAGGTGGGGCCACAGGTACCCGAGGCGGCCTCATGGCCCGGGTGCGGCGGGCCAGCCGCTGCTCGATGTCAAGACGGCCAGCAAGGACGAGACGGAGATCGGACTCCAGTGTCGCAGGGTCGGGCGGGGAGCCGTACTCGGGGATGACGGAGAACTCGATCACCGCGGTGGAGCCCGCGGAGGCGGACGAGGCGGAGCGGACGATGAGCCGGTGCGCGGACAGCACGCCGGCGGCGCTCCAGAGCAGCCCCACCCGGTCGGGGGCGACGACCGTGACGGCTCCCCCGTTGACGCGGACGGCCCCGCCGCCGTGCCTGGCGAGCGCGGTCTGGTCGGCCGACAGGGTCGGCGGCTTGGGCGGCGGCGAGCCGGCCAGCACGGACCTGACGCGGCGCACGAGGTCGGCGACGAGCCCTGCCTTCCAGCCGTTCCAGGCGGCCGGCCCGGTCGCGTTGCCGTCGGCGACCGCGAGCGCGGCCAGCAGGTCGAGGACCTCCCGCGTGCCGACGGTGGCGGCGACTTTCTCGATCGTGACGGGGTCGTCGAGGTCCCGGCGGGTGGCGGTCTCGGGCAGCAGCAGGTGGTGGCGTACGACGGTGGCGAGGGTCTCGACGTCCTGCGCGGACAGGCCGATGCGGGTGGCGATGTCGCGGACCACGACCTCGCCGGTGGCCGAGTGGTCCCCGGGCCAGCCCTTGCCGATGTCGTGCAGCAGCGCCCCGATCAGCAGGAGGTCGGGGCGGGAGACCTCGCGGGTGTGGCTGGCGGCGTTCGCCGCGGCCTCGATCAGGTGCCGGTCGACCGTGAAGCGGTGGATCGGGTTGCGCTGGGGACGGTGGCGTACGCGTTCCCAGTCAGGAAGCAGCTTGACAAGGATGCCCGCCTGGTCGAGCTCCTCCCACACGGGCACGGCGGCGCGGCCCGCGCCGAGGATCGACACCAGCGAGTCGCGTGCCTCCTCGGGCCACGGCACCGGCATGGGAGGCGACTGAGCTGCGAGCACGGACACCGTCGCGGGAGCGAGCGGCAGCCCGGAGTCGGCCGCCGCGGCGGCGGCGCGCAGCACCAGCACGGGGTCCTTACGGGGGTCCACCCCCCTCGCGAGCACCACTTCGCCGGCGTGCTCGACCACGCCGTCCGCCAGCGGGCGGCGGCCTCGGGGAGCGGGACCTGACAGGAGTCTGTCAACGGTGCGCCAGGTGCCGTCGAAGGCGTGGGAGATGGTCCGGCCCGCCTCGGCGAGCCGGCGCATGAGCGCCTCGGCGTCGAGCAGGCCGAGCAGCCCCGCCACGGCGTCCTGCTCCTGCAGCACCAGCCGGTCGGTGCCGCGGGCGGTCACGACGTGCAGCGCGTGCCGCACGTCGAGGATGAACTCGTACGCCTCGCGGGCCCTGGGACCGGGCGCCGAGGCGACCCAGGCGGCGGCCACCGCCTGCATGGCCTGGACGTCGCGGAGCCCGCCGCGCCCGTCCTTGAGATCGGGTTCGAGCAGGAAGGACAGCTCGCCGCTCACCTGGGCGCGCTTGTCGGCCGCCTCACGCAGCTCGCTGAGCCTGCGCCGGGAGTCGGCCCGCCACTCGGCCAGCACCGCCTCCCTGGCCTTCTTGGTCAGCTCGGGGTCGCCGGCCACGTGCCGGGCCTGGATGAGGCCGAGCACCGCCTTCAGGTCCTGCCTGGCGACGGTCACCGCCTCCTCGACCGTCCGCACGGAGTGGTCGAGGTTGACCGCGGAGTCCCAGATCGGATACCAGATCCGGTCCGCGATCCTGGCCACGTCGGCCCGGCCGTTGTGCAGCAGGACCAGGTCGAGGTCGCTGCCGGGTGCCAGTTCGCCCCTCCCGAGGCTACCGACGGCGACCAGTGAGACCTGGTCGCCGTCGCTCGCCGTGCGGAAGAGATCCTTGAGCCAGCGGTCGGTGTCCGCGGCCCGCTCCTTGCGGGCCGCGGCGTACGAACGGGCCTCTCCCCTCAATGCTGTGCCCCCTTGCCGAGCTCCGCCCGGACATCGTCGTCCGGGCGTCGCCGTGGATCCGTCATGGAATCCCTGTCGCAGGTCACAGGGCTTCTGGGCCCCGTTCTCCCGTGCGGACACGGACGATGGTGTCCACCGGGACGGACCAGACCTTGCCGTCGCCGATCTTGCCGGTGTGCGCCGCCTTGACGATGACGTCGATCACGTCCTCGGTGTCATCCTCGTCCGCGAGGACCTCCAGGCGGACCTTGGGCACCAGGTCGACCTGGTACTCGGCGCCGCGGTAGACCTCGGTGTGGCCGCGCTGACGGCCGTAGCCGCTCGCCTCGCTGACCGTCATTCCCTTGATGCCGAACTGCTCCAGTGCGGCCTTCACGTCATCGAGCTTGAAGGGCTTGATGATCGCCGTGATGAGCCTCATGCGTCCACCTTCTTAGCGGCCGGGGCGGAGGGCCCGTTGGAGGAGGTCACGCCGGAGGCGTAGACCGTGCCGAGGTCGTACCCGGTCTCGGCGTGCGTGGTCACGTCGATGCCGGTGACTTCTTCCTCGGTGGTGATCCGGAAGCCCATCGTCTTGTCGATGATCTTCCCGAGGACCCAGGTGACGACGAAGGAGTAGCCGCCGACCGCGACCGGGCCGAGCACCTGCAGACCCAGCTGGCCGAAGCCGCCGCCGTAGAACAGGCCCTTGCTCTGCTGCTCCAGGAAGGGGTAGGCGGCCAGGAAGCCGAGCGAGACGGCGCCGATGACGCCACCCACCAGGTGCACGCCGACCACGTCGAGGGAGTCGTCGTAGTTGAGCTTGTACTTCAGGCCCACGGCGTAGGCGCAGACGGCGCCGGCGATCAGGCCGATGAGGATCGCCGCCCACGGGTCCACGAAACCACAGGCGGGGGTGATGGCGACCAGACCGGCGACCGCGCCGGAGGCGACGCCGAGGCTGGTGGCGTGCCCGTCACGCAGCTTCTCCACGACGAGCCAGGCGCCCGCGGCGACCGCGGTGGCGATCTGGGTGTTCATGAACGCCAGGCCGGCCGTGCCGTCGACGGCCAGCTCGGAGCCGGCGTTGAAGCCGAACCAGCCGAACCACAGCAGGCCCGCGCCGAGCAGGACGAACGGGAGGTTGTGCGGCCGCATCGGCTCCTTGCGCCAGCCCTGGCGCTTGCCGAGCACGAGACACAGTGCCAGGCCCGCGGCGCCGGCGTTGATGTGGACGACCGTGCCGCCCGCGAAGTCCTCGATGCCCATCGTGTTGAGCCAGCCGGTGCCCCACACCCAGTGTGCGACCGGGAAGTAGACGATCGTCGCCCAGATGACGCTGAAGAGGAGCCACGCCCCGAACTTCGCCCGGTCCGCGATCGCGCCGCTGATCAGAGCGACGGTGATGATGGCGAAGGTCAGCTGGAAGGCGGAGAAGACCAGGCTCGGCATGCCGGTGCCGTCGTCCTTGGTGGCCGTGTCCACCAGGCTCTGCAGGCCGAGTGCGTCGAAGCCGCCGACCACGTTGTTGATCGCCGAGCTGGGGTTGTCGGTGAACGCCAGGGAGTGCCCGAACAGCACCCAGGCTATGGTCACCGTGATGATGGCGCCGAACGACATCATCATCATGTTCAGGACGCTCTTGGCCCTGGTCATGCCCCCATAGAAGAAAGCGAGACCCGGAGTCATCAGCAACACCAGCGCGGTGGCCGCGAGCATCCAGGCTGTGGTGCCGCTATCGATCTTCACGACGCGACCCTCCTTACATGTGACGTGTGGCCACAGCGTGTTCGGCCGGAGTTTCATGACTCGACCAGGCATGTTTCACATTCGTGAATCTCGCCACACTGGTGTTTCGAGCGGGTTTCGGGGTCCTCACACCTCCCTTTTGGGCTCAGCCATATCAGGCATGAGACACTTAGGTTTGCCTAACCTACGATCAAGGAATGCCGATGCGTCTTCGCCTGGCCGTCGCCGCCATGCTCCCCGTCCTCGCCCTCGCCGCCTGCGGCACTTCCACCTCCTCGCAGGAGGCGGGCCCGACCCGGACCGTCAAGCACGCCATGGGAGAGACGAAGGTGCCGATGACCCCCAAGCGGGTCGTGGTGCTCGACACGGACAAGCTCGACACGATGGTCTCGCTCGGCCTGGCGCCCGTCGGCGCGGCGCAGGCCCAGGAGAACCAGAAGTGGCCCGCGTACCTCGGCTCGGCCCTGTCGGCCACCAAGGCGGTCGGCACCCTGCAGGCCCCCAACATCGAGGCCATCATGGCGCTCAAGCCGGACCTCATCCTGGGCACCAAGTTCCGGCAGGCGGCGTTCTACGACAAGCTCAGCAAGATCGCGCCGACCGTGTTCACCGAGAAGGTGGGCATCACCTGGAAGGAGAACTTCCTGCTCGACGCCGAGGCGCTGGGCAAGAAGGACCAGGCCCAGCAGCTGTTGTCGGCGTACGAGCAGCGGGCCAAGGAGGTCGGGGCCAAGTTCTCGAAGCTCCAGGTGAGCATCGTGCGGTTCATGCCCACCGAGATCCGCATGTACGGGCCCGAGTCCTTCAGCGGCATCGTGGTGGGTGACGCGGGCATCCAGCGGCCCGAGGCGCAGCAACTGGCCGACCAGGCGGACAAGCGCTTCGGCAAGCTGAGCCAGGAGAACATCGCCAAGGCCGACGCCAACGCGATCTTCTACACGGCGTACGGCGCGGCGGCCGCCAAGTCGCAGGCGGCGGTGACCGGCGGTCCGCTGTGGAAGAACCTGAAGGCGGTCACGTCGGGCAACGCCCACAGCGTGGACGACGAGGTCTGGATGACCGGCATCGGCGTCACGGCCGCCGGCAAGATCCTCGACGACCTGGACAAGTACCTCACGCCGCTGGCCTCGTAAGCCGCGCTGACGGGCACGCGGACCTGCCGCCTCAGGCTACGCGTACCCGGTCGCCCTTCCTGATCCGACCGGGCCGCACCACTCGCGCGTACACCCCCGCGCAGGGCTGCGGCCCCATGTCGAACACCGGCACCCGGTTGTGCCTGGCCACCGTGCGGAGCGCGTCCGGATCGCGCCCGAGGCTCCCGTGCCCGAGCGTCGGCACCGCGCAGCGCGGGCTGGCCACGATCACCGACAGCGCCACCTCGTCACCGATGCGCAGCTCGCGCCCCACCCAGTCGTTCTCCACGAACCCCTCCGCCTCCGTCCCGATCACCAGGTTGGGCCGGTAGCGGAGGGCCTCGACGGTGCCGCGCGGGCCGAGCGCGCCGATCCTCGCGACCGACGAGGTCGTGATGAGGTGGATCGGGGCGAAGTCGAAGAACGTCCCGCCGGGTGAGGCGCCGCCGAGCGTGCCGACGGTGTGGGACACCTCCGCCTCGACGCCCTCGGCCAGCACCTGCTCCGGCACCGAGCGCTCGAACTCGGCGCCCTCCGGGGGCACGTCGATCAACCGGACCTCACGCCCGAGCAGCGTCGACAGCTCTTCGTCGCCGGGGACCCCGGTGCCCTCGATCGCCAGCAGGCCGCGCCAGAGGCGGGGGTTCTTGGCGCTGGCGATCTTCCCGGTCGCGACGTCGAGCACCGCGCGCACCCGGTCCCCGGCCAGCCCCCGGTCGGTGACCTCGCTCTCGGAGAGCTCCTCCCCCAGCATCGACTTGACGGGGTAGCGCCGCAGCGTCTCCAGGTACATGGGGGCGATCCTACGGCCGGCGCCCGAGCCTAGCGACGGGCCCAGAAGCGGCGCAGGTGCGGCACCAGCTCGTCCGCCCGCTCCTCGGGGAAGAACAGCCGCCCGCCCTCGATCTCGACGATCTCCTTGACGCCGGGGATCGTGTCCCGCAGCCACCGGGCCCAGCTCACGTCGAAGAACACGTCTCCCGTGCCCCAGACCACGAGCGTCGGCACGGTCAGCACGGTGAGCTGCGGCTCGATGGCGATCATGTCCTTGGCGTCGATCGAGGTCAGCAGGCGCTCGAAGGCCCGCCCGCCGCCGGGCTTGGTGAAGATCGGCCGCAGGTACGCGTCCACCACCGCCGCCGGGTCGTCGATCCGCTCGTAGCCCTCCCCGAACGCGGTCTGGGTCAGGAGCTCCGGCTGGTCCAGGACGAGCGCCGTGAGCGCGGCCAGCTCGCCCCTGGCGGCCAGGTCGACCGTGGGCTTGAACGCCTCGGGCGGGGTGTTGGTGTGGACGTCGCAGTTGGTGAGGGTGAGCGTACGCAGGCGCTTGCGGTGGCGTACGGCGAAGACCTGGGCCACGGCGCCGCCGGTGTCGTTGGCGACGAGATCCACGTCGGTCAGCCCGAGCCCCTCGCACAGCTCCTCGACGGCCTCGGCGAGCGCGGGGATCGACAGGTCGTCGCGCGGAGCGCTGCCGCCGTGCAGCGGCAGGTCGATGGCCACGCAGCGACGCTCGTCGCGGAACGCGGCGATGACCTCGCGCCACAGGTGCGAGCTGGTGCCGACGCCGTGCACGAACAGGCTGACCGGCCCTTCCCCCACGTCGACGTAGCTGATGCCCTCCATGGGCTTCCTCCTTGGCGGATTACAAACCGACTGTCGGTCTATAAAATTACCGACTGGTGGTCGGTTTGTCTATGGTGGTCGCATGAACCTCAAGGCGGAACGCGGCGCGGCAACCCGCGACAGGGTCCTGACGATCGCCACGCGGCTGTTCGCCGACCGGGGCTACGACGACACCTCGATCGAGGCGGTGCTGCAGGAGTCGGGGCTGAGCCGGGGGGCGCTGTACCACCATTACGCCGGGAAGGACGCCCTCTTCGAGGCGGTCCTGGAGGCCACGGAGTCCGCCATCGGCGACAAGATCGTCGAGGCCGTCCAAGGCATCACCGACCCGGCGGCGGCCCTCCGCACCGGCGTCCTGGCCTGGATCTCACTCGCCGGGGACCCGGTCATCCAGCGCATCGTCCTCATCGACGCGCCTTCGGTGCTGGGCTGGGAGCGGTGGCGGGCCATGGAGGAGCGCTACTCGTTCGGGATGCTGAAGGCGGCGCTGGGGGCCACGGGGGCGGTGCCCGAGGAGTTCCTGGACCTGCACGCGCACATGCTGCTGGCGGCCATCAACGAGAGTGCCCTCATGGTGGCGCGCGGCGGCGACCACGCCGCAGCCGTAACCGCCGTCGAAGACTTCCTCAGCCGCATCCTCCAGGCGTAGCCCGACACGCCGAAGCGCCGCGTCGGCGGGACGCGGCGCTTGTCGCGGGCGGCGCTTGTCGCGGGCGGCGCGGGAAGCGCGGCCCGGGGTGGCCGGGTCAGGCGGCCGCTGTGGCCATCTTGCGCAGGCGGGCCAGGGCGTCGCGTTCGATGCGGCGGGCGCGGTCGCGGCCGATACCGTAGCGTTCGCCGACCTCCGTCAGGGTGTGCTCGCGCCCGTCCACCAGGCCGTACCGCCACCGCAGCATCTCGCTGGTGTCACCTTCGAGCCCCGTCAGCCACTGGTCCAGGCGCTCGCGCTCCAGGATGTCGATGGCCTGCTGCTCGGGATCGGCCCACGTCTCGTCGGCGATCATGTCGCCGAGCTCCGTCTCGTCCTCGTCGCCCACCCCGAGCTGGAGCGAGACCGGATCGGAGGCCCAGCGCCGCAGCTCGCGTACGCGCTCGATCGGCAGGTCGAGGATCTCGGCGAGATCGTCGTCCGTGGGCTCGGCGTCGAACTCCGCCAGCAGGTCGCGGCGGACCCGCATCAGCCGCGTCATCTGCTCCCCCGCGTGCGTGGGCAGGCGCACCGGGCGGGCCTGCTCGTGGATGGCACGCCCCACCGACTGCCGGATCCACCACGTCGCGTACGTGGAGAACTTGTACCCCCGCCGGTAGTCGAACTTCTCCACCGCCCTGACCAGCCCCAGGTTCCCCTCCTGCACCAGGTCGATCAGGGGCATCCCGCGCCCCGAGTATTTCCTGGCCACCGCCACCACCAGGCGCAGGTTGGCCTGGATGAACTCGTCCTTCGCACGCTGACCGGAGACGGCCAGCCGCTCCAGCTCCTCGTCGGCCGCGTCCCCGATCCGCGGCTCCGAGCCCCCGCTGTCGAGCAGCTGCTCGGCGAAGAGACCCGCCTCTATCCGCTTGGCGAGCTCCACCTCCTCCTCCGCCGTGAGCAGCGGGACCCGGCCGATCTCAGCCAGGTAGGTTCCCAGCAGATCGCGCTCCGCGATGTGCTGCTCCTGCGTGCGACTCCCCGTAGGCCTTGCCATCCCCAGGCACCTCGTTCCGCAGCTGCGTTCTATACCCGGCCAACGTCCGACCAGATGCAAAGATTCCCTAAAGCAGTACGTCGCTGGGATGGTTCTGGATGTCCTCCTAAAGGAGGAGACCGCCATGAAATACCTGGTGAACGAGGGGGACGCCGGGCCGGTAGGCAAGGTGTACATAGGAGGGGGCATCGAGCACGACGAGGTCCGCGCGGGCCCCGCGCCGCAGCCAGCCTACGTCCGCACGGCGTAGCGCGCGTGCCCCGCCGTACGTCGCCGCCCTGATCGCCTCCAGCGGCGTCATCCGCATCTCGCGCACGGCCAGCGCCACGCAGAATGCCATCGACGACGTGAACGACGACCCCGGGTTGCAGTCGGTCGCCAGCGCCACGGTCGCGCCCGCGTCGATCAGCCTCCGGGCGTCCGGGTACGGCGACCGCGTCGAGAACTCGGCCCCCGGCAGCAGCGTCGCCACCGTGTCCGACGACGCCAGCGCGTCCACGTCGGCCGGCGTCAGGTGGGTGCAGTGGTCGGCCGAGGCGGCGCCCAGCTCGCAGGCGATGCGTACGCCCGGCCCCTCCCCGAGCTGGTTGGCGTGCACCCGCACCCCCAGCCCCGCCTTGAGCCCGGCGCCCAGGATCTCGCGCGTCTGATCGCCGTCGAAGGCCCCGCGCTCGCAGAACACGTCGACCCACCTGGCGTACGGGGCGCACGCGTCGAGCATCTCCCCCGCGACGAGCCGCACGTAGGAGTCGGCGTCCATGCCGGCGGGCACGACGTGCGCCCCCAGGAACGTGGTCTCGCCGGTCAGCCCGGCGGCGATCTCCAGCGAGCGCCGCTCGTCCTCGACGGTCAGGCCGTACCCGCTCTTGATCTCGACGGTCGTGGTGCCCTGGGCGAGCATCTCGTTCACCAGGGCACGCGCGTGGGCGGCCAGCTCGGCGTCGCCGGCCCGCCGGGTGGCGGCGACCGTGGTCCTGATGCCGCCTCCGGTGTACGGCTCGCCGGACATGCGGGCCTGGAACTCCGCCGTCCGGTCGCCGGCGAAGATCAGGTGGGCGTGGCTGTCCACGAAACCGGGGATGACGGCGCGGCCCCCGACGTCCACCCGCTCGTCGGCGTCGGGCGCCCGGTCGGCGGGCCCGGCCCAGGCGACCAGGCCGTCCTCCAGGACCAGCGCCGCGTCCGGGATCTCCTCGCGCTCGGGGTCGCCGGTGTACAGCGATCCGATCCCGTCGATCAGCGTCGTGCTCATCTCACCCTCCGTATCGCCTCGGCCAGCAGGGATCCGACGTCGCCGAGCCGGTGCCGCCCGTCCGTGACCACGCGGCGGCCGCCGGAGACCACCGAGTGCACGTCCGCCGCCGTGGCCGCGAACACGACGGCCTCCAGACCGCCGGCGCCCGCCGTGCGTACGGAGTCGAGCCGTACCGAGACCAGGTCGGCCCACGCGCCGGGCACCAGCAGGCCCGCGTCGGGGAAGCCGAGCGAGGCGTGGCCGGCGACCGTCGCGGCGGCGAACAGGTCGGCGGCGCTCCAGTTGCCGCGCCTGCCGCTGCTCAGCCGTTCGTCCAGCTCGACCGCCCGCGCCTCCTCGAACAGGTCGATCACGGCGTGGCTGTCGGAGCCGAGCGTGATCCGCGCGCCCCGGTCGGCCGCCGCCCTGGCCGGGCCGATGCCGTCGGCGAGGTCGCGTTCGGTGGTGGGGCACATGCAGATGTGGGTGCCGGACTGGGCGATCAGCTCGATGTCCACGTCGGTCAGGTGGGTGGCGTGCACGGCGGTCGAGCGCGGCCCCAGGGCGCCCCGCTCGTGCAGCACCTGGACCGGCGTGGCCGCGTACATCTCCACGCAGGCGGCGTTCTCGGCCGGCTGCTCGGACACGTGCATGTGGAGGGGGGCCGCGTGCCGGTGGGAGAACTCGGCCACGATCGGCATCTGCTCCGGCGGCACCGCGCGTACCGAGTGGATGGCCGCGCCGATCTCCACGTCGGGCTGCCCCTCGTAGGCCGCCGCCAGCTCGTCGGCCCTGGCCGCCCAGCGCGCGGCGTCACCGTCGGTGAAGCGCAGCTGCGCGCCGGTGAGCGGGGCGCCGATGCCGCCGGTCAGGTAGCAGGTGTCGAGCAGCGCGATGCGCAGGCCCGCCTCGCGGGCCGCGCGGACGAGGGCGTGGCCCATCTCGTTGGCGTCGCCGTACGGGCGGCCGTCGGGCCCGTGGTGCAGGTAGTGGAACTCGCCCACGCAGGTCACCCCGGCCAGCGCCATCTCGGCGTAGACGGCCCTGGCCAGCCGGAGGTACGAGTCGGGCTCCAGCGCCGCCGCCACCTCGTACATCCGCTCGCGCCAGGTCCAGAAGTCGCCCTTGCCCTCCTGGACGGTGCCGCGCAGCGCGCGGTGAAAGGCGTGGGAGTGGGCGTTGGCCAGGCCGGGGACGGTGATGCCCGGCAGCCGCTCGGCCGAGCCCGGCGGGCCCTGGCCGACGCTCGCGATCCTGGTGCCCTCGACCTCGATGAGCACGCCCTCGGCGAGCCCGTCGGGCAGCCAGGCCTGCTCGCACCAGTAGGTCAGCGACACAGGTCCTCCAGCACGTCCGCGAGTGCGACGACTCCCGCCTCGCAGTCTGCCCGTTCGGCGTGCTCGGCGGGGGAATGGGACACGCCGGTGGGGTTCCTGACGAACAACATCGCGCTCGGAACGCCCGCCGTGGCCAGGATCCCCGCGTCGTGGCCCGCCCCCGTGGGCAGGACGGGCGCCGGTGTGCCGCCTCCCGCGACCCGGGCCAGCCGCTCCCTGAGCGGCACGTCGAAGTCGACGATCGGGGTCCACGACTCCTCCCGCACCGTGGCCCCCGCCTCTTCCGTCAGTTCGGCCACGAGGTCGCGGACGGCGGCCTCCTCCGCTCCGCGGGCGTCGAGCCAGGCCGAGACCAGGCCGGGGATCGCGTTCGCGTTGCCCGGCGAGACGCGTACCTTGCCGACCGTGGCCACCACGTCGCGGCGCGCGGCGGCCGCGCGGGCGGCCAGCACCATGCGGGCGAACGGCAGCATCGGGTCGTCCCGGTCGGCCAGCCGGGTGGTGCCCGCGTGGTCGGCCCGGCCGTGGAAGTCGAAGCGCCAGCGCCCGTGCGGCCAGATCGCCGCGGCCACGCCCACCGGCCTCCCCTCGTGGACGAGCGCCTGGCCCTGCTCGACATGGAGCTCCACGAACGTGCCGACCGTGGCGAGCGTCTCGTCGTCCCGCCCCATCGTGGCCGGCGCCCGCCCTGCCTTCGTCACGACGTCGGCCAGCGTGTCGCCGGCGTCGTCGGTGAGCGCTAGGGCCCTGCCGGGCTCCAGCGCGCCGGTGAGCAGCCTCGACCCCATGCACGGCACCCCGAACCTGGCGCCCTCCTCGTCGGTGAAGCAGACCACGCCGACCGGCCTGGCCGGTGTGATCCCGCGCTCCTTCAGCAGGTCCAGGGCGGCGAAGGCCGACACGACCCCGAGCGGCCCGTCGTACGCGCCGCCCTGCCGTACGGAGTCGAGGTGGCTCCCGGTCACCACGCCGGAGCGGCCCGAGGGGTCGCCCCACCACGCCCAGAGGTTGCCGTTGCGGTCTTCGCGCAGGTCGAGCCCCCTGCGCCCGGCCTCGCCCGCGAACCACTCGCGTAGCTCCATGTCAGCGTTCGACCAGGAGTCCCTGACGTAGCCTCCGGTCGATGGATCCCGTCCTATGTGCGCGAGTGGTTCAAGCATGTCCCCACTGTAGTGAATGGATCCATTCAGTTGACAGGCCCGCCCCTGGGACGGAGGGTCAGCTCGGTGAGGTGGGCGTCGGAGCCGGCGGTGACGGCGGCCAGCACGGCCCGCGCCACGCTCTCCGGCGTGAGGTACTTCTCGGGCTCGAACTCGCCGCCCTCGTAGCGGCGCAGCTCGCGCTGCATGTCGGTGGCTGTCCGGCCCGGGTAGACCGTCGTCACCCTGAGCCGGGGCTCCTCCAGCCGCAGCGCGTCGGCGAACGCCTTCAGCGCGAACTTGCTGGCCGCGTAGGCGCCCCACTCGGGGTTGGCCCGCTGCCCCGAACCCGAGTTGACGCAGACCACGTGCCCTCCGGCCGCGCGCAGGGCGGGCAGCAGCAGCCTGGTCAGCTCGGCGACGGCGACGACGTTCACCTCCAGCGTCTCGCGCCACGCGGCGGCGGGCAGGTCGGCGATCCGGCCCATCCGGTTGATCCCGGCGGAGTGCACGAGCACGTCGAGCCGCTCGATCCCGGCGATCTCCGCCTCCGTGACAGCCGTCAGCTCCGCCGGCCAGACCCGCGCGTCGGGCAGGCCGGCCGCCACGGCGTCCAGCGCGTCCTCGTCGCGGCCGTTGAGTATCACGTGATGCGTGGGGCCCAGGACCCTGGCCACGGCCGCGCCGATCCCGCGCGAAGCGCCTGTGACCAGCGCCGTCGGTCGTTCGTTCATGGCGATCAGCTTATTGACGTTGACGGCTGGTCAAAGACGAAGGACTCCTGGCCGTCGCCGGCCCGTTCCCGGTGGCGCCGGCGTTCGTGCACCGGCCGGAAAAGCAGGAGATTCTGCGGGCTCTGTATGACAGGATGCAGCGGCTCAGACTGAGCGTCGAGATCCTTGGACATGCCCTCGGCGCTTCGGCGCTCCCCAGCACGTGGACGAGAACCTCCGTCTCAACAGAGCCGTCGAGAAAGCCATCGAACGGGTTGAGGCCGATGAATTGCCCTAAGGAGCTGAACCCCTCAATGATCATTCAGGCGCAGCGCCTGCGAAAGACGTTCACCACCAGGAGCAGGAAGGGCACGCAGACGGTCGAGGCCGTCCGCGGCGTGGACCTCGAGGTCGCGCAGGGCGAGATCTTCGGCGTGCTCGGCCCCAACGGCGCGGGCAAGACCACCACGATCAGGATGCTCTCCACGCTGATCGCCCCCGACGCGGGCACCGCCACCATCGCCGGCCACGACCTGCTCAAGGAGCCCGCCGCCATCCGGCGCAAGCTCGGGTACGTGAGCCAGGCCGGCGGCGTGGAGGACACCACGAGCGCCAGGGCCCAGATCATGATGGCCGCCAGGATCCACGCCATGGCCGACCCGAAGGAGGCCACCGCCGAGGTGCTGGAGCGCTTCGACCTGACCGAGATGGCCGACCGCCCCGGCCGTACCCTGTCGGGCGGGCAGAAGCGGCGCGTGGCCATCGCGATCGGGCTGGTGCACAACCCGCCGCTGCTCTTCCTCGACGAACCCACCACCGGCCTCGACCCGCAGAACCGCGCGAACCTCTGGGACCGCATCAGGCAGCTGCGCGAGGCCGGCACGAGCGTGCTGCTCAGCACCCACTACCTCGACGAGGCCGACGCGCTGTGCGACCGCCTCATGATCGTCGACCACGGCCAGGTCGTGGCCGAGGGCACTCCCGGCGAGCTCAAACGGGAGGTCTCCGGCGACGTGATCTCGCTCAGGGTCGACGACCCGGAGCGGGCCGCGGACACGCTCAAGCCGTACGCCCGCGAGACCCGCGTCGACGAGGACCTGCTGCGCGTCTACGTCGACGACGGCGAGCACATGCTGCCCGCGCTGCTGCGGGCCCTTGAGGAGCAGGGCCTGAGGTTGAGCTCGATCGCGCTCGACCGGTCCACCCTCGACGACGTCTTCCTGGCCAAGACCGGCCGTTCCCTCCGCGACGCCGGAGCCGCCTCATGATCCGCCATACTGTCCTGTTCGCCGGATACGAGCTGAAGAAGTCGTTCAGCAACCCCGTCTGGCCGCTGTTCGGCATCATGCAGCCGGTGCTCTACCTGCTCATGTTCGCGCCGCTGCTGAAATCGCTGACGCCGGGCGGCTCGACGGTGGACGCGCTGCGGATGTTCACCCCGGCGTCGATGATGATGATCGCGGTCTTCGGGTCGCTGTTCTCGGGGTTCGGGATGATCGCCGACCTGCGTAACGGCTCGCTCGAACGGTACGCCGTCAGCCTCGCCTGGCGGCCCGCCATCGTGCTCGGGCGCGTGGCCAAGGACATGGTCGTGCTGGTGTGCCAGGCGGTCCTCGTGCTGGTCGTGGCCATCGCGATGGGCGTGCGCATCGGGGCCGTCGAGCTGCTGCTGGTGCTGCTGCTCATGGCCGCCACCGGGCTGTTCGCCTCGGGGCTGTCCCAGGGGCTGGCGCTGACCGTGCGCGACGAGAACGGCATGTCGCAGACGCTCAACCTCTTCCTGCTGCCGATCATGCTGCTGGCCGGGCTGTTCATCCCGATCTCGTTCGCGCCCGGCTGGATGCAGACGCTCGCCCCGATCAACCCGCTCTACCACGCGGTCGAGGCGGGACGGGCGCTGTTCGCCGGCCGGTTGTCGGACTCGTCGATCCCGATCGCGTTCGCGGTGTTCATCGTGCTGGCGGTGCTGACCACGATCTGGTCGATGCGCTCGCTACGCAGGATCGCCGGGTAGGAACGTACCGGTCTCGTCGGTCATCCGCTCGTACTCCTCCAGCCGGGCCTGGGTGCGCAGCGGCGCCGCGTCGGCCATGGCCTCGACCAGGGCCATGGCCAGGGCCAGCGGCGCCGCGTGCGAGTCGAACACGAGCCGGTCGCCGACGGGGGCGTCCAGCACGATCTCCGCCGGGAAATCCGACTTATCCGTTATCGCCGCCACCCGGAGCCCCAGCTTCTCCGCGTACTCCAGCGCCTGCACGGCCTCCGCCGGATACCTCGGCAGGACCACGGCCACCACCCACTCCGCGCCCGCCCGGCGCGCCGCGTGCAGCCCGTCGACCAGCTCCGACCCGCCGTGCGTGAGCAACCGCACGTCGGGGTGGATGCGGCGGGCGTAGTAGGCGAACGTCGTGGCCAGCCCGCACGAGACCCGCAACCCCACCACGGGCAGCGGCTCGGTGGCGGCCAACTGCTCGCCGAGCTCCTTGAGCGGGAAGGCCGCCAGCCGCTCCCTGACGATCGCGAGGTTGCGGATCTCACAGTCGATGGCCCCGCGCAGCAGGCTCTCCTGCGGCTGCTCCACCACCGCGCCACCCAGCACGAGCGGACGCAGCGCCTGCCGCAGCTCGGGGTATCCGGCGAACCCCAGCACCATGGCGAACCTGGTCACGGACGGCTGACTCACCCCGGCCCGCTCGGCCAGCTCCACGCTGGACAGGAAGATCGCCTCATCGAGATGCTCGGTGAGATAGAGCGCGATCCTCCGCTGCACGGGCGACAGCCTCCGGCCATCCAGCAGCACACTCAGCCCACCGTGATATCCGTCCGCCACTTCACCTCCAACGCTTCCCACCCCGCATTCTCATCCCACGACCACCCCGCCGCGCTCACACCTCCACCGCCGCATCGGCGAGACGACGTACGGCGGAGCCCGGCGCACCGCGCGGCGCCCAGCCGACGACGCCCCGCGCGACGCAGGCGCACGGGCAAGCGCAGGCGCAGGTGCGGCGCAGGGTCAGGACTCGCGCATCGGGATGCGGACCCCGCGGGTGGCGGCCACCTCGGCGGCCTCCTCGTAGCCGGCGTCCACGTGCCGCATCACCCCCGTCCCCGGGTCGTTGGTCAGCACGCGGTTCAGCTTCTCCCCCGCCAGCGCCGTCCCGTCCGCCACCGTCACCTGCCCCGCGTGGATGGACCGCCCGATCCCGACCCCGCCCCCGTGGTGGATGGACACCCAGGCGGCCCCCGAGGCCGTGTTGAGCATGGCGTTCAGCAGCGGCCAGTCCGCGATCGCGTCCGACCCGTCCGCCATGGCCTCCGTCTCGCGATAGGGCGAGGCCACGGAGCCGCTGTCGAGGTGGTCGCGCCCGATGACGATGGGCGCCCGCAGCTCGCCCGACGCCACCATGTCGTTGAACCGCTCCCCCGCGACGTTGCGCTCGCCGTACCCGAGCCAGCAGATCCGCGCGGGCAGCCCCTGGAAGTGGACCTTCTCCCCGGCCTTCCTGATCCAGCGGGCGAGTGGCTCGTTCTCGGGGAAGAGCTCCAGGATGGCCCGGTCGGTCGCGGCGATGTCGGCGGGGTCCCCGCTCAGCGCCGCCCACCGGAACGGGCCCTTACCCTCGCAGAACAGCGGCCTGATGTACGCGGGCACGAACCCCGGGAAGTCGAAGGCCCGCCCGTAGCCGGCCAGCTGCGCCTCGCCCCGGATGGAGTTGCCGTAGTCGAACACCTCCGCCCCGGCGTCCTTGAACCCGACCATGGCCTCCACGTGCCGCGCCATCGAGGTCCGGGCCCGCTCGGTGAAGCCGGCCGGGTCCTTGTCCCGCTCCGAGGCCATGTCCTCGAACGCGACCCCCACCGGCAGGTACATCAGCGGATCGTGCGCCGAGGTCTGGTCGGTCACGATGTCGATCTCGGCCCCGCGGGCGAGCAGCGCGGGCACGGCCTCCGCCGCGTTCGCGACGACCCCGATGGACAGGGGACGGCGCTCGTCCCGCGCCGCGTACGCCAGCCGCAGCGCCTCGTCCAGCGACGACGCCTCCACGTCGAGGTAGCGGTGCTCGATCCGCCGGGTGACCGAGCGCGGGTCGCAGTCGATGCAGATGGCCACCCCACCGTTCATGGTGACGGCCAGGGGCTGGGCGCCGCCCATCCCGCCGAGCCCGGCCGTCAGCGTGATCGTCCCGGCCAGCGACCCACCGAAGCGCTTGGCGGCCACGGCCGCGAACGTCTCGTACGTCCCCTGCAGGATGCCCTGCGTGCCGATGTAGATCCACGACCCGGCGGTCATCTGCCCGTACATGGTGAGCCCGGCCGCCTCCAGCCGCCGGAACTCCTCCCAGTTGGCCCAGTCGGGCACGAGGTTGGAGTTGGCGATGAGCACTCGGGGCGCCCACTCGTGGGTGCGGAACACACCCACCGGGCGCCCCGACTGGACCAGGAGGGTCTCGTCGCCTTCGAGCGTCGTCAGCGTCCTGACCATCGCGTCGAACGACGGCCAGTCACGCGCGGCCTTGCCCGAGCCGCCGTAGACGACCAGTTGCTCGGGGTGCTCGGCGACTTCCGGGTCCAGGTTGTTCTGGAGCATGCGGAGCGCCGCCTCCTGCGGCCACCCCTTGGCGGTGATCGTCGTACCTCTCGGCGCGCGCACGCTGCGGCTCATCGTGACCCTCCTGAATGAAAACATTCACTTTTGTCACCCGCAGGGTACAACGGACTACAGCATATGCACCTACGAAGGTCAGCTGACGAGGAACTGGGTGGCTGCCAGTTCCCGGTAGAGCTCGTCCTCCCCGATCAGCGAGTCGTGCGTCCCGACCGCCCGTACGCCGCCTCCCTCCATGACCACGATCCGGTCCGCGTTCGTGACGGTGGACAGCCGGTGGGCGATCACCAGCACGGTCGTCTCCGTGGCCACCTCGGCGATGACCTCGCGCAGCCGCAGCTCGTTGACCGCGTCGAGCTGGGAGGTGGCCTCGTCGAGCAGCAGCAGCCGGGGCTTGCGCAGCAGCGCTCTGGCGATGGCGACGCGCTGGCGCTCGCCGCCCGACAGCAGCACGCCGCGGTGCCCGACCGGCGTCTCCAGCCCTTCGGGCAGCCTGTCCACCAGGTCGTCGAGCCGGGTACGGGCGACGGCCCGGCGCAACTCGTCCTCGGTGGCGTCCTGGGCGGCGAAGAGCAGGTTCTCCCGGAGGGTCCCGGCCAGCACGGGCGCGTCCTGCTCGACGTATCCGAGGGCGGCCCGCAACTCGCCCAGCGGCCAGTCGCGGATGTCGCGCCCGCCGATGGTGATCAGCCCCCTCTGGTGGTCGTAGAAGCGTTCGATCAGCGCGAACACCGTCGACTTGCCCGCGCCCGACGGCCCCACCAGCGCGGTCAGCCCGCCGGGCGGCACCTCGAAGCCGACCCCGTCGTGCACGATCGGCCGGTCGTCGCCGTACCGGAAGACCACGTCCTGGAACGTCACCCCGACCGGCTCGGCGGCCCCCGCGACGGCGAGGCCGACCGGCTCGGTGGGGCCGACCGGCTCGGCGGGCAGGTTCTCGATCTCCTTGATCCGCTTCATCGCGGCGAGCCCCTGCTGGAGCTGGACGCCGCCCTGGACGAGCTGCCCGATCGGCGGCACCAGGTAGAACAGATAGAGCAGGAACGCGATCAGCGACGACACCTCGAGCGTGCCCGACGCGACCCTGGCCCCGCCGACGGCCAGCACGGCGAGGAACGCGATCTGCACCGCCATCCACGTCGCCACTCCCGCGAGCGACGTCCACCCGGCGACCTGCAGCCCCCGGTCGCGGGCGCGCACCGCCGCGTCGCCCACCACGGCGATCTCGCGCTCCTCCGCGCCGCTGGCCTTGACGGTCCGGTACGCCTGCAGCGCCCGGTCCAGCACGGCCCCCATCTCGCCCACGGCCTCCTGGGCATGGGTCTGCGCGCGCTGGATCTTCGGCATGATCAGCGCGACGAGCCCGCCGATCACCACCACCACGAGCAGCGTGACCAGCAGCAGCACGCCATCCATGGTCGCCATCATGACGATGGCCCCGACCAGCATGAACGCGGCGCTGACGGACTCGACGATCCCGTTGGTCAGCACCGCCCGCAGCAGCGTCGTGTCACCGGTCACCCGCGACAGCAGGTCGCCGGGCTTGAGCCGGTCCACGTCGGCGACCTTGAGCCGCAGCATCCGGTCGACGAGCTTGCGCCGGGCGCCGAGCACGATGCCTTCGCCCGTCCGCTCCATCAGATAGCTTCCGGCGGCCGACACGACCGCGCCGACGAGCACCGCCACGGCGAGTCCTAACAAGGGCCCGGCCATCGAGCCTGCCTGGCCGAACGCATCGACGACGTACTTGGCCAGCAACGGCATCGCGAGGCCCGCCACCGAGCCGATCAAGCCCAGCAGCCCGCCCAGAAGCAGAATCTTCCGGTGCGGGCGGACGTAGGCGAGCAACTCCTTGACCACCGCATCTCCTTCCACGACATGTCTCGATATGTCTCGACGTGCTCAACGAACGGGACCGCGCGATCCACACCGCTTCGACATGGTCAACCTAAATTGACGACTTAAGTATGTCAACTTTCGTTGACCCTCATTCTTGAGGAGGAGACGACATCCGGAGCCGCCCGGCGGACGAATAGGGCGTCGAGGAACCCGGCCGGAACCTCGAAGTAAACGATCAGCCCTTCGAAAGGACCGAAAATGGAGCTCCGGATCAACCGGCGCGCTCTTGTCGGACTTGGCCTCGCCGCAGCAGTCGCCGCGTCGTCGTTGGCCGTGCTCCGCACCGACTCCGGCATCGCTTCCTCGCACCGCGAGGCTCCCACGATCGCGGGTGACCCCCAGCACGACAACACGGACGTGTACGCGTTCGTGAGCCCTGACAAGGCCGACACGGTGACCTTGCTGGCCAACTGGATCCCGTTCGAGGAGCCCAACGGCGGCCCGAACTTCTACCCGTTCGCCACGAAGTCCCGCTACAACATAAAGATCGACAACAACGGGGACGCCAGGCCCGACATCACGTACGAGTGGACGTTCCGCAACGAGGACAAGCGCGGCAACACCACGTTCCTGTACAACAACGGCCCCGTCACCTCGCTCGACGACCCCAACCTGCTCTTCCGCCAGCGCTACACGCTCAGGAAGATCACTCCCAGCGGCACCCGGACGCTGGTCAGCGACGGCATCGTCGCCCCGAGCAACGTCGGCCCGGCCTCGATGCCCGACTACGGCACGCTGCGCACCCAGTCCATCAAGAGCCTGCCGGGCGGCGGCAAGACGTTCGCCGGCCAGGCGGACGAGGCGTTCTTCCTGGACCTGCGCGTGTTCGACCTGCTCTACGGCGGCAACCTGTCCGAGGTCGGCCAGGACACCACCAGGGGCTACAACGTGAACAGCGTGGCCATCCAGGTGCCCTCCTCCGAGCTGGCGCTCAAGGGCGACGTCAAGCGCAACCCCGTGATCGGCATCTGCTCGACCACCGACAAGTTCAACGGCAGCAGGTACGTGCAGGTCTCGCGCCTGTGCAACCCGCTGGTCAACGAGGTCGTCTCGCCCGCCGGGCTCAAGGACGCCTTCAACGCCCTGCCGCCGGAGAAGGACGCGGACGTGGCCCCGCTGGTCAAGCGGGTCACCGACCCCGAGGTGGCCAGGCTGCTGGAGGCCATCTACGGCATCAAGGCCCCCGCGACCCCGCGCGGCGACCTGGTCGAGATCTTCCTGACCGGCATCGCCAAGCAGAACGGCCCCATCAAGGCCGACCTGAACTCGCAGGTGCTCAACAAGGACGCGGGCAAGCTGCGCCCCGCCGAGATGCTGCGGCTGAACATGTCGATCCCGCCCGCGAAGGACCCGAACCGCCTCGGCGTGCTGGCCGGTGACCTGCAAGGCTTCCCGAACGGCCGCCGCCTGGTCGACGACGTCGTGGACATCGAGCTGCAGGCCGTGGCCGGCGCCGCGGTGACCGGCAAGCTCGTGCCCGGGCTGACGGACAAGGTGGACAAGAACGACAAGCCGATGCTCCAGTCGTTCCCGTACATCCCGCTGCCCAGCAACGTCGCGGTGAACCAGCGATAACTCCCTGACCGGCCCGCCCCCTCTCCAAGCGGGCCGGTCCGCCCCCGGCGGCAGACTACCCGTCTCCCACCGTCTGCCGCCGATATGAGGCCGGCCGGCCGTGCCCCCGTCACGGCCGGCCGGCCAACTCCCAGCACCTGGAGCTTTGGAAATGCGTGCCTTCGTGATCCTCGCCGGGCTTGCCCTCCTCGGGGCCATGTCCTTCACGATCTTCTCGTTCTCGGCGCCGCCCGCGTCGCAGCCGGTGGCGGACAAGCCGCTCACCGAGACGCTGCAGGAGCGGCTCAAGCGCCTGCCGGGCGACTACCGCGGCTGGGCCCAGCTCGCCTCCCAGTACGTCGACCAGGCCAGGGTCACCGGCGACCCGTCGTACTACACGAAGGCGGAGGGCGCCATCGCCACGGCCGCCAAGCTGAAGTCCGAGGACGACACGGTGCTCACCGGTCAGGCGGCGCTGGCCGCCGGCCGCCACGAGTTCGCCGACGCGGTGCGGCTGGCCGAGCGCGCCATCGACGCCAACCCGTACGGCGCCCCGGCCTACGGCGTGCTGGCCGACGCCAAGACGCAGCTCGGCGACCTGAGCGGGGCGCGGCGGGCGGTGGACGAGATGCTGGACCTGCGCCCGGGGGTGGCGGCCTTCGCCCGCGCCTCGTACGCGGCCGAGCTGCGCGGCGACAGGGCCGGAGCCCGTAAGTACCTCGAAATGGCGCAGAACGATGCGTGGCAGCCGGCCGACCTCGCCTACGCCCGCTACTACCTGGGCGAGCTGGCCCTCCACTCCGGCGACCTGGCCACGGCAGCCGACTGGTACGCCAAGGCCCTGCAGGCCTACCCCGGCTACACCCCGGCGCTCGCGGGCCAGGCCAGGACCGCCGCGCTGAGCGGCCGGCTGACCGAGGCCCTCGACCTCTACCGGACCGTCGTCGAACGCCTCCCGCTCCCCCAGTACCTGATCGAGCAGGGCGAGACGCAGCTCAAGGCGGGCCGGCCCGCCGACTGGACCCTGCTGAAGGCGCAGCGCAAGCTGTTCCAGGCCGCGGGCGTGCGCGACGACCTGACCTGGGCCGAGTTCGAGGCCGACCACGGGGACCCGGCGCTGGCGGTCAAGTACGCCAGGGCCGAGTACGCCCGCAACCCGAACCTCGTCGCCGCCGACGCCCTCGCCTGGGCCCTGTTCAAGGCGGGCAAACCGGCCGAGGCGCTGCCGTACGCGAAGAAGGCCACGGCGACCGGCTGGCAGAACCCGCTGCTGAAGTATCACCGCGCCAAGATCGAGCAGGCGCTGGGCCGGTCCGTCAAGGTGGACGCCGGCTTCGACCCGACACTGTCCGCATTGGCGAGGTTCTCATGAGAGTCGTCCGGCTCGGCCTGCTGTCCGTCGCGATGGGCCTGGTGCTGTCGCTGTGCCTGAGCGTCGTCCTGGTCGCCGCGGCCTACGCGGCGCCCGTGGTGATGCACCCGCTGGGCAACTTCACCGTCAACCACTACAACGGACTGCGGATCTCGCCCTCCGACGTGCGCAACCTCGCCGTCGTGGACGCGGCCGAACTGCCCACGCTGCAGGCCAAGCCGCAGGTGAACGCCTCGTACGCGGGCCGCCGCTGCGGCGAGCTGGCCGCCGCCCAGCGGCTCACGGTGGCGGGCAGGGCGGTGCCGTGGCGGGTGGCGTCCTCCGCCTTCGCCTACGCCCCCGGCCAAGGCGGCCTCCAGACCAGCCGCCTGACCTGCCGGCTCGTCGCCGAAGTCCGTGCCTCGGGGGCCGTGGAGTTCACCGACAGGTTCGAGCAGGACAGGATCGGCTGGCGGGAGATCACCGCGGTGGGCGACGGGGTGCGCCTGGTCCGCTCGTCGGTGCCGACGGTGAGCGTGAGCAAGGAACTGCACGCGTACCCCGAGGACCTGCTGGCCAATCCGCTCGACCAGCGCACGGCGACGATGACCGTCACGCCCGGCGCGGGCCTGCCCGGCCAGGGCGGCTCCGGCGCTCCCGGCGGCACCCTGCCCGGCGGGATCGGCATCGGCGGGCCGATCGGGGACGCGCTGGCCGCCCTGGACCGGACGTTCACCACGCTGATCGGCTCGGACTCGCTGACGCTCCCGCTCGGGCTGCTGGCGGTCGGGCTGGCCGTGGTGCTGGGCGCCGGGCACGCGCTGATCCCCGGGCACGGCAAGACCATCATGGCCGCGTACCTGGCCGGGCGGCGCGGCCGCCCACGCGACGCGCTCGTGGTGGGCGCGACCGTGACGGCCACGCACACGGTCGGGGTGCTGGTGGTGGGGCTGCTGCTGAGCGCGTTCACGGCGCTGGCGGGCGAGTCCGTGCTGGCGTGGCTGGGGGTGGCCAGCGGCGCGATGATCGCCGTCATCGGCCTCCGCCTCCTCATGAACGCCCGCCGCGGCACCTCCCTGCACGGCCACGGGCATGGACACGGCCACGGACACGGACACGGACATGGACACGGACACGGGCATGGGCACGGGCACGGGCATGGACACGGCGACGACCACGGCGACGACCAAGAGCACGAGAAGGGCCACGATAAGGGGCAAGGCGGCGAGCGGGCGACGAAACGGACGGGGCTGGTGGGCCTCGGCATCGCGGGCGGGCTCGTGCCCAGCCCCTCGGCCCTCGTCGTCCTCCTCGGCGCCATCGCGCTCGGCCGCACCTGGTTCGGCGTGGCGCTGGTGACCGCGTACGGCATCGGCATGGCCGCCACCCTCACCATCACCGGCCTCCTGCTGGTCAAGCTGGTGGACCGGCTGGAACAGCGCGCCTCGGCGGGCCGCCGCCTGGCCGCCAGGCTCTCGGGCCTGGCCCCGGTCGGCACGGCCGCGATGGTGGTGCTGCTCGGCGCGGGCCTGGCCCTCCGGTCGGTGGCCACCCTCTAGCACCGGTACGCCCACCCCCCTATAGTCATGTCCATGACTACTCATGGACATGACTATTCGTGGCCCTGAAACACGCCGTGCTGGCGGCGCTGCTCGGCGGCGAGTACAGCGGCTACCAGCTCACCAAGATCTTCGACGTCGGCGTCTCCAACTTCTGGTACGCCGCCCCCCAGCAGCTCTACGCCGAGCTGACCAGGCTGGAGGCCGACGGGCTGATCGCGGGCCGGGAGGTCGTCCAGCGGGGCCGCCCCAACAAGCGGGTGTTCACGGTCACCGAGTCAGGCGCCGCCGAGCTGGCGTCCTTCGCGGCGGCCCCGTCCAAGCCCCTGCTCATCCGCGACGACCTGGCCGTCAAGGTGCACGCCGTGGACCGGGTCGACCCGGCACCGGTGATCGAGCAGCTCCTCGAACGCGCCGAGGAAGCCGCGGTCAAGCTCGCCTTCTTCGAGCAGACCCTCGTGCGCATGCGCGGCGACCTGGACGAGGAGACGTTCCTGCGCCAGGGTGAGCACGTCGGCCCCTACCTCTCCTGCCTGGCCGGCTGCCGCCTGGAACGCGAGATGCGCGACTGGTGCAGGGAGACCGCCCGCACGCTGGCCGCACGTACCGCCCACGCGAAGAGGACTGAACGGTGACCCGCACGCGCCACCCACGCGGAGGCGACAAAGCCATGACCCGCGCACGCCACCCCCGCGGAGAGGACGAAACCCTCACCCGCACGCGCCGCGTCCCAGCCGGAAGGACCGCCTCATGACCTACGCGCGTTACGTCGCGATCGGCGACAGCCAGACCGAGGGGCTCGGAGACGGCGACGACGTCACCGGCCACCGCGGCTGGGCCGACCGCCTCGCCGAGCACCTGGCCGCCGCCAACCCGGACCTGCTCTACGCCAACCTCGCGGTCCGCGGCCGGCAGGCGGCCCAGATCCAGGCCGAGCAACTGCCCGCCGCCCTGGCGCTGCGCCCCGACCTGGTCACGGTCATGGCGGGCATGAACGACATCATCCGCCCCGGCTTCGACGCCGCCACGGTGGCGGGCGCTGTGGAGGACATGATCGTCCGGCTGACCGCCGCCGGCGTGCACGTGGTCACCATGACCTTCCCCGACATCGCCATGATCGCGCCGATGGCCCGCCCGCTCCGGCCCAGGCTGATCGACTTCAACGCCCGCGTCCGCGTGGCCGCCGCTCGCCCGGGGGTCACGCTGGTGGACACGTTTCCGCTCGACTTCACCGACGCCCGGATGTGGAGCGCCGACCGGCTGCACGCGAGCCCTGCCGGGCACGCCCGCTTCGCCGCCGGCGTCGCCCACGCCCTGGAGCTGCCCGGCAGCGACGACACGTGGACGGCGCCCCTGCCGCCGCTGCCCGCCCCGGGCGCCTGGCGCGCGGCTTCGGCGGAGATGCGCTGGCTGGCCAGCTTCGCCGGCCCGTGGATCGGCCGCCGCCTCCGCGGCCGCTCCTCCGGCGACGGCCGCACCGCCAAACGCCCGCTGCTCACGCCGGTGATCGACGGCAATCAGTCGATGTCCGGCAGATCCGGGTCGTCATAGTCGGCGTCGCCGTCATCGACCCGCCGCAGCTTGACATTGGACAGATCGAACTCCGTCAGCCCCGACCACGCCAGATGCGGCGGCAGGGCGGCCACGCCGTCGACCGGCCCGTGAAGGTCGGCCAGGGAGTCTGGGACCTTCTCTTCGAGCCCCTCATGGATCGAAGGAAGTGCCATGGCTCAAGTATGCCGACGTCCGCGCCGCGTGGAAGGGAGATCGTGACGCCCTGAGAGGAACTCCTGGAAGGCGATCTTGGCCCTGATCGCCGGCCGCCGCCACCGTTCCTCCCGGTGGATGGCCCGGGCCATCTTGCGCGGCGACCGCTTGGCGAAGAACCAGCGGGCCCACGGGGAGCCGGGGCGGGCCAGCCGTACCGCGCCCACCACCAGCATCGGCGGCACGAACAGGCCCGCCATCCCCGTCCAGATCTTGCCTTTGAGCAGGGTGACGACGGCGAGCGCCAGGTTGGCCACGATGAGCGCGGCGGGGTTGACCGGGGTGCCGTAGTCCCAGGTCAGGGGGCGCAGGCCGATCAGGAGCAGGCCGGTGACGGCGATCGCGATGAAGACCGCGTCCACCGAGGTGCGCCCCTCCTCCTCCCAGTACACGTCGTGCAGGTGCAGGATCAGCGCGAACTCGTCCAGCACGAGCGCCGACCCGATGCCGAAGACGCAGGCCGCGACGGCGTAGCCGACCTGCGAGGCGGAGGAGACGATGAGCCCGCTGACCCCGCCGACCAGCATCAGCACCACGCCGAACACGACGTGGTGGATGTGCATCTCGCCCACGTTCAGGTTGCGGAACCAGCCGACCTTCGCCCTGATCAGGCGGACGTTGATGCGTGTGGCGATGAAGGCCACGATGAGCGTGACGAAATAGCAGAACAGCGGCAGCCGTCCTGTGGCGACGATGTTGTGCTCGAACCAGTTCCCCATGACTCTAGAAAGAGATGGTACGAGGGCTCATGCACCTTCTACGCCGTCAGGCGAGGAAGGCCCGCAAAAGGGCGGCCGTGCCCTCCAGGTGCTCGGCGACCGCCCGGCGGGCCCCGTCGGGGTCGCCGGACAGGATGGCGTCCACGATGGCCCGGTGCTGGACGGCGGCGTGGTCCAGGTTGACCTGGAGCATGGGGATCGCGTTCAGCAGGTCGCTCACCCGCGAGCGGGCGTCCGCGCACGCCGTGGCGAGCAGGGGCGAGCCGGTCAGCTCGGCGATGGACAGGTGGAAGGCCGTGTCGAGGCGGCGGTAGTCCTCCAGCGGGGCCTCGTTCAGCTCCGACAGCCGGCGCAGGAGCACCGCCCGCCTCTCCTCCGCGAGGCCGGACGCGGCCAGCACCTGGGCCGCCCCGCACTCCACCGCCAGACGGAACGTGAGCGCGTCCGACAGGTCGTCGCTGCCCATCTCCGCGACGACCTGCCGCAGGTCACCCGCACCCGGTTCGGGAGGGACGTACGTGACGAAAGCCCCCCCATAGCGGCCCCTGCGCACGTCGAGGTAGCCCGCGTCCGAGAGCGCGCGGATCGCCTCGCGCAGGGTGACCCGGCTGATGCCGAGCTGCACGGCCAGCTCCCGCTCCGGCGGAAGCTTGTCGCCGGGCGGGACCACCCCGAGCTTGATCGCCTGGAGCAGCCGTTCCACGGTCTCCTCGAAGGCGTTGCCGGCCCGCACCGGGCGCAACACCGTCATCAAACGCGCCGACTCGTCCAACGTGTCCTCAGGTCTTGACAACCGATCCCGCCATACACATCAATGGTCTAAGACTAGCCCAATCAACGGGAAAGCGCTTCTGGCCAGATCGGAGCAGGGATAGAGTGAGCGAGCGATCGAGCACCGGGTTCCTTTCCGTCAGCGAGCTACGCGACGAGGTGGCGTTCGGGCGCATCGACACCGTGCTCCTCGCAATCGCCGACATGCAGGGCAGGTTGCAGGGCAAGAGGCTGTCCGCACGCTATTTCCTCGACGAGGTGCTGCACCACGGCTCCGAGGGCTGCAACTACCTGCTCGCCGTCGACGTGGACATGAACACCGTCGGCGGCTACGCCATGTCGTCCTGGGAGCGGGGCTACGGCGACTTCGTGATGAAGCCGGACCTCGCGACGTTGCGCAGGGTGCCGTGGCACGAGGGGACCGTGATGCTGATGGCGGACCTCGCCTGGGAGGGCGGCGGCGACGTGACCGCCTCGCCCCGGCAGATCCTGCGCAAGCAGCTCGCCCGCCTCGCCGAGCGGGGGCTGGCCGCGTACGTGGGCACCGAGCTGGAGTTCTGCGTCTACGAGGACGGCTACGAGGACGCCTGGAAGCGCGCCTACCGGGACATGACGCCGGCCAACCTCTACAACGTGGACTATTCGCTGCTCGGCACCGCCCGCATCGAGCCGCTGCTGAGGCGGATCAGGCGGAGCATGGAAGGCGCCGGCCTGTACGTCGAGTCCGCCAAGGGCGAATGCAACCTGGGCCAGCACGAGATCGCCTTCCGCTACGACGAGGCGCTCAGGACCTGCGACCACCACGTCATCTACAAGAACGGCGCCAAGGAGATCGCCGCCCAGGAGGGCAAGTCGATCACCTTCATGGCCAAGCCCAACCAGCGCGAGGGCAACTCCTGCCACATCCACATCTCGCTGCGCGGCGCCGACGGTGATCCGGTGATGGCGGGCGAGGGGCCGTACGGGCTCTCCCCGCTCGGCGCCCACTTCATCGCCGGGCAGCTCGCCTGCCTGCGCGAGCTCACCCTCCTGTACGCGCCCAACATCAACTCCTACAAGCGCTACGTCCCCGGCAGCTTCGCGCCCACGGCCGTCAAGTGGGGCGTGGACAACCGCACCTGCTCGCTCCGGCTGGTCGGCCACGGCCTGTCGCTGCGCGTGGAGAACCGGGTGCCGGGCGGCGACGTCAACCCGTACCTCGCGGTGTCCGCGCTGATCGCGGCCGGGCTGCACGGCATCGATCACGAGCTGCCGCTGGAGGGCGCCTTCGAGGGCAACGCCTACGACTCCGGCGCCGAGACCGTGCCCCACACGCTGCGGGACGCGCTGGCGCTGTTCGAGGGGTCGAAGCTGGCCCGCGAGACGTTCGGCGAGGACGTGGTCGAGCACTACGCGAACAACGCGCGGGTGGAGCTGGCCGCGTTCGACGCGGCGGTGACGGATTGGGAGCTGTTCCGTGGTTTCGAGCGGATGTGAAAGAAGCGCATGAAGATCGTTAATCCGGCGACGGAGGGCGTCCTCGCCGACGTCGAACTGGCCGACGCCGCCGAGGTGGACCGGGCCGTGGAGCGTGCCAGGGCCGCATACGAGACCTGGCGCCAGGTCTCGCCCGGGGACCGGGCGCGGCTGCTGCGCAGGTTCGCCGACCTGGTGGACGAGCACGGCGACGAGCTGGCGCGGCTGGAGCTGGCCAACGCCGGGCACCCGATCGGGAACGCCCGGTGGGAGGCCGGCAACGTACGCGACGTGCTGCACTTCTACGCCGGCGCCCCCGAGCGCGACCACGGCAGGCAGATCCCGGTGCCGGGCGGCGTGGACATCACCTTCCAGGAGCCGCTGGGCGTCGTCGGCGTCATCGTGCCGTGGAACTTCCCGATGGTGATCATGACCTGGGGCGTCGCCCCGGCGCTCGCGGCCGGCAACGCGGTGATCGTCAAGCCGGCCGAATGGACCCCGCTGACCGCGATGAGGCTGGCCGAGCTGGCCCTCGCCGCGGGCCTCCCCGAGGGGGTGCTCCAGGTGCTGCCTGGGGCAGGGGAGGTCGCGGGAGCCCGGCTCGTCGAGCATCCCGGTGTGGCGAAGATCGTGTTCACCGGCTCGACCGAGGTGGGCAAGGAGATCGCCGCCAAGGCGGCGCGGCAGGTCAAGCGGGTCACCCTGGAGCTGGGCGGCAAGTCCGCGAACATCGTCTTCGCCGACGCGGACCTCGACAAGGCCGCGCGGACGGCGCCGTACGCGGTCTTCGACAACTCGGGCCAGGACTGCTGCGCCCGCTCCCGCCTCCTCGTCCAGGCCGAGGTGTACGACGAGTTCATGGAGCGCCTGACGGCGGCCGTACGAGGCGTCAAGGTCGGCGACCCGCTCGACGAGGGCACCGAGATGGGCCCGCTGATCAGCGCCGAGCACCTCGACCGGGTGCGCGGGTTCGTCCAGGGCACCCCCTACCTGCAGGGGTCCTGCCCCGAGGGCAGGGGCTACTGGTTCCCGCCGACCGTGCTGACGCCGGAGCTCACCGACCCCGCCTTCACCGAGGAGATCTTCGGGCCGGTCGTGTCCGTGGTGCGCTTCGAGGACGAGGCGGAGGCCGTCCGCATCGCGAACGACACCCCGTACGGGCTGAGCGGCTCCATCTGGACCCGCGACGTCGGGCGGGCGCTCCGCGTGGCCAGGGCCGTCGAGTCGGGCGCGCTCTCGGTGAACTCGCACTCGTCGGTCCGCTACTGGACCCCCTTCGGCGGCTTCAAGCAGTCCGGTCTCGGCAGGGAACTCGGCCCTGACGCCCTGGCGGCGTTTACCGAGACCAAGAACGTCTTCATCTCCTGGGAGTGAAACAAGTGCAGCGTTTGCAGGATCGGGTGGCCGTCATCACCGGCGCGGGCAGCGGCATCGGGCTGGCCACGGCCCGCAGGTTCGCCGAGGAGGGCGCGAAGGTCGTCTGCGTGGACGTCGACGAGGAGGCGGGCGTCAAGGCCGCGAACGGGGTCGGCGGCCTCTTCGTCAAGGCCGACGTCACCGACGAGGACGACGTCGCCAGGATGTTCCAGACCGCCTTCGACACCTACGGCAGCGTCGACATCGCCTTCAACAACGCCGGCATCTCGCCGCCCGACGACGACTCGATCCTGGAGACCGGCATCGACGCCTGGCGCCGGGTCCAGGAGGTGAACCTGACCAGCGTCTACCTCTGCTGCAAGCACGCCATCCCGTACATGCGGCGGCAGGGCAAGGGCTCGATCATCAACACCGCGTCGTTCGTGGCCGTCATGGGGTCGGCGACCTCGCAGATCTCCTACACGGCGTCCAAGGGCGGCGTGCTGGCGATGTCGCGCGAGCTGGGCGTGCAGTTCGCCCGGGAGGGCATCAGGGTGAACGCGCTGTGCCCGGGGCCGGTGAACACGCCGCTGCTGCAGGAGCTGTTCGCCAAGGACCCCGAGCGGGCGCAGCGGCGGCTGGTGCACATCCCCGTGGGGCGCTTCGCCGAGGCCTCGGAGATCGCGGCGGCGGTGGCGTTCCTGGCCAGCGACGACGCGTCGTTCATCACGGGTAGTGAGTTCCTGGTGGACGGGGGCATCTCCGGCGCCTACGTCACGCCGCTCTAGCTCTTTGGTCCGGTCTGCATCTCGGGGGTCTTCGTGCAGCGTCCCGTCATCGGCATCACCTCGTACGTGGAGCCGGCGAAGTTCACGGTCTGGGACATGACCGTGGCGCTCCTGCCGTACATGTACGTGGAGCAGGTCGTCCGGGCCGGCGGGCAGCCGATCGTGCTGCCGCCGGCCGGCGAGCCCGCCCCGGTCGTGGGCCGGCTGGACGGCCTGATCCTGGCCGGTGGCGGGGACGTCGACCCGGCCAGGTACGGGCAGGAGCCAGGGGATCAAACCGGCTATATCCGCAAATTTCGTGATGAGGCCGAGTTTGGGCTGATCGCGGCCGCCCTCGACGCCGGGCTGCCGTACCTCGGCATCTGCCGCGGCCTCCAGGTGCTCAACGTCGCCCTCGGAGGCACCCTCCACCAGCATCTTCCCGACGTCGTGGGGCACACCGGCCACTCCCCCGCGCCCGGCCGGTTCGGTCCCATGCCCGTCACGCCCGTCCCCGGCAGCCGCGTGGCCAAGGCGCTGGGCACGGAGCCCGTGGCCGTCCCCCACTACCACCATCAGGCCGTCGACCGCCTCGCGCCCGGCCTCACGATCACCGCCACCGCCGACGACGGCACGATCGAGGCGGTCGAGCTCGACTCGGCCCCGTTCGCGGTGGCCGTGCAGTGGCACCCCGAGGCGGCCGAGGACGGCGCCCTCTTCGAGGCACTCGTGGCGGCCTGCTGACCTTCCAGGCCGGGGTGTCCTCACGCCACCGGTCTGAGCACGCTGTCCAGCATCACGGCTCCGGCGCCGTGCTCGGCCTCGACGCCGCGGCGCTGCTCGTCGGTGGCCGCCCAGACCAGCACGTCCACCTGGTTGCGCAGCACGTTGGACGACGCCGAGACGAGACCGCCGCCCAGCTCGGCCTCGACCTCCCGCTGGATCTCCCGCAACTCGCCCTCGGTGCGCGCCGCGCCGCTGACGCACAGCGCGCCGCCCCACACCTCGCGGATCCACGCCTCTCGGCCGGACAGGTCGCCGGTGAACTTCAGGTTGAGCACCAGCCGCAGCGGGTCGTTGGCCTCAGGCGACTCCGCGGGCTTGCCCTCCATGTAGCTCTGGTCGATCCAGGCGCCCGCGAACTCCTCGACCGCGCCGGCCCGCGACATCGCCTGCTCCATCGCCTGCTGCGTGGCCTTGGCGGGATCGACGGGCCGCCAGCCGCCGTCCGGCGCCGGGCACGGGCTGGTGAAGTCCACCTGGCGCGCGGAGGCCGCCTTCGCGGGGGCGCCGGGCGGCTCGGTGAGCGTCAGCCGGGCGCCGTCCCAGGTGCCCACGACGCGGTACTCGCCCCACTTCACGCCGCCCTGCGACTCGTGATCCACCTTGTTCCAGTCCCAGCCGACGACGTCCGGACCGCCGCACTGCGGTGGCAGCGACTCCATGATCATCGTGCACAGCTGCGGCCCGTGGCCACCGCCTTCGAGCACCGTCAGGCTGGCCTCGTACCGGGGCGGGGCCGCCGCCTCCGATGCGCCGCAGCCCGCCAGGGCCAGGGTCGCCAGCAGGCCGAAGGCCGCCGTTCGCCGATTCATATCCCTTCGACGTCGGTGACCCCCGGAGTGGTTCATGAGTCCTCAGAACGCGACAACAACCCCATCCCGGCACTAGGCTGACGGACATCACCGGTGAAACCGTGCGGGAGAGCGCCCTGACAGCCGGTCAGGGTCCCTGAAGGAGCAAGCCCTCCCCGCAAACCTCTCAAGGCAAAGGACCGCGCGGCCTATGGTGACCTCTGGAAAGCAGGCCCACAGGGCCTCGCCGAAGGTGAAAGTCCGGCAAAACTCGGGCGAAGCTCTCAGGCATCGATGACAGAGGGGGAGGATGCTGGCATCCAATCCTGTCCAGAGGTGCGACATATGTCCCGACCTACACCGCTACGAGACGTTCACCAGAGCCTCGGCGCCACGCTCACCGACTTCGCCGGGTGGCTCATGCCCCTCCGGTACGGGAGCGAGTCCGCGGAGCACAACGCCGTTCGCCAGGCGGCCGGGCTGTTCGACCTCTCCCACATGGGCGAAATCTTCCTGACCGGGCCGCAGGCCGGGCAGGCGCTCGACTACGCGCTGGTCGGCCACCTGTCGGCGCTGGCGACCGGACGGGCCAGATACACCATGATCGTCAACCAGCAGGGTGGCGTGCTCGACGACCTCATCGTCTACCGGCTGGACGACGACGAGTTCATGGTCGTGGCAAACGCGTCAAACTACGAAAAAGTCGCAAAAGAGCTGACAGAGCGGTCGAAGGCGTACGACGTGCTGGTCGAGGACCGGTCGGACCAGTACGCGCTGATCGCCGTACAGGGGCCCCGGGCTCAGGAGATCCTCGCCACGCTCACCGACGCCGACCTCGACGGGCTCAAGTACTACGCGGGCCTGCCCGAGCTGGTCGACGGGCGGCAGGCGCTGATCGCCCGTACCGGCTACACCGGAGAGGACGGGTTCGAGCTGTTCGTCGCCAACCAGGACGCCGTGCCGCTCTGGCACGCGCTCATGGCGGCGGGCGAGCCGTACGGCCTCAAGCCCGCCGGCCTGTCCAGCCGCGACACCCTCAGACTCGAGGCCGGCATGCCGCTGTACGGCAACGAACTGAGCGCCGAACTGACCCCGTTCGACGCGGGGCTGGGCAGAGTGGTGAAATTCGACAAGCCGGGCGACTTCGTCGGCAGGTCGGCGCTCGAGGCGGTCAAGGACGACGCGCCGCGGCGCCGGCTCGTCGGCCTGGTCGCGCGGGGACGCCGGGTGCCGCGTCACGGCTACCCGGTCACCAAAGACGGCGCCGTCGTCGGCGAGGTCACCAGCGGTGCGCCCTCCCAGACCCTGGGCAAGCCCATCGCGATGGCCTACGTGGACACCGGCGTCGAGTCAGGCCTGGCCGTGGACATCCGGGGCAGCCATGAACCTATGGACCTGGTAGAGCTGCCCTTCTACAGGAGGAACAAGTGAGCAACATCCCTGACGACCTGAGCTACACCAAGGAGCACGAGTGGGTGGCCGGCCTCGACGACGGCCTCACCGTGACCATCGGCGTCACGGCCTTCGCCGCCGAGTCCCTTGGTGACGTCGTCTACGTGCAGCTCCCCGACGTCGGGTCGAACGTCGAGCCGGGCGACTCCGTCGGCGAGGTGGAGTCGACCAAGTCGGTGAACGAGATCTACACCCCCGTCGGCGGCGAGATCGTCGAGGTGAACCAGGCCGTGGTCGACGACCCGAGCCTGGTCAACAGTGACCCGTATGGAGAGGGCTGGATGTTCCGGGTGCGCGTCGAGGGCGACGCCGGGGACGTGCTCTCCGCCGAGGAGTACACGGCGTTCACCTCAGGCGATTCCTGACCTGTTTGCCGGGGCTCTGCGCGGGCCCCGGCCCCAGCATGAAAGGCGCCATCAATGGCGATCAGCGTCTTCGACCTTTTCAAAATCGGCATCGGCCCGTCGAGCTCCCACACGGGAGGCCCGATGGCGGCCGCGCACAAGTTCGCCCGCGGGCTGCACGACGACGGTCTGCTCTCCCAGGTCGCGCGGGTCGAGGCCATCCTGTACGGCTCGCTCGGCCTGACCGGCAAGGGCCACGGCAGCGACAAGGCGGTCCTGCTCGGCCTGTCCGGCGAGAAGCCCGAGCTGGTCGACGTCGACTCCATCGACGGCCGCCTGGCCGAGATGCGCGAGTCGGGCACGGTCAAGCTGTACGGGACGCACGAGATCCCCTTCGTCGTGGGCGAGCACCTCGTCTTCGAGCGCAAGATCTCGCTGCCCGAGCACCCGAACGGCATGCGCTTCACCGCGTACGACGCCGACGGCGAGAAGCTGAGGGAGAAGGTCTACTTCTCGGTCGGCGGCGGCTTCGTCGTGGACGAGAAGGCCACCGGCGCCGATCGCATCAAGCCGGACGACACGATCCTGCCCTTCCCCTTCACCACGGGCGAGGAGCTGCTCAAGCACTGCTCGAACACGGGTCTGTCGATCTCCGCGCTGATGCTGGAGAACGAGAAGGCGTTCGGCCGCACCGAGGAGGAGATCCGCTCGGGCCTGCTGCGGCTGTGGACGGTCATGTCGGAGTGCGTGCGCCGCGGCATCGCCAAGGAGGGCGTCCTGCCCGGCGGCCTCAAGGTCAAGCGCCGCGCCAACCAGCTCCACCGCCGCCTGCAGTCGGAGTCGCCAGAGAAGGACCCGTTGCAGGCCATGGACTGGGTGGCGCTGTTCGCACTGGCGGTCAACGAGGAGAACGCCGCCGGCGGCCGCATCGTCACCGCCCCCACCAACGGCGCCGCGGGCATCATCCCGGCCGTCCTGACGTACTACACCCGATTCGTCCCGCACGCGGACGAGGAGGGCGTGGTCCGCTTCCTGCTGACGGCGGGCGCGATCGGCGTGCTGTTCAAGGAGAACGCCTCGATCTCCGGCGCCGAGGTGGGCTGCCAGGGCGAGGTCGGCTCCGCCTGCTCGATGGCCTCGGCCGGCCTCACGGAGGCCCTCGGGGGCACGCCCGAGCAGGTCGAGAACGCAGCCGAGATCGGCATCGAGCACAACCTGGGGCTGACCTGCGACCCGATCGGCGGCCTGGTCCAGATCCCGTGCATCGAGCGGAACGCGGTCGCCTCCAACAAGGCCATCACGGCCGCCCGGATCGCCCTGCGCGGCGACGGCCGCCACTTCGTGCCGCTGGATCGTGCCATCAAGACGATGCGGGACACCGGGCGGGACATGCTCGACAAGTACAAGGAGACCTCGCGCGGCGGCCTGGCCGTCAACGTGATCGAGTGCTGACCGGGTCAGGACGGCCTGGCGCAGGTCACGAACGGAACAACCTGGAACTGCGTGCTGCCAGCGGTCAGGAACTGAAGTCGCCATCCGTCATTCGCGGCGGTCGGAGCATCTATGATCTCGTCGATGTTGGTGTTCGGCGGGAAGTTGCCGGTGATGAGATACCCGCCGCCCAGCGCCACTTTGCCGGCGGGGCACATGACGACGATCTCGTTCGACAGGCCCACGGGGAGCGTTTGAGGCTGCCCCGTGACTTTCTCATAATCCCTGAGCGCATTCGCCGGCGACGTCGTCTGCTGCGCACTCTGTGTGCAGTTGATGGTCTGGTTGTTGCCCACCCGGTTGCGGTCGCCATCGGTGCTGTTGGTGTTCTGTGCCGTGGGAATGCACAGCACCGAGGGTGCCACGCTCACGTTCGGGAGCAGGTCCGAGAGCACTTTCGGGTTCGGTACGACATTGTCGACGAAGTCTATGACCGGCTGGCCGTCGGCCAGCGCCGGGGACGAAATGCCGCCGGCAACGGCAGCACCGGCCGAAAAGGCGAGAGCCACCGCGAGTTTTCCTATTCCGGTCATTCGAATCTCCTTTTTTAGCGCGCCCGCACCGACAGGATGAAAGGTAGTCTCCGCTGATTACCGGCCACCCCGATCGACACGCGGCCGGAGGTCATTGGCGAATGTTTTATGTGGAACGCCGCCGGGAATATCCGCCCGCATTTCAGCGGCGGACGTGCAGGCGGACGACGGTGCTCGCGTCGTCGTCGATGATCTCGCGGCGGATCCTGCCGACGATGTCATGGTCCAGTTTGCTCACCACCGCGCCCACGTCCGCGGTGGACGGGCACGTCAGGGTGAGGTGCAGGCCGTTCTCGGCGACCCGCACCGCCGAGCGGCCCAGCCCTTCCACGCCCTTCAGCCCGACGAAGAGCATCGCGGTGCCCGTGCCGTTGTGGGCACCGCGGCGGCCCCAGCCGAGGCTGAGCAGGAGCCAGCGCAGCGAGACCAGGGTCAGGAGCAAGAAGCTCAGGGCCAGCACCCACAGGGGCCAGGGCTCGTCGGCGAGCACCCGGCGGGTCGGGGCCGGGAGGATCCTGGTGGCGGCAGGCAGGTCGAAGAAGCGGCCGTGACCGCGGAGCCAGGCGTACGCGCCCAGGCCCAGCAGCGTGCCGCCCACGATGGCCAGCCCGACGCGGTTGCCCGCATACTGCCGGATCGAGGCCCCCTTGGCGCGGGAGGGCGCCCGCTGCGTCTCGGTGCGTTCGGGCATCACGCCGCCTCTCCGGGCATCCGGCCCGTGTCGGTGCGCTCAGGCATCACGCCGCCTCTCCACGCGTCCGGCCCGTGTCGGTGCGTTCGGGCATCAGGCTCCCTTTCTGCGCAGCCGGACCACGACCTCGCCCGTGCCCAGCGTGCCCACGCCGGCCAGGCGGTCCCCCACCGCCACGCCGACCTGCCTGAGCATCGTGCCGGAGCTCTCCGTGCCCGTCATGACCGTGACCTCGATGGTCCTCCTGCGCAGCCGTACCCGGGCCCGGTCCACCCCCGACACCTTCTGGGCGGCCGCGCGGAGCGTGCGGCGCAGGCCCGAGCGGGTGATGCCGATGACGATCCGCGGGTCGGACGTCTCCACCGGCACCAGCCTCGACTGGCCGGGCACGATCGCCAGCAGCAGCATCGCCGTGCCCGCGCCGGCCGCGGCCACCGCGGCGGTGGACAGCTCGGGCCAGGTGGTCTTGCCCGCGAACTCGACCAGTTCGTTGACCGGGACCCAGCCGAGCGGGTGGCCCAGCAGCCCCGACACGATCTCGGCCGCCGTCGCCCCCAGCCCGGTGGCCAGTGTGAGCGCGACGAGGGCTCCAGGGAGGGTTCGCGCCGGCCTGAGCGCCCTGCTCGCCCGGCGCAGCCCGGTGTGCCGCGCGGGGACGGCGGCACCGGGGACTATCTGCTGAAGCGTGGTCATCACAACGACACACGTACACGGGTCCCGCGCGGCCGGAACCGCGCCCCCGCCGCCCGTTTGCCCGAACATTACGGGGGCGGGCAACAAGGTGAACAACACTCATATTCATTTGCCGGATATGCCGTTACGCTGCACATATGGACGACCGCCAGCGCTACGACCGCGCCACAGCGGTCCTGGAGCCGCCGTTCGCCATCCTGGACCTGGCTGCCATGCGGGCCAACGCGGCGGACCTCGTACGGAGGGCGGCGGGCAAGCCGATCCGGGTGGCCAGCAAGTCGGTCCGCAGCCGTCCCGTGCTCGAACGCATCCTGGCCATGGACGGCTTCCAGGGCATCATGGCCTTCACGCTCCCCGAGGCGCTGTGGCTGGCCTCCCACGGGTTCACGGACATCCTGGTGGCGTACCCGACGGCCGACCGGCACGCGCTGGCCGAGCTGGCCGGGGACGAGAACGCGGCCAGGCACATCACCGTGACCATCGACTCGACCGCCCACCTGGACTTCGCCGAGGCGGCCATGGCCGAGGTCAGCTCCAGGGCCGAGATCCGGACATGTATCGACATCGACGCCGGATATATCGCCTTTGGCGGGAAATTTCGGGCAGGGGTGCTCCGCTCACCGATCCGCGAGCCCGAAGAGGCCGCCGAGCTGGCCGCGGCCATCGCCAAGCGCCCCGGGTTCCGGGTGACCGGGCTGATGGCGTACGAGGCCCAGATCGCCGGGGTCGGCGACGCCCCACCCGCGAACGCCGCCTACACCCGCGCCGTCCGCATCATGCAGGCCCGCTCCGCCAGGGACCTCATCGTCAGGCGCGGTCGCATCGTGAACGCCGTCCGCCAGGTCACCGACCTGGAGTTCGTCAACGGCGGCGGCACCGGATCCGTCGAGCGCACCGTACGCGAGAAGGCCGTCACCGAGGTGGCGGCCGGATCCGGCTTCTTCCACCCGAGACTGTTCGACTTCTACCGCCGCTTCACCGGGCACCCGGCCGCGCTCTTCGCCCTGCCGGTGGTGCGCCGCCCGAGCGTGGACACCGTGACCGTGCTCGGCGGCGGCTACCTGGCCTCGGGCACGCCGGGCCCGAGCCGCCTGCCCCAGCCGTACCTGCCGGCCGGGCTGCACTACGCCCGGGACGAAGGGGCGGGCGAGGTGCAGACCCCGCTGCTCGGCCAGGCGGCCCAGGACCTGCGGATCGGGGACCGGGTGTGGTTCAGGCACGCCAAGGCGGGCGAGATGTGCGAGCGCTTCGACGCGCTCCACCTCATCGACGGCGACACGCTCGTGGAGTCGGTGCCCACCTACCGGGGCGAGGGCCGGACCTTCCTCTGAGCGCCCCGACCGACTGCGTCCCGACCGACTGCATCCCGAGCGACTGCATCCCGAGCGACTGAGCGCCGACCGGCCGCGTCCCGACCTGCTGAGCGCCGACCGGCCGCGCACGGACGGACCGAGCGCCCCAGCGGGCCCGCCGCAGGTCAGCGGCGCTTGCGGCGGCGCCAGAGCACGATGGCCGCACCCACGACCAGCACCGCGCCGATCCCGATGAGCACCGGCGCCAGGTCGGGCCGCTCCTCTTCCCACATCTGGTCGGGATGCTCGCCGGCTTCGACCGGCCGCGGCGCCACCCCCAGCGCGTCGCCCACGGACGACACGAAGTGCGTGGCCCTGCTCTTGACGTCGGCCACCGTGCGCTCGGCGACCCGCTTGGGGCTCACCCGGTCGGCTATGGCGTCGACCGTCTGCGCCAACTCCGCGCGCGTCTGCGCGATCCGCCGCTCCAGCTCGTCCGGATCGGTGTCAGCCATGGCTCTCCTCTCGGCCTCACGCGTGGCCGCGCCCGCTCCGCGTGCCGTGCGAGCTCCATCGTTCTTGGTGGTGATCAGTCTGTCAGGTCGGCACGCCGTACGGCACGGCGGCCAGGCCGGTAGGTTGGCGGGAAGGAACTCAGGAGGGCCCATTGACCGAAACCAAGCTCGCGCCCGGCGACGCCGCGCCCGAGTTCACGCTACCCGCCGCCGACGGCGAGACCGTCTCTCTTGACGCCTACCGCGGTAAGCGGGTGATCCTCTACTTCTACCCTGCCGCGATGACACCCGGGTGCACCAAGCAGGCCTGCGACTTCCGCGACAACCTCGGCCAGTTGACGGCCGAGGGTTTCGTCGTACTTGGCGTGTCTAAGGACAAACCGGAAAAACTTGTCAAATTCGCCGAACGCGACACCCTGAACTTCCCCTTGCTGTCCGACCCCGACCTGACCGTGCATCAGGCCTACGGCGCGTACGGCACGAAGAAGCTGTACGGCAAGGAGGTCGTGGGGGTCATCCGCTCGACGTTCGTCATCGACGCCGACGGAAAGGTGGAGCAGGCGCTCTACAACGTGAAGGCCACGGGTCACGTGGCCGGGCTCAAGAAGAAGCTGGGCCTGAGCTGACCACCACCCGCGGGCCCTCCAGCGAGGGCCCAGTTCCGCAGTAAATGCGGCGATTGCCTGGATATGACATTTCTTTTGGGTCGCCAAAGAATGTCAGTCGCGTTTTCTAGGCTTGCGCCGTGGCAGCTTATATCAAGTATTCCCACGAGTTGCTCGCGGAGGCGGCGGCCAAGTCCCGCAGTGTCGCCGATGTGCTCCGGCATCTCGGCATCAAGTGGGCGGGCGGCAGCCATGCCCACATCAGCAGGCGACTGAGGCACTTCGGCATCGATACGTCCCACTTCGTCGGACAAGCTCACGGGAAGGGGCGGAGCTCCCCTGCCCGCCGCCCCTATCAGCAGGTTCTCGTGCTTCGCCCGCCCGGCTCCATCCGCGAGAAGGCACCCGCGCTTCGCCGAGCATTGCGTGAAGCCGGGGTCTCGTACGCGTGCGCAAGCTGTAGAATCGGGGATACGTGGCAGGGAAGGCCGCTGACGCTCCACGTTGACCATGTCAACGGCGATTGGCTCGACAATCGAAGGGAGAATCTTCGCTTCCTGTGCCCGAATTGCCATTCTCAGACTGGGAACTATGCGGGAAGGGGAAAGGCAAAAAGGGGTCGTAGCCCAATGGCAGAGGCGCAGTCTTTAGGTGGCTGTTAGTGTGGGTTCGAATCCCACCGGCCCTACGAATGTGATGTCTCGCTACCTCGAAAACCCTCGAACCCACGGGCTCGAGGGTTTTCTCATGTTCTGGAGCCGGCAGTCGCGAATGGTCGAGCCGCCCGGGCACGAGGCCAGGGCTCTCGATCGGCGAGGTCAGCCGGCTGCCAGGGAGCCGACGATCGAGGCCCGGGCCGCGCGCCGCGCCGGGAGCACGGCGGCCAGCATGCCGGCCGCTCCCGACAGCAGCACGAACAGCGCGATCTGCCCCGTGGGCACCGACAGGACGGCCCCGTCCAGCATCGCCATGATCGCGGCCCAGCCGAAGACGCCGCCGAGCACCACCCCCACCAACGCCCCGATCAGCCCCAGCACCAGCGCCTCGACGGACAACATCCGGCGCAGCTGCGGCCGGGTCAGGCCCAGGGCGCGCAGCAGCGCCGACTCCCTGGTGCGCTCGTGGACCGACAGGGAGAGCGTGTTGGCGATGCCCAGGAGCGAGATCAGGATCGCCAGCCCCAGCAGCCCGGTGATGATCATGAGCAGCATGTCCAGCGTCTCGTCGAACTGGCCGCGTACCTCCGTCGAGCTCGACACCTGCACGGTCGGGTAGGCCGCGACGGCGGCGTCCACCACCTTGCGGGCCCGCTCGGGCGGCACGCCGTCCTTGATGTTGATCAGGACGCGGGAGTCGGGCAGGGCGCCGAAGTACGTGTCGAACGCCGCCTCCGCGACCGTGACCGACGGCAGCGACGACTGGGCCCCGTCGAGCAGCGCCACCACCTTCAGCGAGACGACCCCGGCCTCCCCGGTCTTCAGCGGGACCGGGTCGCCGAGCCGCACTCCCAGCTCCTTGGCCACGTTGTCGGCCACCGCCGCCTGCCCGGGGCCGAAGCCCTTCAGAGAGCCGGCGGTCACGGATGGGTCGATCGCCCCGCTGAACGTGCCGACGTCGAGCCGCCGGCCCGAGACCTCGGCCCTGGTGGTGCGCAGCTGCGCCACGGAGGCCAGCTCCGGCCTGCCGCGCAGCTCCGTGGCCACGGACCGTGGGATGACCGGGTCGCGCTGCTGGCCGGCCAGCATGTAGTCGATCGGGAACTGGTCGTCCAGCTTGGCCGTCAGCGTCAGCCTGGTGGACGCGGTCACCACCGAGATCAGCGTCATGAGCGTCACGCCGATCGTCAGCGCGATCGTCGTGGTCGCGGCCCGCTTGGGGTTGCGCCCCGAGTTGTCCACCGCGAGCCGTCCCGGCACCCCGAACAGCCTGCCGGGGAGCCAGCCGACCAGCGTGCTCAGCGGCTTGATCAGCAGCGGGCCCAGGATCAGCGTGGCCAGGAACGTCAGCGCGCCCCCGGCCATGACGACGAAGAGCGAGACCTGCTGGCCGGGCGTGAGCGCGAAGACTCCGACGGCCGTCGTGCCGAGGCCCGCCACCAGGAAGAGCGCGGCGAAGATGCCGCGTACGCCCCCCGCGCGGAACGTCTGCTCCTCGACCTGGCTGCGCAGCGCCGCGATCGGCGCCACCCGGGTGGCCGACCTGGCGGGCAGCAGCGCCGCGCCCAGCGTGACGGCCAGGCCGACGGCCAGGCCGATCCCGATCGTGGCGGGGCTGAGGGCGACGGCCGCGTCCGTGGGCATCGGGGCGTCGAACGTGGCCAGGAGCGTCAGCGTGAGCGAGGCCAGGCCGTACCCGATGACCAGGCCGAGCGCGGAGGCGATCAGTCCCACCACCGCGGACTCCAGCACGATCGAGCCGAACACCTGCCCGCGCGTGGCCCCGATGCACCGCAGCAGCGCCATCTCTCTGGTGCGCTGCGCGACGAGGATGTTGAAGGTGTTGTAGATGACCAGCGCGGCCACCATCATCGCCACGACGCCGAACATCAGCAGGCCCAGCGTGAACATCCGGGTCTCCACGCCGGCCGCCCTGGCCAGGTCGTCGGCCAGCTCGCCGCCGGTCTTGACCACGTACGCGCCGCCGACGGCCGCCGCCACGGCCTGCTCCAGCCCGGGAGCCGTGCCCGCGACGTCGATCTCGCGGTAGCCCTGCGCGCCGGTCATCCGCTGTGCGGTGGCGGAGGTGAAGCCGACCGCGCCGGTGTAAGAGAGCTCCTGGTCCACGCCGGGGTCGAGCAGGCCGACGAGCTTGAACTGGTGCCTGCGCTCCTTGGCGTCGAGCACGGTGATCGTGTCGCCGACCGTGAAGCCCTGGGCCTTGGCGGTGTTCTTGTCCAGCACGGCGGCCTGGTCGTCGGTGCCCGGGCCGGTGCCCGAGACGATGTCGGTGCGGTCGAGCGGCCCCCGGATGACGGACAGGGCCGTGGTGGGGGCGTTCCCGACGGCCTTGCCGTCCTTGCCGAGCACGGGGGCGGCGGCGCGGATCAGGCCCTGGGCCTCGGTCACGCCGTCCAGGGCGCGCACCTGCTCCAGGACCCGCTCCGGCAGCACCGCGTCGGGGTCCTTGGGCAGCACGGCCACGTCCACCTTGCCGGCGTCGGCCGTGACGCGCTGCGCGAACCCGGCCTGCACGGTGTCGTTCAGCACGAACGTGCCCGCGATGAACCCCACCCCCAGCGTGATCGCCAGCGAGGTGAGCAGCAGCCTGAGCTTGTGCGCGCGCAGCCCGGCCAGTGCCGTCTTCAGCACGTCGTCACGCCCTTTCCAGTTGCACGAGGGTGTCCAGCACGGACTGCGGCGTGGGCGCGGCGAGCTCGCTGACCAGCTCGCCGTCGCGCAGGAACACCACGCGGTCGGCGTACGAGGCGGCCACCGGGTCGTGCGTGACCATGACGATGGTCTGGCCCAGCTCGCGTACGGAAGTACGCAGGAAGGACAGGACCTCGGCGCCGCTGCGGGAGTCCAGGTTCCCCGTGGGCTCGTCGGCGAAGATCACCTGGGGCTTGCTGATCAGTGCCCTGGCCACGGCCACGCGCTGCTGCTGGCCGCCGGAGAGCTGGTTCGGCCGGTGGGAGAGCCGGTCCTTCAGCCCGACGGTCTCGATCACCCGGTCGAACAGCGCCTGGTCCGCCTGGCGGGCGGCGATGTCCAGCGGCAGGCGGATGTTCTGCTCGGCGGTGAGCGTGGGCAGCAGGTTGAAGGCCTGGAAGACGAACCCGATCCGGTCGCGGCGCAGCAGCGTGAGCTGCCGGTCGTCCAGCCCGGTCAGCTCCACGTCGCCGATGTGCACGGCGCCCGAGGTGGCGGTGTCGAGCCCGGCCAGGCAGTGCATCAGCGTGGACTTGCCGGAGCCCGACGGGCCCATGATGGCGGTGAAGGCCCCGGTGGCGAAGGACACGTTCACCGCGCGGAGGGCGTGCACCCGGGCGTCGCCCTCGCCGTACACCTTGGTCAGATCTCTGGCCACCACCGCGGGCGGGGCCTGGCGCCGGGTATCGGTGAGCGTCACTTTTACTCCTTGTCGCGGTTTTTCAACGCGAACCACGCTAGGAGCGGAAAGTTCAGGATCTATGGGACCTGTGGATGGACTTCGTGTAGGACTACAGATGACCCCGGTCAGACTTCCGGCCGATGACTTCCGGTCGATGCGACGGCACGATCAGCCCGGCCTCGTACGCGTAGACCACGACCTGGGCCCGGTCCCGCAGCCCCAGCTTGGCCAGCACCCGCCCCAGGTGCGTCTTCACCGTCGCCTCCGCCACCTGCAGGCGGCCGGCGATCTCCATGTTGGACAGGCCACGGGCCACCATGAGCAGCACCTCGCGCTCGCGCGGCGTCAGCTCGGCCGTCGCCACCGGCTCGTCCGTCGGGAGCTGCGCGGCGAACCTGTCCAGCATCCGCCGCAACGTGCTCGGCGAGACCACCGAGTCGCCCGCGTGCACGATCTTGATCGCGTCGACCAGGTCGTCCGGCGGCACGTCCTTCAGCAGGAACCCGGCGGCGCCCGCCTTGACCGCGGCGAACGCGTACTCGTCGAGGTCGAACGTGGTCAGGATCAGCACCTTCGGGCCCTGGATGCGGCCGGTGGCCTCGACGCCGTCCATGACCGGCATGCGCACGTCCATGAGCACGACGTCCACCTCGGTGGTCTCGAGCAGCTCCAGCGCCGCGGCCCCGTCGCCCGCCTCGGCCACCACCTCGATGTCCGGCTGGGCCGCGAGCACCATCCTGAACCCGGCGCGCAGCAGCTCCTGATCGTCGACCAGCATCACGCGAATCATCCGCCCACCTCCGCTACGCCGCCTTGACCATGGGCAACCTCGCCAGCACCTCGAACCCGCCACCCTGCCTGGGCTCCGCCGACACCGCGCCGCCGTACATGCCGACCCGCTCGCGCATGCCGATCAGGCCGTGGCCGTCGGCGCTCCGGGGGGCCGCCGCGCCCCTGCCGTCGTCGGTCACGCGTACGACGAGCTCGGGGCCGCCGTAGTCGATCTCCACGAGCGCCTGGACGCCCGGGCCGCCGTGCTTGAGCGCGTTCGTGAGGGCCTCCTGGACGATGCGGTAGACGGCGAGCTGCTGGCCCTCGGGCAGCTCGACGGGCACGCCGCCGACCTGGAGCCGCGTGGGCACGGCCGAGCCGCGCACCAGGTCCTCCAGCTGGCCGAGCCCCGGCTGCGGGGTGTAGTCGGTGCTCGTCCGCTCGTCCTCGCGCAGGACGCCGACCAGCCTGCGCATCTCGGCCAGCGCGGCGCGCCCGGTCTTGGAGATGGCTCTGACGGCCTCGCGGGCCTGCTCGGGGTCGCTGTCGAGGGCGAAGCCCGCGCCGTCGGCCTGGACCACCATCACGCTGACGTTGTGCGCCACGACGTCGTGCAGCTCTCTGGCGATCCTGGCGCGCTCGGCCGCGGCGGCCATCCTGGCCTGCTGGTCACGCTCGCGTTCGGCCCGTTCCGCGCGCTCCTCCAGCCCTTCCAGGTAGCGCCTGCGCGTGTTGGCGTACAGGCCGGTCAGCCAGATCGTCACCACGAAGATCGAGCCGCTGAAGAACATCCCCAACGTGGGCGTGTCCCACCTGGCCAGCGCCATGAACACGCCCAGCTCCGTCACCAGGCCCGCGGCCAGCGCCCAGCGGAACGAGCGACCGTACGCCACCGCCCAGAGCGCGATCAGCACGGCGAGGTTGGCGGCCAGCGGGCTGACGCCGGCCAGCCACTGCCCGAAGCTGATCAGCGCGATCACGGCGAACGCGGCGATCGGGCGGTCGCGCCAGAGCAGCGGCAGCAGCAGCACCGCCGACAGGGCCAGGTATCCGGCCACGCCGAGGTGGGGGCCGGCGTCCACGGTCGAGGGCATGGCCGCGTACGGGAATGCCAGGATCACGCACAGCGCGGCCAGCGGCGCGACCCGCAGCACGCTCGCCAGCTTCTCGTGGCGTCTCGACCACGCCCGTACCTTGCCGAACACACCATCACGATATGTACCTCCGTCTGACCGTGGTTCCGCCTGGAGGTGGAAGTGTGCCTACGACCCAGGTCTTACGTCGCAGGGGCAGACCTGGGTCTTACGCCGGTCTTACGGTGGCTTGGGCATTCTTGTCGTTGGGAGCGCCCCTCCAGTGGGCGAGTAAAGGGAGATCGTGATGGCGGATCATGATCGCGACGCCGGGTCGCGCGGTGAAGAGGAAGCACCGCGCGACCCGACCCCTGCGGACGAGCTTCACGAGCCTGAGGAGCGGAGCAGGCTGAGGTACGGCGAGGCCCCTCCGGGCCCCGGCTTCACCATGCCCCTGGCGCCGCCTCCTCGTCCCGGCTCCTACCGGGAGTTCTTCCGGCAGAAGCAGGCTCAGGTCCTCGGCGCCGGTCTCATCGGCCTCGTGCTCGGCGCCGTGCTGGGTGGCACCGCCGTGGCCATGGCCGGCGATTTCTCGCATCGGGACGAGATGCACCGCGGGGTGTACTGGGAGGAGCTGGGCTGGGCGCCCAAGCGCTTCCAGGTGCCCGATCGCCTCGGTCCCGCCTGTGAGCGAGGGCCTGACGGCGTCCAGTGCGGTTATGTGCTGCCGGAGCCCCGATCGGGCGATGTGGCCCCGGCACCGTCGGCGCCGATCCCTCTTCCCACCAGCAGCGGCTAGCCTCTCAGCGGGGCGTGCGGCCGGGCCAGAGGTCGGCGACGGCCTCAGGGTCGAGGAGCGGCCGGGCCACCACCTCGCCCGTGGCACGGTCGATCACGATGCACCCGCCCCCGATCGTCTCCGGCAGCGTGGCCGGGTCGTCGGGTTCGAGGTCGCGCACCCACGCCACATATCCGTCGCGGAACCCGTGCACCCCCACCGGCAGCGTCTCGCCGGGCGCCAGCACGCCGTTGAAGTACTCCTCGGCCAGCGCCCGAGCCTGGTCCAGGTTCATCGCGGCCTGCCCTGCCGATCGAGCACCACGCAGAACACCCCGGTCACCGTCGTGTACGCCGGTTCGACGGACATGTGCCCCCTCTGAGCGTCGATCCAGATCACCTCGCCGTCGGAGTTGACCGCGTTCCAGGCGTGGGAGCCGCCTCCGGGCCAGCGCACCACGAGAACGGCCCCGGCCCCGTGCCCGGCGTCCCGCAGCCGCCGCGTGATCACCGGATAGGCGTGCCGGCCCTGCCCGGCGTACTGGAAGCGCTGCCCGACCCACCGCTCGATCCTGGACAGGCTCCCCTGCTCTCCGGTCAGCAGGGGCCGGCCGATCCGGTCGTACTCCGGGAATCTGGGCGCGGCCGTGGCGGGCTCGCCGTGCCAGGTCGACAGCACGGCCAGCGCGCAGTCGGCGGCGTTGGAGGCCCGGAACGGGTCGTCGGCGGGCCCGCCGCCGTTGATCAGCCGCACCCAGGTGCCGCGCGGGTCGGGGAAGCGGTCCCCGGGCCGCAGCGCCTCGGCGAGGTCCCGCTCCACCTGCGGGTCCGGCTGGGCGAGCCCACCCGGCATCCCGTACGGTCTGGAGTCGACGAGCCTGGCCGGCCGCCGCGTCCGCTCGAACCAGTCACCCTCCTCGACGTCGAGGAGGTCACCCGGCGTGTCCGACATGTCGGGCACGCGAGGACCCTCGGACCGGGGATCGCGGTCAAGCCAGGGATCGCGGCCGGATCGAGGATCATGCCCGGATCGTGGGTCGCGCTCGGACCCGGGATCGTGGTCGGACCGTAGGTCACGCTCGGGCCGGGGATCGTGGTCGGACCGTAGGTCACGCTTGGGCCAGGGATCGTGGTCGGACCGTGAGTCACGGTCGGACCAGGGGTCACGGTCGGGTCGCGTGCCGCCGGGCGCGCCGGGCTCCAAGGTGGCCGGGCCGCCCGGGGCGCGCGTGGGGGCGGTGCCGGTCTCGGCGGCGCGCTCGTAGTCGAGCCACCGCATCCCCTCGGCCACCACAGGGTTGTACTGTCCGTCTGGAAGGACCCACCGGACGGTCGGCTTGCGCTCGCGGAACACGTCCTGCCTCCTGTCATGCTCGACGACCGATCGTAGAGGGGTCGCCGTGGCAGGGAGGGGAAGTCGGCAAGATTCTCCGCCAGAACCACCGGCCGTACCTGCGGAAACAGGGACAAGCAGGGCTCAGGACACCTTCACCGTGATGGTGTGCCAGCCGGTCGCCCCGTCGGGCGCGGGCGAGGCCTCCTGCTCGGTCTGGGTACGCCCGGCGGCGTCGGTCGCCCGCACCTGGATCGTGTGCTCCCCCGCCGTGGCGTCCCAGTCGATCGACCACTGACGCCAGGTGTCGGGGCCCGGCACCTCGGCCAGCCGCGCCTGCCGCCACTGCCCGCGATCGACCCTGACCTCCACGGCGTCCACCCCGGTGTGCTGCGCCCACGCCACCCCGGCGATCGTGGTACGCCCGGCCTTCAGCGAATCGCCCGACTTGGGCACGTCGATGCGCGACTGCGTCTTGATGGGGCCCTTGGCCGACCAGCCGCGCGGCGTCCAGTACGCCTCGTCCCGGTCGAACCTGGTCACCTTGATGTCCACGACCCACTTGGTGGCCGAGACGTATCCGTACAGACCGGGCACCACCTGGCGCACGGGGAAGCCGTGGGCCACGGGGAGGGCCTCGCCGTTCATCGCGATCGCGAACAGCGCGTCTCGGCCGTCCATGACCACGTCGACCGGGGTGCCGCAGGTGAAGCCGTCGGCCGAGGTGGACAGAAGCATGTCGGCGCCGGACTGGAGCCCGGCCCGGCGCAGCACCTCGGGCATGCGGACGCCGAGCCAGCGGGCGTTGCCGATGTACTCGCCGCCGACCTCGTTGGAGACGCAGGTGAGCGTGACGTCCGCCTCGGTGAGCGGCATGCCGAGCAGCTCCTGGTACGTGAGCTCGACCGGCCGGTCGACCATGCCGTGGATGCGCAGCTTCCAGCTTCTGGGATCCACCTGGGGGACGACGAGCGCCGTGTCGACCCTATAGAAGTCACGATTTCTCGTAATAAATGGAGACAAGCCCCTGATGTGGAGGTCTGCGGCTGCCGGAATGGGTTTGGCCGACGTCGCAGGCTTGGGCAGCGCGACCTTCACGCGTTCGGCGTCCACGGCCCGCTGCCCGCCGAGCGTCTGCCCGAGCACGGCGCTCCCGATCGCGACCACCGCCCCGCCGGTGGCGCCGGTCAGCAGCCGCCGCCGATCGAACGACCACAGGTCCGCCCCGGCCAGCATCACCGCAGGCCGCTCCGCACCGTCGCGGCCCTCGCCACCGCCATCCCCGGAAACGCCGGCGGCCCCGGCGGACTCGGCGGCCCCGGCGGCCCCGGCGGACTCGGCGGCCCCGGCGGACTCGGCGGCCCCGGCGGACTCGGCGGCCCCGGCGGACTCGGCGGCCCCGGCGGACTCGGCGGCCCTGGCGGACTCGGCGGGCGGGGGCGGTGGAGGGGTGACGGGCTCGCCCGCTGCCCGCCGTACCAGCCGGCCCAGCGTCCAGGCGCCGGCCGCCGCCCCCACCAGGGTCGGCAGCGCGTCCAGGACCCCGGCGTCCGGCCGGGTCAGCACCGCCGCCAGGCCGATCGCCCCGAAAACGGCCAGCCCCGCGAAGCCGTAGCCGAGCCGGCGCGCGGCCAGCGTCCCGATGAGGGGCGCGACCCCGCCGAGGACCACGATCAGCACGCCCGCGATGAGGACCGTCTTGTCGTTCTCGCCGAACGTCCTGATCGCGAATTCCTTGAGCGGCGCGGGCGTGAGATCGATCGCCACGTCGCCCACCGCCACCACGGGCGATGACTTGGGCCCGGCGAACGCGGCCGCGAGCTGCGCGATCCCGAGGGCCACGCCCCCGGCCACCAGCCCCATCAGGGCCTTCGCCCACGCGGGCACCATCGGATTACTCTGCACAGTCCGACGTTACGCCGCCCGGCCCCGGGCGGTTCTTACACGGTGGTTACGAGCTGAGGAGCTCCCGCACGAGGGGCGCCAGCGCGCGGAAGGCCCGCCCCCGGTGGCTGATCGCGTCCTTCTCCTCCGGCGACATCTCGGCCGTCGTGCGCCCCTCGCCGTCGGGCACGAAGATCGGGTCGTACCCGAACCCGTTGGACCCCCGGCGGGCGGAGATCAGGCGCCCCTGGAGCGCGCCCTCCACCACCCGGGACTCCCCCGAGGGCAGCGCCAGCGCGGCGGCACAGGCGAAGTGCGCGGTCAGCTTGTCGGCGGGCACGTCGGAGACCTGCGCCAGCAGCAGATCGAGGTTGGCCTGGTCGTCGCCGTGCCGCCCCGACCAGCGGGCGGAGAAGACGCCCGGCATGCCGCCCAGCACGTCGACGCAGAGCCCCGAGTCGTCGGCCACCGCGGGCAGCCCCGACTGCTGTGCCACGGCGTGCGCCTTGAGCAGCGCGTTTTCCTCGAACGTGACCCCGGTCTCGGCGACCTCGCCGATCGCGGGGAACTCCTCGAGCCCGACGACGTCGAACCCGGACAGGATCCGGCGCAGCTCCACGATCTTGCCCATGTTGCGGGTGGCCAGGACGATCCTCATGAGCCCAGCGCCTCCTGCTGGATCAGCGTGAGCTCCTGGCAGCCGCCCACGGCCAGGTCGAGGAGCTGGTCGAGCGCCGCGCGGTCGAAGGGGGCACCCTCGGCGGTGCCCTGCACCTCGACGAAGCTGCCCTCGCCGGTCATCACGACGTTCATGTCGGTCTCGGCGGCCACGTCTTCGGTGTAGCAGAGGTCGAGCATCGGCACCGAGCCGATGACCCCGACGGAGACGGCCGCGACCGAGCCGATCAGCGGGTCGCCCGGGCACATCCGGCGCTCGCGCATCCAGGCGATCGCGTCGGCGAGCGCGACGTAAGCGCCGGTGATCGCGGCGGTCCTGGTGCCGCCGTCGGCGTCCAGCACGTCGCAGTCGAGCAGAATGGAGTTTTCCCCCAACGCTTTGTAATCGACGCAGGCGCGAAGAGAACGCCCGATCAGCCGGGAAATCTCGTGGGTCCGGCCGCCGATTTTGCCGCGGACCGATTCGCGATCGTTGCGAGTATTGGTCGCCCGGGGCAACATGGCATATTCGGCCGTAACCCACCCCTGGCCGCTGCCCCTGCGCCACCGGGGCACGCTGTCCTGGACCGACGCCGCGCACAACACCCGCGTGTTGCCGAATTCGACCAGCACCGATCCTTCGGCGTGGGCGAGCCAGCGCCTGGTGATGGTTATGGGGCGAAGCTGGTCAGAGTTGCGGCCATCCTGTCGGGACATGCAGATCACCCTATCTCCGAGCCACGACACTCTTGACCAAATGTGTCCGACACATGGATCCTTACGCAATGACAACGGGGGTGTTGCGTAACCCTGACTTCCTCCGGTTCCTCGGTTCGCATGTCGCCAGTGAACTCGGGGCGAATATCTCCCGTGTTGCGCTCCCGCTGGTGGCCGTGCTCGCGCTGCACGCGGGTCCGGTCGAGGTCGGGGTTCTGTCGGCACTGCAGACGACGGCGTTCCTGCTGATCGGCCTGCCCGCGGGGGTGTGGGTCGACCGGATGCGCAGGCGGCGCGTGATGCTGGTGTCCGACCTGGCCAGGCTCCTGCTGCTCGCCAGCATCCCGCTGGCGGCGGAGGTGGGGCTGCTGTCGATCGGCATGATGTTCGCCGTCGCGCTGCTGGCCGGGGCGGCCCAGGTCTTCAACGACGTGGCGGACCAGACGTACCTGCCGGAGCTGGTCGGCACCGCGCAGCTCAGCGACGGCAACTCCAAGCTGGAGGTCGTGCGGTCGGGCGCGTTCCTGGCCGGGCCGGGCGTGGGGGGCGCGCTGGTGCAACTGCTGGGGGCGCCGCGCACGCTGTTCGCCACGGCGCTCGGCGCGCTCGCCTCGGTGCTGTTCCTGAGCACGGTCAAGGCCCCCGACAAGCTGCCCGCCCTCACCGAGCGCACCCCGCTGCTGCGCGGCATCGGCGAGGGCCTGGCGTACGTGTGGCGCGACCGGCTGCTGCGCATGTTCGTGTCCGCGACGGCGGCCACCAACCTGTGCACCAGCGCCGTGCTCGGCCTGTCGGTGCTGTTCCTGTCCAAGGTGGTCGAGCTGCCCCCCAGCGCCGTCGGCCTGCTGCTCATGTCGGGCGGCATCGGCGGCCTGATCGGCGGACTGACCGGCTCCTGGCTGTCCAGGCGGTTCGGCACCGCCAGGATGACCTGGCTGGCCGTCACCGTGGGCGCGCCCTTCGGCCTGCTGCTGCCGATGACGCAGGCCGACTGGCGGGTGGCGTGCTTCGCGATCACTTCGATCGGGCTCACTTGGAGCGCGACATTGATGAACGTGGGCCAGATCACCTACCGGCAGACCGTGACCCCCGAGCACCTGCTCGGCCGGGTCAACGCGTCGGCGAGGTTCGTCACCTGGGGGATCATGCCGCTGGGCGCGCTGCTCGGCGGGCTCTTAGCCCAGCAGATCGGCGTGCGGGAAGCCCTGTGGGTGATCATGACGGGCCGGCTCCTGGCCTTCCTGCCGCTGCTGTTCTCCCCGTTGCCCCGCATGCGCGACTTCACCAAGGTTCAGGCCAGGTCGTAGACCGCCCCGCTGCGGGCCAGCTCGATCGGTCCGCCGAAACCGCCTCCCATCGCCTCCTCCAGCACCGTGCCCTGGTCGTTCCACGGGACGAGGTGGGTGAGCACGAGCCGGCCGACGCCGGCCTCGGCCGCGTGCCGGGCGGCCTGGCGGCCGGTCAGGTGCAGGTCGGGCGGCAGGTCGGGACCCTCCACGAACGACGCCTCGCACAGCAGCAGATCGGCGCCCGTGGCCAGCTTCACCAGCTCGCTCGACTCCCCGGTGTCGCCGGAGTAGGCCACGCACCGGCCGCCGCCGGTCACGCGGAAGCCGTACGCCTCGACCGGGTGGTTGACCAGCCCCGCGGTCAGCGTGAACGGCCCGATCTCGAACGAGTCGGGCGCCAGCGGCACGAAGTCGAACGCGGTCTCCAGGCCCGGTTCGTCCGGCATCCCGTAGGCGGCCGACAGCCGGACGGGCGCGTCGGCGGGCGCGTAGACGGGCAGGGTGGGGTACGGCGCGCCGGGCCCGTACGTGCGGACCACGTGGTAGGAGCAGAGGTCGAGACAGTGGTCGGCGTGCAGGTGCGACAGGCAGATCGCGTCCACGTCGTACAGGCTGATGTGGCGTTGGAGCGCGCCGAGCGACCCGTTGCCGAGGTCGAGCAGCATCTTGAACCCGTCCGCCTCCAGGAGGTAGCAGGACGCGGGGCTGTCGGGCCCGGGGAAGCTGCCCGAGTACCCGACGATGGTCACCTTCATGTGGGCTCCTTCCCGATGCGACGCTCCGCGTCGCTACTCGGCCGCTCCGACCCGGTGTCGTTCCTCGTCGCTCTGGGCGCCAGGCTCCCGTCGCTCCTCGGTCCGGACGCGGCCGAGTGGCCGTTAAAGGTAGTACCCCCCACTGGTGCGACTTCGACCACGTCGATCTCCGGGCCCAGGAAGCGCCGCCCGAGCCGGGCGAAGAGCAGGGAGTCGCCGGTGGCGCGGAAGCGGTGCCGGGGGGTGGCCTCGCCTCCCGCCGCCAGATCGCGGTCGTGCAGGATCCGGTAGACGTCCTTGGCCGTCTCCTCGGCGCTGGAGACCAGCGTGACACCGTCGCCGACGACATAGGAGATGGCGCCGGTGAGCAGCGGGTAGTGGGTGCAGCCGAGGATGAGGGTGTCGCACCCGGCGGCCCTGATGGGCTCCAGGTACTCGCCCAGGACCTCGATGAGCTCGTCGCTCATCGTCTCCCCGCGCTCGACGTACTCCACCAGGCGTGGGGCGGCCACGCCGGTGAGCTGGACGTCGGGCGCCGCGGTGAAGGCGTCGTGATAGGCCATGGACTCGATGGTGGCCTTCGTGGCGATCACGCCGACCCTGCCCGTACGGGTGGCCCGCACCGCGCGCCGGGTGGCGGGCTGGATCACCTCGACGACCGGCACGTCGTAGCGCTCGCGGGCGTCGCGCAGCACCGCGGCGCTGGCGCTGTTGCAGGCGATCACGAGCATCTTGACGCCGTGCTCGACGAGGTGGTCCATCACCTCCAGGGCGTAGGCGCGGACCTCCGCGATGCGTTTCGGCCCGTACGGCTGGCGGGCCGTGTCGGCCACGTAGGTAATGGACTCATCAGGCAACTGGTCGATGATCGCGCGCGCGACCGTCAGGCCGCCGACTCCGCTGTCGAAGATCCCAATACTCGCGTCCGGCACGCTCTAGAGGGTAGGCGACCTGCGTGATCAACTCTGCGTAAGAATCCTCACAGGTAGGACACATGGGCGTGCGATGGGTGTTGCGTTGGTCACATCCGGGCCGGTCAGCCGCGTCCGACCCGGGCGAGTTGGCGCGATTGGGCGACCAGGCGGCCCGTGGAGTCGCGTACCTCGACCTCCTCGTCGAACCAGCCGTCCGAGATCAGCCGGCCGCCGCCGAGCAGCGTGAGCCAGCCGGGCGCGGGCAGCGCCCGCAGGTGCCAGGTGAGGTCCACGGTCGGCGCCCAGCCCCGCGCGCCCGCCGAGAAGACCACCGGCGGCAGCGCGTCCACGGCCAGCGCCAGCACGTACGGGTCCGGGTCCTGGGGCTCGGCCATCCGGAAGTACGCCCGCGACTCCGGCCGGCCGGTGGGCTCGCCCTTCAGCCAGCCGATCGTGGGCGGGTCGAAGAGCAGCTCCATCTGGGCGTTGAGGTTCATGCCCGATTCGGGCCTGGGGGCGGGGAGTTTGGCGCAGTCCTCGATGCCGGGCATGTCGAACGCCGATTTTTCGGCATAAATCGGCTCGACCTCGTGCAACGTGGCCGTCGTGATCAGCCCCTCGATGTGCGCCATGTCGTCCTGCACGAGCGTGGCCCTGGCGAACGCGGCCGTCCTGCCCGCCTTGAGCGGCTCGATCCTGACCTGCGCGGGCCCGGCCACCGGCGCCTTCAGGAACTGCGCCGTCGTGCTCACCGGATGCTCGAACGGCGAGGCGTCCACCGCCGCGCGCAGGATCACGGCCATCAGGTAGCCGCCGTTGAGGGGGCCGCCGATCGCGTATCCGGAGTCGAGGCACACGTCGTAGGTGCCCTCGTCGATCCTGATCGCCTGGGTCGCCTCGTCGAACTTGGTCATCCGCGCCCGCCTCAACTCCGGAATTATGTTCTAGCGCTCGCATAGTCTATGGCATCCCCCTATCAGCGTGCCTACCTGCGAAAACGTGATTCGGTTGAGAAAGTTCGATCATGGCAAGTGTCACCGAACTCATCGGCCAGTCCGTTTGGGACTCCGACGGGATATGGGTCGGCCACGTGGTGGACATCCGCGTGGTCAAGCACAAGGGCGAACTCCAGAAGAGCCACACCGTCTACGGGCTGATCGTCTCCAGCCGCCGCGCGCCGCTGCTGCTCGGCCTCACCCGGGAGAACCAGGACCGCCCGCCCTGGCTCACCCGGACGCTGTCGCGTCTGGTCTATGTGGGCTGCACATTCGTGCCGTGGGCGTGCGTCGTCGACTACGGAAGCGGCGAGGTCCACATCAACGCGCTCAGAAAGGAGCTCACCAGGGTCTGAATCTCACTTCAGCACATTGCAAGCGCCCGTCTAGCAACATCAGCTAACTTCTCTGTGGTCCAAAGTCCACATTGTGAGTTGAGTGATGTCTGCGAATAATCCCCCCTATGGCCAGGATCCTGACCGGACCACGGCGTACAACTGGAACCAGGGGCAGCAGCCGGAGAACCCTCCGACGACGCCTCTGACATCGGGACAGCCGTACCCGCCGCAGCAGCCCTACCAGCAGGGGGCGTACGGGCAGCAGGCGTCCTACGGGCAGCAGCAGCCGTACGACCCGCAGCAGGGGTACGGGCAGCAGCAGCCCACCTATGACGCCGGCTACGGCCAGCAGAGCTCGTACGGCCAGCAGCAGAGCTGGCAGCAGGGCGGCCAGCAGCAGGCCCAGGGCGGCTGGCAGCAGCAGCAACCGCAGCAGGGCTGGCAGCAGGAGCAGCAGGGCCAGGGCTGGCAACAGCAGGGCCAGCAGCCCCAGAGCGGCTGGCAGCAGGAACAGCAAGGTTGGCAGAACGACCAGTACGCCCAGGGCGGCTGGCAGCAGCAGGGGCCCGAGGGGTTCGGCCCGTCGCAACCGGCCAAGAAGGGCCGCAAGACCTGGATCATCGCCGCGGCCGCCGCGCTCGCGGTGATCCTGCTCGGCGGCGGCGCCGTGTGGGCCGTGGGAGCCATCGGCGGCGGCGGCACGCAGCCGAACGAGGTCCTGCCCGCCAACTCGATCGCCTACGCCCGGCTCGACCTGGACCCGGCCGCGAACCAGAAGCTGGCGCTGTTCCAGATCGCCAGGAAGTTCACGGTCACCAAGGACTCCTTCACCGGCGAGGACCCGCGCAAGGCGCTGTTCGACACGATCAACGCCGACTCCGACTCCAAGGTCGACTTCGCCAAGGACGTCGACCCCTGGCTGGGCAGCAGGGTCGGCTTCGCCGCCGTCCCCTCGGGCAAGGACGAGCCCGACTTCGCGGTGGCCGTCCAGATCAAGGACGAGGCGCAGGCCAAGGCCGGCATCGCCAAGCTGATGAAGGGCGAGAAGTACGGCCTCGCCTTCCGCGACGACTACGCGCTGCTGAGCTCGACCCAGCAGCTGGCCGACAAGTTCGCGAAGTCCGAGGGCAGCCTCGCGGACAACGCCGAGTTCACCGACGACATGGGCGCGGTCGGCGAGCAGGGCGTGCTGTCGTTCTGGGCCGACATGGGCGGGCTCATGGAGCTGGCCAAGAAGGAGATCCCGGCCGAGCAGGCCGCGGCCGTCGAGCAGATCAAGGACGCCAGGTTCGCCGGCGCGCTGCGCTTCGACAGCGCGTACGTCGAGCTCGCCGGCGTCGTGCGCGGCGCCAAGGGCATGACCCCCGAGGGTGACCTGCCCAAGGCCAACCTGGGCACGCTGCCGGCCACCACGGCGGCCGCCCTGTCGATCTCCGGCCTCGACCAGATGGTCACCAAGCAGTGGGACCAGATCCAGAAGCAGGCCGCGGCGACCGGCGGCACCGAGGTCAAGCAGATGCTGGAGCAGGCCCAGAGCCAGCTCGGGCTGCAGCTGCCCGGCGACCTGGCCACGATCCTCGGCAAGAACTTCACGCTCGCCGTGGACAGCCAGGGCCTGGACGGCGACCAGATCAAGGGCGGCGTGCGCATCGTCACCGACCCGGCCAAGGCGCAGGCCATCGTCGACAAGGTCCAGCAGGCGCTGACCTCCCAGGGCCAGGGCGCGCCGCAGATCGCCAAGGTCTCCGGCGACGGCGTCTTCACCGTGGCGACGAGCGACGAGTACGCCAAGCAGCTGGCCGGTGAGGGCACGCTCGGCGACTCGGAGACGTTCCAGACGGCGATCCCCAACGCGGGCGACGCCAACTACGCGGTCTTCGTGGACCTGGACAAGGTGGAGAACCTCTACCTCAAGTCCATGCAGGGCGACGAGAAGGCCAACCTGCAGGTGCTGCGGGCCGTCGGGATGAGCGGCACGCAGACCGACAGCGAGGCGACGTTCTCGCTGCGGCTCCTGTTCAACTGAGCGCCCAAGTGAAAGAGGCGGCCGGTCGTGGACCGGCCGCCTCTTTCGATGCTGTTCTCAGGCCCAGAGCTGGCCGTCGAGGCGCTCTTCCGCCTCCTCCAGGGTGCCCTCGTAGGCGCCCGTGGACAGGTATTTCCAGCCGCCGTCGGCCACCACGAACACGACGTCGGCGCGCTCGCCCGCCTGGACCGCCTTCTTGGCCACGCCCAGCGCCGCGTGCAGCGCCGCGCCCGTCGAGACCCCGGCGAAGATGCCCTCGGAGGCCAGCAGCTCGCGCGTGCGCCGCAGCGCGTCGGCCGAGCCCACGGAGAAGCGGGTGGTCAGCACGGACTCGTCGTAGAGCTCGGGGATGAAGCCCTCGTCCACGTTGCGCAGCCCGTAGACCAGCTCGCCGTAGCGGGGCTCGGCGGCGACGATCTGCACGCCCGGCACCCGCTCGCGCAGGAACCGCCCGACGCCCATCAGCGTGCCCGTCGTGCCGAGCCCGGCCACGAAGTGGGTCACGGTGGGCAGGTCCTCCAGGATCTCCGGGCCGGTGCTCTCGTAGTGCGAGCGCCAGTTGGCCGGGTTTCCGTACTGGTAGAGCATGACCCAGGAGGGATTCTGGGCCGCCAGCTCCTTGGCCACGCGTACGGCCTCGTTGGAGCCGCCCGCCGCGGGCGAGGAGATGATCTCCGCGCCCCACATGCGCAGGAGCTGGCGGCGCTCCTCGGAGGTGTTCTCGGGCATCACGCAGATCAGCTTGTAGCCCTTGAGCTTGGCCGACATGGCGAGCGAGATGCCCGTGTTACCGCTGGTGGGCTCAAGGATCGTGCAGCCGGGAGTGAGCCGGCCGTCCTTCTCGGCCTCCTGGATCATCCACAGGGCGGGCCTGTCCTTGATCGACCCGGTCGGGTTGCGGTCTTCGAGCTTGGCCCAGATCCGCACGTCGGCGGAGGGCGACAACCGCGGCAGCCCCACGAGCGGCGTGCGGCCGACCGAGTCGATCAGCGAGTCGAACCGCATGTCACCCGCCGGCGACGGCAGGCAGCACGGTGACCGTGTCGCCGTCGGACAGCGGCGTGCCCAGACCGCCCAGGAAACGCACGTCCTCGTCGTTCAGGTAGACGTTGACGAAGCGGCGCAGGCTGCCCGCGTCGACCAGGCGCTCCTTGATGCCCGGGTGGCGCGACTCAAGATTGCTGATCAGCTCTTCGAGGGTGGCGCCCTCGGCGTCGACGGCCTTGGCGCCGCCGGTGTAGTTACGCAGGATGGTCGGAATGCGAACCTCGATGGCCATCGCGCTCAGTCTCCTCAGATCAGGTCGTCGTCCCATCGGCAGCAACGCCGACGGCTGAATGCGGATTCCGGGCTACTGACAGTCGTAAACGACGACAGCCGGAGTGTGCGCGAAGAGGAAGCTCTGCACCGGCCTGACCATCATGGGAGAAACCTTACCTCTTCCTCGGTTATCACTCCGTCGAGGATGCGGTAGGAGCGGAACTCCACCTCGGCCTCGTCCCGCGTGGAGACCAGGACGTAGTGGGCGTTCGGCTCGGAGGCGTAGGACACGTCGGTGCGTGACGGGTACGCCTCGGTGGCCGTGTGGGAGTGGTAGATCACGACGGGCTCCTCGTCGCGGTCGTCCATCTCACGCCAGACGCGCAGCTGCTCCATCGAGTCGAAGCGGTAGAAGGTGGGCGAGCGTTCGGCGTTCTCCATGGGGACGAACCGCTCGGGGACATCGTTCTTGCCCGCGATCACCCCGCACGCCTCGTCGGGGTGGTCGGCACGGGCATGGGCGACGATCTTGTCCACCAGTTCCTGCGAGATCGACAGCATGCCCGGAAGCTACCAGAGGGCCCGGACCAGGCTGTCCTGGAGGTAGGTCAGCCAGTCGTAGGTGAGGTAGGCGGGGTAGCGGGGGTCGTCCTCGGACATCACGGCGATCTCGTCGTGGACCTCCTCGGTCACGTCGAGCTTGGTGCCGAGCGTCAGGCGCACGTCGTTGAGCGAGCGCAGCCAGGCCTGGGCCTGCTCGGGCGTGAGCTCGGCGCGGCCCGACCTGGCGGTGTCGAACACGGTCTGCGCGTCGGCCCGCTTGCCGTCACGCAGCGTGGCCTCGGTGTAGCGGCGGAACTCCATCGAGTCCTTCGCGTCCTCGTACGCCGACGGGAACAGCCTGGCCAGCACCGGGTCGGACGGCGCCTCTCCCCCGCCGATGCCCAGCGCCCGCTCCAGCGGGTCGTCGCTGGTCCGCCCCGGCTCCACGATGCCCAGCATCATCGACACGAGCGAGCGCAGGAGCGAGACCTCCGCGGCCTCGAACTCCGCGACGACGCCGCCGGCCTTGCCCGGCGAGAACCCCGATGTCACCCGCGCCGCCTCACTGACCTCATGTGCCTCACTTGACCGAGTCCGACTGGAGCGTCGCCCACAGGCCGTAGGAGTGGAGAATCTGCACATCGCGTTCCATCTCTTCCCGCGTGCCACTGGACACGACGGCCTTGCCCTTCTGGTGTACGTCCAGCATGAGTTTCTCGGCCTTCTCCTTCGTGTAGCCGAAGACCGTTTGGAAGACATAGGTCACGTAGGACATGAGGTTGACCGGGTCGTTCCAGACGATGGTCACCCATGGCAGATCGGGTCTGACGTCCGATGACGGACGCTCAACGGCGATTGGAGCGGTGCTACCCACATCCCCGAGTCTGCCCTATCTGGGCCGTAGTCTTCGAGTCGTGACAATGACCATGAGCACTGCGTTGCTCACAGATCACTATGAGCTGACGATGCTGCAGGCGGCGCTACGGAGCGGAGCGGCGCACAGGCGCGCCGTTTTCGAGGTGTTCGCCAGACATCTGCCGGGTGGCAGGCGCTACGGGGTTGTCGCCGGGACAGGGCGTGTCCTGGACGAGCTGGAACGCTTCCGTTTTGGTGAGGAAGAACTCACCTATTTGCGGGAGAAGCATGTCGTCGACGAGGACACTCTGGCGTTTCTCGCCGATTACCGGTTTTCCGGGAACATCTACGGCTACCGCGAGGGCGACCTCTACTTCCCCGCCTCCCCGATCATGATCGTGGAGGGGACCTTCGCGGAGGCCGTGCTGCTGGAGACCCTCACGCTGTCGATTCTGAACCACGACTGCGCCATCGCCTCAGCCGCCTCCCGCATGACCAACGCCGCGGGCAAGCGGCCGCTCATCGAGATGGGCTCGCGCCGCACCCACGAGAGCTCCGCCGTGGCCGCCGCGCGGGCCGCGTACATCGCGGGTTTCGCCTCCACCTCCAACCTCATGGCCGGGCACGTCTACGGCGTGCCCACGGCCGGCACGGCGGCGCACGCGTTCACGTTGCTGCACGACTCGGAGAAGGCGGCGTTCGAGGCCCAGATCGCCTCGCTGGGCCGCAAGACGACGCTGCTGGTGGACACGTACGACGTGACCGAGGCGGTGCGCACGGCCGTGGAGCTGGCGGGGCCGGAGCTGGGCGCGGTCCGCATCGACTCCGGCGACCTGGCCGCCGCCGCGCAGGAGGTGCGCGAGCAGCTCGACGCGCTCGGGGCCTTCGAGACCCGCATCCTGGTCACCTCCGACCTGGACGAGTACGCCATCGCCGCGCTGGCCGCCGCCCCCGTCGACGGCTACGGCGTCGGCACGTCCCTGGTGACCGGGTCCGGCGTGCCCACGGCGGCCCTGGTCTACAAGCTGGTGGCCAGGGAGACGGCCACGGGCAAGCTGGAGGCCGTGGCCAAGCGCTCGGTAGGCAAGCCGTCGCGCGGGGGCCGCAAGCAGGCGTACCGGCTCCTGGACGGCGCGGGCATCGTGGAGACCGAGCTGATCACCACCGGCGGCCTGGCCCCCGAGGACGGCATCGTCCTGCTGCACGAACTGGTGCGCGACGGGCAGGTCGTGGGCAGGGAGCCCCTGTCCGCCGCCCGCGAGCGCCACGCCGCCGCCGTCGCCGGCCTCCCCCAGGAGGCCCTGCACCTCGGCAGGGGGTACGCGGCCATCCCCACGGAGTTCGCCTGACGCGCCCGTCGGGCCGGGGCGGGCGAGCCGGTACGCGGGCCCTGTCATTAGAGTGCTGAATATGGGGACCGCACTGATCATCGTCGATGTGCAGAACGACTTCTGCGAGGGCGGCAGCCTGCCCGTGGCCGGCGGCTCGGAGGTGGCGGGGGCGATCACCCGCCACGTGGCCGAGCACGGCTATGACCACGTGGTGGCGACCCGCGACTACCACGTCTCGCCCGGCGACCACTTCGCCGAATCGCCCAATTACGTCTCCACGTGGCCGGCGCACTGCGTGGCCGGGACCCCGGGGGCGGACTTCCACCCGTCGTTCGACGTGTCGGCGGTGGAGGAGGTGTTCAGCAAGGGCGCCTACGCGGCCGCGTACAGCGGGTTCGAGGGCCTGTCGGGCGACGGCGTCCCGCTCGCCGAGTGGCTCAGGGAGCGCGGGGTCCACGAGGTGGACGTGGTGGGCATCGCCACGGACCACTGCGTGCGCGCCACGGCGCTGGACGCGGTCAAGCACGGGCTGGCGGTGCGGGTGCTGCTGAACCTGACGGCCGGCGTGGCCCCGACGACCACGGAGGTGGCGCTGGCGGAGCTGAAGGACGCGGGCGCCACCCTCCGGGGTGCCCCTGTCATGGGCTGACCGATCACGAGGTGTATGCGGTAGGCAACACTGAGTTCATGTGATATTCAAGAGGACGAACCCCCTCCGGAGCCGTAGTAATACGGAGAGTCACAAACTCCTTTTCGCGGGAGGTAGATACATGCTGGCCATCTCCCTGGGTGTGGCCTGGCTCGTCCTCGGTCCCCTCTGCCTGTGGCTGCTCATCCGGGGCAGCACCGGCGAGCGGATGGCCGCGATCGTCACGCTGGCCCTGCTGGAGGGCGGCACGATCGCGATGGGCGCCGAGGAGCGGCCCGTGCCCGCCACTCCGGCTATCGAGGCGAACGTCACGTCCTCCTGCCGGGAGCGCGTCCCGGTCCCCCACTCGGCGAAGGTGGGCCACGAGATCGTGCTGACCTGGGCGGCGGAGCCGCGAGAGTGCGGCGCGGCCGAGGTCGTGGTCCGGGCCGAGGGGCGCAAGCTGCGCCTATGGCTGTACGAGGGCCCCAACGTCGGCAGCCGCATGCCAGTGCTCCCGGGGCGCCATCAGCGCGTGTTCACGCTGCCCGTGCACGTCAAGAGCGGCAAGGCGGCGCTGAGACTTCCCATGCGGGAAAATCCGGAATACGTCCTCACCGACGGCCGCACCGGGCGACGCATCCCCCAGACGTAGCGGCCGGGGCCGCGCCTCAGGGCTTGGCCACGGCGAGCCTCAGCGCGTCGTCGAGCCGCGCGAAGACCTCGAACGCGTGCCGCAGCCCGGTGATCGACAACACCCTGGCCACGACACCCTGGACCCCTCCGAGCAGCAGCCGGGTCCCTCTCGACTCGCACCGCTGCATGACGCCGACGAGCTCGTTCATCCCCATGGAGTCGCAGAACGAGAGCTCGCCCAGGTCCAGGATCAGGAAGGGCTTGGGGGGAAGGGCCCAGACGGGTTCGAGGTGCTCGCGCAGCACCTGCAGGGCGTTGACGTCGAGCTCGCCCTCGAGCTTGACGATGATGGCGTTTCGAGAGAGGCCGGAAGTCACGCTCAGCGTCGGCTTTCTGGTGACCTCAGACGACATGGGCAAAGTCCTTCTGCGTATCCCGAGACAAGCCAAGAGTGGTTGTTGCCTCTTCCGTCGAGTTTCTAACAGATGGGCACCGATCTGTGGCCAAACGCACAGAGTCACCCATCGTCACTGACGACCGGCCCGCGCGCAGCGCCGGGGGGCGGAGCGCCGCGCGCGACGGCTCCCTCAGGCTGCCCCGAAGGTGATCACATAGGCGGCGAGCAGCACGGACAGGATGATCACCAGGACTCCCGTGCCGCTGATCACCATGACGACGCTCGTCCGCTTCACCATCCAGCGGATGGCCGCCGCTGCCAGTGTGATCAAGGTCGTCAGGAGGAAGAGGGTCAGGGCCCTGGTATCGGTTGATGTGGGCATTGGTGTGAGCATTGCCACCGAGAGGTGGAGGGCTAGTGTGGTCATGAAGGTTTTCCCTGGTGCGGAGACGCGCTCTGACAGAAACCTCGCCTGCGGGCACCTCCGCCGATGATTGGGCTCGTCGCGGGGGTGTCCGTTGTCTTTCTGCGTGGGGGATGCCGCTCCTGCCGGGTGTGGCTCAACGGTCCCTCGTCATGAACCACCTCCACCCATATTCAGCTAACTTCAGTGAACCTTCTCTAATTAGAGGTTTACCCTGACTGAACCGCCCTATTCGTACGCAGCGGTGACAGCTGAATGGTTAGACTGGTGGCTCTTGTGCTCACTGATTGGCGCAGGTTGGCTGTTCTGTTAGGCCTTAGCTGCGGATTCTTCATCGATTCCGCCGCCAGGTTGATGTTCACTAGAGATTACTGAAGTTCACCACCAATGGGGCTGGCATGAGCGGCGTCAATTCCGCGCTGGCGCGCCGATTGCGCGAGCTGCGTGAGAGCCACTGGCCTGACCTGCGCGTCACCCAGGCGCAGTTGCGTGACGCGTTCCAGGTCAGCGTCGCGCTGATCTCGTCATGGGAGTCGGCTCATGCGAGCAAGATCCCGCCCTTACACCGGCTGGAGAAGTACGCCGCGTTCTTCGCGACCAAGCGGTCGATCTCCAACGGGGCTGCCCGCGTGCTCCCCGTGTCCGACCTGACACCGGGCGAGCAGGAAGAGCACGGTCATCTGCTCGCCGAGCTGAAGCGGCTGCGCCAGACCGCGCTGAGGTCGCAGGCGTCGGGCGAGGGCGCCGAGCCGGCGGCGGCGGCGCGGGACGCGTTCCAGGCGGGCCCCTGGCACTTCCGCGACGGGGAGCCGATCACCGTCATCTGCTCGCAGGTGCCCGAGAAGGACCGGGCCAGGATCCCGTACGCGGACCCGTCGAGCCCCGACTACATACAGCTGTACAAGTACTCGGACCTCGACTCCCTCTTCGAATTGTGGGGTCATCTCCGGGCCGCGAATCCCCGCAGCCCGGTGAAGCTGGTCGCCACCGAAGAACTGCGTTCCGACGACCTGACGACACACGTCGTGCTCCTGGGCGGCGTCGACTACAACGCGCTGACCGGGGCCGTGCTCGCGCAGGCCGAACTCCCCGTGCGGCAGGTGCCCGACTGGGAGGGGGAAAGGGGTCCGTATTTCGAGGTCGATGAGGGGGGCGACACGCGCAGGCACTACACCGTCACCACCGGGTCCGGCGATAATCTGCAACTCCTTGAGGACGTCGGGTTCTTCTACCGCGGCGTCAATCCCGACAATGTCGAGCGCACGTTGACCATTTGCAATGGGATGTACGGCAGAGGCGTCTACGGTGCGGTGCGGGCCCTGACCGACGAGCGATTCCGCGACCGCAACGCCCTCTATCTGCGGGCACGTTTCGGCACCGCCGCGGCGTACAGCATTCTCACGCGGGTGAGGATCAGGGACCGCGTGGTCGTCACGCCTGATTGGACCCTGGACACGTTCCGGCTGCATGAGTGGTCGGAGCCCTCGGATGGCGACTGAGACCGGATCGGAGCATCATCACGGCTCCCACAGGGATCTGATCGAGGTCTACCCGAAGGTCGCGGAGTCCGGGCGCGTCGACGCCATCGTCGTGCCGACCATCAGGCACCCGCGCTGGCTGAACCACGCGATCCGGCTGGCGGTCGCCCTGGGCTGCCCCCTCGTGACCCTCCACAGCAAGTGGAGCAAACCGGGCCTGGCCGGCCAGCTGATGCCGGCCGGCCTGCCGTTCGTCTCCGTCGACATCGAGGACGCGGCCCGGCTCAACCTGCCGGACTTCGCGACGACGGCCCTGCTGAAGGGCACGCCGTTCGCCCGCGCGACCGACCTCAGCGCCAAGCGCAACACGGGCCTGCTCCTGGCCCGCCTGATGGGCTGGCGGCGCATCGTCTTCCTGGACGACGACATCGAGGTCGGCGGGCACGAGGAGGTCGCGCACGCGGCCGCCCTGCTCGACTCCTACGACGCCGTGGGCATGCACATCGGCGGCTACCCGGACAACTCGGTGGTGTGCCACGCCCACCGGCTGACCGGGGGGCACCAGGAGTCGTTCGTGGGCGGCGGCGCGCTGGCCGTCGAGACGATCCGCGCCCCCTCGTTCTTCCCGAACATTTACAACGAGGACTGGTTCTACCTGCTGGGCGAGAAATCGGTGCGCCCGCTCGCGGTCACGGGGATGGTGAAGCAGCGCCCGTACGACCCTTTCGACCGCCCCATCCGCGCGCGGGACCAGGAGCTCGGCGACGTGCTGGCCGAGGGCGTCTACTGGCTGCTCGACGGGGGCGAGGGCACGGGCTGGCAGGGCGCCGTCGACCCGGCGTACTGGGTGGGGTTCCTCGACAGGCGCGGTGACTTCGTCAAGGACGTGCTGCGCCGCGTGAGAGAGCTCCCGCCGGGCGCGACCACCAACCGCCGGGCCATGGAGGAGTCCCTGCTGGCCGCGCTGGGCCGGCTCAACCGCATCACGCCGCAGTTCTGCGTGGCCTACCTCGAGGCGTGGGCCGCGGACCGCGAGCAGTGGGCCGACCACTTCGCCAAGATCCCGCAACTCGGGCCCAGCGTGGCGGATGCCATGAAATGGCTGGTCAGACCAGGTGCAGAACAATTGCGCCAGTGGACCTCATTTGATTCATAAGAGGGCGAACCGGGAATCTGTCGTCCGTGGGGCCACGTGACATCCGCCAGGCTGTCCATACGGACCTCCCTGCCATGGCCGGCTCGCTCGGGCAGGAGGCCTACTTCGCCGACCGGCTCGCCAGGCAGGACTCCGGTCACGGGGTCCTGCTCGTCGCTTGGGAGAACGGGGTCGCGGTCGGCGACGTCTACATGTGGCTGGGGCCGGCGGAGGAGCCGGAGCTGCGTGCGCACTTACCGGGAGTGGCGCTGCTCACGCACCTGGAGGTCGTGCCCTGGATGCGCAACCAGGGCATCGGCACCGCGCTGCTCTGGGCCGCCGAGGAGCGGCTCCTGGCCGACGGCCACGACCAGGTCGCCCTCGGCGTGGGCCTGGACAACCCCGACGCGCTGAGGTTGTACGTGCGCCGCGGCTACGCCGAATGGCCGCATGGCGAGGTGGCCACCACCGACGTCGTCTACCACCCCAACGGCGGGCTCGAACTCCGGCCCGAGCTGTGCCGCATCCTCGTCAGAAAGCTCGGCTGACCACCCCACCGGCGCGTCGCCGGCCGGCCCGCCCGCCAACCACGTTCCCGATGGTTCGGCTAGCGGCGCTGGGTGGCCCAGCGGCGGATGGTGTCGATCCGCTCCTGGATCTGCTCCGCCGTCGCCTGCGCGATCGGGGGCCCGCCGCACGAACGGCGCAGCTCCGAGTGGATGACCCCGTGCGGCTGGCCCGTGCGATGGTTCCACGCGCCCACCAGGCCGTTGAGCTCGCGCCGCAGCTCGGCGATCTGCTCGTGCGGCGCCAGCGTCTCGCGCGGCTGCTCCTCCGCCTGCTTGCGCCTGGCCGCCTGCTGGTCGGACTGCCGCTTGCGCAGCAGCGTCGCCACCTGGTCGGGCTCCAGCAACCCGGGCAGGCCGAGGAAGTCCTCCTCCTCCGCCGAGCCGACCGCCGCCCCGGTGCCGAACTCGCCGCCGTCGAACAGCACCCGGTCGAAGGTGGCCGAGGTCTCCATCGTCTCGAACGGGAGCTCGTCACCCAGGACGTCGGGATTGTCCTTCTGGCGGTTGGCCTGCTCAAGGAGGCTGTCGTCGAGCCCGTCCTCGGGAGGCCGCTTGTTGAGCACGTGGTCGCGCTCGACCTCCATCTCGTTGGCCAGCCCCATGAGCGTGGGCACCGAGGGGAGGAAGACCGAGGCAATCTCGCCGCGCTTCCTGGCCCGCACGAAGCGGCCCACGGCCTGGGCGAAGAAGAGCGGGGTCGAGGTCGAGGTGGCATAGACGCCCACGCACAGGCGGGGGATGTCGACGCCCTCCGACACCATGCGCACGGCCACCAGCCAGCGGTCCTGCGAGGCCGCGAACTGCTTGATCTTCTTCGACGCGCCGGGGTCGTCGGAGAGGACCACGGTGGCGCCCTCGCCGGTGATGTTGCGCAGGTGGCGGGCATAAGCCCGGGCGGTCTCGTGGTCGGTGGCGATGACCAGGCCGCCCGCGTCGGGCACGCCCCTGCGCACCTCCGTGAGCCGCCGGTCGGCCGCCTGCATGACCTGGCGGATCCAGTCGCCCTTGGGGTCGAGCGCGGCCCGCCACGCCTGCGAGAGCTGGTCCTTGGTGAGCGGCGTGCCGAGCGTCGCGGCGATCTCGTCGCCGGCCCGCGTGCGCCACTTCATCTCGCCCGAGTAGGCCAGGAAGATGACCGGGCGCACGACGCCGTCGTCGAGCGCGGGGCCGTAGCCGTAGGAGTAGTTGGCGACGCTGCGCTTGAGGCCCTCGGCGTCCTCCTCGTAGTCGACGAACGGGATCGGGTTGTCGTCGGACCTGAACGGCGTGCCGGTGAGCTGGAGGCGGCGCGTGGCGGGCTCGAACGCCTCGCTCACGCCGTCGCCCCACGACTTGGCGTCGCCCGCGTGGTGGATCTCGTCGAAGATCACCAGCGTCTTGCGCGCCTCCGTGCGCGCCCGGTGCAGCGCGGGGTGCATGGCGACCTGCGCGTACGTCACCGCGACCCCGGTGTAGTCGCGCGAGGTCGTGCCCTGGCTGTTCTTGAACTCGGGGTCGATGCCGATGCCGACCCGCGCGGCGGCGTCGGCCCACTGCCGCTTGAGGTGCTCCGTGGGCGTGACGATCGTGATCGACCTGATCACGCCGTTGGCGATCAGCTCGCTGGCGATGCGCAGGGCGTAGGTCGTCTTGCCCGCGCCCGGGGTCGCCACGGTGAGGAAGTCGCGCGGCTCGCGCCTGAAGTAGAGGTCGAACGCCTCCTGCTGCCACGCACGGAGCTTCGGGGCGGTGCCCCATGCGGCTCGGTCGGGATAGGAAGGCGAAAGATGGGACGCGGCGAAGGTGCTCACCGCATCACCTCTGGGGTTCGTGTGCTTCGCTCTCTCACAGTGACCCGATAGTAATCGGGCCCACCGACAAGACGTGCCGGGAGCCGAGGATTCTGGCCAAGGTCTTCCTCACGTGCTATGCGGCTTATCCGATTTCCGTCATGACCGCGTCGAGTGCTTGTCTGCGTGCGGTTTCCTCGGGTTGGAGCAGTCCGAGGAGCATGACCGCGGAGCCCTGGCGAGTGAGCAGCGTCACTCTCAGGAACGCCGGCCGGTTGACCACATCCTGATATTCCGCCCGCAGCGCCCGGGTGTGGCCCCCGGGGAGCTCCTTGTCCTCGACCACGGTCACCCGGTCGCCTTTGAGCAGCAGCCTGGAGTAGAGCTCCGCCGCCTCCGCCGTGGCCTTCTTGGCGTCCTCCACGGCCCCCGGGACCGGCCTGGCCATGACGAGCCCGCCGTCGCCGTCCCTGACCACGGAGGTGAACCCGGTCACGGGCGCCACCGCCCCCTGGCTCCACCCCTGCGGCAGCGTCACCGACACCTTGGCCAGGGAGTCGCTCAGCCGCCCGCTCTCCACCGACGGCGCCGTGATCCGCAGCACCACGACGGTCGCCCCCGCCACCAGGCCCACGCCCGTCAGGAGGGCTGCCGACACGACCGCCCACCGCCGCAGCGACCGCCCGGACACGCCCGCGCGCCGCCCGGGGTCCACCGGGGAGCCGTAGAGCCGCGCGGCCGGGGGGAGCGAGTCCCAGGGCTCGAACTCGCGGTCCAGGCCGTACTCGGCGGTCCTGCGGATCTGCGGGTTCCACGCCCTGCCGGGTTCGGGCGGGCCGGGCTCGGGGTCCAGGGGATCCGGATCGCCGGGGTCGAGGTCCAGGGGGTCGGGCACGCCGCGGATCGGATCCGGGCCGCGCGGGCGGGCCTCCCGCCGTGCCGGCTCCTGGGCGGGGTCGGGCACGGCCTCAAGAGGGCCCGTACGCCCCCGCCGCGGCTCCTCCCCGTACGGCGGGCCCCACGCGTACCGCGGAGGAGTGCGGCGATGCCTGGGACCGGGTTGAGGCGGCCAGACGCGGCGATCATCCTCCATAGCACCTCCCTGTCCGCTGTCCTATCACTCCACGCGGCAGGGGGCAGGAGAACTGTGATCGGTGTGACAGGAGGGGCGGAATTCAGCGGGTGCGTCCGGCGAGCAGCGTGGCGCCGAGGGCGATGGCGGCCATGAGGAGCGAGATCACGACGAACCCGGTGGCGATCTCGGCCGGGGCGTGCCCGATCAGGTTGACCAGCGCGCCCGCCACCCCGATCGCCAGCGCGGACCCGAGCATGTCCGTGACGGACAGGGCGGCGGAGTTCGCCCCCTGCTCGTTCACCGGGGACTGCCGCAGCGCGGTGACGCTGACCGTGGTCATGCCGAACCCCATCCCGAAACCGGCCACGATCCACGCCGGAACCGCGATCCACCCGGTCACCCCGGGAAGGACGCAGAGCATGCAGATCAGGATCGCGGCGGTGACGCACCCGGCCCCCAGCCGGATCCGCTTGTACGCCTCTCCGGCCCGCCTGCTCTGCAGGAACGACCCCGCGGACCACCCCAGCGCCCCGGTCGTCAGCGCGACCCCGGCGAGCTTGAGGTCGAAGGACTTCACCTCCTGCAGCGCCAGCGGGATGAAGGAGTTCACGCCGAAGAAGGCGGCCGAGAAGATCCCGCGCATCAGCACGGTCGTGGGCAGCCCGCGCGCGAACCGCAGCGCGCCGGGAGGCAGCAGCCGGTACAGCCCGTAGATCAGGAACGCCAGGCCCGCGACGGTCTCCACGGCCCCCGTCACGGGCTGTCTGTGCAGGAGGTCCACGCCCTGCAGCAGCGCCCCGGCCCCGCCCGCCGTGGCGGTGGCGGCCAGCGTCATCGCGACCGGCCTGGAGCGCGGCCCCTGCGACGGCTCATGGGACGAGGACGGCATGCGCAGCGCGGGCACGAGCATCACCAGCGCGGGCACGACCAGCGGGATGATCCCGTAGAAGACGTACCGCCAGCCCCACTGCACGGCCACGAACCCGGCCACGGCCGGCCCCACCATGGCGGGCACCACCCAGGCCGCGGAGACGGCCGCGAAGACCTTGGGCCGCAGGCCCTCCGGATAGACCCGCGCGATCATCACGAGCAGCGCCACGATCGAGGCGCCCGCGCCCAACCCCTGCACGGCCCGCGCCACGAGGAACAGCGCCGCCGAGTGCGCCGCCCCGGCCAGCGCCATCCCGGCCACGAACAGCACGACCCCCACCAGGAACGGCAGCTGGTAGCCCCGGCGGTCCGACCAGAGCCCCGCCACCACGTTCGCGAACAGGCTGGCGATGAGGAAGGCCGAGAAGCTGATCCCGTACAGGTCGAGGGCGTTCAGTTCGCGGGCCACCGCCGGCATGACGACGCCGACCGACATCCCTTCGAAGGCGACCAACGTGATCACCAGGACGATGCCGACCGTCGCGGTGCGGTATTCGGGGCTGAGGATGCGGGTGGATTCGTAGGGAGTGTCGAGTGCCTTCGGTCCTGTCACCCACACATCGTAATTTGCCGGAAATCTAGGCAGCAGGAGTGTTTCGGTACACCGCCCACATCTGGTGCATGCGCTCCGCCTGCCCCGTGGTGAACTCCGACATGCACTTGTCGTGCGCGTAGTCCATGAAGTTGTGCGCCGGGTCCGCGCCGGGGTGCTGCGCGCAGGTGTCCTTGTCGGCCGGGCAGGCCTCGGTCGGCCTGGCCTCCATCGGGGTGTCGCCGATGCCGTCGCCGGGCAGCTCGCAGCCGTTCTCGAACGTGTGGAAGAGGCCGAGCCAGTGCCCGATCTCGTGCACGCCGGTGAAGCCGCGGTTGTAGTTGCTCATCGCGCCGCCGGGCAGGCTGCGCCAGTCGATCACGACGCCGTCGAGCCTGGGCGTCTCGTGATACCAGTACGGGTAGCTGGCGAAGCCCAGCATCTGCTCGCTGAGCTGGGCGATGTAGAGGTTGAGCGTGTCGGCGCCGCCCTGGTGCAGCGCCACCTTCATGGCCCGCTCGTTGCCGACGGGGTCGTTGAACCACAGGGCGTTGTCGGTGACCGAGATGCCGTCGAGGCGGAAGCGCACGCCGGTGCCCACGCCTCCGTAGGTGCCGCCGTACGCGGAGTTGAGCACGTCGATCTGGGCGTTGACGTCCTGGTCGGTCACCTTGCGCTCACCGCGCGTGATGACGTGCACCCGCGTCGGCACGGTGATCTGGGTCGGCGTCGTGACGCCGGCGAGGCGCTTGCCCAGCTCGATCAGGACCTTGGCCACGTCTTCCGGCTTGGGCGAGCGCGGCCCCGTCCTGCGGGGCGTGTAGCCCACGCAGCGCGACGCCTGCGCCGCCTCGGTGCGGAGCGGCGGCGTGAACCCGACCGCGAGCAGCCATGCCAACGAGACGGCGGTCGCGCGCCGGACCATGCAATCCCCCACATTACGATCTGAGCTGGTCTGGCTACCGACCGTAGCTTGACCTGGGGAGATTACCGGTCAGCAACACTCACTGCTTCTTGTCGCCGCCGTCGCCGCCACCCGGGGGCAGGCCCTCGTAGATCTCCTTGCACTCCGGGCAGACCGGGTATTTCTTGGGGTCTCGGCTGGGCACCCAGACCTTGCCGCACAGGGCCCGGATCGGGGTGCCCGTGACCATGCTCTCGGTGATCTTGTGCTTGTCCGCGTAGTGCGCGAACCGCTCGTGATCGCCGTCGCCGTGCGACGTCCGCGGCGTGGTCTCCTGCTCTGGGAGGATCTTCGTGGTGCTCACTCCACAGAGTTTATGCCCGACCGCGGCCAGGTCCCCACAAAGCGACACGGCCCCCGCCGCGTGGCGGGGCCGTGTCGTGAGATCGGGCCCGGAGGTCAGGCCCGGAGGTCAGGCTCAGCCCATGTGGACGGGCGCGCCCTCGGTCTTCCTGCCGGCCTTGACGAACAGCGTCAGCACGGCGGTCAGCAGCGCGATGCCGGTGCTGACCAGGAAGGCCACGTGCATGCCGTCCATGAAGGCGCTGTGCACGGCGTTGCCGATCTGCTCCGGCACGCCGGGCGGGACGGCGCCGAACGCGGCGGCCTTCTCCAGCCCCGTCATCTGGGCGGGCGGGATGGCCTGGGCCGCCGGGCCGAGGTAGCCGGGCAGCTTGTCGGAGATCTCGCCGGCCATCACGGCGCCCAGGATCGCGGTGCCGAGCGCGCCGCCCACCTGCATGGCCGACTGCTGCACGCCACCCGCCACGCCGGTCAGGTTGACCGGGGCGTTGCCCACGATGATCTCCGTGGCGCCCACGAACACCGGCGACATGCCGAAGGCCAGCAGCAGGAACGGGATGCCGCTCTCGATGAACGACGCGTCGATGCTGAGCTGGGACATGAGGAACATCGAGAAGGCGGTGATCACCAGACCCGTCGCCATCGTGATCTTCGGTCCGAGCCTGCCGATCGCCATGCCCGCCAGCGGCGAGGCGACGATCATGCCGGCGCTCATCGGCAGCATGCGCAGGCCCGCCTCCAGCGGGGACAGGCCGTGCACGCCCTGGAAGAAGAAGCCGAGGAAGAACATCGCGCCGAACATGGCGAACGCGACCATCATCATCAGCACGGTGCCGATGGAGATCGAGGCGTTCTTGAACAGCGACAGCGGCACCAGCGGCTGGCTCGCCCTGCTCTGCCAGAAGATGAACGCGCCGATCAGCACCACGAACAGCGCCGCGAAGGTCAGCGTCGTGCTGTCGCCCCAACCCCATTCGGGGGCCTTGATGATCGTCCAGACGAGCGAGAACATCGCGCCGGACAGCAGCAGCACGCCGAGCCAGTCGATCCGCGCCATCGTCTGCGCGCGGCTGTCCTTGATCAGGATGGTGCCGAGGACGAGGGCGGCCAGGCCGACGGGGGCGTTGATGAAGAAGACCGTCTGCCAGCTCGCGTTCTCGACCAGCAGGCCGCCCACGATCGGGCCGGCGGCGCTGGACAGGCCGATGATCGCACCCCAGGCGCCCATAGCCTGGTTGAGCCGCTCACCCGGGAACGCTCCACGCAGCAGAGCGAGGGCGGCCGGCTGGAGCAGCGCGCCGAACAGGCCCTGCAGCACCCGCAGGGCGATCAGCGCGCCCACCGGGGAGAGGCCGGGAATGATGTCGGCCAGCTGGGCGCTGAGTCCGATGCCCACCGAGGAGACGGCGAAGCCCGCCACGCCGATCAGGAAGACCCGCTTGTGCCCGAACAGGTCGCCGAGCTTGCCGGCGGTGATCAGGAACACCGCCAGGGCCAGCAGGTAACCGCTGGTCACCCACTGCAGGTCGGACAGCGAGGCCTTGAGGTCAGCCTGGATGGACGGGTTGGCGATGCCGACGACCGTGCCGTCGAGCATGACCATGATGACGCCCAGGCTGACCGCCAGCAGCACGAGCCAAGGATTGCCGCCGGCCCCCGTTTTCGCCGGGCCGTGCGATGACGGCGCGTCCACCGCCTTCGCGTGAGCCATGAAGTCCCCCAAAGTACACGAACAGCCCCATAAAGGGCATAGGTCTCGTAAGCCTCAGGTAATCTATGGCAGTCGATGACAAATGACAAACGGGTTTTATTCGTCGTCCTATGACTTATGGCACACTGTGACAGAAAGGTTTCGAGGGAGTGACTGCTGTGGGTCTGCGGGAGCGCAAGAAGGAGAAGACGCGACTGGCGATCCTGGACGCCGCGCTCGATCTCTTTGTCGAACAAGGATACGAGTCGACCACCGTGGAGCAGATCGCGGGGGCGGTCGAGATCTCCCCGCGCACCTTCTTCCGCTACTTCAACAGCAAGGATCACCTGGTGCTGTGGTTCCACGACCACAGCGAGGAGATCATGCTCGGGACGCTGGCGTCCCGCCCGCCGGACGAGTCGTCCTTCACCTCGCTCATGCACGCCATGCGCGCGGTCCTGGGTGATCTGGAGAGCTCAACGCCCGAGGACCGGGCGAGGTTCCTGAAGCTGCGGCGGCTCATGGAGGACCACCCGAGGCTGGTGGGCATGTCGGTGGCCAGGGGCGCGGCCACCGAGCGCCACCTCGTCGAGGTGATCGCCGCCCGCAGGGGCGTGAACCCCGACGAGGACATGCTCACGCCCTTGATCGTGGCGTTCGCCTCGTGCACCCTGCGCGTCGGCTTCGAGTGCCCGCGCCGCGACAGCGACCTGGCGGACATCACGCAGCGGATGGCGGAGACCATCGAACTGGCCGAGCGCTCGCTGCGGCCAGGCTGGGACCGCTAGCCCGACCGGCTAGTTCATCGTCGGGTCCTCCGGGCAGGTCGCCACGAAGGCCAGCTCGCCGGGCTGGCGCCGCAGCACGTGCCGCCAGAGCGCGCGGGGATCCGCGTGGAAGGTGTCGCCGGCCTCCGAGTCGACCACGTACCAGGCGCCTTCGGCGATCTCGCTCTCCAGCTGGCCCGACGACCAGCCGGCGTACCCCGCGAAAATGCGCATCTGCGCGATCTCCCCCTGCAGGATCTCGGGCGGCGCGTCCAGATCCACCGTGCCGAGCCTGGAAACGGCGGGGGTGCCCGCGTGCAGCCTGCGCCAGCCGAGCGGCTCCTCTCCGCTGGGGACCGCCGCCAGCGCGAGCGCGCTGTCGGTCTGTACGGGCCCGCCCTCGAAGAGCACGGAAGGCCCGGTCACGAGCGGATCCCACACGGGGAGCACCTGGGTCACGGAGATGTCGCTCGGCCTGTTGAGCACCACACCCAGGGTGCCGCCGTCGTGGTCGTGTTCGAGGATCAGCACGACGCTACGCCGGAAGTTGGGGTCGTCGAGAAGCGGCGTCGCCACCAACAAACCGCCGACGTAGATCGCTTCCGCCATACCTCCATCATGAAGGGTTCGCGGAGCTCGCGCTCCCCCAGCGCGTCGATGTTACTTTTCGCGGTCACATGGGCACCTTACGTATCAAAGATCACGCGCTGGGGGGAGCTCATGCATATCAGGACACGTCTCGTGCTGGCCGCACTCCCGGTGTGCGCGACCCTGTTCCTCCCCAAGAGCGCGGAGGCGTGGCCCTGGCCCGACGACCACGGCGACCCGTTCACGATGACCGTGGACGACGTCCACTGCCGCTCGGGGCGCGCGTCCGTCACCTTGCACAACCTGACCCAGCAGCTCGCGCCCTTCGACGTCCAGGCCGACGGGGTCAGCGTGGCGACCGGCTCCATCCCGGCCCGCAAGACGATCGTCAGGCACGTACCGGTGGGCAAGGGCAGCACCGCGGAGGTCGAGGCGTACTCGGTGGCCGAGAAGCAGCGGAACACCCTCATCCACTCCACCCGCGTCAAGAACGACTGCCCCTGGGGCCACCACCTCCGCAACCTCCCCTTCACCGGCCCGCCCGCCGACCTCATGGCCAAGCTGGCGACGGCGGGCGGCCTGATCGTGATGGGCGGCATCCTGTGGTGGTACGGCTCCATCTGGCCGCGTTCGCACCCGTGAGCTAGGACTCCTCCACGACGAACGCGCCGGCCCTGGCGGCGGCCAGCGTGCGTGCCACGGACCGCTCGGCGTCCACCTCGGTCACCGGCTCCCTGGTGACCACGAGCCGGTAGTAGAGCGGGGCGGAGATCGCGCGGATCACCTCCGCGCCGTCGGTGCCCCCGGGCAGCTCGCCCCGCTTGACCGCCAGGTGCACGACGTTGGCCCACTCCTCGATCCTGCGCTCGTAGAAGGCGCGCAGCGCGCCGGCGGCCTGCTCGTCACTGGTCGCGGCGGCGATCACCGCCTGGAACGTGGCACCGAGCCGCCCGTCGTTGATCGCCTCCAGCACGGACAGCGCGTTGGCCCGCAGGTCGGCCTCGACGCCGCCCGTGTCGGCGTGGGGCGTGGACTGGTTGGCCAGCTCGATCATGAGGTCCGTGACCAGGCCCGCCCTGCTCCCCCAGCGCCGGTAGACCGTGGTCTTGCCGACGCCCGCCCTGGCCGCCACCTGGTCCATGGTCAGGCCATGGAAGCCGTGCTCGACCAGCTCGTCCTGCGTGGCCTCCATGACGGCCGCGCGCACCCGCGCCGTGCGGCCCCCGGGGCGCACGGTTCCCGCCGAACGGGAAGGTTGGTCCATCTAGTCTCCTTGTCGCAACGTTCCATTTTAACGGAACTGTCATCCCATTAAGGATTGACGGCGCATTTCCCCCACCTTCTGGACGCTGCCGCGCCAAGATCGGTTCCATCCCCGCACCCGTTCGGCATTACCGAACAGAACTGCGCTAGTGTGCGGGTTGTGGGAGAGACGATTCAGTCGGTCGAGCGGGCGGCCGCGATCCTGAGGCTGCTCGCCTCGGGTCCGCGTCAGCTCGGGGTGGCCGAGCTGGCCAGGGCGCTGGGCCTGCCCAAGGGCACGCTGCACGGCATCCTGCGCACGCTGGTCCACGTCGGGTTCGTGGAACAGGACCCGGCGAGCGGCAAGTACCGGCTCGGCGCCACGCTGCTCCACCTGGGCAGCAGCTATCTCGACGTCAACGAGCTGCGCACCCGCGCCATCAACTGGGCCGACGCCCTGGCGGGGCGCAGCAGGGAGAGCGCCTGGATCGGCACCCTCCACGAGGGGCACGTGCTGGTGATCCACCACGTGTTCCGGCCCGACGACAGCATGCAGACCCTCCAGGTGGGCACGTACCTGCCGACGCACGCCAGCGCGCTCGGCAAGGTCCTGCTCGCCCACGACCCGTACGGCGAGCCGCCCGCGCCGCCGCTGCAGCCGTACACGAAGAACACGATCGTCGACCCGGCGGCGCTGGAGAAGGAGCTCGGCCTGGTCAGGACGCGCGGCTGGGCCGCCGAGACGGAGGAGCTCACCGAGGGCGAGGTGGCCATCGCCGCGCCCATCAAGGACCCGCGCGGCCTCGTGGTGGGCGCCATCGGCATCCGCGGCGCCGTCGAGCGGCTGGCCGCAGACGGCGCCCTGCACATGGAGTTCGTCTCGTACGTACGGGACGCCGCCCGCGCGATCACCCGCTCACTTGAACATCCCTAGGGCCAGGAAATAGCATTCGTTCGGCATTGCCGAACCAGAACCAAGCGAGGAACCCCGTGCCTCGACCTCAATACGTCGCAGCCATCGACCAGGGCACCACGTCCAGCCGCTGCATCGTCTTCGACCAGGCCGGCAACATCATCTCCGTCGCCCAGCGCGAGCACCGCCAGATCTTCCCCAAGCCCGGCTGGGTGGAGCACGACGCGGCCGAGATCTGGCAGGCCGTGCAGGGCGTGCTGGCCGAATCCGTCGGCGGCGCCGGCATCGAGGACGGCCAGATCGCCGCGCTGGGCATCACCAACCAGCGCGAGACCACCGTGCTGTGGGAGCGGGCGACCGGCCGGCCCGTCTGTCCCGCGATCGTCTGGCAGGACACCCGCACGGACCAGCTGACCCGGGCGCTGGCCGAGCACGAGGGACTGTTCAAGGAGAAGGCGGGGCTGCCGCTGACGACGTACTTCTCCGGGCCGAAGATCCGCTGGCTGCTGGACGCCTATGGGCTGCGGGAGCGGGCCGAGCGCGGCGAGGTGCTGTTCGGCACGATGGACAGCTGGCTGCTGTGGAACCTCACCGGCCGCCACATCACCGACGTGACCAACGCCAGCCGCACCATGCTGATGAACATCCACACGCTGGCCTGGGACGACGAGCTGCTCGCCGCGCTGGGCGTGCCCCGCGCGATGCTGCCGGAGATCCGCCCGTCCGCCGAGGTCTACGGGCACACCGCGGCGGGCGTCCCCGTCGCCTCGGCGCTCGGCGACCAGCAGGCGGCGCTGTTCGGCCAGACGTGCTTCGCGCCCGGCGAGACCAAGAGCACCTATGGCTCCGGCAGCTTCCTGCTGATGAACACCGGCCATGAGCCCGTCGTCTCCAAGCACGGCCTGCTGACCACGGTCGGCTACCAGATCGGCGAGGGCCCGGCCACCTACGCGCTGGAGGGCGCTATCGCGGTCACCGGGTCGCTGGTGCAGTGGCTGCGTGACAACCTGGGCCTGATCTCCAGCGCGGCCGAGATCGAGACGCTGGCCAGGACGGTCGACGACAACGGCGGCTGCTACTTCGTACCGGCCTTCTCGGGGCTGTTCGCGCCGCACTGGCGCTCGGACGCGCGCGGCGTGATCGCGGGGCTGACCGGGTTCGTCACCAAGGGGCACATCGCGCGGGCCGTGCTGGAGGCCACGGCGTGGCAGACCCGCGAGGTGGTGGACGCGATGAACGCCGACTCGGGGCTCGACCTGAGCACGTTGCGCGCCGACGGCGGCATGACCGCGAACAACCTGCTCATGCAGACCCTCGCCGACGTGCTCGCGGTGCCGGTGATCCGGCCCATGGTGGCCGAGACGACCGCCCTGGGCGCCGCCTACGCCGCCGGGCTGGCGACCGGCTACTGGCCCGACATCGACAGCCTGCGCGCCAACTGGCACAAGGCCGCCGAGTGGCACCCGGACATCGACGAGGCCGCGCGCGAGCACGAATACCGCAACTGGAAGAAGGCCGTGGCCCGGACCCTCGACTGGGTCGAGCAGTAGGGAGTGGGGCAATGAGGACGACGACCGCCGCCGACCGCGCGGAGACCCGTGAGGAGCTCTCGCGCACCGCCTACGACCTGCTCGTGGTCGGCGGTGGCATCCTCGGCACGTCTGTGACCTGGATGGCCGCGCAGGCCGGGCTGCGGGTGGCGATGGTCGACGCGGGCGACTTCGCCGGCGCGACCTCCAGCGCCTCCTCCAAGCTGGTCCACGGGGGGCTGCGTTACCTGCAGACCGGCAACGTCAGGCTCGTCGCCGAGAACCACCGCGAGCGCCGCGCCCTGGCCGCCGACATCGCGCCGCACCTGGTCAAGCCGCTGACGTTCCTGGTGCCGATCTACAAGGGCGGGCCGCACGGTGCGGCCAAGCTGGGCGCCGGGGTGTTCCTGTATTCGGCGCTGTCGGTGTTCGGCGACGGCATGGGCAAGGTGATCACGCCCCAGCAGGCCCTGTCCAAGGTGCCCGCCCTGCGTACCGAGGGCCTGCGGGCCGCCGCCGTCTACGGCGACCACCAGATGAACGACAGCCGCGTCGCGGTCATGACCGTGCGGGCCGCCGTGGACGCGGGCGCCGTCGTGCTCAACCACGCCGAGGTCGTCGGGCTGCGCACGACGGGCGGCACGGTCACGGGGGCCGACCTGCGCGACCGGCTCGACGGGGCCGAGTTCGGGGTGTCCGCCCGGCTCGTCCTGAACGCCACCGGGCCCTGGGTGGACCACCTGCGGCGCATGGAGGACCCGGACGCCGCGCCGAGCATCCGGCTGTCCAAGGGGGCCCACCTGGTGCTGCGCCGCCACGAGCCCTGGAAGGCGGCGCTGACCACGCCGATCGACAAGTACCGGGTGTCGTTCGCCATCCCGTGGGAGGACCACCTGCTGCTCGGCACCACGGACGAGGCGTACGAGGGCGATCCCGGCGGGGTGGGCGCCACCGAGGCCGACATCGCGCAGATCCTCGACGAGGCCGGCCACTCCGTGCGCGACGCCCAGCTCAGGCGCGAGGACATCACCTACGCCTTCGCCGGGCTGCGCGTGCTGCCCGGCGGCCCCGGTGAGGTGACGGCCGCCAAGCGGGAGACCGTGGTGACCCGGGGCTCGGGCGGCATGCTCTCGGTGGCGGGCGGCAAGTGGACCACCTACCGTCACATCGGCCGGCACGTCCTCGACACGCTCGCCCACCTGCCGGGGCGCCCTTTGGGCGACGATCTGGCCGACATCCTGCCCGCCGTCCCCCTCCCTGGGCTGGCCAGCCCCGACGCGGTGGCCCTGCGGCTGTGGACCGACCGTGACCCGGGCACGCGCATGGACCCGCTGGTGGCCAGGCACCTGGCCGGCCACTACGGGTCGATCGCGTTCGACCTGGCCCGGCTCATCCGCGAGGACCCCTCTCTCGGCGAGCGCATCCACCCGGACGGCCCCGACATCTGGGCCCAGGCGGTCTACGCGCGCGACCGCGAGTGGGCCGCCACGGTGGACGACGTCGTACGCCGCCGCACGACGCTCACGGTGCGCGGGCTCGACACGCCCGACGTACGCGACCGCATCGCCGCCCTGCTCACCTGACCCGGATCTGGGCAGGGGGTAGTCATGTGCACTCCGATGAACGAAGCCCTGCTCAGGCACTTCCGCGACCTGCGTGACGGCGACCACGGAGGGGCCGTCACCCGGGAGGAAAAGGAACGTGTGTTCGCCATGGCGGCCGAACTGCTCGACCCGGTGGCGCGCAGGGCACTCGACGAGATCAACACCGACCTGCTGCTCGGCACCGGCGAGGTGGTCGCCAGCGGGGTCACCCGGTCGCGCGAGGGCGGACTCAACGCGATGTGGTCGCTGACGTGGGCGGAGCAGCGCGCCACCCACAACCAGCCGATCGCGATCGTCGCCCATTACGGCTGCGACTTCCACCACCCGCACCTGCGGGGCAACACGGTCGGGGACTGGCCGCTGAACGTCTTCAACCCGGTGGACGCCGAGGCCCAGCTCGACACGCTACGGGTGATCGCCACCGCCGACGCCCACAACCTGGTCTTCCAGGAGAGCTACCACCTCATCCCGGCCATCACCGCCCAGGCCCCGAACCAGCCCGCCTGACACCGCTCCGGCCGACCGCTCCACGGGGGACGCGACGGCCCGAACGGACACCACCGAACGGGCGCACCACCGGCCACCGGACGCCCACGCCTCCGGGCGGACGCGACCATCCGACGGGCACCTCGCCGCACGCGCGCCACCTGCGAATCACGGGTCAACCACGCCCCGCCAACCACCCACGCCGCCGCGGTGAGCGGTCGATGCCTCGACGAACGCTCACCCCGCTGCCAGGTAGGCTCGCCAACCGCCGTGAACCGTGATGTCGGTCGCACCGGCCAGGCCCTCCGGCGTGCACACGAAGCCGGTCGCCGTGCCGCCGCCGGCCAGCTCGACCTGGCCGAGCGCGAGCGGCCGGGGAACCTCGGCGAGCAGGCTGCCCAGGCCGTCGGGCGGTAGTTCCCACACCTCGACCTCGATCGGCGCTCCGCTCTCGGCCGTGCGGACCAGGCCCGGCTTGGGCGGGGTGGTCGGCAGGGCGTACAGGCGGTAGGCCGAGGCGGTGGTGGTGGTGAGGACGAGACCGGCGCCGCGTTCGGTCAGCTGGTGATTGAGCGGCTGGCCGCTGAGGTGAGCGCCCACGACGGCCAGGCGCAGCGGCAGGCTGAGCGTTTCGGCGATCGCCGCCAGATGGTCGTCGGCGTGTGGACGGCCCAGCAGCATCACGCCGAAGGGCCGCCCGCCGGCCGTCCCGGCCGGCACGGCCAGGGCGGACAGGCCGAACAGGTTGGTGGAGTTGGTGAAGCGGCCGAGCCTGGAGTTGGCGGTCAAAGGCTCGGCCGCCACCTCGGCGAGCGTTGGATGGCCGGGGGTCGTGGGCAGCAGGAGGGCGTCCGCGTCCCCGAGGTTCGCCATGGCCTGGGCTCGCAGGCCCGCGAGAGCTTCCTGGTCGGCGAACAGGCGGTGTGCGGGGATCGCAGCGGCGGCCGTGATGATCCCCGCGACGGTGGGGTCCAGGTCGGGACCGCCCTTGGCGACGAACTCGCCGACCGCGCGGTAACGCTCGGCGACGAAGGCACCCCGGTAGAGCAGTTCGGCGGCCTCCAGGAAGGGAGCAGGGTCGATCGGGAGCAGTTCCACGCCGCGGAACGAGCGGGCGGCGCGCTCGAAGGCCTGCGCCCAGCCGGCGTCGAGCTCGCCGAGCGCGTCCACCGCCGGCACGGCCACCCGCCAGGGCCCCGGCCGCCTGGGCGGCACGGCCACCTCCCTTGCCGACTCCACGGCGCCCGGCGAGGCGGGCGCCGTGGTCACCGGCGAGGCGGTCATGACGGCGAAGGCGCGGCGGGCCTCGGGCAGGGAGCGGGCGAAGACGGTGACGCAGTCGAGGCTCCCGCAGGCGGGTACGACACCGTCTGTGGGGACGAGGCCGTAGGTCGGCTTCAGCCCCACGATCCCGTTGAAGGCCGCCGGGACCCTCCCGGACCCCGCGGTGTCGGTGCCGAGCGCGAAGTCCACGATCCCGAGCGCGACCGCGACCGCGGACCCGGAGCTGGATCCGCCCGAGACGTAGGAAGGGTCGACGGCATTGCGCACCGGCCCATAAGGGCTGCGCGTCCCGACCAGCCCGGTGGCGAACTGGTCGAGGTTGGTCGTGCCGAGCACCACCGAACCTGCCGCGCGCAGCCGTGCCACCACCTCTGCGTCACGTTCGGGCAGGTAGGCATAGGAGGGACAACCCGCCGTGGTGGGCAGGCCCTCGACGTCGATGTTGCCCTTGACCGCGAAGAGCGTCCCGGCCAACGGCAGGGCCGGGTCGATCGCGGCGGCCTCCGCCTCTGTCTCCTCCTGCGGGCGCAGGGTGATCCATACCTCGGGCCGGTTCACCTCGGCGATCCGGGCATAGGCCCGCCGTATCCTGTCGACCGCCGCGGCTCCGCGCCCGTCCGCCCGCTGAACGCCGTTCGTCGCGGTCATGCCCGCTCTCCCCTCACCACGACCAGCGCGGTCCCGGCATCGACCTGGTCGCCGGGCTTGACCAGGACCCGCTCCACCACCCCGGTCACCGGCGCCAGGACAACCGACTCCATCTTCATGGCCTCCAGCACGACGAGCCTGTCCCCTGCTTCGACCCGCTCGCCGGCCGTGACGGCCACCTGCCAGACGCCGGCCGCGAACTCGGCCACCACCCCGCCCGAGAGAACCTCCGTCGAGGCAGGCGGCGCGTCGGGGGGTTCGGAGCCCCGGGCGAACTCGCCGGAAGCCTCCCAGGCGGCACGCTCGGTGGCGAAGGCCGCGGCCTGCCGCTCCCGGAAGTCGGCGATGGACGGCGAGTGGGCGGCCAGGAAGCGGCGATGGTCGGCCAGCGAGAACGAGCCGTCCTCGATCTTCAGCTCCAGCCGCCCGGCCGCCATGTCCGCCCGCAGGTCGAGCAGCTCCTGCGCGCTGACCGGGTACCAGCGGATGCGGTCGAAGAAGCGCAGCAGCCAGGGCGTGTCCTGCCCGTAGGTCGACCAGACCTGGACCGTGCGGCCGACGAACTGGTAGCCGCCAGGCCCCTCCATGCCGTAGACGCACAGGTAGGCACCGCCGATGCCGACGGAGTTCTCCGCGGTCCAGGTCCTGGCCGGGTTGTACTTGGTGGTGACCAACCGGTGCCGCGGGTCGAGCGGGGTGGCCACCGGGGCGCCCAGGTAGACGTCGCCGAGCCCGAGCACGAGGTATTCGGCGTCGAAGACGGTGTCGTAGACGTCCTGCACGCTGCCGAGCCCGTTGATCCGGCGGATGAACTCTATGTTCCACGGGCACCAGGGAGCGTCGTCCCGTACCCCCGCCATGTAGCGTTCGATCGCCTCGCGTGTCGCCGGGTCGTCCCATGACAACGGCAGGTGCACCGTGCGCGAGGGGACCACCAGTTCCTCGACGGGTGGCAGCCCTGCTTCGAGCTCCATCAGTACGTCCAGCAACCGCTCCTGCGCCAGCGCGGCCGGATCGAGGTGGACCTGGAGCGAGCGGATGCCGGGGGTGATGTCCACGATGCCGGGCAGCCGGGCCGCGTCCACCGCCTCGGCGAGGGCGTGCACCCGCATGCGCAGGGCCAGGTCGAGCTCCATGGGGCCGAACTCGACGAGGAGGTTGTCATCGCCGCTTCGCCGGTAGGTGACGTCACCCCGGCGGGCCAGCACTCCTCCGTCGCCGGGCCGGCCGACCGCTGAGGGCAGGCGGACGAAACGCAGGGTGTCACCCGGCCGCAACTGGCCGAGTTTCCATCGTTCGCCCGTCACGACAGTGGCGGGGCAGACGAAGCCGCCCAGTGAGGGCCCGTCGGGTCCGAGGATGACCGGCATGTCGCCGGTGAAGTCGATTGCCCCGACCGAGTAGGGAGTGTCGTGGATGTTCGACGGGTGCAGTCCCGCCTCGCCGCCGTCGGGCCGGGCCCAGCGCGGTTTGGGGCCGATGAGCCGGACGCCGGTGCGTGCCGAGTTGTGGTGCACCTTCCATGTGGTGGCGTAGAAGTCGGCGATGTCGTCGTCGGTGAAGAACTCGGGCGCGGCGTGCGGCCCCTCCACGACGCCGATTTCCCAGGTGCCCGGCTCCCAGGCTCCGCCGGCCCCGGTGAGCCCCCGGCGGACCGTCCCGCCGCGCAGCACGTCGCCCGCGCGCAGCGCACGCCCGCCGTGACCGCCGAAGTTGCCGAGCGTGAAGGTGGCGGCGCTGCCCAGGTAGGCGGGCACGTCCAGGCCTCCGGCGACCAGCAGGTACGTGCGCATGCCGGTCGGCGGGGCGCCGATGTCGAGCGTGGCGCCCGCCGCGACGGTCACCGGCTCCCACATCGCGATGGGCGTGCCGTCGAGCGTGACGGAAGCGGGCGCGCCGGTGACGCAGACCGTGGTCGCGTGGGTGAAGCGCAACGCCGGACCCTGCAGCGTGCACTCCAGCCCCGGTGCGCCGGGCTCGTTGCCGAGCGCCTGGTTGCCCAGGCGGAAGGAGCGGTCGTCCATCGGGCCCGACGGTGGCACGCCCACTTGCCAGTACCCGGTGCGACCTGGCCAGTCCTGGACCGTGGTCAGCATGCCGGGCCGGATGACCTCGATGCGCCGCGAGTCGTCGCCGATCCCGGCGAGGGTGGCGGTGTGGTGCGTGGCCGCCAGCACAGTGGGGTCCTCGACGACCGCCCGCAGCAGGGCCAGATTGGTCTCGACGCCGTCGATCCGGGTGGCCTCCAGGGCCGTGCCCAGCCTGGCCAGCGCCGTCTCGCGGTCGGGCCCGGACACGATCACCTTTGCCAGCATGGGGTCGTAGGAGGTGGTGACCACGGTCCCGGTCTCGATCCAGGTGTCCACGCGGACGTCGGCGGGGAACTCCACCCGGGTGAGCAGCCCGGCGCTCGGCCGGTGGTCCTTGCTCGGGTTCTCCGCGTAGACGCGCGCCTCGACCGCGTGGCCGCGCGGCTGGGGCACTCCCGCGTCCAGCGGCGAGCTGTCCCCCTGCGCCAGCCGCAGCATCCATTCGACCAGGTCGACGCCGTAGCGCGCCTCGGTCACCGGGTGCTCGACCTGCAGGCGGGTGTTGACCTCCAGGAAGTACGGCCGGCGCCGCACGGGGTCGTAGATGAACTCGACCGTCCCGGCCGATCGGTAGCCGACGGACTCGCACAATCGCAGCGCGCTGTCGGCCAGCAGGTCGCGTGCCGAGTCGGGCAGGCCGGGGGCGGGCGCCTCCTCCAGCACCTTCTGGTTGCGGCGCTGCAGCGAGCAGTCCCGGTCGCCGAGGGCCACGACGCGCCCCCGGCCGTCGCCGAACACCTGCACCTCGACGTGGCGGGCGCCCTCGACGAGCCGCTCCAGGAACACTCCGGCGGTGGCGAAGTTGGCCGAGGCCACGTGCTGCACGCTCTGCCACGCCTCGGCCAGCTCCGCCGCGTCGCGGCAGGCCCGCATCCCGATCCCGCCGCCGCCTGCGGTGGCTTTGAGCATCACCGGGTAGCCCATCTGCTCGGCGGCGCTCCGCGCGGCCGGCAGGTCGGCGAGCAGTCCGGTGCCGGGCAGCAGCGGGACGCCCGCCGCGTGGGCCGCAGCGCGGGCGGTGTGCTTGGCGCCGAACAGCTCCAGTTGCTCCGGGGTGGGGCCGACGAACGCCATACCGGCCGACTCGACCCGGCGCGCGAAGGCGGCGTCTTCCGACAGGAAGCCGTAGCCGGGGTGGAGCGCGTCGGCGCCCGACGCTATCGCGGCGTCCAGCACCCGGTCGGCGTCGAGGTAGCTGTCCTTGGCCGGAGCTGGGCCGAGCCGTACGGCATGGTCGGCCAGCCGGACGTGTGCGGCGCCGCGGTCGGGGTCGGAGTAGACCGCGACGGTTCGCAGGCCCATCCGGCGGGCGGTGCGAATGATCCTGACAGCGATCTCGCCCCTGTTGGCGACCAGGAGGGTCATGCTCATTGGATCGTGATCCTCACCGGGGTCGGGTCGAAGCCGTTGCACGGGTTGTTGATCTGCGGGCAGTTGGAGACGAGCACCAGGACGTCGGTCTCGGCGCGCAGCGTCACTCTCAAGCCGGGGGCGGAGATGCCGTCCACGATGCCGAGGGTGCCGTCGGCCTCCACCGGGACGTTCATGAACCAGTTGATGTTGCTGACCAGGTCGCGCTTGCCCAGGCCGTGCCGCAGGCCCTCGGCCAGGAAGTTCTCCACGCAGGCGTGCTGGGACCAGGTGTGCTGGCCGTACCGAAGGGTGTTGGACTCCTTGGAGCAGGCGCCACCGAGCGTGTCGTGCCGGCCGCAGGTGTCCTCGACGACGGTCAGCAACGGCGTGTGCTCGTTGGACAGCAGCACGGTGCCGGTGGTCAGGAAGATGCCGCCCTGGGCGTGGACGGTGTCCTGGGCGCTGTAGCGTACGGCGGTGTCATGGGCGTCGTAGATCAGGCAGTCGACGGCCTGGTTCCCGCCGAGGTCGGTGATGGTCAGGTGCCGGCCGGCCGGGACCACCGAGGACCAGGGAGCACGGGCGGGAACGGTCACGTCGGTCATCGCATGCCCCTGGCGGTGAGGTGGTCGGCGGTGTTCTCGAAAGCGCGGCGGCCTTCGGGGGTGGCTTCCCAGAGCGGATCGCCGGGCTCGGTCGGCCTGCCGGAAGAAGCGGCGACCTCCAGCGGGCCGCAGCGGTAGTCGGGACGAGGGTCGATCGGGTGGGTGGCGTTGGCGATGACGACGGTCACCGGCATCTCCACGCGGAGCGTGATGCTCGCGCCGGGGCCCGCCGAGCCGGTGAACTCCAGGCGTCCCGACCCTGGGTCGACGCGGACGCCCTGGAAGAAGGAGATGGAGGGCGGCAGGTCGCGCGGGCTCAGCCCGTGCTTGGCCGCGGCCAGCTTGAACAACTCCCGGCCGGCGGGCGAGGTGCTCTGCGGGGCGCCGTCGCCGTAGCGCTCGGTGTTGCGACGCAGCGTGGAGACGCCGCACAGGGCGTCGGCGGGCGCGGTCGATTCCAGCACCGAGGCCAGCACCCGGCCCTGGTCGGACAGCAGCAGGTGCCCCGCGCCGGGGTAGGCGTTCCACAGGACCTTGATGGTGTCGGCGATGTTGAGCCGTTCCCAGGGGCGGTCGGTCACGTGAAGCAGCAGGTGGGCGCAGGCGTCGCCGGTTGCGTCGGTCAGAGTCAGCTCCGTGCCGCGGGCCAGGGCACGGTGCGTGTAGTTGCCGCCCGCGACCGTCTCCGACCAGGTCAGGCCCTCTGGGGCCGGCACGCGTGGCATGGCCGGGACCACCGCGCCCTCCTGGGCACGGGCGTGCTCGCGTGCGCCGTACGTGGTGGCTGTCGCCATCGGGCTCCTCCTTTAATTTCTGTCGCTCGACAGAAATTAAGATCGTGACGTTTCGCCCGCGCATCCCGGCTGTTTCATTCCTGTGAAACGGAGGGGTCCGCGGCCTGTGGAAGGATCGGTGCGTGAACAGAAGAGGGGTGGGACGTCCACGTGCCGTCGCGCGTCCCGAGACCGGCCTGTCCCCGCGCGAGGAGCTCCTGGCGGCGGCGGCGGAGCTGTTCACGGTCAACGGCTACAGCGCCACCACCACCCGGGAGGTGGCCGAGCGCGCCGGGGTCCGGCAGGCAACCCTGTACCACTACTTCAAGGGCAAGGAAGAGCTGCTCGCCGAGCTGCTGGAGAGCACGGTGCGGCCGTCGCTGGAGGCCGCGCGCCTGCTCGCCGCCTCCGACGCGCCCGCGGGGGCGCGGCTGTGGGCGCTGGCGTACCGCGACGCGGCGCTGCTGTGCTCCGGCGAGCACAATCTGGGCGCTCTGTACCTGCTGCCCGAAGCCGACCGGTTCCTTGACTTCCAGGAGTTGCGGACCGCGCTCAAGCAGGCCTACTCGGGCCTGCTCGCGCCGATCACCGCCGGGCTGCCGCAGAACGAGCGTGACCTGCGCGCGGATCTGGTCTACTCCGTGGTGGAGAGCGTCATCCTGATCCGCAGGAACGCCTCCGCCCTCGCGGTCGAGGCGATGGCGGAGGCGGTGGCCGACGCCGCGCTACGCGTTGGCGGTGTCGGTGAGGGCGACCTCGCCCACCTGCGAGAGCTGGGCAGCGCGCTGCTTCGCGGCGGCTGACCGCCGGTACAGCACGCCCGCCCCCACCGCCGCGGCCAGGAACAGCGCCGTGAACCATTGGAAATACCACTCTCCGCTGGCAGGGGCGTACACCTCGGCCCGCGGCCAGGCCAGGTTGACGGCCATGCCGACGCCGTAGACGACGGCCAGCACGTTGACCGGCAAGCCCCAGCGGCCCAGGGAGAACAGCGGCTTGCCGTTCTCGTCCACCCCCGCCGGCGCCCCGCCCCGCCACGCCCCGCGCAGCCGTTGCCACAGCAGTGGCCCGGTCACCATCGCGTAGGCGATGTACAGGGCCACGATGCAGGTGGTGCCGATCGCGAGGAAGGCGTCGGGCGAGATGAAGTTGATCGCCGCGATGAGGGCCGCCAGGGCGCCGGTGACCAGGGCGGGGCCGGTCGGCATGCCGGTGCGGGGCGAGACCCGTGCCAGCTGTGCGGCGAAGGGCACGACGCCGTCGCGGGCCATCGAGAAGAGCATGCGGGTCGCGGAGGTCTGGATCGCCAGCGTCGCCACGCAGATCGCCACCACGACGTCGGCCAGCAGCAGTTTGCCCAAGCCGTCGCCGAGGGTGCTGGTCAGCACGTAGGACAGGCCCTCGGTGGCCAGGCGGCCGTCGGTGAGGCTGGGCGCGGCGAGCAGCGCGGCGAAGACGATCAGGCAGGCGAGCAGTCCGGCCGCGCCGAGCGCGGTGATGATCGTGCGCGGCGCGACGGCGGAGGCCTTGCGGGTCTCCTCGCTCAGCTCGCCCGCGCTGTCGAAGCCGATGAGCACGTAGGACGCGGCGAAGGCGGCCACCAGCAGGGCGGCGAAGGCGCCGCCGGGCAGGCCGGTCTCGAAGGTGATGCTGGGCTCGCGGTCGGCGTGGGTGAGCAGCAGTACGACGATGAGGACGGCGCCGACGATCTCGGCGGTGACCCCGATGACGTTGACCCTGGCCATGATCTTGTTGTCGAGCAGGTTGACCACGGTGGTGACGGCGAGCAGGAGCACGGCGAACAGCGCGGCGTTGGCCGCGCCATCCGCGGACACCGGCGAGGGGTCGGTGCCGATCAGCTGGAAGCCCGGCCAGATGGCCGGGAGGACGACCTGCAGGGCCAGCGCCGCGGCGGCGATCACCGCGACCTGGCCGAGCACCATGATCCAGCCGGCGAACCAGCCGAACGTCGCATTACCCATGCGGCTGGACCACTGGTAGATGGCCCCCGAGATCGGGTAGCGCGCGGCCAGCTCCGCGAAGCAGAGCGCGACCATGAGCTGGCCGGCCAGCACCAGCGGCCAGGTCCAGAAGAACGCCGGGCCGCCGAAGGAGAAACCGAGGCCGAAGAACTGGAAGACCGTGGTGAGGACCGAGATGAAGGAGAAACCGGCCGCGAACGAGGCGTAGCGGCCCATGCTGCGGTGCAGTTCCTGCCGGTAGCCGAACTTTTCGAGGACGCTCTCGTCGGCGGAAGGTGAAGGCGCCATGGGCTCTCCCCGGGAGGCAATTTCTGTCGATTGACAGATAAGTAGCCCCGTTCTGTTGCCCCCACGTGTCCCGGCAGTTCCCCGGCAGTAACGCTGCCCTCACATCAGCAGGTGCGCAGCATGGGCGGCGGCGCGCGTGACACCACCGGCCGGGCGACCGCAGGCGCCTCATGAGCACACGCTTCGAAAAATGGCGAAACGTTCCGGCGCGCGCGATATTGACGGCTAGGGTCGCAGAAAGATCCGTTCCCGGCGGCACAAAGGGGGGTGTTGGCCTCGCCTCCTCTGGATGCGGACACGCTGCGCGCCTGTACCGAAGAGCTGCGCGACGCCGGGCTCTCGCGGTTGAGCGAGCACCTGCACGGCACCTGGGACGCCTCGTGACACTCAGGATCGAGCGCCCCTTGGTCGATCAGGGACTCGCGCGCTGGAACGCCATGGCCGCCGACCTGGACGACGCGGTCAGGGACGCCGTGGCCCGCATCGAACGGCTGCACGCCGCCGCTCCGTGGGGCGACGACTCGGCGGGCAGGGAGTTCCGGCGGGCGTACATGGAAGGTGACGGCCCCCACCTGGTGATCGCCTGGGCAGGCGACCAGGTCGGCCGGATCATCGACAGCGGCACAGCGGTTCGGCAGAGCGTCGACGGCTCGGCGGAGGCGGAGGCCGCATCGTTCGACAGGAGGACCTAGTAGCTTGACCACAGCCCATCGGCACGGGGGCGAGCCGAGGCAGGCATGGCTGTAGAGACCGGTCCAGGTCGCAACGTGAGCTCCCCGGTCACCGGAAGGCTCGCGGACCAGGACGACACGATCGGCAGCGGAGGATTCGCCACCGACGTGACCAAGGCGTGGAGCGAGAGCCTGCCGCCGCCGGCCGACATCCTGCTCGCGCTGATCTCGTCCGGGCAGCTGTGGCCGGAGGCCGGCGAGAGCGGCGAGGCGGCGCTGGCGGTGGCATTCGAGGACCTGGCGAAGTGCTCGGCGGCCGCCGCCCAGAAGTGCGGCCCCGCGGCCGGCAAGATCTTGGAAGGCTGGCAGGGTCCTGCCGCCGACGCCTTCCGCGCGGACGTCGAGCGCCTCGGTTCCGGGGAGTCGGGGCTGGCCGCGCTGGCGCAGATCGCGCACGCGTACGCGCTGCAGCACGACGGCTACGCACGCGAGACGCAGTACGCCAAGTTGTCGATCAACGCGGGCTTCTGGGTGACGCTGTCGGCGGCCACCGTGGCGGGACTGGCCACGTTCTTCAGCGCGGGAGCCACCACTCCCTTGCTCGGCCCGTACGCCAGGGAACTGCGCAGGTTCCTCGACCAGGTCTTCAAGCGGCTGGACGAGGCGGCGGGCGTCCGCTTCGCCGAGAAGGTCGTCCCCAAGGCCGCGACCGTGAACACCGCTCGGCTGAGCGCTCTGGGGCGCGGCAAGGCCCTGCTGGCAAGGGCGGTCGCCGGCCACGCGCTCCGGGAGGTGCCCGAGGAGGTCGCCGAGGGGCTGCTGATCGACGGCTACGCCCAGGACCGCCAGCGGGAGCTGGGCACCCGCCGGCGGTGGGACGGCCGGCGGACCATGGCCGCCATCCTCGGCGACGCCGGTGGCGCCGTGCTCGCTTCCCGGCTCGTCCGGCCGATGTCCAGGTTCGTGAGCAGTGTGCCGGGGATCAAGGCCTTGAATGCGGCCGCCCGCGACGCTCCGGGCATTCTTAACGCCCTGCGTCGCTATCCCGGCCGTGCCCTTCAAGCCGGCCTCACGAATGGGGCCGTGTCAGTGCCCGCCGGGTTCGTGGCCAACGGCGTGGTGTACGGCAAGTGGGAGCTGCCGTCAGCCGAGGGAGTGCTGGGCGGGATGGCAGCGGGCGCCGGCCGTACGAACACGATCAGCCCGTTCAGCGCCGACGTGGTCAGCGCGATCACCCGTCCGCACGCCGCGCTGGACGCCGCACACGCCACGGCTTCGGCCGCGGACGCGTCCCGCACGGGTGGCGGCTCCCCCACGCCGGCCGGCACGAGTGGCGGTACGGCCCCCGGCACGCACACCGGTGCGGCCGACCTGGCCACCAGTTCCTCTCCCAGCACCGGCACGGGCGTCACCACGACAACCACACCGGCCACCACCTGGACCGAGAGCGCGCCCATCGGCGCTGCCCCGCCCCCGCTCGCCACGACGCACAGCACGGTGGCGAGCCTCCCATCCGCCCCATCCGTGCCCGTGGCCAACGTCCCGCCCGCCTCATCCGGGCCCGTGGCCAACGTCCCGTCCGCCGCTCCGGCGGCGCCGACGGGCGGCGGCACGCCCGCCACCGCGGCCGGCACACCAGCGAGCCCTCCACCCTCCACCGCGTCCCACGCGGCTCCTGCCGGTCCCACGGCGAGCGGCGATCCCACTCCGGCACGAGCGCCGCGGGCGCCGGCCGTCACCGAAGCGGCCGGCGGTCCGGGCACCGTCCTGCCGCCTGTACCCGCCTCCTCCACACCCGCCTCCTCCACACCCGCCTCCTCCACACCCGCCTCCTCCACACCCGCCTCCCTCACGTCCGAAGGCCCGCCCGCCTCCGGTGACCCGAGAGTCCGGCCGACGCAGGCCTCGCCGGAGCCCCCGACAGCCATCTCACCGTCCGCAACAGTGCGCCGCGGAGAACTGGTGCCCTCTCATGCGGACCTCGTGCAGGCCCTCAGCGGAGCGCGACCCGCACCCGAGCCCGTGGGCCCACCCGCTGCCAGACCCCGTACGGACCCGTCACCGTCAGAACGCGAGCGGCCGGTCAAGGCACCGGCCGATACCGGCCCGCCGACGCCTCCCGTCGACCACAGGCTCACCGACGAGGATCTACGGGAGATCTTCGAGCGCCGGATCGTCCCCGAGATGTTGTCGGGCGCCACGCGCTCTCCGAACCCCACGATGATCGTCGTCGGAGGCCAGCCGGGCGCGGGCAAGTCGACCACGATCCGCCGGCTCCACGAGGGGTTCCGGGAACGGGGCGGGGCCATCCGGCTGATCGTCGACGAGTACAAGGACTTCCACCCCGCGTACGCCCGGCTACTGGCCTGGAACGACGTGGCGACCAACAACCTCATCCAGCCGATTGCGAAGCAGTGGCAGGCGATGGCGTTCGAGCATGTCATCGCGCACGGCTTCAACGTGATCGTCGAGGCCACCCTGGGAGACCCGCGCGAAGCCGGCGCCTTCATCAAGCAGTTCCAGGACCACGGCTACCAGGTGGAGACCGAGTTCGTGGCGGCCGCCGGGGCCCAGAGCCGGCTGTCGGTCCTCACCCGCTATCTGAGCGAGAGGGTCAGCCACGGCGCCGGCCGTTTCGTGCCCGCGGCGGCGCACGACAGCCGCTTCTCCGGGTCGGAGAGGACGGTGGGTCTGCTGGAGTCCGACGACCCGCCGGCGATCGTGAACGCGGTGCACATCCGGCTGCGCACGGGCGAGGCGATCTTCTCCAACCGGCGTGGACCCGATGGCGGATGGCTGGGACGCACGGGCGCCCAGGAGGCCCTGCGAGCCGAACGGGAGCGCCCCTGGACGCCCGTCGAACGGCTGGAATTCACGCGCCGGCTGGACGATCTGCGTGGCACTTTGGAACGGCAACGCCGGGAGCACCCCGAGGACGCCACCACCTACGACCACCTCGCCGGTGAGGCTGACGCGGTCGAGGCCATGGCCCGACCATGGCTGACCCCCGACGACCCCGCGGAGATCGAGCGTTTCCTGGACTTCGAGCGCGAACTCGGCGAGGTGCTGTACCACGACGCCGCCGCCCGCACCGCCGCGGAGCGAACGGTGGCCAGACTGCACGACGTCCTCACCGCGCTCCATCGTGAGCTCTATCCGGGAACCCCGGCCGCGCGCACCGAGCAGGCGTTCTTCAAGGACGACCCCACCAGCCCCGGCCAGGTCGGACGCGACACGATCGCGCTGGCCGACCTGCGCCGCGAGGGCAATCTGCGCATGCTGATGACCTCGCTCTACAACGCTGCCTTCTTCAGCCAGCACGGCCTGACTCTCAAGGAAACCCTGTACGAACTGCGCACACGGCCGGACTGGACCCGGACGGCGGCCCGCGCCGGCTTGGACGTGTCCCGATTACGTCCTCTCCTGGAGCGCCCGCTGGCCAACTCCCGGGAGATCTTCAAGATCTCCACCCTCGGCACGCATTCACCGGACGCCGCCATCACCGTGGCCGAATTCAAGGAGAGCCAGGCCGCCAGATGGTCACGCACGGTCGAGGAACTGCCGGCGTTCCAGCGAACGCCCCAGGACTTCCTGAACCGTGACATGCCGCTGCACTCCCTCGAACTGGCCACCGCGCGGCGGCCGGCCGAGCCGTCGCAGCCGCCGAGCACGCCCCCGGAGCCGGCCTCCTCGCCGGAGATCCGCAACGTTCTGGACGACCCGGCGGCCGAGGACACCTGGTCGGAGCTTCTCGATCGACCTGACGACGACCCCGCGCACGATGCGCAGGAGCCGATGAGCTGGGTGCTGGGAACGGCTCGTTACGGCATGCACGCCGACCACCCTTGGTTCACGACGGTGTCCACGGAGGCGGGGTTCCCCGTCGTCGCCGGGATATCGGGCACCGCGGCCCGCCTCCACTCGATATTCCGCTGGATACAGCCCGAGGGCGTCACCGAGGAGGATTTCACCCGCGCGCTCCTCGGCTGGATGCTTCCGACGGAGGACCATTCGATCTACGAGATCATCCGCGGTGTGGAGGTGGCGTCGCCGGGTCTGTTCGGCACGTTCGCGAACGCGATGGAACTGTACGGCCGCATCGCCGCCGCCGACGTCCTCGCTAGCATGAACTCCACCGCTCAGCACGGGAGGCGGGAAACCGGATGAGTCAGCGTCCATACAGGTTTCCGAGCTTGGTGGCCGGCTGTCACGCGATGCTGCTGCGGCTGTCCGGACGGGTTCCCGACGGCCTGATCTCCGAGGCCAGGGACCGGCTCGTCGCCGAGGACCTGGAAGGCCTGGCCGCGTCCGTGGCCGCCGCCGTCCTTGAGCGTGGCGTGTCCCTGGCCGGCCGCGACGCCGACCTTCTCGCCGCCCTGCTGGGCGGCGCGGGCGTCGATCACGCCCCTCCGGCGGGGACGAGGCGGCAGTCCGAAGACCCCGTCCCGGCGTGGCACTTCGCCCCGGCCCCCTTGGCCGTGCTGCGGGCCCACAGGGAACGGATCGGCCGCTGCCTGGACCTCACCGACACCAGGGATCGGACATCGGCGGACGGCCTGCTCGACGAGCGGGACGCGGCCCTGATCGAGATGGTCGCGGGCGAGCCGGAATGTCGTGGGCTGTGGCGGGCGTGGCGGTTCCCTCCCGACGGTCCGCCCGGGCCTCGTGCGAAACGCGTGTACCTCGTCGAGGTCGCGTCAGGCACCGACCCGTGCCTGCTCGCACTGCGCGCGCAGATCGTGCTGAGCGAGCGGGGCGAGCCCGATCCGCAGGTCGAGGTCTACACCACCGCGTCGAGCCTGCCCGCCTACCAGCGAACCGCCCGGGCCCGGTCGTCGCTGCTGTGGGCTCCCGTCCCGCCGCGTGCCTTCCACCGGGCGACGGTCTACGACGCCGTGGAAGGCGAGGCGGGGCCGCGCTTCCACGCCGATCACCCGCTCGTGACCGATGTGGCCCGGCGTGAGCGGATCGCCGGCTATCTCATGTCGGCGCTGACGGTCCGCGACAACCCGGTCCTGCGCGACGATGTCGTGGACCGCTCGCGCCGCGCCGTGGTCCCCTGGAGCTTCCGCACGGACGGCGTCTGGATCTGGTCCGAGGCCGTCGGCTACTACCTGCGTGAGCACGCTCTCGCTCCCCACGGGGACTTCCTCGCCCATCTCTTGAGCGCGGGCGCGCGTCCGCCGTCTCTCGACACCGTGACGTGGTTTCGTGCCAGGGCGGAGCTGTACCGCGTCAACGGGCCGCCGGGGGCAGCGTGAGCACCTGCCAGTTCCCGTGGCGGCAGTGGTAGCGGATCATCAGATGGAGTCTCGCGACCGCCTCGGGAACCGCCATCGTCTCGACCTCGACGTGGTAGCCGGCGTCCCGGAACACCGACGCGTAGTCGCCCGCGTCGCCGTCCTGGTGCGCACCGATCTCGAGCACGACGTCGGCCCGGCGAGCGATGGCCCGCTCGACAGCCAGGGCACACCAGCCCAGCGCGTCCGTCATCACCTGGTCGCCGGCGATCGGATCGTCATGGAGGACGAGGTCCCAGCTGTAGGGGTGGTAAGCGAGAAACGCCTCGGGATCGATCACCTCCCAGCCGTTCGGGGCGGCCAGGGCCCGCGTCGTCCGGCGGATCCGCGTCGTCCTACCGGAGCCCGGCGCCCCCGTCACGATCAGGGCGCTCGGCTCCGCGCTGGACATCGCGACGCTCAGCATCTCCGGAACGATCCGCTCCGTGAACACGCGGGCGTGCTCCGCCGAGGGGAGCCGATACGCCTCAGGTGACGGACGGGCAGCGACCTTCACCGAGCCGCCCAGCTCGGCCAGCCGTGTACCGTGCACCTTCACGGCTCTGGCCACGGCCGCGTGATCGGCCGGGTCGAGGTCCGTGAACTCCCTCAGGTATCTTCCGCGCAGTTCCCGCCACGACGTGTCCGCCGGCGCGCCGAGCTCCTCGGCTGTGCACCACGCCATGAGGCTGCCGATGATGTCCAGAGCCGACTCGAAGTAAAGCGCCTCGTCCCAGTCGTCCATCCCACTCACCAGCCCGACGTTCTCCAATCGCGGATGCGCGCGGACAAAGCACGGCGGCGTCCTGCGGGCGCACAGCCTGGCGCCAACCGGCGTTATGCCTCGGTGAAGCCGCGCGCCCGGCCACCCGCCGACTCGCGCACCGCGGCCGCCACGGCCCCCGCCACGTCGGGGTGGAAGACGCTGGGGACGATGTAGTTGGGCCCCAGCTCCTCCGGCGTCACGACGGCGGCGAGGGCGCCGGCGGCGGCCAGCAGCATCTCCTGCGTCACCCCGTTGGCCTGCGCGTCCAGCAGCCCCCGGAAGACGCCCGGGAAGGCCAGCACGTTGTTGATCTGGTTGGGGTAGTCGGAGCGCCCCGTGGCCACCACGGCCGCGTGCTCCCGCGCGTCGTCCGGCGACACCTCGGGCTCCGGGTTGGCCAGCGCGAACACCACCGCGTCCTTGGCCATCGTCGCGATGTCGTCGCCCGTCAGGATGCCCGGCGCCGAGACGCCGACGAAGACGTCGGCGTCCTTGACCGCCCCCCGCAGGTCGCCCGAGTAGCCCTCGGCGTTGGTGTGGTCGGCGATCCACTGCAGCGACTCGTCGAGGTCGTCGCGCCCGCGGTGGACCGCGCCCAGGTAGTCGCAGACGATCACGTTGCGCGCCCCGGAGGCCAGCAGCAGGCGCAGCACCGCGTTGCCGGCCGCGCCCGCGCCCGCCATGGTGATCTTGACGGACCCGATGTCCTTGTTGACGACCCGCAGCGCGTTGGTGAGCGCCGCGAGCACGCAGATCGCCGTGCCGTGCTGGTCGTCGTGGAAGACGGGGATGTCGAGCAGCTCGCGCAGCCGCCGCTCCACCTCGAAGCAGCGCGGCGCGCCGATGTCCTCCAGGTTGATCCCGCCGAACCCGGGCGCGATCACCTGCACCGTGCGGACGATCTCGTCGACGTCCTGCGTGTCGAGGCAGATCGGCCAGGCGTCGATGCCCGCGAACCGTTTGAACAGCGCCGCCTTGCCCTCCATGACCGGCAGCGCGGCCTCGGGGCCGATGTTGCCCAGGCCCAGCACCGCCGAGCCGTCGGTGACGACGGCCACCGTGTTGCGCTTGATGGTCAGGCGCCGGGCGTCCTCCTTGTTGCGCGCGATGGCCATCGACACGCGCGCCACACCCGGGGTGTAGGCCATGGACAGCTCGTCGCGGTTGCGCAGCGGCACCTTGGACTTCATCTCGATCTTGCCGCCGAGATGCATGAGGAACGTGCGGTCGGACACCTTGTGGATGACGACGCCCTCGACCGCCTCAAGCTGGTCGACGATGGCCTGGGCGTGGTCGGTGTCCCTGGCCGCGCAGGTCACGTCGATGCGGAGCTTCTCATGGCCCGCGTTGGTGACGTCGAGGGCTGTGACGACGCCCCCTGCCGACTCTACGGCGTGGGTGAGCTGGCTGACGGCCTTGCCGCCGGCCGGCACCTCGAGACGCACGGTGATGGAGTACGACACACTCGGGACGGTCGCCACGTCAATCGCTCCTTCGGGACTGACCAAGAATTCCCCCATGATAGGGGGCGCCAGGTCAATCCAGTGCCTCGGCCGCCATCACGATGACATCGACACAGGTGGGAACGGGGATTGTGGTGCTGTCGACGACCAGATGATATTGACATGAGTCCGTCGGATCGGCCCGATAGAAGTGCCGTACGTAGGCCGTCCTCGCACGGTCGTTGTCCTCGATGATCCGGCGGGCCTCGCGCTCGCCCAGCTGCGCCAACGTGGCCGTCTGCCGGACCCTGCGCTCCACGGGCGCGTCGAGCCTGACGTGGAGCGCGCCCGGGTGGTCGGCCAGCACCACGGCCCCCGCCCGGCCGAGGAACACGCCGCCCTGGTCGCGGGCCATGTCCTTGAGCATGCGTTCGGTACGGCGGACGAACTCCTCCGGCGCGTGCGGCATCGCGCCGGGCACGTACATGTCCACGCCGCCGAACGTGACGGTCGGTAGCCGCATCGCCCCCGAGAGCAGCCGGCCGAGGCCGTGCTCGGCCCGGTCGTCGTGGGCCAGTGCCTCCTCCAGCGTGCAGCCCAGCTCCTGGGCCACCGCGCCGGGGATGGCGCGATCGACGAAGGGCACGCCGAGGCGCTCCGCGACGGCCGGGCCGATCTGGCTACCGGCCGTGCCGTATGTCGCGGATATGGTGACGACCCGCATACACCCAGGTTAGAACAGTGCGCTCGCCAAAGCTCTACGGGCTTTCGCCAAAGATGGGTCGTCGGCCGGCAACGCGTCGAACAAGCCGAGCAGGTGGCGCCTGGCCTTGTCGCGATCGTCTCCCGAGGTGCGCTTGACCACGGCGATGACGCGCTCGAACGCCTCGTCGACCGCGCCGGACAGCATCTCCAGGTCGGCGGCGAGCAGTTGCGCGTCGAAGTCGGCGGGGTCCTGCAGGCGCCGCTGGACGTCGGCGGGATCGATGCTCTCCGTGCGCTTGATGAGGCTGACGCCGGCCAGGCCCATCTTGGCGTCCTCGTTGCCCGGCGCGCGGGCCAGCAGCCGCTCGTACGCCGCCGCGGCCGCGTCGAGGTCGCCGCTGTCGATGGCCTGCTCGGCGGCCACCAGGTCGGGGTCGGCGGGCGGCCCCGCGGGCGCCTCCTCCTCGCCCTCCGCCGCCGGGGGCCGGGCGTCGGGGTTGGCCTGGTAGAACTGCTCGACCGCGCCCATGAGCTCGTCGAGCCAGCGGCGCACCTCCTGCTCGGGCAGCACCTGCTGGAAGCCGGTGACGGCCTGCCCCTGGAAGATGGCCAGCACGGTCGGCACGGCCTGCACGCGCAGCGCCTGGGCGATCTGCGGGCTGGTGTCGACGTTGACCTTGGCCAGCACGGCCCGGCCACCGAGATCGCCGACGACCTTCTCCAGCACCGGGCTGAGCTGGGCGCTGCCCGGCGCCCGCGGCGACCACAGGTCGAGGACCACGGGCATGGTCATCGAGCGGTCGATGACGTCGGTCGTGAACGTCTCCTCGGTCACGTCCACGACCGAGGCCGACGCGGCCGCCTGGGGACCCGCCGCCTCCCGCCGGGCCTGCGCCTCAAGGGCCTGCTTGCGCGCGCCCAGGTCAATCGCTCCGTAGAGCGACCCGGGCCTAGAGAAGTCCGCCATGCTCCTCATCTTGCCGCATCACCAGGGCGGCACAGTCACCCGCCGCCCTCTTGGAAGTCGCCCGCCGCCACACGGAGGGTGCGCAGCTGGGTGAACATCTGGTGGAGTTCGTCCTCGGCGTACATGGTCAGGCCGAACTCGGCTCCCATCAGGTCGCGGGTGGCCCGCTCCACGACGTCCCGGCCGGGGCCGGTGATCTCGGCGAGCACGCCGCGCCCGTCCCGCGGGTTGGGCAGCCGGCAGACGAACCCGGACTTCTCCAGCCTGTCCACCGTGTTCGTGACGCTGGTGGGGTGGACCATGAGCCGTTCGCCGATCTTCGACAGCGGCAGGGCGCCTGTCTTGCTGAACGTCAGCAGGACCAGCGCCTCGTACCTGGCGAAGGTCAGGTCGTACGGCTTCAGCAGCGAGTCGAGCTGCGACAGCAGGATCTGGTGGGCCCTCATTATCGACGTCACGGCGGCCATGGCGGCGGAGGGCCCGAAGTGGGCACGCCAGCTCTCCGCGGCGCGGTCGATGGGGTCGAACGGCAGGTTGAGCGGCTTGGGGTGCGACACAGCGCATACGCTAGCGCGCCCCTCGTCCCGGTTCGTCTGGTGACCTGGAGCGACAGGCTTCCCCGCTTGACCAAGAATCCGGACGTCAATCATCACGCTCAGTTATGGTTCTCGTACGTATGGTGACGCAGAAGCCAAGTCCATCGGCCTGTGGGGACAGGTCGGACTCATCGCTTCGGCCTTGCCGAGGGGCACGGGGGGTGCTTGATGGAAGTCAACGGGGAAAAGGGTGCGTGAGCACGCGGGCGTTACACGAGAGGAGCTGAAGCAGAGCGCGGCCGTGACGGTGGCCGTGCTCCTCGCGCTCGGGCTGCTGGCGGCGTGGAACGTCCTGATACCTGGCGTGGACGCGTGGGAGAACATCGTGGCCGCGGTCATCGGCTCGTTGCGGATGACCGGTCCGGTGGCCGCCGCGTTCGCCGCGTGGGTCGCGCTGCGCAAGCGCAGGGCCCTGCGCGGGCGGCCCCTGACGACGTGGCGGGCGCTCAAGGCGCCGCTGGCGATCGTGGTGGTGGTGCTCGGGTCGTTCGCGGCGACGGTGCTGGTGTTGGCGGTCAAGACGGTGCTCACCGACCAGTCGGGGCGGCTGAGCCTGTCCGGGCTGGGCATGGGCATGGCGGGGTTGGCGCTCTATTCAGTGATCGGCTGGGTGGCCGGGTGGGTCGTCCCCAAGGCGTTCACGCCGCCGCTGGCGGGGCTGGCCTGCTATGGATTGTTCTCGTGGCTGGCCGACGACCGGGGCTGGGCGGACAAGCTGGCGCCCGGCACCGGCGAACCGTACGACCTGTTCCAGGGGTTGAGCGGGGCGCCGTTCTTCGACCAGACGATCTGGCTGCTCGGCATCACGGCGACGCTGCTGCTCGGCTGGGCGGCGCTGGTGACCAGGCAGGCGCTGGTGCTGGCGTGCGCGCTGCTGTCCGTGCTGGCGGCCGGGATGGGCGTGTCACGGGTGCTGGCCCAGCCGAAGCCGGCCGCGGCCGTGGACATCGCCTACAGCTGCCAGGACTGGCCGATCACGGTGTGCGTGCATCCGGGGATGCGGGCGGGGCTGACGGAGCTGGGGGCGGCGTTCACGCAGATCGCCTCCCGGCTGGCGGGGACGCCCGCCGCGTTCACGCGGGTGGAGCAGCGGCCGCTGGAGGAGCAACTGAAGCCGTCGAACGGCCTCGCGCCCGTCCATGTGCCCGATCTGTCCGCGGGGTTCGCGGAGGAGGCGGCGTACGAGTACATCGAGTCCCTGGCCACCCGCTGCCCGGGCACGGTGGCCGACGGTTACCGGGAGATCGTGATGGCGTGGCTGCGCGGGGAGCCGCTGCCCGGCGGTCCGCTGCCGGAGCACCAGTACGCGGCGTCGTGGTTCTCGTGGCTGAGCGAGCACCAGCGCAGGGAGTGGCTGCGGATGTTCTACAGCGACTTCCAGAACTGCGGGCTGTCGAGCATGTACTTCGGCGGCGGTGGCGGCGCGGCACCGGCGCAGGTGGCGCCGTCGGCCCGCCCGACGCCGGAGTCGAGCCACGTCTACCCGGTCTACCCGGAGGGCGAGGGCGCACCGAACTCGGCCCCGAGCATGTCCATGGCCGGTCTGAGCTAGGCGGCGGGCACGAGGATCGGAAGATGTCACCAAACGGCTGGCAATGATGATCGCCCGGCGGGTAGTCATGCACGCATGACGACTTCCCGTACGACGCCGCTCGAGGTGACATCCGCGCGGCGCCGCAGGTGGCGATACGCGGCGGGTTTCCTGGTCCTGGCGGTCCTGCTCGTGGTGGGCGGCCGCCTGGCCTGGACCTGGCTCAACCCGCTCGGCGAGCAGGCCATCGACCGCAGCCAGCCGGTGCTCCTGCAGTCCATCAAGGACCTGAGCCGTTTCGAGGCCGCGACGGGGAACTTCCAGGTGGTCGTGGACCTGGAGAAGGATGCCAACTTCCTGCCCGACGCGATCAAGGGCACCCGCACGCTGTTCGTCGGAGCGGGCGGGGTGGACGCGTACGTGGACTTCTCCGGCCTGGCCGGCGACGCCGTGACGGTCTCGGAGGACCGCACCCAGGCGACCGTGCGCCTGCCCCGTTCCCAGTTGGAGAAGCCCAACCTGGACAACAGCCGCTCGTACGTGTTCGCGCAGCAGCGCGGGCTGTTCGACCGCGTGCAGGACTTCCTGTCCGGGTCGCCCGGGGACCAGCGGGAGCTCTACCTGCTGGCGGAGAAGAAGATCACGGAGGCCGCGGTGGCCAGTGACCTGCGGGCCAGGGCCGACGCCAACACCAAGGCCGTGGTGTCCGGCCTGCTGAAGTCGCTCGGTTTCACGAAGGTCACGGTGAAGTTCACGGACGAGCCCTAGGAGTGGCTCACGGGTGCCTTAGTCGCCTCGTGCACCTACCTAAGTACCTCCCTATCTGCGCTTACGCCCGGAGATAAGGCATACGCCCGATGTGTCCGGGAGGGCCTTAGGAGGAGTCTTAAGAGTGCAGGGAAGAAGACACACGAGCCGCAAGGGGCCCCATGAACGCCGAACTCGAGTACACCGTGATGCAGCACCACGCCTCCGAGCTCCGCCGCGCCGCGGCCGAGCAGCGGCGGGTGCGCGAGGCGCAGAAGAGCCTGCGGTCCGAGCGCCGCGTCCGCTCGGCCTTCGCCAAGTTCCTCGCCTCATGACCGTCCACAAGCAGCCCGGCCGCAACCTCCCTCGCGGCCGGGCTGAACAGCCCCCGTAAGGGGGCAGGCGTCGGGGATCCGAAATCCTGGTCGGGTCCCTGAACCGCGGAGCCCCGGTCCATTCCTGGTCGGACCGGGGCATCGCGCTGCACACGCCCGTGAACTCCGCACCCAGCACGAGGCACCACTGCCCGGCGTAGTCGCCGTACTGCCCGATCTCGCGGTCACGCTGGTCCTTCTTGCCGGCGTCCCGGCGGAAGACCACCGAGAGGGCGATGTCGTGGGCGATGGTCGTGATGATCCCGCCTCCGATGCTCCACAACATCGCCGCCCCGTAGGACAGCTCGGCGACGGGGGCGCTCTCCTACTGCTTGGGGACCGTGATGAGCAGGGCGTCGCCCTGGCCGCCGCCACCGCACAGGCCGGCCGCGCCCAGGCCGCCGCCCCGGCGCTTCAGCTCGTACGCCAGCGTCAGCACGACCCGCGCGCCCGAGGCCCCGATCGGGTGGCCCAGGGCGATGCCGCCGCCGTTGACGTTGACCTTGTCCAGCGGCACGCCCAGCTCCTTGGCGGACTGCAGGACCACGCTGGCGAAGGCCTCGTTGATCTCCACCAGGTCCAGGTCGCCGGCCGTCACGCCCTGCTTCGACAGCGCGTGCTTGATGGCGTTGGCCGGCTGGGACTGCAGGGACGCGTCCGGGCCCGCGACGTTGCCGTGACCGCCGATCTCCGCCAGCCAGTCCAGGCCCAGCTCCTCGGCCTTCGATTTCGACATGACCACGACGGCGCAGGCCCCGTCCGAGATCTGCGAGGCGGAGCCGGCCGTGATCGTCCCGTCGGCGGCGAAGGCCGGGCGGAGCTTGGCCAGGGTCTCCGGGGTGGTGTCACCGCGTACGCCCTCGTCCTCCTTGACGACCAGCGGCTCGCCGCGGCGCTGCGGGATCTCCACCGGGACGATCTCGTCGTCGAAGAGGCCGTTCTTGACGGCGGCGGCGGCCAGCTGGTGGGAGCGGGCCGACAGGGCGTCCTGCTCCTCGCGGCCGATGCCGAGCCGGGCGTTGTAGTGCTCCGTCGACTCGCCCATCGCGCGCTGGTCGAACGCGCAGAACAGGCCGTCGTGGGCCATCGAGTCGACGACCTGCGAGCCGCCGTACTTGACGCCCTTGCGCAGGCCGGGCAGGAGGTGGGGGGCGTTGGTCATGGACTCCATGCCGCCGGCCACCACGATGTCGAACTCGCCCGCGCGGATGAGCTGGTCGGCCAGCGCGATGGCGTCCAGCCCCGACAGGCAGACCTTGTTGATCGTGACCGAGGGGACGGTCATCGGGATGCCGGCCTTGACGGCGGCCTGGCGGGAGGGGATCTGGCCCGCGCCTGCCTGCAGGACCTGGCCCATGATGACGTACTCGACCGCCTCGGGCGCGACCCTGGCACGCTCCAGGGCGGCCTTGATGGCGATGCCCCCGAGCTCCACGGCGGACAGTCCCGACAGGGATCCCAGGAGCTTGCCGATGGGCGTGCGAGCTCCGGCCACGATGACGGACCTGGACATGACAGGGGCCTCCTACGCTCACGTCGGGTTCTTTGACACCATACCCACGAGTAGGCAGACACTCGCTATGGAGGTGGGCCACATATGTTCATGCGGATCGACCACATCGGAATCGCGTGCAAGGACATCGAAGCGAAGATCGCGTTCTTCTCGGAGACGTTCGAGCTGACCGTCGTCGCCAGGGAGGTTAACGAGGAACAGGGCGTGAAGGAGGCCATGCTGCACATCGCCGACGGCGAAGGCGGGGGCTCCTACATTCAGCTCCTGGAACCCCTCTCGGAGGACTCGCCTGTGGGAAAATTCATCGCTAAGCGCGGCGAAGGTGTCCATCATGTGGCATTCGGGGTTCCCGATGTCACCCAGGCAATGGCTAAGATCAGCGAGAAGGGTGTGAGGCTCCTGGACGAGCGTCCGAGGCACGGGTCGATGGGCTCCGAGATCGCGTTCCTGCACCCCAAGGACGTGGGAGGCATGCTTACGGAGTTGGTACAGGCGCCCAGGCTCTAACACCGTCCCTTACAAATGTTAAAAAACGTTCATATGTAACTAGTCACGCAGAAAGTTGGACGGGGCTTCGCAGGTGGCACCAGCGGAGTACGCTTGACCTTCCACCGGACATGGAGCCTGCCTTTGGCACAGGCTCCTGGATCGGATGCCCCGAACCCCCCGTCCGGCCCGTGTAGCCGTCTCGACAACCCAGGATCGAGCCTCCATGCAGTCCGACATCGACGCCCAGCTCAACAACTTCTTCGAGGACGCCCCCGCACGCGAGTTCGACGTAGTGCTCCGTGGTTACGACCGGCATCAGGTCCACGATCATCTGAAGCAGCTAGACGGAGAGCTGCGTCAGTCCCGCGAGCAGGTGGCGAGCCTGCAGCGTGATCTGTCCGACTCCCAGCGCCAGTTGCAGGAGCAGGAGCGCCCCACCTACTCCGGTCTCGGCGCCCGCATCGAGCAGCTGCTCCGCCTGGCCGAGGAGCAGGCCACCGAGCTTGTGCAGGCCGCCAGGTCCGAGGCCAACGAGATCAAGGCCGCGGCCAAGGTCGAGGCCGCCGACCTGCGGGCCGCCGCGGAGGCCGAGGCCGCCGAGAAGCGCGCCGTGGCCACGCGGGAGAGCGACGAGATGCGCACCGCAGCCGAGCGGGACGCCGAGGAGATCCGCTCGACCGCCCGCCGCGAGGCCGACGAGCTGACCAACACCACCGAGCGCGAGGTCGCCAAGCTGCGGGCCACGGCCGACCACGAGGTGGCGGAGAAGCGGGCCGACGCCGAGCGGGAGATCGCCAAGCTCCGCACCACCACCGAGCGCGAGGTCGCCCAGCTGCGGGCCTCGACCAAGCGCGAGCGCGACGAGGTCCTGACCACCGCCAAGCGGCAGGCCGACGAGATGCGCGCGCAGGCTCAGCGGGTGCTGGAGGAGTCGGAGGCCAAGCGGGCGCAGGACGAGGCGGAGTTCGAGATCCAGCTCGCCTCCCGCCGCGAGGAGGCCGAGCGCCAGGAGGCCGAGCGCCACGCCACCGCCCAGGCCAACACCCAGCGCATGGTCGCCGAGGCCGAGCAGCGCGCGGCCACGGCCGAGTCGCGGGCCACGAAGGCCACCCAGCAGGCCGAGCAGACCCGCCGCGAGGCCGACCTGCACGCCAAGCAGCTCGTCGCGAACGCCCGCAAGAGCGCCGAGACGGTAGTGGCCGAGGCGAAGTCGAGCGCCGACACCATCGTCACCGAGGCGAAGAACGAGGCCGAGCGCACCCGCACGACGATGCAGCGCCAGGTCGACGAGCTCACCCGCCAGCGCGACAGCATCACGAGCCACCTCGCCCAGCTGCGCCAGCTGCTCGGCGGCGCGGCCCTGCCCGGCATGGAGTCGGAGCCCGCGGTCACGGCCGCCCCGCCCAAGCCCGCGCTCGCCGCTCCCGCGGCCGAGGCTCCGGCCACGACGCCCGCGGCGAAGGTCGAGGCCAAGTCCGAGGACGACGCCGAATGGTGGCAGGAGTAACCACCGGCCCGACGGCCGGGACTGCACACGGGGGCTGAAGAGCAGGCTGGAGAGAGTCTGGCGACCGAATGGTCGCTAGGCTCTCTCTTTGCTATCAGCCGACAATCTCGGGAGTGTCACCTTGTCCGCGAATGTCGAGCCCGCGACCCCGGAGCCCGCAGAGCCGCCTGCGCCGCCCGCGCCTTCGGAGTCCACGGCCGCAGGAAAGGAAGCGCCCAGACCGGGCGGCACCGCCAGAGTCCAGGACGGCGACGGAGGTCAGGAGCCGTACGGGCTGCCGGGCAAGCCGCTGGCTCGCGGCCCCTTCCTGTTCGGGCTGGTCGGCGGGCTGGGGGTGCTGACGGCGATCGCGATCGCGCAGATGGTCGTCGCGTCGCTGAGCACCATCATCCTGGTCGTCGTGGCGATGTTCCTGGCCGTGGGCCTCAACCCGGCCGTCGAGAACCTCCAGCGCCGCGGCTTCGCCCGGCGGGGGGCGATCTCGATCGTGTTCACCGGGGTCATCGTGGCGTTCGCGCTGTTCGGCCTGGCCGTGGTGCCGCCGGTGAGCCAGCAGCTGTCGGAGTTCGTCGCGGCGGTGCCCACGTACGTCACCGAGCTCGGCAAGAATCCCACGCTGCACCAGCTCGACGCCGACTACCAGATCCTGGCGCAGCTCAAGACGTTCGTGACGACCACGCTGGGGCCGTCGCTGGCCAGCGGCATCATGGGCGCGGGGCTGGTGGTGCTGAACGGCGTCTACACCACGGTGACGCTGCTGGTGCTCATGCTGTACTTCCTCGGCTCGCTGCAGACGATCAAGGACTACCTGCTCAAGCTCGTACCGGCCTCCCGCCGGACCCGGACGAGGGCGATCAGCGAGCAGATCCTCTCCGGCATCGGCGGGTACGTGGCGGGCAACGTGCTCATCTCGGTCATCGCGGGCTTCCTGACCTGGATCTTCCTGTCCGTCGCGGGGGTGCAGTACGCGCTCGCGCTCGCCCTGGTCGTGGCGCTGACGGACCTGATCCCGCTGGTGGGCGCCACGATCGGCGCGGTGCTCGTGACCGGGGTCGCGCTGCTGCAGTCGGTGCCGGCCGGGATCGCCTGCGCGGTCTTCTTCGTGATCTATCAGCAGGTCGAGAACTACTTCATCTACCCGAGGGTGATGAAGCGCTCGGTGGACGTGACGCCGGCGGTGACGGTGATCGCGGCGCTGTTCGGCGGTGCGCTGCTCGGCATCGTCGGCGCCCTGGTGGCCATCCCGGTGGCGGCGGCGATCGCGTTGATCGTCCGCGAGGTGCTCCTGCCGCGCCAGGACCAAGCCTGAGGGCATCTCGGGGGCCCGAAACCCCCGGGAGGGTGTGCCGCCGTGCTTCGAGGAGGGTCGGGATCAGGGGCGAGGGCCGGCGAGGTCGGTCCGGAGGAACTCGGTGATCGCCGCGTTGAACGCCTCGGGCTGCTCCACCGCGCTCAGGTGGCCGGCCTTCGGGATGATCTCCAGTCGCCCGTCGGGCACGGCGCGCACCATCGCCTCCGCGTCGGCGGGCGGCGACAGCTCGTCCTCCTCCCCCACCACGACCAACAGCGGCGCCTTCAGCGCGCTCAGCGTGTCGAACGAGTCGGGCCGTGCGGCCATGGCCCGTTGCGCCCAGGCCACCGCGCCCGGCGGGGCGGACTGCACGAGCCCCTTGACCCGCCCGAACACCATGGCCCGCCGCTCCTTCGTGGTCGGCCCGATGAGCGCCGGGAGCACCTCGCTGACCAGCACCTCGCTGCCCGCGGACAGCACGGCCTGCGCGATGCGCTCCCTGTTCTCCCGCGCCGGGGGCGGGTCGGCGCCGGCCTTGGTGTCGGCCAGGACCACGCCGAGCACCCGGTCGGGGTGCCGTCGGCAGAACGCCATGGTCACGTAGCCGCCCATGGACAGCCCGCCGACCACCGCCCTGTCGATGCCCTCGTCGTCCAGGAGTCGGGCGACGTCGTCGGCCATCAGGTCGAGCGACGGCTCGTCGTCGCCCAGCCTCGACCCGCCGAAGCCGCGCAGGTCGGGCGTGATGACCCTGCAGGCCCTGGCCAGCCCCTCGCGCTGGGCCAGCCACATGGCCGACGAGAGCGGGAACGCGTGAAGCAGCACAACCGGGAGCCCGGTCCCTGCCGATCTCGTGTAGAGCTGCACGGACCACACGGTAACCCGGTTCACGGCCGCAAGCACTCAATGTCGCATGCCGATATCTGCCGAAAACTCTGAGCGCCTCGATAAAAGTCTCTATAAAGACGGCATTCCGCCGATGTCCGCTATAAAGCTGACATTGCCCGGCGATTAATTCCGCGCACAATCAGATGGCCGTCGCGCCGCCGTCCACGAACAGCACCTGGCCCGTCATGTAGGCCGACGCCGAGCTGGCCAGGAACACGGCCGGCTGGGCCATCTCCGCCACCGTCCCCCAGCGCCGCATGGGCTGGTTGGCGACCGTGGCCGGGCCGGAGGTCTCGTCCTCCCACAGGTTCCGGTTGAGATCGGTGGCCGTCCAGCCGGGGCACAGCGCGTTGACCCGCACCCCCGCCCGCGCCCACTCCACGGCCAGCGTCTTGGTCAGCGCCACCACCCCGGCCTTGGCGGCGGCGTACGGGGCGAGGAAGGGCGCGCCGAGCGCCGCCACCGACGCCACGTTGATGACCGTGCCGCCGCCCCGCTCCAGCAGGTGGGGCGCGACCGTGTGGCAGACGATCATGGCCGTGTCGAGGTTGAGCCGCATCAGCTTGTCCCACCCCGACAGCCGCAGGTCCTTGAACTCGACGAGGAAGTTCGACCCGCCCGCGTTGTTGACCACGATGTCCAGGTGCCCGAGCCCGTCGATGGCCGCCGCCACGGCGCCTGCCGCGGCCTCGCGGTCGGTGAGGTCGGCGGGGATGACCACGGCCCGCCGGCCCAGCGCCTCGACCTCCTTGGCCACCTCGGCCAGGCTCTCGGCCGAGCGGGCCACGAGCGCCACGTCGGCCCCCGCCTCGGCGTAGGCGAGCGCGATGCCCCGCCCGATCCCCTTCGACGCCCCGGTGACCAGAGCGTTCTTACCGGTGAGAGCAAACGCGTCCACAAAGCCTCCTCGCTCGGAACCGAACAAGATTCTACTGATTGAGCGACGGGTGCGCGAGAGCGCGCTGCCCGCGAACGCCGCCGGCGCGGGGCCACGAAGGCCCCGCGCCGGTTATCGCTCAGCTGGTGATGTCAGGATCAGCCGAAACCACCGCCGAACCAGGCGTCGAAGAAGTCGACGAAGTCATCGGCGAGCTTCCCGCCACGGAAGCCCAGTTCCGTGCTCGCCCCTCTTCTGGTGCTGTTCTCCAGCTCGACCTTCTCCGGCTTGAAGATCTGCTTCTGACCCTGGCCGGAGCCGTTGCTCGGGAGGTTCGACGGCGGCCTGCCCTCCGGATACATCCGGCCGTTGCCGTAGACGCTGTAGGACTGCGTCGGCTGGACGGTGCCGTCGTTCCGGTAGACCTGGCTCGGCCGTGGCTGTGCCGGCTGCCGGTTCGCCCTGGGCGGCGCCTGCCGCTGCGTCGACCTGTGGCTGGTCGGACGCTGCACCGGGCGCGAGCGAGCATGCTGGATCCCTCTGGGGAGGTGGCCGGTCCGGCGGTTGTGCCGCTGCCTGTTCAGCACGCTCCGCTTCTTGGCCGCCGCCTCACGAGCCGCCTTCCTGGCCGCTTTGCGGGCCGCCGCCGCGGCCCGTCGCCTCGCCACGGCCTCCCGGGCACGCCTGGCGGCCTCCGCGGCTCGTTTCCTGGCCGCCGCCGCGGCCCGTTTCCTGGCCGTCTCCGCGGCCCGCCTCTTGGCTTCCTCCCTGGCCCTCTTCCTCGCGGCCTCCAAGGCCCGCTTCCTGGCCTCCTCCCTGGCCTTCTTCCTCGCGGCCTCCAGAGCCTTCTTCCTGGCGATCTCCCTGGCCCGGCGGATCGCCGCCTGCCTGGCAGCTCGCATGGCCGCCTTCTTGGCGAGGTAGCGGGCTCCGACCCGGACGCCGATGGCGACCACGACCCAGACCCACTGCCCGTCAGGGTCCGTCATGGTGACGGGGCTGTTGTTGGCGTAGGCGTAGGCGTTCAGCTGCTGCGGATCGACATCGTCGATGATGGGGTCCACCGACATGAACCGGCCAAGCTTGGGGTCGTACTCGCGGGCGCCGAGGTGGACGAGCCCGGTCGTCGCGTCCTTCGTGCCGCCGACGAACCCGCGCTGGCCCGGCCACCATGGCGGTGGCGAGCCCCGGTCCTCGCCGAACGGCGTCGTCCTGCGCACGGCCAGGTCGCCGGTTCCGGCGTTCACCGCGGCCTGCGCGGTGCCCTGGTGGTCGTTGGCCAGGAAGTACACCTGGTTGTCCGGCGTGCGCACCGCGATGGGCTCGTCGTTGACGGTGTAGTAGCGGGTCTGCTCGACGACGTCCTTGGCGTAGTCGAGGCGCAGCTCCATGTCGTCGATGTAGAGGGTGGCGTCGGTCGAGGTCTTGCGCATCAGCCGGTCGCCGTCCGCGTCGTAGATGAACGACGTGGTCTTGCCCGCCTCCGTCACCGACTCGAGGTTGCCTTCGGCGTCCCAGACCAGGCTCTGGTCGGAGGTGCCGACCTTGCGCCTGGTGGTGTTGCCCGCGGTGTCGTACTCGAACAGGTCCGACCCGACGGTCTGCAGCGCGTGCGGCTGCTTGCCGCCCGCCGCCGGGTAGGTGTAGTCACGGACGCTCTCACCGGTGCCGCCCCAGGCGTGCTTGGTCTCCTTGATCCGGTTGCCGGTGGAGTCGTAGCCGTAGCTGACCGCGTACGGGGCCACACCGCCGATCTTGCCGGACTGCGGGCTGCCGCTCGCACAGTCGTCCGTGGCCGTCCAGGCGGAGGTCAGGCGGCGCAGATGGTCGTACGTGAAGCACTGCGTGTCCTGGCCGGTCGCCTTGTCGGCGATCTTGGTGATGTTGCCGACCGCGTCGTAGGTGTAGTTGACGTCGAGGTCGGTCTTGGCCGCGCCCTCCCGGTCCACTCGCATGCTGGTGAGCCTGCGGGTGGCCTCGTCGTGGGCGTAGGTGAGCCAGGTCTTCTTGCCGGCCGAGCCCAGCTCGTACTGCAGGGTCTCGCCCAGCTTGGAGTAGCGGGCCGCGCCCACGTACGTCGACAGGCCGCTGACCTTGGTCGTCTGGCCGAGCTCGTCGTAGGTGTAGACGACCTGCTCCTCGGCCAGCCCGCCGACGCCGGGGAAGCTGACCGACTGGACCTTGTCGTCGGCCGTGTAGCGGGTGTTGAGCACGTACGAGCCGGCGAGCTTGCCCTCCCGCTCGGGGACGGTGACCGTCTCGCGGAGCGGGCGGTAGTCGACGTCGATGGCGTTGATCTCGGCCGTGTACGCCTGCCCGCCCACGTAGCGGATGCTGGCGTTCATCTGCCCCTTGGCCAGGGCGTCGTACTTCCACTCGGCCAGCAGGGGGCCGGTCCCGGAGCCCTCGCGCAGCTCCTTCTGGCGGCCCAGCTGGTCGTAGACGTACCACAGCGTCTTGCCGCGGGAGTCGGTCGTGCTGACGACCTCGTCGGCGTCGTTGTACGTCATCGTCGTGACGCCCTTGTCGGGGTCCTCGGTCTTGATCTCCCGGCCGCGCATGTCGTAGTGGTGGCGCCACACGTTGCCTGCCGAGTCGGTCACCGTGGACAGCCGGCCGGCGGCGTCGTAGGTGTACTTGGTGGCCTCGTACTCGCCTGTCGGGGTCGCGCCCTTGTACTGGCGCAGCTCGATCAGGCGGTCCTCGGCATCACCGATGCGGGTCGTCGCCGTGCCGCCCGGCGGCGGCGTCACGTGGACCCTGTCGCCCTCCTGCTTGACGGTGACCCGGTACTTCTCCGCGCCCTTCGCCTTGAGGATCTGCGCGTTGACGTCACCCGCGCCGTCGAAGGTCGACACGACCTGGTTGGGCACGTCGGTGTCGGCGACCGCGAGCAGGTCGGTGGAGGGCGTGCCGATGGCGAAGTAGCCGGAGTTGGACTTGTACTCCTCGCCCTGGGAGTTGTAGTAGGTGTCGGTGATCGTGCGCCCGTCACGCAGGTTGGGGTCCTGCGTCTGGTCGTCCCTGGGCGCGGGTTCCTGGGTCTGGCGCTCGCGCATCAGGCCGTCGTACAGGTCGTAGCTGCTGGTGTAGCCACCGTCTCCGCGCAGCGTCTTCGTGGTGACGTAGCTGGGGCCGTCGTCCCGCATGACGTAGGAGTACTCGGTGCTGGGCGACTGCCCCGCCGCCTTGTTCCGATCGGCCTGCCAGACCTTGATCAGCCGGCCGAGCGCGTCGTACTCCATCTCGACGCGGCGGTTGTTGGCGTCGGTGTCGACGGTGGGTTCGCCCCACGCCGGCTGGACGATCGTCCGGTCGGTGTGGCCGAGCTGGTTGGTCTCGGCGATCTCGGTCGGGAGGGCGCCCGTGGTCGGGGTGTATGCGGTCACGGACTTGTTGCCGACCGTGTCGGTCTCGCTGGTCTCGCGGCCGTAGACGTCGTACGTGTGAGACCTGTCGGTGATTGTCGTACCGTCACCGGAGACGACCTGCTGGACCGAGGTCACGTCGCCCTTGCTCGGCGCCTGGCCGTTCGCCTTGTTGTCGTACTGGACCTTCTCGTCCGAGAGCACCTCGTCGGCGGCCAGCTTGGAGACGGCGGTACCGCAGCTCGCCGCGACCTTCTGGATGCGGCTGGCGTAGTCCAGCATCCAGCTCGCGTCGTTGCGGGCGTAGGTGTAGCGGGTGCACTGGTCGTCGTCGGTCGTGGCCAGGTCGCCCTTCTCCTCCACCTGGGTGAGCAGGCCGTTGGTGTCGTACGTGCGCTCCTCGCCGGTACGCCGCCACTTGCCGTCGGGAAGCGCCTTGCGGGTGGCCATGGACTTGGCCTCGACCACGTGCGCGGCCTTGGTGACGCCGCCCTGGGTGGATTCCGCGGTCTTCACCGACCACGGCTGCTCGACGCTCGCGGTCAGGATGGCCCCGCCGTCCCCGTCGTAGAGGAGCTCCTCGCGTTCGAGGCCGGAGTACTGGTCGAGGTCGTCCAGCTTGACGCCCTCGGAGTCCTCCACCTGCGCTGTGCGCTTGGAGCCGTCGGCCTGCTTGTCACCGTGCATGCCGCGGAAGTAGCGGAACTCCGTGAGCGTGCGCTTGGTGTCCTGTCCGTCGCCCTCGCGCACCCTTACCCGGCCGAAGCCGCGGAAGTCCGACCACGTGCGGTGCTCGGGCTTGACCAGGATGTTCTCGGCGTAGTGCCAGGCGGCGCCGTCCAGGTATTCGTAGTTGGTGACCACGTTGGGCGAGCCAGAGATGCGGTCGACCTCGATCATCTGCGACACCACGTACTTGTGGAACCAGTCGGTGACCTCGGTCTCGTTCAGCGGCGCCCAGCGCTGCGGGAAGCACAGCTTGGTGTTCTTGTCGGCCGCCGGCAGTTCGCCGGCCTTGCACTCGGCGGCTGCGTAGTTGATCCGCAACTCGCCGCCGGTCCCGTTGTTCACGGCCTGGACGCGCCACTTGACCAGCGGGGCGCGGCCCTCGGTGGCGTCCACCCGGTTGGGGAGCTGGACGCCGATGAACGTGGTCTTGGGTGCCGTGACCGTGCCGCCCACGTGGCCGCTCTGCTGGACCGAGGCCAGCCAGAGCGACGGGCTGAGGCCGTCACCCGTGGCGGGGAACTGGTGCGTCAACGCCCAGGAGTCGACGTTGCCGTACGTGCTCCCGGACAGGATCTGCGTGGTGACCTTGGTCAGCCGCTTGCGGGTGAAGAACGTCGGCGACAACCGGTCCGTGCACTTCACACCCGAGTCACAGATCTGGTCGAACGGCACGTCCGGCCAGGACGCCGCGGTCTCCTTCTTGAGCTGGTCGGGCGCGCAGGTGATGGTGCCGCTGGGCAGGCACCGCTCGGCCACCTCGAACACCACCCGGGCCGCCGGGTTCTTGGTGAACAACTCGCTCTGCAGGTAGCCGTAGTCGATGCGGGTCAGGTACGCGCCACGCACGTACTGGGTGCCCAGCTCCGGCTTGGAGTTGCGGCCGTAGTAGTTGGTCTCGCGCTCGTACCAGTACGTGGTCGCGTTCCCGTGGGTGTCCACGGCGTAGTCGAGGTTCCACCGGTACGCCTGCTGGCACCAGGCGTTGGCCGGGGTGCTGTTGTAGCAGGGCTCGCCGCTGTTGTTGCCGAACACCGGCACCGTCTGGACCGACTTCGTCTCCGCCTTGCCGCTCACCCAGCCGGGCAGCCGGTTCAGGCCGAAGGTGAACTGGGAGCCGTCGGGGGTGGTGACCCGCCAGTACTCACCGTTGTTGTCGCCGTTGGTGGCACCGGTGAGGTACTCGATGCGGGTGCCGTCGTCGCGCTTGGGCCGCCACTGCTTGGTCGTGGCGTCCTTGACCAGCTCCACGGAGGAGGAGCCGAGCGACATGACGGCATTGTCCTGGTCCCAACACAGGTCGCCGGTCTTCTTGCCGTCGATCGAGCAGGACTTGTAGCGGCGCTCGACGTAGCCTCCGGGGTTGAGGTCGAAGCCCTCACCCACCCAGGACGCCTGGTTGTTGGTGGATGCGGTGCGGCCGTCCACGCTCTGGGAGGAGTAGCCGAGCCCGATCTCCGGCTCCTCGCCGCCCAGCGCGGGCGGGGTGCGCATGTCGTAGCTCCAGTTGAAGTCGCCGGTCTGGGTGCCGACGCTCCAGTCCGCCGAGGGAGCCAGCGAGGTGGCGGAGTGGTCGCCCGACTGGCCGGAGGCGGCCGCCGTCACCGCGTACAGGCCGGCCGGCTCGAAGTCGGCGGTGAGCGTGCCCGCCTTCGGGTCGTTCTCACTCTTGACCGGCTGGGGCGCGGCGCAGCCGTCGGCCCCGGTCAGCGCGCACTCCTCCAGCTTGACGACGCGGAGCCGGGCGCCGTAGTCGCCGCCGTAGGCGTACCGGAAGCCGGAGTAGTCGATCTGCAGGCGGGTCTTCTTGCCGGACGCGGCCTTGAGGCTCGCTCCCTGGCCGGGCGATACGCGCATCGCGAGGCCGAGCAGCTGGGAGTCGAGGAGCTCGACGCGTACCGGGTCGGTGCTCTCGGCCTCGGCCTTGGCGGCGGCGCCCTTCTGCGGGGCCAGCTTTACGGGGAAGCCGGTCGCCGCCAGGGTGCTCGCCCCGGTGCCGCCCAGCTCCGCCGCCTGGGGTTTGGGCCAGGCGACGCCTGGTGGCGCCTTCCACGCCTGTTTCTCGACGGGATCGGCCAGCGGGGGCAGGACCGGGACTGTCGTGCCCTTGACCGGCTTCTCGTTCTGCACCGAGGGGGCCGGCCGGGACGCGGCCTGCGCGGGCATGGCGTATGTGAGTGGGACGACGAGGGCGATGGAGAGCACCGCCGCGAGTCTGCGAGGCCAGGGCGACTCGGGCTTGGGTCCCAGGAAACGGTTCCAGTAAGGGTCGTGATAGTCGGGTTCGTTGGGTTCGTGAGGTCGATTCCAGCGGGATTCGGGCAGGTCTAACTCACTCGGCAGGTCCATGAACCTCTCCCAGTCGAGGGGTGCTGATCGGGACTTACTGGGTGGGGGCAGATTTATTGGGCGGCAAGCTGAGCGATCTGCTCGGCGCTCAGCACGCCGTCATACGTGCGGACGTCGTCCACGGTTCCTGGCCAGTAGCCGGTGAAAGCGCCCGCGGTCTTGGTCCGGCCCAGTTGCAGCGGGCCGGTGGCGTTCCACGCGCTCGCGTGGGACGTGATGGTGGTGGTCGAGAGCTGGCCGTTGACGTAGATGCGCAGCTCGCCGGCCAGCGCGTCGTAGACGCCGGCGACGTGCGTCCACTCCAGCGGGTTGGGGATGGCGTCGGAGCGGGTGCGTACGAGGGCGGCGGTGTCGGTGTCGGCGGCCCTCATGCCGAGGGTCCACCGCTGCTGTTCCTTGTCGAAGCCGAGCTGGAACCCGGCTGCCCGGCTGCCCGGCTGGGCCACGGCGGCGGTGTCGGCGGTGGGCAGGTAGTCGAGCTGGACCCAGGCGGCCACGGTGAAGCTCGACCTGGTGTTGACGGCGGGGCCGGTGGTCTGGGCGTAGCCGTTGACGCCGTCGAGCGCGAGCGCGCCGTCCAGCCAGCCGGCCGTCCAGGACGCGCCCCCGGCCAGCGTCGCGGCCGTGGAGCGGCCGGAGGACTCCGCGGCGGACGTGCCCGACTCCTCGTCCAGCTTCCAGTGGCCGACCAGCGTGGCAGCGCTGTTGACCAGGTCGGCGACCTCGTCGGCGAACATGGCCCGGCCGTAGACGCGGACCTCGTCCACGTCGCCCGGCCAGGACTCCGCCGCGGCGCCGTTGACCTTGCCGCGGCCGATGGTGAGCGGGCCGGTGGCGTTCCACGGCTGGGTGAAGGCGACCGTGGACTCCAGCTTGCCGTTGACGTAGAGCGAGATCTGGCCCGCGGCGGAGTCGTAGACGCCGACCAGGTGGGTCCACTCGTTCAGTCTCGGGGCGGCGGCCGACAGGGCCTTGACCGTCGCGGCGCCGTCGGCGTCCGAGCCTGCGCGGACCAGGGCCCAGCGGTCGTCGGACTTCGAGTACTGGAGCGCGAAGCCGCCGGTCCTGGAGCCTTCCTGGGTGACGACGGTCGCGGTGGCCGCGTTCCCGGTCAGGCGGGCCCAGGCGGTGACGGTGAAGTTGCGGCTGGTGTCGGCGATGGGGCCGGAGGTCTGCGCGTACGTGTTGGCCAGGCGCAGCCCCATGCCCGTCTTCCCGGTCGTCCACGTGGCCCCGTACAGCGTCGCCGGGTGGGCGTTCGCCGCGTCGCCGGCCACGGTGCCCTGGCCCTCGTCCATGGCCCAGTGGCCGCTGGGCGCGCGGCCCGAGTTGACGTTGAAGACGTACGTGCGGATCGGGCCGAGCTGGCCCGCGCGGTCCTTGCTGCGTGCCGACAGGACGTTGGGGCCGTCGTGGCGCGGGGTGAGCGCGATCGTGGCCGTGCCGTCCGCGGCGGGCGCGACCTCGCTCTTGGGCGTGGTGTCCAGCCCGTAGACGTACGCGGCCACGTCGGTGACGCCGTTGGGCTCGAACTTGAACGTGCCCGCCAGGCCGACGCCGTCGTTCCAGGTGTCCTCGGAGTACTGGGGCGAGGACACGACCGGCTCCCGGCCCGGGGCGGTGGCGTCCACGGTGGCCTCGCACCAGGGGCTCCAGGCGCTGTTGGCCTTGCCGTCCTCGGCCCGGACGCGCCAGCGGATCAGCGCGCCGTCCGCGTACAGGCTGACCGGGATCGTCGCGTAGTAGGCGGAGCCGGACGAACCCGTCGCGGTGACGTACTCGCCGGTCTTCGTCCCGGCGGCGTTGTACCACTCGAAGCGGCCCTTGACCGAGTTGTCGGTGTCCTTGAGCTTGGCCCACAGCTTGGGCGTGGCCGTGCTGATGATCGGCCGCGCGTCACCGGAGACGCAGGGGCCGCCCGGGTCGGACCAGGCGTCGGCGGCCACCGGGTCGGACGGGATCGAGTTGTACTCGATGACGGCGACCGGGTTGTTCTTGAACTTCTTCCAGGCGTACAGGTCGGTCTCGCTGGTGGCATAGAGACCGATGGTCATGGTGGGCCATTTCTTGGCGGCGGCGTCGGCGGCCCACGACGTGACGTCGAACTCCACACCGCCGGGCGCGCAAGACCCTGTGCCATAGCCCTTGGCCACGTTCACCGTGGAGAGCAACCTGGTCTTCGTCGGCGGGTTCTTCCAGGTGGTGCTCTTGCCGATCGCGCTGGTCCCCCAGGCCTCCACCTTGCGGGCGCTGCACGAGTACGACCACGTCTCATACGTGCGCAGCGTCGCCTTGATGATCTGCTTGCCGTGAATCGTGGCGCCGGTGGCCATCTGGAAGAACGAGCGGTTCGTCTGGGTGGAGCTGATGTGGCCGACGCGGGCGATGTCGCTGGAGTTGAGGTAGTTCGAGTCGGGCCAGTTGCTCCAGACCGCCGTCCACGAGCCGCGGGCGGCCGAGAAGTACGGGTCCAGATAGACGGGGAACTTGGTCTTCGGATCCGCCAGCATCTTCCTGTCCGGCCTCAGACGCAGGTGCCTACCCGCCAGTTCCACGCCCATCGCGGACTCGCGGGCCTCCGGGGAACGGCCTTCCCTGAGCGCCTTCGGGCCGGCGATGCCCTCGGAATCCCACATCTTCGGCGTGGGCGCGATGAAGATCGTCCCTCCGCTCTCGTCGACGGCCTCCAGGTTGCCCGCGTTGTCCGTCTTCACCGACAGGCCGGTGACCGAGAGGGGGTAGGAGAGTTCAGTCAGGCCCGCGGCCGCGGCCCGGGACTTGACCACCAGCACGTGGGAGAAGCCGTCCACGTCAGCGGTGACCTGGAGGTCCACGCCCGGCATGACCTCGGGGTAGGTGGCGGTGTCGCCGTTCAGCGTGGGCCTGGGCAGCGTGTCCTGCCAGCCCAGCTCCAGCGTCTTGGCGCCGCGCGCCATGCGGGCGAGCGGTCCGGAACCACCGCCGGAGAACGTCAGGTCGGCCGCCGTGGCGACCGTCTCGACCGCGCCGTCCGGGCGCAGGCGGAGAGTGGTGTCCACCGGGACCCAGCCGTCGGACTTGCGCACGCGCACCGGGCGGACGTACTGCTCCAGAGTGAACGTGCCGTCGGGCTTGGCCCAGACCTGGCGGGTCTCGCTGCGCTGCGTCTCCACCTCGACGGGCTTGCCGGCGCTGCGGGCGAGGGCCAGCGCGGAGTCCTCGGGTGGTTGGACGGTCTGCGGCGGTTCCACTGTCTTCGCCGCCGCGGGCACCGGATCAGGTGCCACCAAGATCGTTAAAGCTAACGCCGCCGCAACCAACCCACGAACTGCCCGCATATGTCCTCACCCACGGTGAGCAGGGGTTACGCGCGGGAAGGAGCACCCGCCCGGCGTCTCCACGATCTTCGGTTGACGTTCGGATTTTCACCCTGGCCACACGAGAGGTCCAGAGTTTTGCTCATTATGCTCAAATTTCCTTCAGCCCCTCGATTTGTCCGGAAATTTCCGTCATGTCGTCTCAGACGTCCGTGGGCAGCGGCGACGCGGCCGGATTGACCCGCTTGACGATCTCGTTCAGGGCGATGCGGACGTACGGCTCCCCCACCCAAAGGTGCTTGGCCCCGTCCACCCCGATCACCTCGGCCTGCGGCACCCGCGCGAACCTCGCGCGCGCCTCCTCGGGCCGCAGGTAGTCGTCGAACTCGGGCACCAGCGCCACCAGCGGCCGACCGAAGCGCGCCCAGGCGTCCAGGTCGTGGTCGGTGGCCCGGTGCAGCGGGGGCGAGAGCAGGATCGCGCCCTCCACCAGCGGGTCGTGCGCCCACTTCAGCGCCAGCTCCGTGCCGAACGACCAGCCGACCACCCACACCTGCGGCAGGTCGTGGAACTCGGCGTACTCCAGCGCCGCCGCCACGTCGAACCGCTCGCCCTCTCCCCCGTCGAACGTCCCCTCCGAGGTTCCGCGCTCGGAGGACGTGCCCCGGGTGTTGAAGCGCAGCACGGCCAGATCGGCGAGGGCGGGCAGCCGGTTGGCGGCCTTCTTGTAGACGTGGCTGTCCATGAACCCGCCGTGGGTGGGCAGCGGGTGCAGCGTCACCAGCGTCGCCACGGGGGGACGGTCGAGGGGCAGGGCCAGCTCCCCGACCAGGGTCAGGCCGTCGGCCGTCTCAAGCTCGATCGGCTCGCGCCGGGCGGGCAGCACGGTCGCCGCGCGAATCTCCACCTTGGGGGTTCCCTTCAATAACGGGTGCGGCCTGGGCCGCGGTCGAGTCTCTTACGCCAGCATGCGGGGTGCCAGTGGCGGCGCTCCTCGTCGCCCCCCGGCCAGTTGGGCCAGGCGACGAGGTGTGACTGGCCGCTGCGGATCTCCTGGTCGCAGCCCGGACATCGGTAGTCCTTGGTCGAGGAGGCGCCGGTGAGCATGCGCACCTTCCACTCGCCGTCGGGCCATTCCTCCACTTTGTCCAGCCCGGTCGGGAAGCCGAAGGGGCGGGAGGACTCCCTGCGGCGGGCGCGACGAGGGCTCATGGACGCGGGAATCGGCTGACGCCGGCGGTGACGAGCTGGTCGAGCAGCGGGGCGGGGGCGAAGGCGGGCTCGCGGTATTCGGCGTAGAGGGCTCTCAGCCCGTCGCGGACTCTCGCCAGGCCCAGCGACTCCAGCATCTCGAACGGCCCGGCGGGGTAGCCGCAGCCCAGGCGCATGGCCGCGTCGATGTCGTCGATCGAGGCGTAACCGGAGTCGTGCATCCGCACGGCGTCGTTGAGGTAGGGGAAGAGCAGGGCGTCCACCACGAAGCCCGCCCGGTCCTTGCACGGCACCGGCGTCAGCCCGGCGATCTTCACCAGGTCCCTGGCGGCGCTCGCGGCCTCCTCCGAGGTCAGCACCGTCGAGGCGAGCTCGGCCACCTGGTCGCCGACGAGGTGCACGCCGACCATCCTGGCGGGGTCGGGGAGGCGTACGGCGTGCTCGATCACGGGCCGGTCGGCGAGGCGCAGCACCACGTCGGGATCCTCGGACGACCTGAACCCGGCCGCCCGCAGCCGCTCCGCCAGCCCCTCGCCACCGTCCCCGGCCACGCCGAACGTGCCCAGCCGCGACTTGGCCGGCGCCTCCCGCGGCGGGTCGCCGTAGAAGCCCCGGCCCGACTTGCGGCCCAGCAGCCCGGCGGTGACCAGCTCGCGCAGCAGCGGCGAGGGCGCCTGCCGCCGGTCGCGCGTCTCGTCGAACAGCACCCCCATCACCTCGTACGCGGTGTCGAGCCCGATCAGGTCGAGCAACGTGAACGGCCCCATCGGCAGCCCCACGCCCAGCTTCATCGCGGCGTCGATGTCGTCGCGCCCGGCCACGCCCAGCTCCATGAGCACGGCGGCCTGGTTGAGGTAGGGCAGGAGCAGCCGGTTGACCACGAACCCGGCCCGGTCGCCCACCGCCACGGCCGTCTTCCCCAGCCTGCCCGCCAGCGCAGCGACGTCGGCCACCAGGCCGGGCGCGGTCACCACCGTGCCCACGACCTCGACCAGCTTCATCACCGGCGCCGGGTTGAAGAAGTGCATCCCCACGACCTGCCCCGGGCGGCCGGTGGCGGCGGCGATGGCGGTGACGGACAACGAGGAGGAGTTGGTGGCCAGAACGGTCTCGGGCTCGCAGATCCGGTCGAGGTCCTTGAACAGCGCGATCTTGTAGTCGAGGATCTCGGGGATCGCCTCCACCACCAGGTCGACGTCCCGCAGGTCCTCGCGCGAGGTGGTCAGCGTGACGCGGCCGAGGATCTCGTCGCGCTGACCGGGCGCCAGCCTGCCCTTGTCGACGGCCCTGCCGGTGGAGCGCTCAAGATGCCCGCGGCCCCTGGCCAGCGCCTCGGCGTCGGCCTCGACCCCGATCACGCGCAGGCCGGCCCGCGCGAACACCTCGGCGATCCCGGCCCCCATCGTGCCGAGCCCGACCACTCCCACCCTTTCGAACGCCATGCGTCCAGTTTTCCAGAGCCGCTAAGGTGGGGCGTCATGCGGCTGGTCATCGCGCGATGCAGCGTGGATTACATCGGACGGCTCACGGCGCACCTTCCCATGGCGCCGCGGCTCTTGTTGATCAAGGCGGACGGGAGCGTGAGCATCCACGCCGACGACCGCGCCTTCAAGCCGCTCAACTGGATGAACCCGCCGTGCAAGCTCAAAGAGGACGGCGGGACCTGGACCGTCACCCACGGCAAGACCGGCGAGAAGCTGGTGCTGACGATGGAGGAGATCCTCCACGACTCCAGCCACGAGCTGGGCGTCGATCCCGGGCTGATCAAGGACGGCGTCGAGGCCCACCTGCAGGAGTTGCTCGCGGAGCACATCACGACGCTCGGGGACGGCTATTCGCTGATCCGGCGCGAGTACATGACGGCGATCGGGCCGGTGGACATCCTGTGCCGGGACGCGCTGGGCGCGACCGTGGCGGTGGAGATCAAGCGGCGCGGGGAGATCGACGGGGTCGAGCAGCTCACGCGCTATCTGGAGCTGCTCAACCGCGATCCGCTGCTGGCGCCCGTGCGCGGAGTCTTCGCGGCGCAGGAGATCAAGCCGCAGGCGCGTGTGCTCGCCACCGACCGCGGCATTGACTGCGTCACCCTCGACTACGACGCGCTGCGCGGCATCGAGCCGGAGAATCCGACGCTGTTCTAGCGCCGCACCCGGTCATCGACAAGCTGTCAGACGTCGCCGTCCCGCCATGGCGGGACAGCACGCCGAGTAACGGTTTGAACGCGTGCCACATCCTGGTAAGCACCGGCTTACCGGACTATCGTGACGCCATGACGACGCTCACGTTCGACTCGCTCAACCCGGCGACCGGCGAGGTCGTCGGCACCCATCCCAAGCAGGGCCACGACGCCGTGCACGCGGCCGTGGGCCGCGCCGGGGAGGCGGCGGCCTGGTGGGCCGGGCTCGGTCACGCCGCGCGCAGGCAACGGCTGCTCGACTACAAGGCCGTCCTCACCCAGCATCTGAGGGAGCTGGCCGGGCTCGTGCACGAGGAGACGGGCAAGCCGGTGGGCGACGCGACGCTGGAGATCGTGCTGGCGATCACCCACCTCGACTGGGCGGCCCGCAGCGCCCGCAAGGTGCTGGGCCCCCGCCGGGTCGGCACCGGCATGGTCGGCCTCAACCTGGCCGCCACGCTCGAATACCTCCCTCTCGGCGTGGTCGGGGTGATCGGCCCGTGGAACTACCCGGTCTTCACCCCCATGGGCTCCATCGCCTACGCCCTCGCCGCCGGCAACGCCGTGGTGTTCAAGCCCAGCGAGCTCACCCCGGGCATCGGCGTGCGGCTGGCCGAGCTGTTCGCCGAGTCGGTGCCCGAGCATCCCGTGTTCCAGACCGTGACCGGGCTGGGCGAGACCGGGGCGGCGCTGGCCGCCGATCCGAGGGTCGGGAAGGTGGCGTTCACCGGCTCGACCGCCACCGCCAAGCGCGTCATGGCGGCCTGCGCCGAGAACCTGACGCCCATCGTGGCCGAGTGCGGCGGCAAGGACGCGTTCATCGTGGACGCCGACGCCGACCTCGCCAGGGCCGCCGACGCCTGCCTGTGGGGCGCGATGTCCAACGCCGGGCAGACCTGCGTGGGCGTCGAGCGCGTCTACGTGGTCGACGCCGTCTATGAAAGTTTCATGCGGGAGCTGTCCGACCGGGTGACAAAGGTGAAAGCCGGCGAGGACTACGGGCCGATCACGATGCCGGGCCAGGTGGACATCATCAAGCGCCACATCGACGACGCCACCAAGTCCGGAAAAATCGTGACCGGCGGCCCCGGCTCCGTCCGCGCCCCCTTCGTGGAACCCGTGATCGTCGAGGACGTGCCCGAGGACTCCCCCGCGGTGCGCGAGGAGACGTTCGGCCCGACGATCACCGTCCGCCGCACCCGTGACGCCCAGGAGGCCCTGGAGCTGGCCAACGCCTCGGCGTACGGCCTGGGTGGGACGGTTTTCTCCCGGAACACGCGCAGGGCGATGGAGCTCGCCCGCAGGATGCGTACCGGGATGACCGCCATCAATTCCGTCATCTCGTTTGCCGGAGTGCCTGCGCTGCCGTTCGGCGGAGTGGGAGACTCAGGGTTCGGACGGATCCATGGAGCCGACGGTCTACGCGAGTTCGCCAGGCCCAAAGCGATCTCCCGGCAGCGGTTCGCGATGCCGGGGATGAACCTGACCTCGTTCACCCGAGGGCCCGCCGAGCTTGAGCGACTGATCAGGCTCGTCACGTTCTTGCATGGACGACGTAAAAGATAATCTTCTTACCCTTTCCCAAAACGGATCATCCGTCCATAATTGTGTGCTCTGGGGGCCACGATCATGTTGGACGGGTGGAATGTGAACCGGTCTTACCGGGGAATGTCGGCTGAGCAAAGGCTGGCAGACAGACGCGAGCGGCTGATGACAGCCGCGTACACGCTATACGCGAAGCCAGGGTTCACGGCGACGACCATCGAAAGGCTGTGCTCGGAGGCGCGGATCTCCAACCGCGCCTTCTACGAATGTTTCGGCGGACGCGAAGAGCTCCTCCAGGCACTGCACGAGCGCTGCGTGGAAGAAAGCCTGGCCGTCGTGGCCAAAGCGGTCCAGGAGGCGCCGAAGACACTTGACGACCGGGTCAAGGCGGGGATTCGCGCGTACGTCGAATTCACCACGGCCGACTGGCGACGGGCCCGTATCATGCATGTTGAGGTGCGCCGGTCGGGCGATGTCCTGACAATTTCCCGTCAACGCGCGGTGGATGCGTTCGCGCGGCTGGTCGAGGAGGCGTCAGCCGATTTCCCGCAGGCCAAGGGGCTGAATCGGCGGCTGGTTGCACTCGGAGTAATTGGCGCGCTACAAGAGTTACTCATCGAGTGGCTGCACTCGGACGAGCAGCCCTCGATCGACGAACTCGCCGACGTGGCCGTGCACATCTTCACCCGCGGCCTCGGCACGTCGTGACTATTCGGTGACCATTCGGCGGCCATTCCTAATGGCCGGCCCGAAATCCGTATTTCACCTCACACAAAAGAGCGGGCAACGGCTGATCGTTGCCCGCTCCGATATGTCACATCAGGCCACGGCGGCCGCGGGAACCTCCATGTGCAGCACCCGATTCAGCCGGGTCACCGCCAGTATCCGCATGATCCGCGGTGGCACCCCCCGAAGAACGAGGCGGCGTTGCACGCTCAGCGCGCGCCGATGCGCGCCCACCAGCACCCCGAGGCCGGTCGCGTCGATCATCTCCAGCTTGGAGAGATCCAGGATCAGGTCGCCTTCGCCGGAGTCGAGAGCTTCGTGCAGGTGCTCCCGCACGCCGGCCGACGTGCCGGCGTCGAGCCTGGCGCCGATCCGCACCACCTGGGCACTCGGATTGCCCCGGACGCGCATGCCACCTCCTCAATCGCACACGGTGTAGTCACCTCAGGACGCAGAGCGTCCGCCGAGGTGAACCCGTGTCCCTCCCCTACCCACCTATCGGAAGTGACACGACTGCATTCAAGATGAACTGTCCGTCTTCCGTCGGATGGGCGCTCATCTTGCCGCCCACGGCGACCAGGCGCTCGGCCATGCCGGTCAGGCCGCTCCCGAGGTCCGCGGCCCGCCGCCGCTGCACCCCGTCGTTGCGGACGCTCAGCTCCGCCTCCTGCGCCGTGAAGCGGATCGAGATGTCGCAGAAGGTCGCGGTGCTGTGCTTGAGCACGTTGGTCACCGCCTCGCGGACCGCGTAGGCGAACACCGGTGCCACTCCGTCGGGCAGGTCCCGGTAGGGCAGGTGGACCTCGCAGCGGACCCCCGCCGCCTCCAGCACTCCCTTCACGCTGTTCAGCTCAGCGGCCAGGTCAAGCTCGCGGTAGCCGCGCACCGCCTGCCGCAACTCCCTGAGCGCCTTCCTGGTCAGCGCGTTGACCTCGGCCATCTCGGCCTTGGCCGCGCCGGAGTCCACGTCCGACAGCCGTACGGCCAGCTCGGTCTTCACGGCGATGGCGGAGAGTTGGTGGCCGACCAGGTCGTGCAGGTCCCTGGCGAAGCGCAGCCGCTCCTCGGCCAGCGCCAGCCGCGTGTGCGCCTCCCGGCCCTCGTGAGCCTGTACGGCGAGCGACCAGATCCAGATCCACATCCGGTTGGACGGCGGCATGATCACGCACCAGATCCCGAACGCGATCATGTAGAAGACCAGCGCCTGACCGATGCTCAGGTCCAAGCTCGTTCCGGCCGCCCCGAGCGCCACGGCCGACACACTGATGCCGACCCCCACCACCCACGTGCCGGCGGCCAGCAGGACGACCGTGCGCCTCGGGACCTGGAGCGTGGCCAGGCTCAGCCAGCAGGCGAGCACCATGCCCCAGCCGAACGGCTCGCCCCCGCCCAGAGCCGCCGCCACGACGGCGAAGGCCCCCGCCAGCACCACCTCCCGGATGAGGTAGCGGCGCTCCAGCGCCCCGTGGATGATGCGGGGCGAGATCCAGGTGAAACAGATCGCGGCGATCAGAGCGGGCACGGCACGCCACCACTGGAGGCTCCCATCCCCGAACGCGACCACCGACGTCAAAACGACCAGCAGCCACATCGCGACGAAGTTCGAGAGGAGCACTTTCCAGGTGAGGCGCCGCGCCCGCGTGATCGCGTCCATCTAGCCCGCGCGCAGCACGTCGCCGAGCTTGAGCCGGGCCCCCGTCCGGAGCACCGCCCGCTCGTAGACCTTGGCGCCGAAGCCCAGGACCGCGAGCACCGCCAGCGCCATCGCCCCCATCGACAGCCCCACCTGCCACATCGGCACCTCGGTCGCCGCCATCCGCACCGGCATGACCATGGCGGAGAACGGCGGCACGTACGACACGACCGTGGCCAGCGTGCCCATCGGATCGTTGGTGGCGTAGAAGGCCACGAAGTACGTGAGCATGATGACCATGGTGAGCGGCGTCATCACGGTGCTCACCTCCTCCTGGCGCGAGACCAGCGAGGCGAGCGCGGCCGCCAGCGTGGCGAAGAAGGCGTACCCGAGCACGAACCACACCAGCACGGCCGCCACCAGCCCCGGGATCCCGGGCGGGAAGTCGGCGGCGAAGCCGGAGGCCACGGATGAGGCGAGGCCGACGACCAGGATCGTGACCAGGTTGATCAGGCCGATCACGCCCAGCCCGACGATCTTGCCGGCGAGCAGTTGCCACGGCCTGATCGTGGAGAGCAGGATCTCCACGATCCTGCTGCCCTTCTCCTCCACCACGCCCATGGCCACCATCATGACCTGACCCATGAGCAGCATGAAGAGCACGAGGACGAGAACCACGGCGATCCCGGCGCGGGCGGCCTCGTAGCGGGTGTCGGCGCCCACCGACTCCATCTTCAGCGGCGGGATCGACACGCCCGCGGCGCCGAGCCTCACCTCGCGGTTGACGCTCTGCAGGAGCACGCCGAGCTCGCTCTCGATCTCGCCGTCGGTGAGCACCCGGGTCCCGTCGACCAGCGCGGCGTCCACATCCCCGTCGAGCACGGCCTGCTTGGCGGCGGCCTCGTCGGGGAAGCTGCGCCACGTGAACTCCGCGTCCGGCAGGGCGGCCTTCAGCGGCAGTTGCTGGGAGTTGACGGCGCCGAGCGTGTACGAGTCCGGCTTGTCGAAGATCTTGGGGGCGAAGGTCACCGCCGCCACCAGCACGGCCGTGATGACCAGGCCGATCGCGAACGCCTTGGTCCGCACCTGCGTGGTGATCTCGCGCCGGGCGACCAGCATCACTCCGTTCACGCCACGGCCTCCTTGAAGATCTCGGTGAGGGTCGGCTGCTCGACCCCGAAGTGCTCGACCTGCCCCGCCTTCATCGCGCGGCGCAGGATCTCCTGGTCGTCGCCGTCCGTGGTGTGCAGGACGTGCCTGTCGCCGTTCACGGTGACCGTGCCCGGCAGGCCGTCCGCCCAGCCGGGGGCCGGGTCGCGTACGACCACGCGCAGCGTGTTGCCCTCGGCCGCCCGTAGGTCGGCCACCGTGCCCGTGGCCACCATGCGGCCGGCCGAGACGATGCCGACCGAGTCGCACAGCCGCTCGACCAGCTCCAGCTGGTGGCTGGAGAAGATCACCGGCACGCCGCCCCGGCAGCGCTCCTGCAGCGCCGTGGCCAGCGCGTCCACCGCGATCGGGTCCAGCCCCGAGAACGGCTCGTCCAGCACCAGCACCTCGGGGTCGTGCACCAGCGCCACCGCGAGCTGCACGCGCTGCTGGTTGCCCAGCGACAGCGCCTGCACCGCGTCGCCCCGGCGCTCGGTCAGCGCGAGCCGCTCCAGCAGGTCGTCGGTGGCCTTCTTCGCGGCCGCCGCGCTCAGACCGTGCAGGCGGCCGAAATACTCGATCTGCTCGGCGACCCGCATCTTCTGGTAGAGCCCCCGCTCCTCCGGCATGTAGCCGAAGCGCCGCCGGTCATCGTAGCCGAGCGGCCTGTCCTGCCAGCTCACCGAGCCCGAGTCGGCCTGAAGCACGCCCATCACGATGCGCATGGTCGTCGTCTTGCCGGCGCCGTTCGCCCCCACGAACCCGAACATCTCGCCCGGCCGTACGGCGAAACTGATGCCGTCCAGGGCGACCTTCCCGCCGGGGGCGTCGGGGCCGCCCGCGAAGCGCTTGCGCAGCTCGCTGATCTCGAGCATCAGGTCATCTCCTTCGTCATGGGTAAATCGTGGCTTTGGAGGCGTTCGCCCTGCTAGTCGCTGAAATCACGGACCCGACATGGATCCCGCGTCCCTTGCCGATGACATTTGTCATTAATCTGAAGCCATGACGCGCGCCGACAAGGACAAACCGGTCGTCCTCTCCCGCATCTACACCCGCGCCGGCGACGACGGCACCACCGCGCTGAGCGACATGAGCCGGGCGTCCAAGACCGATCCGCGGCTGGCCGCCTACGCCGACGTGGAAGAGGCCAACGCCCACCTGGGCCTCGCGCTCTCGTTCGGCACGCTGCCCGCGGACCTCGTCGAGGTGCTCGGCCGCGTCCAGAACGAGCTGTTCGACGTGGGGGCGGACCTGGCCACGCCGGTCGTGGACGATCCGGAGTTCCCGCCGCTGCGGGTGGAGCAGTCGTACATCGACCGGCTGGAGGAGCAGTGCGACCGGTTCAACGCCGGCCTCAAGCCGCTGCGCAGCTTCGTGCTGCCCGGCGGCGACCCCGCGACGGCCGCGCTCCACGTGGCCAGGGTCACGGTTCGCAGGGCGGAACGCACGACGTGGGCGGCCCTGCAAGCGCACGACGACATGAACGTGCTGACCGCGAAATACCTCAACCGCCTGTCGGACCTGCTCTTCATCGCCTGCCGGGTCGCCCACGCGGGCAACGAGATCCTCTGGAAGCCCGGCGGCACCCGCTGATCCGGCGGCCAGGGGACTAGGCGACGTCCAGGTAGGCGCTGGGCGGCGCCGACTCCAGCCACGCGAGGAAGCCCGTCATCGCGTCGGCGCTCATCGCGAGCGAGAGCCCGCGGGTGGTGCCGCCGCAGTCGACCGCGAACAGCCCGCCTTCGATCTCACGCCGGGCGGAAACGACGAGGCCGCGCCTCGCGATCGCGTGGCGCGGCCTCAGTCGCACACCCAGGAGCGGGATCCAGTGGAGCTCCCCGTCGGCGTAGCGGGCTACCCCGCTCTGCCAGCCCCGGTCGCCCACTCTCAGCCGACAGGGCACACTTCCCCTGGCACGGGCCAGTGTGACCCCGCGTAGGACGATGAGGGCGGCAAACACTACGAGAATCGCAACCGTCGTAACCATGCCGCCCCCAAAGCGTGGAATCTCTTTATACCTCTTCGCCCGCCGCGCGAAGCCGAGCCCTGGCACGCTTGGCCTCGATCGCCGCGTCGGCGTCTTCCTGGTTGGCCTCGATCGAGGCCTGGGCCCGGTCGAGAGCGTCGCGAGCAGCCGCGACGTCGACCTCGGAACCGAGCTCGGCCACCTCGGCGAGCACCGACACCTCGTTGTCGGCCACGGAGATGAAACCGCCGTGCACGGCCGCCACGAGGTCGCCTTCGCCCTCCCGCTTCACGCGAAGCACACCGCCCTCGACGAGGACGCCGAGCACAGGTGCGTGTTGCGGCATAATACCGATCTCGCCGTCCACGGTCTTGGCAATCACCATGTCGGCCTCGCCCGACCAGATCTCACGCTCGGGTGAGACAACCCCAACACGTAGCTTCGCCACTTGTGTAGGTTCCTTTCCGATCTGGTGGTGGTGCCCCGTTCATACCCCAAAGCACCACCGTAGGTGCAGCGGGCCGCCGAAGACGACCCGCTGCAGGGCGATTAACTACGCTCGAGTTCCTTGGCCTTGGCCACGGCCTGCTCGATGCCGCCGACCATGAAGAACGCCTGCTCGGGCAGGTGGTCGTACTCACCCGCGCACAGGCCCTTGAAGGAGGCGATGGTCTCGTCGAGCGGGACGGTCTCGCCCGGCTGGCCGGTGAAGGCCTCGGCCGCGTACATCGGGTGCGACAGGAAGCGCTCGATGCGGCGGGCCCGCTGGACGGTGACCTTGTCCTCCTCGGACAGCTCGTCGATACCGAGGATCGCGATGATGTCCTGGAGCTCGCGGTACTTCTGCAGGATCCGCTTGGTCTCCTGGGCCACCCGGTAGTGCTCCTCGCCCACGATCTGCGGGTCGAGGATCCGGGAGGTGGAGTCGAGCGGGTCCACCGCGGGGTAGATGCCCTTCTCCGAGATCGGCCGCGAGAGCACGGTCTGCGCGTCGAGGTGCGCGAACGCGTTGTGCGGAGCCGGGTCGGTGATGTCGTCCGCGGGCACGTAGATCGCCTGCATGGAGGTGATCGAGTGACCGCGCGTCGAGGTGATGCGCTCCTGGAGCACACCCATCTCGTCGGCCAGCGTGGGCTGGTAACCCACGGCGGACGGCATGCGGCCGAGCAGCGTGGAGACCTCGGAACCGGCCTGCGTGAAGCGGAAGATGTTGTCGATGAACAGCAGCACGTCCTGCTTCTGCACATCGCGGAAGTACTCCGCCATGGTCAGCGCCGACAGGGCGACCCGCAGACGGGTGCCCGGCGGCTCGTCCATCTGGCCGAAGACGAGCGCGGTGTCCTTGAGGACGTCCGCCTCCTCCATCTCCAGCCAGAGGTCGTTGCCCTCACGGGTGCGCTCGCCGACGCCGGCGAAGCACGAGGTGCCACCGAAGTTACGGGCGACCCGGCGGATCATCTCCTGGATCAGAACGGTCTTGCCCACGCCGGCGCCGCCGAACAGGCCGATCTTCCCACCCTGCACGTACGGGGTGAGCAGGTCGATGACCTTGATGCCGGTGACGAGCAGCTCGGTGCGGGACTCGAGCTGGTCGAAGGCCGGCGACGGCCGGTGGATGCCCCACCGCTCGTTGATCTTGAGCGACGCGGTCGGCACGTCGAGCGTCTCGCCCAGCGCGTTCCACACGTGGCCCTTGACGACGTCGCCGACCGGCACCGAGATCGGGTTGCCGGTGTCCTGCACCGTCTGGCCGCGGACCAGGCCGTCGGTGGGCTGCATCGAGATGGTCCGGACCAGGTTGTCACCCAGGTGCTGGGCGACCTCCAGGGTCAGGGTCTTGGTCTCCCCGCCGAGGAGCACCTCGACCTTGAGCGCGTTATAGATCTCGGGCATCGCCTCGACGGGGAACTCCACGTCGACGACGGCGCCGGTGACACGTGCCACGCGGCCTGTGCCGGCCGCCGCGGCCTCTACAGTTTCAACAGCCTCTGCAGTCATTTCACTCTTTCCCCGCTGCGGCGTCAGCGAGCGCGTTGGCGCCACCGACGATCTCGCTGATTTCCTGGGTGATCTCGGCCTGGCGAGCCTGGTTCATCTGCTGGGTGAGCACCCGCATCAGCTCGTTGGCGTTGTCTGTCGCGGACTTCATCGCGCGCCGCCGCGCGGCCTCCTCGGAGGCCGCGGACTGCAGCAGCGCGGTGAAGATGCGCGACTCCACGTAACGTGGCAGGAGCGACTCCAGCACGTCGGCAGCGGTCGGCTCGAACTCGAAGTACGGCGGGATCGCGGTCGCCTCCGTCGCCTCGGTCTCCTCGACCTCCAGCGGCAGAATGCGCTTGACCACGACGTTCTGGGTCAGCATCGACACGAACTCGGTCGAGACGATGTGGATCTCGTCGATCCCGTTCTCGTCCTTGAACGAGTCGATCAGCGTCTGCGCGATCTCCTTGGCGTCGGCGTAGGCCGGCCTCCGGGAGAAGCCGACCCACTGGCCGCCCATGTCACGACCGCGGAAGGAGTGCCAGGTGACACCCTTGCGCCCGGTGACGAACGGGACCGCGGTCAGGCCGCGGCTCTCCAGCAGCCCGCGCAGGGCCTCGGCCTCGCGCAGCACGTTGGCGTTGAAGCCGCCGCAGAACCCGCTGTCGCTGGTGACGATGAGGACGCCCGCCTTGGTGGGGTTCTCCTTCGCCACGGTCAGCGGATGGTCGACGCTGGCCGCGTTGCTGACGACGCCGGTGACGGCGCGAGTGATCTCACGCTCGTACGGCAGCGCCGCCGACATCCGCTGCTGCGCCCTCACGATCCGCGAGGAGGCGATGAGCTCCTGGGCGCGCGTGATCTTCGCGGTCGACTTGACCGAGCTGATCCGCCGCCGCAGCAGCCTTAGCTGGGCACCCATGGCCTACTTCTTCTCCGCCGGACGGACGACCTTCTTGATCTTCTCCTGGCCGACCTCTTCGGCGCCCAGCGGCGCCACCGGCTCGTCCTTGACCAGGAGCTCGCCCGAAGAGGTGGTGAAGCTCTTCTTGAAGTCCGTGACAACGTCCTTCAGAGCGGTCACCGTGTCGTCGGACAGGTCCCTGGTCTCGCGGATGGTGTCGAAGATGCCCTTGTGCGAGGCCTGGATGTAGTCCAGGAACTCCGCCTCGAAGCGGCGGACGTCCTCGATCGGCACCTCGTCCAGCTCGCCCGTGGTGCCCGCCCAGACCGAGGCCACCTCGCGCTCCAGCGAGAAGGGGCTGTACTGGGGCTGCTTGAGCAGCTCGACCAGCCGCTGGCCGCGCTCCAGCTGAGCCTTGGACGCGGCGTCCAGGTCAGACGCGAAGGACGCGAAGGCCTCCAGGTCACGGTACTGCGACAGCGACAGACGCAGCGTGCCCGCGACCTTGCGCATGGCCTTGGCCTGCGCGGAGCCACCGACTCGGGACACCGAGATGCCCACGTTGATGGCAGGCCGCACACCGGCGTTGAACAGGTCGGTCTCGAGGAAGACCTGGCCGTCGGTGATGGAGATGACGTTGGTCGGGATGAAGGCCGACACGTCGTTGCCCTTGGTCTCGATGATCGGCAGGCCGGTCATCGAGCCGGCGCCCATGTCGTCGGAGAGCTTGGCGCAGCGCTCCAGCAGACGGGAGTGGACGTAGAAGATGTCACCGGGGAACGCCTCACGACCCGGCGGGCGGCGCAGCAGCAGGGAGACGGCGCGGTACGCGTCCGCCTGCTTGGTCAGGTCGTCGAAGACGATCAGGACGTGCTTGCCCTGATACATCCAGTGCTGACCGATCGCCGAGCCGGCGTAGGGCGCGATGTACTTGTAACCGGCGGGGTCGGAAGCGGGCGCGGCGACGATGGTGGTGTACTCCATCGCGCCGGCCTCCTCCAGCCGGGCACGCACCTGCGCGATGGTCGAGCCCTTCTGGCCGACCGCGACGTAGACGCAGCGGACCTGCTTGGCGGGGTCGCCGGAGGCCCAGTTCTCGCGCTGGTTGAGGATCGTGTCGACGGCGATCGCGGTCTTGCCGGTGCCACGGTCGCCGATGATCAGCTGGCGCTGACCACGGCCGATCGCGGTCATGGCGTCGATCGCCTTGATGCCGGTCGCCAGCGACTCCTTCACGGGCTGCCGCTGGACGACGGTGGGGGCCTGCAGTTCGAGGGCACGAATGGCCTCGGCCTCGATGGCGCCCTTGCCGTCGAGCGGGTTGCCCAGGGGGTCGACCACGCGGCCGAGGAAGTTGTCGCCGACGGGCACGGACAGGACCTCGCCCGTCCGGCGGACCGTCTGGCCCTCCTCGACCTTGCTGAAGTCGCCCAGGATAACGACACCGATCTCGCGGGTGTCGAGGTTAAGCGCCAGTCCGCGCGTGCCGTCCTCGAACTCGAGCAGCTCGTTCGCCATCGCCGAGGGAAGGCCGGAGACATGGGCGATGCCGTCGCCGGCGTCGACGACGGTCCCGATCTCCTCGCGCGCGGCGCCTTCCGGTTCGTACGCCTGGACGAAGCGCTCAAGCGCGTCCCGGATCTCGTCCGGCCGGATCGTAAGCTCCGCCATCTCTACTCTGTCTCCCTATTCGCCTAGCCGGCCAACCGGCGGCGGACTTCTTCGATTCGTCCCACAATGGTGGTGTCGATGATCTCGTCGCCGATGCGGACCGAGAACCCACCGAGCACTCGCTTGTCCACCTCGACGTTCAGGTGCACGTCACGGCCGTAGGAGGCGCTCAACCACGCCGTGAGGCGCTGCTTCTGCGCCTCGGTCAGCTCGACCGCGCTACGCACCACCGCCACGAGGCGCTGGCGCTGCTGGGCCACGAGCTGGATGAACTCCTCCAGGCCCGACTCCAGGCTACGCCCACGCGGATGCACCGCGACCTGCTTGACCAGGCGCAGGCTGGTCGGAGCGACCTTCTCGCCGAGCAGGTCGCCCAGCAGCTGCTCCTTGCCGGCCTCCGGCGCGGTCTGGTCGGCGAGCGCGCGACGCAGATCGGGGTTGGCGGCGACGATGCGGCCGAAGCGGAAGAGCTCGTCCTCCACGTCGTCGATCCTGGACTGGCCCTCCGCCTCCGCCGCGGCGGCGACGACGCCGAGCCGCTCGATCGCGTCGGCCAGGTCACCGGCCCGCGACCACCGGGCCGAGACCGCGGCCTCGGTCGTGGCGGTCGCGGCCTCGCTGACCTTGCCCGCGAGCAGCGCGCGCACGGTGCCCGCCTTCTGCTCGCCGGGCCTGGCCGGGTCTGACAGAGCCCGGCGCAGGCCGTGTTCGCGGTCGAGCAGATCCGCGATCGCGAACAGCTCGTCGGAGAGCACGCCGAGGTCGGCACTGCCGGCGACGGCGTTGAACCGCTCCTCGACCTCTGCCAGCGACGTCCTGCTCAGACCGCGCATCAGCGCACCGCCTGCGGCGTGGCCTCGAGCTCGTCGAGGAACCGGTCGACGATGCGGCTCTGCCGGACCTCGTCCTCAAGGGACTCGCCGACGATGCGGCCGGCCAGCTCGGTCGACAGGCGGCCGATCTCGGTGCGGAGCTGGGCGAAGGCCGCCTGGCGGTCCGCCTCGATCTGCGCGTGTGCGGCCTCGACGAGGCGACGGGCCTCGGCCTGCGCCTCCTCGCGGAGTTCGGCCTTGATCTGCGCGGCCTGCTCGCGAGCTTCCTCGCGCAGCCGGGCCGCCTCGTGCCTGGCCTCGGCCAGCTGGTCGCGGTACTGCTGCTGCAGGGCCTGCGCCTCGGCCTGGGCCTCCTCCGCCCTCTTGATGCCACCCTCGATCGCGTCGGTCCGCTCGCCCAGCGTCTTCTGGATGCGCGGAACGAGGATCTTGCCGACGACGACGAGAACGACGAGGAACGAGAAGATACCGACGACGAGCTCGAAAGTGTGCGGAAGGAGCGGGTTGGCGCCTTCCTCCGCGAGGAGCGTAGCTGCCTTGATCATGGTTGCAGCCTTTCGTCAGGGGTTTTCTTCTGGTCTTAGATGTTCGCGAAGATGAACGGCGCGACCAGACCGAGCAGGGCGAGGGCCTCGGTAAGGACGAAGCCGAGGAGCATGTTCTGGCGGATCAGGCCGTAAGCCTCGGGCTGGCGCGCGATGGCCTGCACGCCCTGACCGAAGATGATGCCGACGCCGATGCCGGGGCCGATGGCGGCGAGACCGTAACCGATGGCGGTGACGTTGCCGGAGACCTCAGCGAGAACGCTCATTGCTGTATTCCTTTACTGGACGGCCGGTGAAGCGAAGTCTCACCGGTCATGGATATTCCGGTACGTGGATCTCAGTGCTCTGCGTGCAGGGAGCCGCCGATGTACATCGAGGCCAGCATCGCGAAGAGGAACGCCTGCAGGAACTGGATGAACATCTCGAAGGCCGTGAAGATGATGGTCATGACCACGCCGATCACGCCCACCCCGGCGCCGAGCGGCGTCAGCTTCTCGAACAGGAACCAGAAGCCGACCATGCTGAAGAACGCCAGCAGCATGTGGCCGGCGAACATGTTGGCGAAGAGTCGGACCGCGTGCGTGAACGGCGCGATGATCAGGTTCGACAGGAACTCGATCGGCGACAGCAGCAGGTAGATCGGCTTGGGCAGTCCCGGCGGGAACATCAAGTTCTTGAAGTAGCCGATCGGGCCCTGGTGCTTCATTCCCAGGTAGACCTTGAGCACGTAGATCGAGCCCGCGAGGACGATCGGGAAGGCGATGTGCGAGGCCACCGGGAACTGGAGCAGCGGGACGACGCCCATGATGTTCCAGACGAAGACCAGGAAGAACAGCGTCAGCAGCAGGCCCATCCACCGGTCGGCGTCCTTGCCCAGGAAGGGCCGGGCGACCTGGTCGCGGACGAACATGTAGCCGTACTCGGCGACGTTCTGCACACCCCGGGGGACGACCTTGGGGTTGGCGAAGGCCGCCCAGCAGAAGCCGATCACCAGGATCGCGCTGAGGATGGCGAGGAGAACCGGCTTGGTGAACCAGTCGACCCCGGGGATGATCGGGGTAAAGGAGTTGAACAGCTCGTCAGGCGTTGGGGCCCGGAACTGGTCTTCAGGAGGAGCGAGGACCGTCAGCGCAATCACGCGGCGTTCCCTTCAACGTCGTAGTGTGGATCACAAGGGTTTTCCTCAGCGAAGCGATCTACTGCCGTATGGGCTAGCGACCGAACTTCCGGTATGCCAGGTAGCCACCGAGCACCAGCCCCAGGACGATGCCTATGGGGAAGAACGCGGACATGTCCAACCACCGGTCCAGCAACCAGCCGGCGCCTCCGTAGAAAGCCATCCCGGCGATCAAGTAGCTCGGGACTGACCACATGGCGTCGGCGAAGTCGCGACCGTCCTTTTCGGGTCGGCGTTCCTGTGCGCTCATCGCGGCCCTGACGATAGCAGGCAAGTAGAGGACTAGTCATATCGGGCCTGCCCGCTTTACCTGACTTCACGAGTCGCCCTTACCGGGAACCCCGGCCTCGGGGTCGACGTAAAGCATCTTGGTCTTCATGAAGGCGCGCACTTCGAAGCCCGTCCAGACCAGCGTGCAGACGACGACCGTCCAGGCGAACGCCTGGGTGTTCCAGGCCGTGGTGTCGCGGAAAGAGGCCAGCACGACCATGATGGCGACGACTTTGACGAGGTAGCTGACCATTGCCGCGATCGCCATCATCTGGGGGGAGATCCGAGCGGCGTAGGACACCGCCACCACGCTGATGCTGAAGAAGACCCCGACGAGCAAGGTGCCGATCGCGGCGCCCAGCGCTCCCTTGCCGCCGATCGTCAGGAGCGAGACAGCCACGGCGACCACCCCAACCGCGAAGGTCGGAATCGCGGCGCTCTTGAGTACGCGCACGTCGTTGGCCTGCATCGGTGCTCCATCAACAAGTTATCAAGCGAGCGTTTGCTACCTCCAGAACCGGTGGGTCTGGAGTCCCTGCTCGTGAAAGATATCACAAGCTCACAGAAGACCGCTTTTACCTGCCGTTTCTAGTTCGCGATCAAGAACGGCTCGGAAAGGCAGGAATGACCGGTTTGCCCTCGGCGCTCGCGCGGGCGCCGTCAGAAGGCGGCTGCTGCCTCCTGACCTGGGAATCCTCGGGCGGGATCGGCGGCATCGGCCCGGTGGGAGGCCCGTCGTCGTCGGGGCTGTTGTCGCGCGGCGCCGCGTGCGCCCCGCCCCTGCCCCGCCAGCGCGGCAGGGCCATCAGCACCAGGACGGCCAGGGCCAGCACGATGACCGCGGGGAAGAGCAGGACGGGCACACCGACCCTGGACATGCCCACGATGCCGAACGAGAACAGGAACGTCCAGGCGTACATGATGAGCACCGAACGCCGGTGCGAGTGGCCGATGTCCATCAGCCGGTGGTGCAGGTGACCGCGGTCGGGCGCGAACGGCGACAGGCCCTGCGACGTGCGCCGCACGACGGCGGTGATCAGGTCCATGAGCGGCAGCACCAGCACCGCCGCGGGGACGAGCAGCGGCAGCAGCACGGGGAACTTGTTCATCTCCACGATGGCCGAGGTATCGACCGGCGTCACCGTGACGATGGAGGATGCGAGCACGAGCCCGATCAGCATGGCGCCCGTGTCGCCCATGAAGATCTTCGCCGGATGGAAGTTGTGCGGCAGGAAGCCCAGGCAGGCACCGATGAGAACGGCGGCGATGGCGGCCGTGGCGGTGATGTTGCTGCCCGTGATGTCCTGGCTGATGATGATCGAGTAGGCCCAGGTGGCCATGCCCGCGATGCACACGATCCCGGCCGCCAGCCCGTCGAGCCCGTCGACGAAGTTGACCGCGTTGATCGTCACGACCACGACCAGGATGGTGATGATCGTGCTGAGCGTGTAGTCGAGGCTGGTCGAGCCGCCCCAGCTCTCCGGCAGCGGGATCGACGTCAGCCGCATGTCGAAGAAGACCAGCACCCCGGCCGCCGCGATCTGGCCGGCGAGCTTGATGAGGGCGTCCATGCCCCACCAGTCGTCGAGGAAGCCGGTGAACGTGATGAGCCCACCCGCGATGATCAGCGCGGGCACCGGATTCGAGCCCGTCCCCGCCAGGGCCTCGCCCGAATGGGTCATCTGGCCGGCCAGCAACAGGCCCACGACCAGCCCGCCGTATATGGCCAGGCCGCCCAGCCTGGGCGTCGGCGTGGTGTGCACGTCCCGATCGCGAATCTCCGGCATGGCACCGATGCGGATGGCGAAGCGGCGCACCAGCGGGACCAGCAGATAGGTCACCGCCGCGGCGATGAGCGCCATGAACAGGTATTCGCGCACGAACCTAGTTTCCCGGATACTCCGGCCGTCTGGGACCGGAAAACGACACAGACCAGCTTAATATTCGCTGAGATATGGCTGATGGATGGCCAGAAGCGCCGACACTCTTTCCCGGACCTCCCCGGCATCGGCGGGATGCCGCACCGCCCGGGTCACCAGCGTCCCGACCTCCTTCAATTCCTGGGGCCCCATGCCCTGCGTGGTCACGCACGGGGTGCCGACGCGGATCCCCGACGTGATCGACGGGGGCTCGGGATCGTACGGGATCACGTTCCGGTTGAGCGTGATGCCGGCCCGCGCGCACCTGAGCTCGGCCTCGGCGCCCGACACGTCGAGATCCCGCAGGTCGATCAGCGCCAGATGGGTGTCCGTGCCGCCGGACACCGGCCGCATCCCCTGCCCGGCCAGCGCCTCCGTCAGCGCCCGCGCGTTCGCGATCACCTGCCTGGCGTAGTCGGCGAACTCCGGCCGCATCGCCTCCGCGAACGCCACCGCCTTGGCCGCCACCACGTGCATCAGCGGCCCGCCCTGGATGAACGGGAACACCGCCCGGTCGATCTTCCTGGCCAGCTCCCGCGTGCACAGGATGGCGCCGCCGCGCGGCCCGCGCAGCGCCTTGTGCGTGGTGAACGTCACAACGTCCGCGTACGGCACCGCCGACGGGATCGCGCCGCCCGCCATCAGCCCGATCGGGTGCGCCACGTCGGCCAGCAGCCACGCGCCCACCTCGTCCGCGATGCCGCGGAAGACCGAGAAATCGATCAGCCTGGGATACGCCGTGGCGCCGCACACGATGAGCTTCGGCTGGTGCCGCAGGGCCAGATCCCGGACTTCGTCGTAGTCGATGAGTTCGGTGTCGCGCCGCACGCCGTATGACACGACGTCGAACCATCTTCCCGAAAAATTCACCTTGGAGCCGTGGGTGAGGTGGCCGCCGTGCGGCAGCGCCATGGCCAGCATCGTGTCGCCGGGTTGCAGGAGCGCGGCGTAGGCGGCCAGGTTCGCGGAGGCGCCGGAGTGGGGCTGCACGTTGGCGTGCTCGGCCCCGAACAACGTGCGCGCCCGCTCGATCGCCAGCTCTTCGGCCCGGTCCACCACCTCGCAGCCGCCGTAGTAGCGCCTTCCGGGGTAGCCCTCGGCGTACTTGTTGGTGAGGGTGGAACCGAGGGCGGCCAGGACGGCGGGCGAGGTGAAGTTCTCGCTCGCGATCAGCTGGATCCCGCCGCGCACCCGCTCCAGCTCGTCGAGCAGCACTTGTGCGAGCTCCGGGTCCTGCCTCTGCAGCAACCCGAAGTCGGGACCGTAATAGGGTTCCCCACCCATTTCCCCACTGTACGACCTAATGTCCGTTTCTCCCAGACGTAACCCGTCCTTTCGGCGGGAACGCGGGGAGCGCTACTGGAACGCGTGCGGCGCGTTGGCCGTCGTGGGGATCCACCGGGGCGTGTCCGCCGCCTCGTCGCTGATGGCCGTCAGCACGGAGTGGCGGTAGACGGCCAGCCTGGTGCGCCATTCGCGGATGTCCTGGACGTAACGCTCGCCCACCGGGGCGTCCCACGTCTGAGGGCTCTTGGCCAGCCCGTACGCCTTGTCCAGAGCCGTCCTGAGCGTCTCCAGTTGCGGCAGGACGGTGTTCCAGGCCAGGACCAGGCGCTGGTAGTCGGGATTGAACTCCCAGGCCCTCTGCGGGCTGTCCAGGGCCCCTGAGGGGGCGGCGGGCGGGGTCTCGTCGCGCTCCCTGGGCCTGGGCGCCGGCGGGTCGACGTACATCACGCGCTCCTTTCCGGCGTGCCGGGGTCGATGTCACCGGGTGGGCCGTCGGGCCGGATGTCCCTGGGCGCCCACTCGCCCTTGCCGTACTCGCCCGGCGGGACCTCCACGGACGGCATGTCGAGGGGCTGGATCTCGCGGTGGTGCTCCATGACCGTCCGCAGGGCGTCCAGACTGGGCGGGGAGGCGTCCACGGAGACGACGTCGCTGCCGTCGGTGGCCCAGGCGGTGACGTCGGATCCGGCGGGAGGAACGGCTTGCGGCCCGTACGCGATCTGCGTCTGGATGGAGGGGTTGGTCGGCGGAATCGAAACAGGCGCCCCCTGACCGCCCTGACCGCCCTGACCGCCCTGACCGCCCTGACCGCCCTGACCGCCCTGGCCGCCTTGACCGCCCTGGCCACCTTGGTCGCGGGTCCCCTGGTCGCCCGTTCCCCGGTCTTGGTCACCGACACCGGTCCCCCGGTCGCCCGTCCGCTGGTCGTCGCCCGTCCGCCGGCCCGCGTCGCCGCCCGAAGGCTGCTCCGGCGTCGTGTCCTTCGCGCCCGGGGTGGTGTCCGTGCCGGAGGCGCAGCCGTCGTTCCCACCCGCGGTGGGAGCGGTGCCGTCCGCGGGCGTGGTGTCGTCGCCCAAGGTGTCCGTCAAGCCGGGCATTTCCAGTGGCGGGATCTCCCGGTGGTGCCCCACGACCGTCTTCAGCGCGTCCAGGTCGGGCGGATCGGTGTCGGCGGAGACGATGTCGCTGCCGTCGTTCGCCCAGGTGTTGACGTTCGCGGCCGCGGTGCTGTCGGCGGGGAGCTTCGGCATGTCCGCCGGTTGCACCTTGTCGGCGTTCTCGAGGAGGTCTTCCAGTTGCTCGGCTGTGGGCGGGTCGATGGGTATCTGGAGGACCTTTACGCCGTCCACTTCCACGATGTGCGGCTTGGTCGGGTCCGGCTGGTCCTTGGCCGGGGTGTTGACGGCGCCGTCGTCCGGCTCGGCGCCGTGGTCGCGCCTGCTGCCCACATCGTCGTCCTTGGGCTGGTCAGCGGGCTGATCCCCGGTCTTGCCTTCGCTCCCGCCGTCCTGGCCGGTCCCGGTGTCCTTGTCCCCGTCGCACGTCTTCCCGTCAGCGTCGGAGCCGGTCTTCCCGTCAGCACCGGTCTTGCCATCCGAGTCCGACTTCCCGTCAGCACCGGTCTTCCCATCCGAGTCCGACTTCCCGTCAGCACCCGTCTTCCCATCCGAGTCCGACTTCCCATCGGCACCGGTCTTCCCGTCCGAGTCCGACTTGGTGTCGTCGTCCTTCGAGGGTGGCTCGTCGGCACGTGGGTTGTCGTACTTGTCCCGATCCCCCCGCACCTCCTTGGGATCGTCGTCCTCCGTGGCCCCCGCCCCCGTCCGTGGCGGGTCGACCCGCTTCTCCAGCACGCCGAGCCGGGTGTTGACGTCCTTGACCATCACGTCGACGGCGTCCGCGACCTGGGCGGGGCGGTGGGTGGTCCGGGTGGACAGCCCGGCACGGCGCATGGCGCCCCTGACCTGGTCCTCGACCGTGCGCATCTGCGTGGCCGCGTGTTTCACCTCGGTCAGCAGGTCACGGACCAGCTTGGGATCCATGCCGTCGAACTTGCCCATGGGCCACTCCCGGACGTAATCGCCGCTCCGGGCCTCACCGTAATGTCGGCGGGAGCGCGATCGCAGCCGGGATAAGCAGACGGTATACGTCAGTCGTCGGTGGCGACGTACCCGATGATGCCCCGCAGCTTCTCCACCGGGATCGCCCCGCGCCGCAGCAGCCGGGGCACGGCGGTGGTGAGGTCGAGGATGGTGGAGGGCGTGTTGTCGGTGGTCTTGCCGCCGTCGAGGTAGATCTCGACCGAGTCGCCGAGCTGCTCCTCGGCCTCCTCCGCCGTGGTGGCGGCGGGGGCGCCGGAGCGGTTGGCGCTGGAGACTGCCATGGGGCCGGTCTCCTTGAGCAGGTCGAGCGCGACCGGGTGGAGCGGCATGCGGACGGCCACCGTGCCCTTGGTCTCCCCCAGGTCCCAGGAAAGGGCCCTGTTGGCCTTGCAGACGAGCGTGAGCGACCCGGGCCAGAAGGCGTCTATCAGGTCCTGCCCGTACGGCCCGAGGTCGTCTATGAGCGCTGTGGCGGCTCTGACGGTGCCCACGAGCACGGGCGGCGGCATCTCGCGGCCCCGGCCCTTGGCGTCGAGCAGCGCCGTGACCGCCGCCGGCGTGAACGCGTCGGCGCCGATGCCGTAGACGGTGTCGGTCGGGAGCACCACGAGCTCGCCCCGCCGCACGGCGGCGGCGGCCTCCATCACGCCCACGGTCCGCTGCTCCAGGTCGGAGCAGTCAAAGCGTCTGGCCATCGGTCCTGTCACCTCGCTCGCATGGATCCTAGTCCTGGCCCAGCCGGGCCGTGACGAAGCGGTCCCTTCTGGCGAGGTCCTGGCGAAGGCGCACGTCGCGCCAGCCGTTGTCCTCCGGGAACGTCAGATAGACCGCCCTGCCCTGCTCGTCGGCGTGCTCGACGGCCACCCAGCCGCCGGGCCGCAGCAGGCGGCGGGCCGTACGCTCGACCGCGCGCACCTCGCCCAGCCCGTCGTCGCCGGAGCCGAACAGCGCCCTGGAGGGGTCGTAGTCGCGCACCTCGGGGTCGCGCGGGATCGCGCCCGGCGGGATGTAGGGCGGGTTGGAGATGACCAGGTCGACCTTGCCGTTGAGCTCGGGCAGCGCCTCCGCCAGGTCCTCGGGGTGCAGGTGGGTGCGCCCCTGGCCGAGCTCGGAGATGTTGCGCTTGGCCCACGTGTACGCCTCGGGATCGACCTCCACGGCGTGGACCTCGGCCAGGGCCACCTCCTGGGCGATCGACAGCGCGATCGCGCCCGAGCCGGTGCCGAGATCGACGACGAGCGGGGCGTTGACGTCCATCTCGCGCAGCGTCTCGATGGCCCAGCCCGCCACCACCTCGGTCTCGGGCCGGGGCACGAACACGCCGGGGCCGACCGCCAGCTCGAGGTAGCGGAAGTAGGCGTGGCCGGTGATGTGCTGCAGCGGCTCGCGGGCCTCGCGCCTGGCCACGCCCTCCCAGAACAGCGCGTCGAAGTCGGAGTCCTTGACCGTGTGGAGCTCGCTCCTGCGCACGCCGTGGACGAACGCCGCGATCTCCTCAGCGTCGGTGCGCGGTGAGGGAACACCTGCCTCGGCCAGCCGGGCGGTGGCGAGGGCGATCTCGTCCAGCAGAAATGTCATGAGTGTTGTGCGAGCTTCTCCGCCAACTCGGCGTCGATGAGGGCCTGGGTGACGGCGTTGAGCTCACCGTCGAGAACCTGGTCGAGGTTATACGCCTTGAAGCCGACCCGGTGGTCGGAGATGCGGTTTTCCGGGAAGTTGTAGGTGCGTACGCGCTCGGAGCGGTCGACCGTGCGGACCTGCGACTTGCGCTCGGCCTGCGCGGCGGCCTCGGCCTGCTCCTGCGCGATGACCAGCAGCCGGGCCCGCAGGATGCGCAGGGCCGACTCCTTGTTCTGGAGCTGGCTCTTCTCGTTCTGGCAGGAGACGACCACGCCGGTGGGCAGGTGGGTGATGCGGACCGCCGAGTCGGTGGTGTTGACGCTCTGGCCGCCGGGACCGCTGGAGCGGTAGACGTCGATGCGCAGGTCGTTGGGGTCGATCTGGACGTCGACGTCTTCAGCCTCGGGGTAGACGAGCACGCCCGCGGCGCTGGTGTGGATGCGGCCCTGCGACTCGGTGACGGGCACCCGCTGCACGCGGTGGACGCCGCCCTCGTACTTGAGCCTGGACCACACGCCCTCGTCGCCCTTGGCCTTGATGCCGACCGTGACGTCCTTGTAGCCGCCCAGGTCGGAGGGCTGGCTGTCGATGACCTCGGTCTTCCAGCCGAGCCGCTCGGCGTATCTCAGGTACATCCGCAGCAGGTCGCCGGCGAACAGCGCGGACTCCTCGCCGCCCTCGCCCGCCTTGATCTCCATGATGATGTCCTTGTCATCGTTGGGATCGCGCGGGATGAGCAGGTGCCTGAGCCTCTCCTCAAGCTGGGGGATGCGCTCCTCCAGCTCGGCCGCCTCGGCCGCGAACCCCTCGTCCTCACCGGCCAGCTCCTTGGCGGCGGTCAGGTCGTCGCGCGTCGAGTCCAGCTCGCGGTACGTCGTGACGATCGGCGTGAGCTGCGAGTATCGCCTGCCGAGAGTGCGGGCCTTGCTCTGGTCCGCGTGCACGGCGGGGTCGGCAAGCTGCAACTCCAGCTCGGAATACTCCTTGAGCAACTCGTCGAGGTTCACCGTGGGTCCTTCGGTCGGGGTTCACGCCTTCACACTGACAACGCCGGCCCAGCGCACGGGCGTGCGTCGGGGCCGGCGTCGGTGAAGCTACTTGCCCGTGGCCTTCTTGCCGAAGCGCTTCTCGAAGCGGGCCACCCGGCCGCCGGTGTCGAGGATCTTCTGCTTGCCGGTGTAGAACGGGTGGCAGGCAGAGCACACGTCGGCGTGGATGACGCCGTTCTTGGCGGTGCTACGGGTGGTGAACGTGTTACCGCAGGAGCAGGTGACCTGCGTCACGTTGTAGTCAGGGTGGATGTCGCGCTTCATCGCTGTCCTTTCGGGGTGCGGCCGCCGGGTCGCCGTCACGGCGTGAACCGGAACCGCTAAATGGTCAGCTACCAGTGTGCCAGATCGTCCAACCATCCCAGGCCATCGCGCATTCCCGTCAGCGGCCCAGATAGGTGAGCACGGCCAGCACGCGGCGGTGATCCTCGGGCGCCGGCCCCAGTGCCAGCTTGGCGAAGATGCCGGAGATGTGCTTCTCCACCGCGCCTTCCGTGACGACCAGCCTGGCGGCGATGGCGGTGTTGGAGCGGCCCTCGGCCATCAGGGCGAGCACCTCGCGCTCGCGGGGCGACAGCGAGTCGAGCGGGGCGCCCCGCCGCTGGCGGCTCAGCAACTGCACGACGACCTCGGGATCGATGACCGTGCCGCCCGCCGCCACCTGCCGCACCGTCTCCAGGAACTCGGCCACGTCCGCCACCCGCTCCTTCAGCAGGTAGCCGACGGCCTTGCCGATGAGGTCGCCGGCGTAGCGCTCCTCGACGTACTGCGACAGGACCAGGATCGGGAAGTCCGGCCTGGCCACGCGCACCTGCAGCGCCGCCCGCAGGCCCTCGTCGGTGTGGGTCGGCGGCATGCGTACGTCGACGATCGCCAGGTCGGGCTCGTGCTCCAGGACTGCGGACACGAGCGCGGCCCCGTCGGAGACGGCCGCGACGGTCTCGATGCCGCCGTCGGCGAGCAGGCGCGCGAGCCCCTCGCGCAGCAGTACGGAGTCCTCGGCGATGACCACGCGCATGGCCACATGACTACCATTCGCGGGCCCGCTCCGCACGGGCTACCACTCGCAGGGCAGTTCCGCGCGCACGAGGGTGGACCCGCCCACGGGGCTGTGCAGGACGAGCACGCCGTCGATGGTGGCCGCCCGGTCGGCCAGCCCCGACAGGCCGCCTCCCGGGCACAGGACGGCCCCGCCGATGCCGTTGTCCCACACGTCCACGACCACGCCGCGATGGTCCCTGATCACCGTCACCGACGCCTCGGTGGCGCCGGAGTGCTTGGCCATGTTGGTCAGGCTCTCGGCCACGATGAAGTACGCGATGCTCTCGACCGCGGCGGGCGGCCGGTCCCGCAGCTCGACGGAGACGTCCACGCGGATGGGGGCCCGTGCGGCCAGCCCCGACAGCGCCGCGTCCAGGCCGCGGTCGCTCAAGATCGCCGGGTGGATCCCCCTGGCCAGGTTGCGCAGCTCGGCGATGGCGGCCTTCGTGCCCGCGTGGGCCTGCGCGATGAGCATCCTGGCCTCCTCCGGCTCGCTGTCGAACTTCGACTGCGCCCGCCCCAGGTCCACCGCCACCGACAGCAGCCGCTGCTGCGCGCCGTCGTGCAGGTCCCGCTCGATCCTGCGCCGCTCCGCCTCCGCGGCGTCGATCCCTCTGGCCCTGCTGGCCCTCAGCCGCTCCTCCTGGCTGCCGCCGAGCAGCACCGTCGCCAGCGTCCCGTGCAACCAGGCCATCCCGCGTACGAGGTATGCCGCGAGCACGAACAGCAGCGCCCCGAAGACCATGGCGACGACGGAGCCCGGCCAGCTGTCGATGGTGAGCTCGCTGTAGACGCCCGCGGCCACCCACAGCGACATCAGGAGAGGCTGGATGATCAGCAGCACCGCCGTGAACCACAGCATGACCGACACCGCGGTCTCGACCAGGCCGAGCGGCAGCAGCATCAGCAGGTATCCCAGGTCCTGCCAGGTGGCCGCGTCCCCCAGCAGCCAGCGGAGATGCGCGCCCACCCCGCGTTCTGGCCTCGGCCGGTACGGGTCGGCGATCTTCACGCCGAACGCCGCGTGCATCAGCCGCCTCTCCAGCATCGCCCCGCCGCGCCACACCAGCACCGTGGCCATCACCAGCGGCACGCCCACCCAGACGACGGTCAGCGTGAGCGAGAGAGGCAGGGCGACGGACAGCAGGACGAACCAGCCGATCCCGGTCAATCCCGTGATCAACAGGTACGGCGCCGCCCGCCACGTCATCGGGTCCACCACGATCCCCAGCGGGCCCTTGGCCCCGAACGGCACGCGGTCCTTCAACGCGACTGATCGCATGCCCTTAGAGTGCCCTCGAAAGGCGCCGCCGTGAATCCGGAAGGCAGCCGTCGCCGGGGTAGGGCTGTCCCCCCTCCCGCACCCCAACGAACCCCCGTGCGCACGAAAGCACGAGAGGGGCGGCACGGGGAGAAACCCCTTGCCGCCCCTCCCGAGGAGCCGCTAGTCGCGGTCGTTGCTCACCGTGGTCTTCTGGACCTGCAGGAGGAACTCCGCGTTGGACTTGGTCTCCTTCATCTTCTCCAGGAGCAGCTCAAGCGCCTGCTGCATGTCGAGCGCGTGCAGCACCCGGCGCAGCTTCCAGACGATCTGGAGCTCGTCCTTGCCCATGAGGATCTCTTCCTTACGCGTGCCGGACGCGTCGACGTCCACCGCGGGGAAGATCCGCTTGTCGGCCAGGGAGCGGTTGAGCTTGAGCTCGGCGTTGCCGGTGCCCTTGAACTCCTCGAAGATGACCTCGTCCATCTTGGACCCGGTCTCGACCAGGGCCGTGGCGAGGATCGTCAGCGAGCCGCCGTTCTCGATGTTGCGCGCGGCGCCGAAGAACCGCTTGGGCGGGTAGAGCGCCGTGGAGTCGACACCACCCGACAGGATGCGCCCGGACGCCGGGGCCGCCAGGTTGTAGGCGCGGCCGAGGCGGGTGATCGAGTCGAGCAGGACGACCACGTCGTGGCCCAGCTCCACCAGGCGCTTGGCCCGCTCGATGGCGAGCTCGGCGACCGTGGTGTGGTCCTCGGCGGGACGGTCGAAGGTCGAGTGGATGACCTCGCCCTTGACCGACCGCTGCATGTCGGTGACCTCTTCAGGCCGCTCGTCCACGAGCACGACCATCAGGTGGCACTCGGGGTTGTTGCGGGTGATCGCGTTGGCGATGGCCTGCAGCACCATCGTCTTACCGGCCTTGGGCGGCGAGACGATGAGACCGCGCTGGCCCTTGCCGATCGGCGACACGAGGTCGATGATCCGCGTGGTCAGGATGTTCGGCTCGGTCTCGAGGCGCAGGCGCTCCTGCGGGTAGAGCGGCGTCAGCTTGTTGAAGTCAGGCCGGTTGCGGGCCTGGTCCGGGTCCATGCCGTTGACGGTGTCGAGGCGGACCAGGGCGTTGAACTTCTCGCGCCGCTCGCCGTCGCGGGGCTGCCGGACGGCGCCGGTGATGACGTCGCCCTTGCGCAGGCCGTTGCGGCGGATCTGGGCGAGCGAGACGTAGACGTCGTTGCTGCCCGGCAGGTAGCCGCTGGTCCTGACGAACGCGTAGTTGTCGAGGATGTCCAGGATGCCGGCGATCGGGATGAGCACGTCGTCGTCGCCGATGACGGGCTCGCCGCCGCCCTCGAAGCGGTCGCGGCCACGGCCACGGTTGCGCTCCCTGAAGCGGCCCCGCCGGCCGCGCCCGCCGCGGTCGTCGTCGTCGCTGCCGCCACCGCGCTGGTCACGCTGGTCACGCTGGTCACCGCGCTGGTCGCTGCGGCCCGCGTCGGCGGCGCGCTCGCGCTGCTCGCCACGGCCGCCGTCACGAACGCTGTCACGCCCGCCGTCACGGATGCCGTCGCGCCCGCTGTCACGGACGCTGTCACGGACGCCGTCACGAACGCTGTCGCGGCTGCTCTCGCCCCGGCCGCCCTCACCGCGGTCGCTGCCGGCGCGGTCGCCCCGCTCGCGGCGCTCGCCACGGCTGCGGCGCTCGCGACGGCTCTCGCCGCGCTCGGCGCGCACTTCGCCCTGGCCGCTCTCCACGACCTGGGCCTGCGGCTCCGCGACCGTCTCCGCCGGAGCGGCGGCCGCGACGGGCTCGGGGGCCGCGGCCACGGGCTCCGCCGGCTGCGCGACGGGCTGGGGCGCGGGCTCCTCGACGGTCTTGACGCGGGAACGTTCCCTGCGCGTACGGGTGGGCCGCTCGGCGGCCGGGGCCGCCTCGGCCGCAGCCGCGGCGGGCGCCTCGGCGGCCGGCGCGGAAGCCGGTGCGGCCTCGCCGGGACCGCCACCCTGCTTCTCCTGGATGGCCGCGATGAGCTGGCTCTTCCGCATGCGCCCGGTCCCGCTGATGCCCAGCTCCGCTGCCATTTTCTGCAGCTCGGGCAGCACCTTGGCGGACAGGCCGGTGCCGGAGCGACGCGCACGGGTGGTCTTGGCCGGTGCGCGGGTGGGGGTGTCGCCGGACGCCGGCTCAGCGCCTGATGCGTCGGAGAGGAGTTCGGTGGTGTCGCTCAACTAAAAGGTCCTTCCCAGGGGTCGGGCGCCGGTTTCGTTCTTCCGGGCGTCCCGGAGGTGCTTGCGATCCGGCGGGACAGACCGGGTCGGGGTGCACTCTGCGATCTTCGGCTGTCGCTGTGGACGGCCGCCACTCTTGGGGAGGGGCTCGTCCAAGCGGCCACATGGCCGTGGCGCGTGGCTGACACCCCCCAGATTGCTGTCGCCAACCAGATGTCGATGTGATCGAACGCGCAGGTCCCCGTCGTCGCCGCCTCGTTTCGAGCCAACCGGGTGTGGGCCAACCGGAGGCAACGGAGTCCGGGGAGACAGCCGCGCTGCTCACGCCTCGCGACGTGAAGCATGATGCAGCGATGTGTGGCTGACAAGCACGCACCCACCAAGGGGGCATCTGGTGCGGCTACCAGCCTAACATCACCAGCGCACACGGCTATTCCCTGAAGGTCTAAAGAGGCATCAGCGTGTCTCGGGGAACTGAACGTTCGCACCAACCGGGTCGACGTCCATTTGCTGGATGTGCCAGTCATTACCCACTTCTGGCGCGATCAAATCCTGCGTATCCGATGTCGAAAACGCAAGAACCGTGGGACCCGCTCCCGAAACGACCGCGGGCACGCCCACTGCACGGAGACGTTCTACCAGATCCGCGGTGTCCCGCATCGCAGGCGCGCGGTAGTGCTGGTGGAGTCGGTCTTCGGTGGCGGCGAGCAGAAGCCCTGGCTCCGGCCGCTGGGTGAGCGCCGCGATCAGCAGCGCAGCCCTGCCGGCGTTGAACGATGCGTCCTTGTGGGGCACGTCCTTCGGCAGCAGGCCCCGCGCGGTCTCCGTGGCCAGCCGCGTCGCAGGAACGATCGCGACCGGGCGGATGCGCTCGTCGGGAACCAGTTTCACCATATGCGGCGCGCCGGACTGGTCATGCCAGGCCACGGTCAGCCCGCCCGCCAGGCAGGGGGCGACGTTGTCGGGATGGCCTTCTATCTCGGTGGCCAGCGCGAAAACATCGTCATCGGAAAATCGCCCGCGCTCAGAAAGTTGTTCGCCCTCAGCCAAAGCGCGGGCCGCCAGGATGCCCGCGCAGAGGGCCGCCGACGAGGATCCCAGCCCGCGCGCGTGCGGAATCCTGTTACGGCAGCGCAGCCGTATCCCGCTGGGCTGGGCGATCCCCATGCGGTCGAACGTGGCCCGCATCGCCCTGACGATCAGGTGGCCCTCTCCGAGATCGAGCTCGCCCGCCCCCTCGCCCTCGACGGTGACGCGGACCCCGGACTCGTCGGTGAGCGCGGCCTCGACGTCGTCGTACAGGCTCAGCGCCAGCCCGAGCGCGTCGAAGCCGGGACCCAGGTTCGCCGAGGTGGCGGGCACGCGAATCTCAACGGTCCGCACAGAAAAACTCCCTGTCAGGCGAGGTTGAGCGCCGCCGCGGCGGCGTGGACGTCGATGGGGATGACGACGGGCGCGGGCGCGCCCGAGATCGCCCAGTCGGGGTCCTTCAGCCCGTTGCCCGTGACCGTGCAGACGATGCGCTGACCCGGGTCGACCAGCCCCTGGGCGTGGGTCTGCAGGAGCCCCGCGACGCCGGCGGCCGAGGCCAGCTCCACGAACACGCCCTCCTCCTGCGCCAGCAGCTTGTACGCCGCCGCGATCTGCCGGTCGGTCACCGCCTGGATGACGCCGCCCGACTCGTCGCGCGCCGCGGTGGCCAGCGACCAGGAGGCCGGGTTTCCGATGCGGATGGCGGTGGCGATCGTGTGCGGATGGGAGACGGGCGCGCCCTGGACGATCGGCGCCGCGCCGCTGGCCTGGAAGCCGAACATGCGTGGCCGCTTGGCCGCCACGCCGTCGGCCGCGTACTCCTGGTAACCCATCCAGTACGCCGAGATGTTGCCCGCGTTGCCCACCGGGATGCAGTGGATGTCGGGCGCGTCGCCCAGCGTGTCGACGATCTCGAACGCGGCCGTCTTCTGGCCCTGCAGCCGGAACGGGTTGACCGAGTTGACCAGCGCGATCGGGTAGCTGGACGACAGCTTGCGGGTCATCTCGAGACAGTCGTCGAACGACCCCTCGACCTGCAGCAGCGTGGCGCCGTGCACGAGCGCCTGGGCCAGCTTGCCCATGGCGATCTTCCCCCGGGGCACCAGCACGGCGCAGGTCAGCCCCGCGCGCACGGCGTAGGCCGCGGCCGACGCCGAGGTGTTGCCGGTGGAGGCGCAGATGACCGCCTTGGCCCCCTCCTCGACCGCCTTGCTGATGGCCATGGTCATGCCGCGGTCCTTGAAGCTGCCCGTCGGGTTGGCCCCCTCGACCTTCAGGTAGACGTCGCACCCCGTGAGCGCGGACAGGCGGTTCGCGGGGACCAGGGGCGTGCCACCCTCGAGCAGGGTGATGACGGGCGTCTTCGGAGTGACAGGAAGACGCTCGCGGTATTCCTCGATGAGGCCACGCCACGACCTGCTCATGATGACTCCCTACCTGCGGTGTTGGGCACAGAGTGTACGGGGTGCGCCGTCCCGCCGCCGATCCGCGTCCACCCGCCGGACACATCCATTGGACAGGGGCGCTATTCAGGAAATTCTCAGCATCTCCCGATAAGGTCTCGGGGCAGGGGGTCACCACCATGGACGCGCGTCCTGCTTTGAGGCAGAACGACTATTCACCGATCGCGGCGCCGGAGCTCGGCACCTGGTCACCCGCCCTTTCCGTGAGCGTGGTGATACCCGCTCACGGCGGGCAGGACCGGCTCGACCTGACACTCGCGGCGCTGGCGGCGCAGACGTACCCGGACCATCTCATGGAGGTCCTGGTCGTCGACGACGGCAGCGAGCCTCCCATCCGCCTGCCCGAGATCCGGCCGGCCAACACCCGCGTCGTACGCGTGCGCGACGGCTGGGGCATCTCCAACGCCGTCAACACCGGCGCCAAGGCCGCCGACGGCGAGATCATCCAGCGTCTCGACGCCGACATGGTGGCCTGCCGCGAGCACATCGAGGCCCTGGCCCGCTGGCACCACGTGACGGACTACCTCGTCACCATCGGGATGAAGAAGTTCGTGGACGCGCCGCCGGTCACGCCGCGGCAGGTCTACCAGGCGGGACACCTGGGAGAGCTGTTCGACCTGGCCGGTGCCGTGTCCAGCTCCACCGAGGCGACGATCGCCAAGACCGACGGGCTGCGCAAGAGCCGCAATCCGTACCACGTGTGCACGGGGCCGACCTTCGCCCTGCCCCGGGAGGTCTTCCACGCTGTGGGCGGTCTCGACCCGAACGTGGCGCGGGGCGAGGACACCGAGTTCGCCTACCGGCTGGCCATGCACGGCGTGGTGTTCGTCCCGGACCTGGACGCGCAGGCCGTGCACCTGGGGCTGCCCGCGCAGCACCGCGACAGGGAACGCGCCGTGCGGGCCGTGGAGCCGTACCTGGCGCACCGGATCCCGCTGCGCAGGGACCTGCGCAAGGACCGGGCGCGGCGGTGGCTGGTGCCGTACGTGGAGATCGTGCTCGACGTCACCGACACCTCCGAGTCGGTCGTGCGGCAGGCGGTGGCGGCGGCGCTGGACGGCAAGCTGCAGGACGTGGTCGTGACGCTGGAGGGGCCGTGGTCGCGGCTGGGCTCCGGGCGCCGGTCCGTCCTGTCGGATCCGTGTTTCGAGCTGCGGCTGATGCGCGACCTGTTCGCGCACGACGAACGCATCCGCCTGATCGACGAGGCCGCCCCCACGCCCGCGCCCACGCCGTTCCGCTACCGCGGGCCGGTCGACGTGCCGCTGCACCGGGCGACGCTGGAGCGCATGATCGAGTCGGTGCAGAAGGATCTCACCGGCGTGCTGATCGTCGACCTGCCCGACGGGCGCACGGCCCGGCTGGAGCGCACCTCCGCCCTCGGCCGCGCCGTCCTCCTGTCCGACCCGGGGGCCGACGACGTGGACGACCTCATCGCCACGACCCATGGCGTACGCCACGAGCCGCCGGACCGCTTCTGGCCCGCGCCCACGCAGCCCGACCCGGTCACCATCCCCGCGCCGGCCCCGTCCACCGCCCCGGTGACGCTCTCGGTGCCGCCGCCGGAGAACACGCTGCTGCGCCGCCTCAGGTCCGCCCTCCGCCCCAACTGACCCTCCCGCACGACGCGCGCACACCGCCGCGCAAGGCGGGACGGGTCAGTCGCGCAGTCCTTTGCGCAAGGCGCGTTTCATGGTCGACGACACCAGGCCCCGGAGGCTCCGCTGGACGCGTTCGGCGGCGGCCACCTGGCGGCGCAGCGTGCCGACCTCGCGCCGCAGCTCCACGGTCGACTTGCGCCAGCGCCCCGCCTCGTCCCGCCACTTGGCCACCTGGGCGCGCAACCGCTCGGCCTCCTTGGCCAGCCGTGCCGCCTCTGCCTGCGCCTCCAGCCGCGCCCGGTAGGCCCCCCGCCGCCCGAGCAGCGCCCCCGCCTCGGTCGTGAACCCGTACGTCTCCCCCTCCACCCAGGTCACGCCCGACACCGAGTCCACCGCGTCGTCCAGATCCTCCCCCGGCGCCAGCACGATGCGGGCCCGGGCGAAGGCGGACGCGCGTTCCAGGCGGGCCGCCGCGACACCCTGGGACGACTCGTGGAGCAGCACGTTCACCAGGCCGAGCCCCTCGTCGCGGGCCAGGTCGAGCAGGCGGGCGAGGGAGTCCTCGCCCGGGACCCAGCCGGGCGGCAGGCGCAGCACGAAGGGCACGGCCGGGTCGACGGACTCGGTGGCGGACAGGCGTACCCGGCCTTCGTGCCGGTAGTGGCCCTGGACCAGCACCAGGTCGAGGCCGGGGTCGTGCAGCGGCGCGCGGCGGTCGCGGTCGAGGGTGTCCCAGGGCCCGAGGACGAGCACGGACAGGTCGGGCACGGTGCCGGCGAGCAGCGCGTCCACCGTCGCCCGCACCTGGTCGTAGCCCGCCGTGCCGTCCACCACCACGGTGACGTACGGCACCTTCCACTGCCGCCCGGGGTGCCCCCGGAGCCAGCGGTAGGCCGGGATGCGGTCGGCCACGAACGCGTGGCTCACCCGGTCGATCGGTTGTTTGCCGCGCATCCGCATGGTGGGCCCGAGGTGGTAGGCGCGGGCCGAGGGCTCCGGCACGAAGACGGCGCCCGCCTGGCCGAGCCGGTAGCCCATCTCGGTGTCCTGGCCCAGGACCAGCTCGTCGTCCATCGGCCCGGCGGCCTCGACCAGCCGGGCGTTGACCGAGGTCGCGCCCCCGACGTGCAGGCTGAACGGGCGCTGGGGGTTGTCGGTGAGGCCGCCGGTGCGCTCGACGAGGTCGACGATCCAGGCGTGCGGCGCCGCGGGTTCGAAGTATCCCTCCAGGTCGTCGGGCAGCTCGCCGGGCGGCTCCGCGTCGGTGAAGCGGATGTAGCCGGTGACGACCAGGTAGGGGGCGGCGTGGTGCCAGCGCATGTGGGCCTCGATCGCGCCCGGGGTGAGCACCACGTCGGAGTCTAGCCAGTGGATCACGTCGCCGGTGGCCGCGGCCAGCCCGGCGTTGCGGGCGTTGGCCCGGCCCGGCGTCCCGCAGACGATCAGGCGGGTCAGCTCGGGGCGGACGGCGGGCAGGCGCAGCGGGGGCGCGCTGCCGTTGTCGACCACGATGACCTCGATCAGCTCCGCCGGGTACGTCTGCCCGGCCAGCCCGGCGAGCGCCAGGTCGAGCTTGTCCTGCCCGCCGTAGGCCGGGACGACCACGCTGACGGTGAGCTCCGGGACGAGGTCTTCGGGGAGGGGTTCGAGGCTGCGGTAGTCGTTGCCGCGCACTCTGGCCGCGCCGGCGACATGCGTGGTCATGCGGCTTCCATCAGCAGGCTCGGGCGGAAGCCGCGCCACTGGTTGGCGGCCACCTTGAGGAAGTGGGCGAGGGGCAACTGCCAGGTGTGCTCGTCGCCGAGCCCCCGGCGCAGGACGTAGCCCAGCCCATGGGTCCGGTAGACGCGCGCGCCTGCCTTTTGCGCTGCTTTGAGAAACTCGAGATCGACTGCCCGCGATAACCCAGGAAATCCCCCAATTTCCTGAAATTTCTCCCGAGAAATCAAGATCGTCCCTCCGGCCACATGATCGGCCCACACCTCGCTCGGATACGCCGCCCCACTCGCGAACGTCGTCCGCCTCACCGTGGCCCGCAGCGGCTCCAGGTAGAAGAACTCGGCCGTCGTCCCCACCACGTCGGCCCCCGAGTACGCCAGCGCCATGAGCAGATCGCCCAGATGGCGCGGCCCGTACCAGTCGTCGTCATCCCATTTCACCAGGTAGTCGCCGCGCGCCAGGGCCGCCACCCGGTTGAGCACCTCGCCGAACGGGACCGCCCGCGGGACCTCGATCCATTTCACGGGCAGCGAACACGACTCGACCGCCTCCCGCACCTCCTCGAAGCCCACCCCGTGCAGCCCGAGCACCACCTCGGCCTCGACGTCCCGCTGCCGGCCCATCTGGGCCAGCGCCGACCCCACCATCCCCGGCCGCCTGCTGGACATCACGATGCTGACCTTCGGCCGGGAGGCCGGGTGCGCCAGGCGGCGCAGCCGTACGCTGTGCTCCTCCCGCCGCAGGTCGGCCAGCGATCGCGCGGTCCCGTCGGCCGCGTGGCCGAGCCAGTCGCGGTCGGTGAGCAGCGCGGCGAGGTCAGCGGGCACCCAGGGCGCGGCGTGGTCGGCGGTCAGCGGCACCCCGGCGGCGGCCAGCGCCAGCAGCCCCTCCAAGGGCACCTCGGCGGCGGGCCACTCGATCTCCAGACCGCGCAGCGGGCGCAACGCGGGCACGTCGGGGCGCTGGCCCTCCACCGCCCAGCCGTCGTACGTCCAGTGCAGGCGGGCCAGCCCCTTCTCCGGCGTACGCGCGAAGCCACAAGGGGTGATGGACATGGGCCTCCTTGGGACTTGGTCGGCGCCTACCTTACGCCCGTTTTACTGAGCGGTAGACGCGGCCACCACATTCGGCAGGCCCGGCGGCGCAGGTGAAGCAGAGATGATTCTCAGTTTTCCTCCAGGAAGCTATGGCACGGTAGGTGCCGTTGTTTATTAAGGTGTCAATAATCCCCTGATGTCCTCGACGCCTCTGATGTTCCAAACGAAAGGTATGCGCGGATGCTCTCGCCCCGCCGACTGGCAGCGACCGCCGCACTCCTCGCAGCTCTCACCGCCGTAGTGCTCGTGCTGCTCGTCGTCGCCGGTCTGATCACTCTCGGCGCGGCGGCGACCACAGTGGCCTTCCTGGTCACGCTGGCGGCCCTCGCCTTCCTCGTGCTCACCGTCCGCCGCCTCGACGGCAAGGCGCACCGGATCGATCTGCGGATCAAGAAGTACGAGGCCGAGCTGACCAGGACCACGACCGCTCTCAAGAACATCGAGACCAGGCTGGACCTGCTGGTGCAGGCCGTCGAGGACTCCGCGGGGCGGCGGGCCGACGACCTCGGCGCGATCCTGGCCTCGCTCGGGGAGGACCGGGTCAACGCCATGGCGCGGGCGCGAGAGGTGGAGGAGCTGCGCGCGGAGGTTCGCGCGCTGGCCAGGGACTCCGTATGACGCGGGTCCGGCACAACGACTACGGGGCGCTGACCCCGCCGGCGGTGGGGGCGTGGGAGCCCTCGCTGCGGGTCTCCGTGGTCATCCCGGCCTACAACTGCGCGGAGGCGCTGGAACGCACGGTTCCGGCGCTGGCGCGGCAGACGTACCCGGCCGAGCTGGTCGAGATCGTGGTCGCGGACGACGGCAGCGAGCCGCCGCTGGAGGTGGCGGGCGCGCGGGTCGTACGGGTGGCCGACGGGTGGGGACGCGGCGCGGCCAGGCAGACCGGGCAGCTCGCGGCCACCGGGGACGTGATCCACTGGCTCGACTCCGACATGCTCCTCGCGGACGACCACATCGAGGCGCACATGCGCTGGCACCACCTGATCGACCACGCGGTGGTGATCGGGGACATCCGCTTCGTCGAGGAGCCGGGCGAGGAGGGCGTCCGGTCCGAGTACACGCGCAGGACCCTGGAGTCGAGCAGGTGGCTCAAGGACGCGGGCATGAGCGCGTACCTGCTGCACACGGGCGCGTCCACGTCCGTACGGGCCGAGCTGCTGCGCGCGGCGGGCGGCGTGGACCTGTCCCTGAACATGGCGGAGGACACCGAGCTCGGCTACCGGCTGGCGCAGGCGGGGGCGGTGTTCATCCCCGACGCGCAGGCCAGGGCCTGGCACGTCGGGTCCTCCACGGTGATGCTGCGGGAGAAGGAGGTGCACCGGCACAACTGGTCCTATCTGGGCGATCTCATCCCCGACCTGCGCTGGCTGCGCAGCCATCCCAGGCGTCACTGGCGCGTGCCGTACGTGCGGGTCGCCGTGGCGGCGACCACCTACGAGCAGACGCGGGCGACCGTCGACTCGGCCCTCGCGGGCACCCTCACCGACGCGGCCGTCACCATCGTCGGCCCCTGGGGCAAGCTGACCGGCGAGCGCCGCTCCAGCCTCGACGACCCCCTCCTCGACCTGCGCCTGCTGCACAATCTCTACGCGCACGAGCCCCGGGTCGTGTTCGCGGAGAGCGTACCCGCCTCCGCCGCGCCCGCCCCCTTCCTGCTGCACGTGCCCTCCGGGTGGACGCTGGGCGCCGACACGCTTGCCAGGCTCGTCCGCCACGCGGACGGCGACCTGCTCGGCCTGGTCAGCGTCGCGCTGTCGGAGGCCGCGGCCGGGGTCGTGGCCGCCCGCCTGGAGCGCACGGCCGCCTTCTCCCGCGCCGCGCTCCACGGGGGCCCGGCAGACGACCTGGTGCACGAGATGTTCGGGTCGGAGTGGGTCAGCGGCGGCGAGTACGGGTTCGCGGTGGCGGAGGAGGCCGAGCCGCTGGCCGGCGAGCCCGCGAAGTGGCGGGCGCTGGCCGGGGAACGGCTGCGGGAGGTCAAGGAGCTGCGGGCGGAGGTGGACCGGCTCGCCGCCGAGGTCGAGCGGCTGTCCGCCGCGCCGCCCGCCGACGAGCCGGCCGAGCGCGGCGGGCTGAGCTCGCTGATCAGGCACCTGCGGAGCGCCGGATGATCCGTCAGCTGCTGGCGGAGCTGCCCGGAGCACGTGTCTTCTTCGCCGGGATCGACGACGTCGCCCCGCTGTATGCCGCTCCCGCCCGCGCCTCCACGGCGAGCCGGCCCTCCGCGCAGGCCCGGGAGGTCGTGGACCTCGACCGGGACCTGCTGGAGCCGCCCGCCGAGGCCGAGCAGGTGGACGAGGTCCTCGTCCTCGCCAGGACACCGGCCGACCTGCGCAGGATCGCGACCCTGCACAAGCTGCTGCCGCAGGCCGAGCGGGTGGTCGTGGCCGTGCTCGACACGCCCGCCGCCCACCCCGCGCCGGTCCCCACTCCCACTCCCGCGCACCGGTGGCGGTCTTTGACGGATCTGCGGGTCTACCAGCCCAAGAACCGGATCTGGGTGGTCGACGCCCGGTTCTCCGCCTCCACGCCCGCGGGCCGCACCGTGGCCGCGACCGCGCGGGCGTTCGCGGGCCACCGCCTCGACGTGATCGCGGCCCCGGCGGCGGCGATCGCGGGCGTCGGGGCGGCCGCCTGGCGCCCCGGCGACCCCAACGCGACGCCCGCCGAGGTGACGGGGCCGGTGCCGGAACGGGTCGGCGCGCCGGGCAGCGACGTGGTCCTGCGCACCCTCGGCCACCCGTCGGTGGAGCACCCCACCTCGGGCGAGACCGCCCCGGCGCAGGTCGACGACCCGGCCGACGACGCGGAGACCGTGGAGTGGGCCGGGGACGAGACGCCCATCGAGCGGCCGACGTTGCACGCGGTGAGCTGGGAGCACCTCGGAAGGCCGGGCATGGCCGGCTCGCCGCTGGCCGACCCCGACGTGCTCGGCGAACCCTCCATGGTCCCTCCGGTGGACGAACGCCTCGTGAATCCCCAGGGTTTCGTCACCACCCCGTCCCGGGGCATGGCCTCCCTGGTGGAGCGGGACGGCCGGTGGTCGGTGGTGCTGGACGACAAGGTCGTGACGTCGTTCGCCGAGTCCGGCGGGGTCACCGACGCCGACGTGGCCAGGCTCCGCCAGATCCGCGGCGTCGAGGTGGACTGGCGGCACGCGCACAGCGGCCCCCTGGCCGCCGTACGGGTGCTGACCGGCCTGGCCGCCGCCGGGGTGCCGCTGCGCGCGGAGGCCGTGCCGCGCTGGGCGGGCGCGCTCGGGGACGAGATCATCGAGCTCGTCGAGCGCTGCCCGGATCTCTCGGACGAGCTCAGGCGCGAGGAGCACAGCATCCGCCTGCGCCGCGCCGCGCTCCGTACGCACGGCGTCGCGGCGAGGTGGGAGCAGCTCGGCGCGCCCGCCCCCGCTCCCCCGCTCACCTCGGTCCTGCTGGCCACCCGCCGCACCGACATGGTGTCGTTCGCCCTGGACCAGGTCGCCCGCCAGCGCGGCGCCGAGCTGGAGGTGATCCTCGCCCTGCACGGCGTCCCCAAGGGCCATCCGGAGGTGGCCAAGGCGATCGAGGCGTTCGAGGGCTCGCTGACCGTGTTCGAGGCCGATCGCCAGGACGTGTTCGGCGAGGTGCTGAACCACGCGGCCGCCATGGCCTCGGGTTCGTTCCTGCTGAAGATGGACGACGACGACTGGTACGGCCCCGACTTCCTGGCCGACCTGCTGCTGGCGCATTCGTACTCGGGCGCGCAGGTGGTGGGCACGGTGCCGGAGTTCGTGTACCTGTCCTCGATCGACGTCACCGTGCACCGCAAGCAGGTCACCGAGCAGATCACCAGCTTCGTCGCCGGGGGGACGATCCTGGTGGAGCGCTCGGCCTTCCAGGCGGTGGGCGGGTTCCGGCCGTTGCGGCGCTCGGTGGACACCCAGTTCCAGGAGGCCCTGCAGGCGGCGGGCGGCCAGATCTACCGTACGCACGGGCTCGGCTACATCCTGCGCAGGGGCCCGGCGGCCAACCACACGTGGCAGGAGCCGATCGGGACGTTCCTGCAGCGCAACAGGCGGCAGTGGCGCGGCTTCCGCCCGAACGCCCTCATGGCCCTGGACGGGAGCAGGTCCGCATGACCGGCATCCCCCGCATCCGCCGCAACGACTTCGGCGTGCTCGCCCCGCCCGCCCTGGGCGCCTGGGAGCCCACGCTCACCGTCACCGTCGTCATCCCGGCCCACGACCGCCAGGAGACCCTGAACCTCACCCTGGCGGCCCTGTCCGCCCAGAGCTACCCCGAGCACCTGCTCGACGTCATCGTCGTGGACGACGGCAGCACCACCCCGCTCCACCTGCCCGAGCTCGTGCCGGCCAGGACCAAGCTGATCTCCAGCCCGCCGGGGGGCTGGGGCCGGGCCTGGGCCCTTCAGGCGGGCCTGGACGCCGCGACCGGCGAGGTCGTCTTCGTCCTGGACGCCGACATGGTCCCGCACCGGCGGCACGTGGAGGCCCAGCTCCGCTGGCACCACCTGGCCCCGTACGTGGTGGCCCTGGGCTGGATCGACTTCACCGCCGCCACCGACCTCCCGACGCAGGAGCGGGTGCGCCAGGCGCTGGAGTCGGACGAGGAGGGCGCGCTCTTCCCCCTGTCACCGCACCGCCACGACTGGGCCGAGCAGATCATCGATGACCACGACGGCCTGCGTACCGCCCCCAGCTCCCTGGCGACCCGCATCCACGTGGGCGCGACGGCGTCGTACCCGGCCGAGCTCCTGCGCTCGATCGGCGGTCTGGACACGTCCCTGGTGCTGGCCGAGGACACCGAGCTGGGCTACCGGCTCACCCAGGCGGGCGTGGTGTTCGTCCCGGACCCGGACTCCCGCGCCTGGCACGTGGGGCTGCCGACGGCGATGCGCGAGTTCGAGGCGCTGAAGCGCTACAACGACCCTTACGTCGCCGACCGGGTCCCCTACCGCCGCTACCTCCGCACGGACCCGGGCCGCCAGTGGCTGGTGCCGTACGTGGACGCGACGGTGCCGGCGGGCCCGTACGAGGACACGCGGGCGACGGTCGACGGCCTCCTGGCCGGCACGATCCCGGACGTCCGGGTCACCGTCCCCGGCCCCTGGGAGTCGCTGAGCGAGGAACGCCGCTCCCCGCTCGCCGACCCGTGCCTCGACCTCCGCCTCATCCAGGCCAACTTCGCCGGCGACCCCCGCGTCCACCTGGCCTGCCCTCCGGAGGGGACGGCCCCGTTCCGGCTCTCGGTGCCGCCCGGCTGGGTCGCGTCGAAGGACACGGTGGAACGCCTGGTGGCCCACATGGAGGAGCACGACCTGGGCGCCCTCTGCGTGGCCCTGGAGGAGACGGAGCGGGGCGTCACGACAGCCAGGCTGGACCGAACGGCGGCCGAGTCCAGGGCCGCGCTGGTCGCCGCCCCGGACGACGAGTGGGACGACCTGATCGACGCCCTCTTCGGCCTGGAGTGGCTGGACGGGGAGAGCTGGGGCTTCAAGCGCCGCCCCGCCGTCTATCCGCCGCACAAGAGGCCGGTCCCGGAGCTCGACCGGCTGGCCGCCGAGCACGAGAAGAAGCTCGCCCTCTACCGCAAGCGCACCGCCGCCCTCCGCGCGGAGCTGGCGCAGCTGCGGCGGGAGGCGGGCAAGAACGGCAGGGACGCGACGCGCTGGCGCGAGAAGGCCGAGACCTGGCGCAGGGAGGCGGCCCGCCTCACCCGCGCCCAGAACCGCACGGTGCTCGAAAAAGCCGTCCGCAAGGTCCGCGACCTGGCCTTCCCCGCTGACTCCCCGGCGACCGACTCCCAGGCGCGAGAAGGCTAGTCGTCGCCCTCCACGCGCATCACGCCGGCCACGGCGCGGACGATGTCGAGCTCGCGCAGCCCCTCCATGGTCGCCGACAGGGCGGCGTCCGTGGCGCGGTGGGTGACGATGACGAGCTGGGCGTCGTCACCGTGGCCCTCCTGGCGCACGGTCTGGATCGACACGTCGTGCTTGGCGAACAGCTCCGCCACCCGCGCCAGCACACCCGGCTTGTCGGCCACGTCGAGCGCCACGTGGCAGCGCGTGACGGTGTCGCCCATGGGATGGGCCACCAGGTCGGCGTACGTCGACTCCTCCGGCCCGCGCGTGCCCGCCAGGCGGTTGCGGGCGACGGCCACCAGGTCGCCGAGGACCGCGGAGGCCGTGGGCGCCCCGCCCGCCCCCTTGCCGTAGAACATGAGCTGCCCCGCCGACTCCGCCTCCACGAAGACCGCGTTGTAGGCCTCCCGCACCCCGGCCAGCGGATGTGACCGCGGGATCATCGCCGGGTGCACCCGCACGCCGAACGAGCGGCCGTCCTCGGAGCGGGCGCAGATGGCCAGCAGCTTGATGACGTAGCCCATGGCCTTGGCCGAGGCCACGTCGGTGGCGGTGATCTCGGTGATGCCCTCGCGGTGCACCTCGGCGGCCGTGACGCGGCTGTGGAAGGCGAGCCCGGCCAGGATCGCGGCCTTGGCGGCGGCGTCGAAGCCCTCGACGTCGGCCGTCGGGTCGGCCTCCGCGTAGCCGAGCGTCTGGGCCTCCTCCAGGGCGTCGGTGAAGGACGCGCCCGTCGAGTCCATCTTGTCGAGGATGTAGTTGGTGGTGCCGTTGACGATGCCGAGCACGCGCTTGACGTGGTCGCCCGCCAGCGACTCGCGCAGGGGGCGCAGCAGCGGGATGGCGCCGGCCACGCTGGCCTCGAAGTAGAGGTCGCCGTTGCCCTGCCTGGCGGCCTCGTGCAGGGTGGCGCCGTCTTCGGCCAGCAGCGCCTTGTTGGCGGTGACCACGGACTTGCCCTTGGACAGGGCCGCGACGATCAGCGTGCGGGCGGGCTCGATGCCGCCGATGACCTCGATGACGATGTCGACGTCGTCGCGGGTGACCAGCGCCTCGGCGTCGGTGGTGAACAGCGACGGGTCCACCTCGACGTCGCGCTTGCGGCCGAGCCTGCGCACCGCGACCCCGGCCAGCTCCAGCGGGGCGCCGATGCGCGCGGCCAGGTCGGCGGCCTGCTCGTGCATGAGCCTGATGACCTGCGAGCCGACGACGCCACAGCCCAGCAGTGCCACTTTCAGCGGTTTCACAGCTGCCCCCTCAACAGGTCGTCCTCGGTCTCGCCCCGCACGATCACGCGCGCCTTGCCGCCGGAGACGGCGACCACGGCCGGCCTGGGCAGGTAGTTGTAGTTGTTGGCCAGCGACCGGCAGTAGGCCCCGGTGGCCGCCACCGCGATCAGGTCGCCGGGGGCGAGGTCGGCGGGCAGGTGGAAGTCGCGCACGATGATGTCGCCGCTCTCGCAGTGCTTGCCGACCAGGCGGCTGAGCATGGGCTCGGCGGTGCTCTCGCGGCTGGCCAGCACCGCGGTGTAATCGGCGCCGTAGAGCGCGGTGCGCACGTTGTCGCTCATGCCGCCGTCGATGCTCACGTACGTGCGCAGGCCCTCGACGTCCTTGACGGTGCCGACCGAGTAGAGGGTGATGCCGCCGGGCCCGACGACGGTGCGCCCCGGCTCCACGGTCAGCCTGGGCACGGGCAGGCCGGCGTCCGTGCACACCTTGGTGACGATCTCGCGCAGCCCGTCGGCCAGCTCCTTGATGTCGGGCGCCTCGTCGCCCTCGACGTAGGCGATGCCGTAGCCGCCGCCGAGGTCGAGCTCGGGCAGCACGACGCCGTGCTCCTCCTTGATCTGCACCAGCAGCGCGGTCAGGCGCCTGGCCGCCACCTCGAACCCGGCCGTGTCGACGATCTGGGAGCCGATGTGCGAGTGCAGCCCGACGAGCTCCAGCTGCGGGAGGGCGAGGATCCGGCGTACGGCCTCCGCGGCCGCCCCGGTGTTGAGCGACAACCCGAACTTCTGGTCGTCGTGCGCCGTCGCGATGAACTCGTGCGTGTGGGCCTCGACCCCGGTGGTCACCCGGATCATCACCTTGGGCCGCTTGCCCAGCTGCTGGGCGAGGTGGCCGAGCCTGGCGATCTCCTCATACGAGTCGACCACCACGTGGCCGACCCCGACCTCCAGCGCCCTGGTCAGCTCGGCGACGGACTTGTTGTTGCCGTGCATCGTGATGCGCTCGGGCGGGAACCCGACGCTGAGCGCCACCGCCAGCTCGCCGCCGCTGGCCACATCGAGCCCGAGGCCCTCGTCGTGGAGCCAGCGCACGATCTCCTTGCACAGGAACGCCTTGCCGGCGTAGTGGACCTCGGAGCCGGCGAAGGCCGTGGCGTAGTCGCGCATGCGCGAGCGCACGTCGTCCTCGTCGAGGACGTAGAGCGGCGTGCCGTGCTCGCGGGCCAGATCGCGCACGTCCACTCCGCCGACAGTGAGCGCGCCATCGGTCCGGGTCGACGTTCGCGGCCAGATCGCGGGGTTGATCCGGTTGAGGTCGGCGGGCGCCAGCGGAGGGCGCTCGTGGGGCAGCATCTCGGCGTGCCGGTCCCCGGCGGGATGGACGAATCGACTCACCTGATCGAGGCTATCGGAACCGCAACAGAGCCATGACCCGGTGCCCACGTATCGAGACGCGATCAAGCTCCAGAAGGGATATTTTTACGATTCTTCGCCTTTTGGCCGAATATTTTGCAATCCTCTACAGCCGTTCCGGCCCAGGGAGCACACCCGTCACAGCCTCGGCCAGCCGCACCCGCGCCGTGTGCACCGGCCCCGGCGCCTCGTCGCCGACCGGGACGGCCGGCGCGTGCTCGTGCGCGTCGTGATAGGCCAGCGCCAGCCGCACCAGGTACGTCTCCCACCCCGGCTCCCTGCTGACCATCCGCCCGGGCAGCTCGGCCAGCACCCGCAGCACCCGCCGGTCGTACGGGCCGTCGAGCAGCTCCCCCCTGAACCCCTCGGACGGCACCCCCAGCTCCCGCGCCCACCTGAGCACCGCGCGGGCCCGCGCATGCGCGTACCGCACCACGAACCCGGGGTTCTCCCAGGTCCGCGGGAAGTCCGGCCACGAGGGCTCCGGGAGGTCGACCGGCCCGACGCCTTCCGCCAGCTCCCCCGGCTCGCTGACCACGATCCGCAGGAACCCGTCCGGCCGGACCTCCACCAGCGACACCCCGTCCAGCTCCCGCACCCGCCCGGCGAGCTCCTCGGCGGGGACCCTGCGGCGCAGCGCGGCCGCGGAGACGTAGCCGGCCTCGCCCTCCCACGTCCCCTCGGGCACCGGGGGCTCCCCCAGCACCTCGGCCAGCTCCACGGGCGTCATGGCCAAACCCTAGGGCGTCGCGCCTCAGATGAGCGCGTGCGGCTCGGCGGAGCCGTACTCGACCAGGTGGGCGGCCCCGAGCAGCCAGCGGTCCTCGTCGCGCACCCGCACGTAGCCGAACCGGTCGGCCGAGAACACCTTGATCCCGTCCGTCCGGCACTGCCGCATGAGCACCTCGTCCCACCCGTCCGTCAGGTCGGCGAAGCCGATCTCGCGCAGGGTGTTGCGGCGGGCCAGGAGGGTCGCCCCGGCGATCTCCGGGAGGTAGGCGTACTCGGCATCGGGCTGCTTGAGCAGCGTGGCCTGCGGCTTGCGGAGGTGGGCGTAGAAGGCCGCCTTGCCGACGATGTCGGCGGTGCTGAAGAGGAAGGCCCGCCGCAGGTCCGACAGGTAGTGCGGGCCGTACACGTCGCGCGGGTCCATGACCGCCACCAGGTCGGCCTCGCACAGGTCGATCCCGGCGTCGAGCATCGCGCCCTCGGTCATCGCCGGGTGCGGGCGGCGGTAGACGATCTCCACGTCCGGCAGCAGGTCGCGGGCGCGCAGCTCGGACTCCGGCGGCCCGATGACGATGAGCTGGTCGACCCCCGACTGCTTGGCGACCTGCGCCAGCGCGTGCTCCATCAGGAACGGGTCCATGATCGGCAGCATCACCGAGGTGTTGAGCGTGGCACGGGCGCCGGGCAGGCCGATCGCGTCGAGGAGCTCGTCGATCCGCTCGGTCATCGTGCCCATCTGGTACGCCCGCCGCAGCGCCACGTGCGCCCGCCGCGTGTCGGCCTCGGTGCCGATGGGCGTGCCGCAGGCGGCGAGCTCGGCCAGCCGCCACTGGGGCGTGCCCGGCGGGCAGTCCACCGCGGCCGCCCAGCGGTAGGAGGTCAGCACGTCGGGGTAGGTCAGGTGCCCGGGCAGGAGTTGGTCCAGCGTGAGGACCCGGTCGATGCGCCCGCCGGAGAGCGGCAGCGGGTTGTGCACCCGCGGCTGCACCCCGAACTGCAGCCGCGGCCAGGCCACCGTCAGGTCGGTCGTGAACCGGTGCTCGAACAGCTCGGCCGCCGCCGCGTACGCGGCCACGTCGCCCTGCGTGTGCCAGAAGACCGTGCGGATGCCGCGCTCGGCGCACCAGGCCAGCAGCGCCTTGAGCCCCTCGCCCGGCTCGCCGGTGATCTCCTCGACCCACGGCCCCTGCGCGACGGACTCGACCACCAGCAGGTGGGGCACCTCCAGCGGGAGCACCCTGGCGAAGTCGCGCGGCGTGAAGCCGGTCGTCTGCCGCCATTCGTAGCGCAGCAGCGCCTCGGCGTGCGGGTCGGCGATGACCGCGGCCGTCAGGTGCGGCCTGGTGTTGGGTCCCGTGGGCACCCGGAAGGGCTTGAGCTTGAAGGAGGCGCCCCCGAGCGTCCTGGTCGTGCTGGTGGCCTGGTACGCCGCCCCGGGGCGCTCGTCCTTGGCCTTGGCGACCGCGAGGGGCTTGCGCTTGGGCGCGATGGGCCGTTTGACGGGCTTGGCCGCACCCCTGAGCCCCCTGGCCAGCCGGACCGGGTTGCTCTTGCCGCTCTTGATCGCGTCGCCGAGCCGGTTCCAGCGGGCGACCTTGATCGAGGACAGCTTCCAGTTGGCCACCTCGGCCTGGAAACGCTGCTCGGCCAGATCCTTGCGCAGCCTGTCGGCGGCCGCCTGCTCGGCCGCGAGCCGCTCCTCGACCTCGCTCAGCCGCTCGGCCAGCGACCTGGCCTCCGCGGCGCTCTGCTCGGCGGCGACCAGCTTGGCCTCGGCGGCGCCCAGCAGCCTGGCCAGCTCGGCGGCGCGCTCCGCCTGCGCGACGGCATCCCGCAACGCCCGGCGAGTGCTTTCCAGCTCTGTAGACAAATGGCCCTCCGCTCCCTCAGCCCGGCAAAGGATACTCTTTTTGCCTGAAGCGTCTCGAAGGGATGAGATCCGGTGCAGTTCAACGTGCGGCCCTACGTCTGCGGCGCTCTAGGCCGGATCGACCCCGCCCTGCTGGGCAAGCTGACCGCGGCGGGCCCGCGGCTCCTGCCGGCGCTCCAGTCGGCCGACGCGGCGCTGTTCAGCTCCGCGCCGCTGCCGCCCTACCACCGCCAGGGGCACGCGTACGCGTTCTCGTGGGGCGAGCGCAAGCCGGTCGCGAAGGACGACTGGATGGCCGTCGCGGAGACGTACGAGGCTCCCGGGCTGATCGGCGACGGCGCGAGTGTCACGCTCCACACGGGCGCCCTGGGCCTCGTGGACGTCTACTACGTCCGCCTCGGCGACGCGGTCTACTTCTCGTCCCAGATCCAGCCGCTGCTCAGCCTGGCGCCGATCGAGATCGACTGGTCGGCGTGGGCGTCGATCCTCCAGGTGACGTTCCCGCTGGGCGAGGCGACCCCGTACGCGGACGTCAAGCGGCTGCCGGGCTCCAGCGCCCTGGTGTGGCGGCACGACAGGCTCGCGACCGAGCGCCGGCTGCCGCGCTGGCTGCGTTCGGAGCCGTACGAGTCGTGGATCAGCCCGCGCGAGATCGTCGAGCTGCTGGACGAGGTCTACCAGGACTACGACGGCCGCAAGCTGCTCGTGCCGGTCAGCGGCGGCTACGACTCGCGGCTGCTGGCCAGCGTGGCCAAAGCCCGCGGGATGGACGTCGAGTCGTGGACGACCAGCCCGGACGACGGCACCGACACCGACATCGCGTTCGCCAGGTCGATCACCAGGGAGCTGGGCATCCCCCATCGGGTGATCACCCAGAACGCCGCCGACTACCCGGACGACGCCGTCGAGGTGGCCCGCAGGCTCGAATACCTGACGCCGCACCACGCCTGGTACGCCCCCTTCGCCAAGGAGGTGCACCAGGCGGGCCGGATCCTGGTCGACGGCCTGGCCGGCGGGCCGCTGCTGAAGAACTTCATGGTCAGCAGCGCTGCGCTGGAGGCCACGACGCAGGCCGAGCGCTCGGCGGCCGTGCTGGGCTCGCTGTCGCTGGGGGCGCCCTCGCAGCCGTTCCTGTCCAAGGCCGCCGCCCAGTGGATGGAGGAGACCGTGCGCGAGCAGTTCCTGGCCGCCACCTCCATGTTCCACGGGCACCGGGCCGAGCTGCCGCTGTCGGTGCTGCACACCAGGACCGTGCGCGGCATCGCGCGCTCCGCGGTCAACCTGGTGGGGCCCGAGGCGTCGTTCGCGGCGCCGTTCATCGATCCGCGCTTCTTCGACGCCGCGCTGTCGGTCGGCGTGGCCCGCAAGGACAAGGGCCGCTTCTACCGCGAGGTGCTCCACGCGGCCCATCCACGGGTGGCCGCACTCCCCTCGACCAATGTGGTCAAACAGCCCCTCCAAAGGGTGCCGCTGCGGTCGACGGCCGCCCCCGCCCGAAATTATTCGCACCGCATGCTGGAGACTGTGGTGAGAAGGGTGCCGGGGCTGCTGTCGGACGAGCTGCACGAGGTGGTCTCAGGCGGTCCCGACGCCTTGACCAGGTTCAACGGGTGGAATGACCGCTTCTGGGTGCGCGGATTGGTGCTCTTCGGACTATGGTTGAACGACTTCGAGAACGACTTGTCGGACCTCGCGCCACCTTTTTAGTGAACTCTCGGTAACGGGGCGATTACGTACGGATCTCGCGGGTATTAACCCTGGCACAGCAGAAGCGGGTTCCGGAAAGCCACCGGGCTGATAGTGTTCGGCCCGTAAGCGCCGCACAAACGGGCACCAGATCACAAATCCGGTCTCGTTCTAGGGCAGTGGAGTTCGCAGGGATGACGACTCCACGCGGCGCGGTCACCAGATAGTAACGCCGGGGCAACCGGTGACTTCGTCCTGCCCACATCTCTTCCTGTGAGCGACATATGATCAACGCATCCCCATTGCCGGAGCCGATCTCCGAGGCGTTCGTCTCGGAGGATCCTGCCTGGTACAAGCGGGCGGTGTTCTACGAGATTCTCGTCCGGGGGTTCAAGGACTCCAACGGCGACGGCACCGGCGACCTGCGCGGTCTGACCGAGAAGCTCGGCTACCTCAAGTGGCTCGGCGTGGACTGCCTGTGGCTGCTGCCACTGTACGAGTCGCCGCTGCGCGACGGCGGGTATGACATCTCGGACTACATGAAGATCCTCCCCGACTTCGGGGACCTGGGGGACTTCGTGCAGCTGATCGAGAAGGCTCACGAAGGTGGCCTGCGGATCATCACCGACCTCGTGATGAACCACACCAGCGACCGCCACCCCTGGTTTCAGGCGTCCCGTCACGACCCCGAGGGTCCCTTCGGCGACTTCTACGTGTGGTCGGACCATCCTGGCGGCTATCCCGACGCCCCGATCATCTTCATCGGCGCCGAAGAGTCCAACTGGACCTACGACCCGGTGCGCAAGCAGTACTACTGGCACCGCTTCTTCCACCACCAGCCGGACCTCAACTATGACAACCCGGCGGTGCAGGAGGCCATGCTGGAGGTCCTGCGGTTCTGGCTGGACCTGGGCATCGACGGGTTCCGGCTGGACGCGGTGCCGTACCTGTTCGAGCGCGAGGGCACCGCGTGCTCGGGGCTGCCGGAGACGCACGCGTACCTGAAGAAGATCAGGGCAGAGGTGGACCGGCTCTACCCCGACCGGGTGCTGCTGGCCGAGGCCAACGGCTGGCCCGAGGACGTGGTGGAGTACTTCGGCGACCCCACCGTGGGCGGCGACGAGTGCCACATGGCCTTCCACTTCCCCCTCATGCCGCGCATCTACATGGCGGTCAAGAAGGAGACCCGCGAGCCGATCTCCGAGATCATGTCGCTCACGCCCAAGCTGCCCGAGAAGGCGCAGTGGGGCATCTTCCTCCGCAACCACGACGAGCTCACGCTCGAGACGGTGACCGAGGAAGAGCGCGACTACATGCACAGCGAGTACGCCAAGGACCCGCGCATGCGCGCCTACCTGGGCATCCGCCGGCGCCTGGCCCCGCTGCTCGACAACGACCGGGACCGGATCGAGCTGTTCACGGCCCTGCTGCTGAGCCTGCCCGGTTCGCCGGTCATGTACTACGGCGACGAGATCGGCATGGGTGACAACATCTGGCTGGAGGACCGCGACTCGGTCCGCACGCCGATGCAGTGGAGCCCCGACCGCAACGCCGGGTTCTCCTCCGCCGACCCCGGGCGCCTCTACCTGCCCGCGGTCATGGACCCGATCTACGGCTACCAGGCGGTCAACGTGGAGGCCCAGCAGCGCCACGAGGGCTCGCTGCTCCACTTCACCCGCAAGATGCTGGAGATCCGGCGCAGGCACCCGGTGTTCGGCGTGGGGGCGTACACGGAAATGTGGTCGTCCAACCCCTGCGTGCTCACCTACGTCCGCGAGCACCGCGACGACATCATGCTCTGCGTGAACAACCTGTCGAAGTTCCCGCAGCCGGTCGAGCTGGACCTGCGCAGGTTCGAGGGGATGGTCCCGGTCGAGGCGCGGGGCGGGGTGGAGTTCCCGCCGATCGGTGAGCTGCCGTACCTGCTCACGTTGCCGGGGCACGGCTTCTACTGGTTCGCGCTGAAGAAGAAGGAAGAAGCCGCGCTCAGCGCGAGGTGACCGGCACCTGGGCACGGGCCGCGCGGCGGGCGGGAATGAGCGCCACCGCGAGGGCCGTGCCCACGGTGGCCACGACGGCGACGGCCAGCGTCAGGGCGGAGGGCGCGCGCCCGATGCCCGCGCCGACGCCGCTCGTGTGGCCCTGCAGGTCGATCAGCCCGGTCACCACGGACATGCCCGCCGCGGCGCCCACGCCGACCCCGAGCACGACCAGCAGCCCGGTGCCCGTCACGAGCGTGGCCATGACCTGGCGCGGCGTCAGCCCCATGGCCTTGAGCACGGCCAGGTCGAACGCGTGGTCACGAAGCCCGAGCGCGCTGGCGGTGAGCAGGTTGGCCAGGCCGATCAGCATCAGCACGGCGATCAGCGCCACGATCACCACCCGGATGATCGCCAGCCGGTCCGCCGGGTTGACCGCGGCCTGCACGTCGAGGCTCTCGCCCGAATCGGCCATCAGCCGCCCGCGTACCTCGCCCGGGTCGGCGCCCCGTTCCAGCGCCAGCGCGTAGTACTCCGGCGGCACCGAGTCCTTGGCCGCCAGGCTGTCGAGCCCCACGGAGATCACCTCTCCGTCGAGGTCGGGCTCGACGGTCCTGCCGACGATCCTGACGATCAGCGGCGTGCCGCCCACGGTCAGCCGCACCCGGTCGCCGATCTTGATGCCCAGCAGGTCGAGCAGGCCCTGCCCGGCCACCGCCTCCCCCTGCCGGCCGTACATGCGCCCCTCGACCACGGGGAACGGGTACGGCTCCGTCGAGCTGCCGATGGCCCGCACGCGCACCGAGCGGGCCATGCCGGGCGCCAGGGCGTTCACGTCGGTGCCCGGATAGACCGTGGCCACGCCGTCGTCCAGCCGGGCGATGCGCTCGGCCTCGGCCGGCTCCAGCTTGCCCGGCCTGACGTACAGGGAGGCGTGCTGGCCGACCTGCTCGGGGTGGTCGGCGAAGTTGTCGAGAGTGGCCCAGACGCCCAGCCCGATCGTGATCATCATCATCGGCACGGCCAGCCCGAACGCCGTCAGGAACGCCGGCACGCGCCTGGTGAAGGCGTCTCTGGTGCCAAGGACGAGGGCGGGCGGGAGGCGTACGAGGAGAGCCAGCCGGGCCAGCCTGGACAGGCGGCCGCGCGGCGGCAGGGCGGGCGCGGCGGGGATCGGCGGTGTACGGCCGCCGCGCCACGCGGGCAGCCCCACGGCGGCCAGCACGACCAGGGCCGTGCCGCCGACGATGGCCAGCACGGGGATCGGCGCCACGGACGTCGCGCCGAGCATCGCCGCCATCACGCCCCAGCCCACCACGGCGCCGATCGCGACGCCGATCAGGCCCAGCGCGCCGTGCTCGACCAGGAGCAGCAGCGCGATCTGGCCCCTGGTGAAGCCCATCGACTTGAGCGTGGCCAGGTCGCGGAGCTGGGCCAGCACCCGGCCGCCGGCCGCGTTGGCCAGGGCGAGCGCGGCGGCCACCAGCCCGACCACCCCGAACAGCGCCAGCATCGTGCCCAGCAGCCGGTTGTCCAGCTCCATGGCCGCCCTGACCTCGCGCCAGGTGTAGACCCGCTGGAGCTTGTCCTCCAGCATGACGACCACGCGCTGCGAGACGACCTGCGTGGCGTCGGGGTCGGCCAGGCGCAGCCCGGTGACCCACTCGCTGCGGCCCAGCATGGGCTCGATGCGGTCGAGCATGACGGGCAGCACGTAGGCCAGGCCGGGCGTCCACTGGGGGTAGAAGCCCTGCTCGGCGGAGTCGGCGATGCCGCGTACGTACAGGGTGTGGCGCTTGCCGTCGAGCGCGATGATCGTGAAGGGCGCGCCGATCCTGAGCCGCAGCGAGGTCGCGAACGAGCGCTCGACGACCACGCCGTCGGGCTGGGAGGTGTCCAGCCACCGGCCCTCGGCGACCACCGGGTGCGCCACCTGCGGCGGCGTGGCCGGCATCGCGCGCAGCGCCGCGGGCTCCTTCTTGCCCTCCTGCGCCACGGTCACCGGCGCCGACCGGTACGGGCCCGCGATCTGCGTCACGCCGTCGATGCCGCCGAGGTCGGCCTGGGGACTGTCGTCGGTGTAGAGCCAGACGTGGGCGCCGTCGGTCTGGGCGAACAGGCTGCGCCACGGGTTCGTGCCGTCCTCCAGCAGGGTCGCCGCGGTGATCAGCGCGGCCACGATCCCGGCCACGGTCAGCGCCGTCAGCACCGCCTGGCCCTTCCGGGCCCGCAGGTCGGCCTTGATCCACCGGCTTCCCGCCAGAGTGGCAGTCACAGGCCCTCCTTCGCCGGACCTGTGAGTGCAGCGGTGCTGTGTCCGATCGTTCGCTCGCTCACCGGCCCTCCTTCGTCGGACCCGTGAGCGCAGTGCTGCTGTGTCCGATTGTTCGCTCGCTTCGCTCGCTCACCTGAGGTCGATCACTTCGCCGGCCGTGCGCGTGCGGCGGCGCGCGATGCGGCCGTCGTCCACGATCTCCCCGTCGAACAGCGACACCAGCCGGTCGGCCAGGCTCGCCACGCGCGCGTCGTGGGTGACCATCACGATCGTCTGGCCCTCCTTGTGGACGTCGCCGAGCAGGCGGAGCACGTCTCGGGTGTTGCGGCTGTCGAGGTTGCCGGTGGGCTCGTCGGCCAGCAGCACGCTGGGCTGGTTGGCCAGCGCCCTGGCCAGCGCGACCCGCTGCTGCTCGCCCCCGGAGAGCTGGGCGGGCGAGGCTTCTGCCCGGTCGGTGAGGTTGAGCGCGCCGAGCAGGCTCTCCCTGCGCTCGCGGGCCACCTTGGGCGAGGCCCCGGCCAGCAGCGCGGGCAGCTCGACGTTGTCGCCCACGGTCATGTTGGCGACGAGGTTGAAGAACTGGAAGACGAACCCGACCTTCTTGCGCCGCAGCAGCGCCCACGCGCTCTCCGAGAGCGTGTCGACGCGCTTGCCGTCGAGCCAGATCTCGCCGCTCGTCCTGGTGTCGAGCCCGCCCAGCATGTGGACGAGAGTGGACTTGCCGGAGCCGGACGGACCCATGATCGCGACGAACTCACCCGGCTCGACCTGCAGGTCCACGCCGCGTACGGCAGGCACGGGCACCGCGCCATCCTGGTAGATTTTGACCAGATTGACCGTTTTTACAACCGTGCTCATGCCAGATCCTCCTGGCAACGCTCCAGCCAGTCAAGGTCTGCCTGCAGGTGGAGCATGGCGCCCTCGATGAGGAGTATCGCCACCCGGTCCGTCGGCGCGGTGCGGGCCAGGAGGTCGTTGAGATCGCCCATGAGCGACAGGTAGTGGCGACGCTGGCGGCTGATCAGCGCCATCCGGTCGGCGATGCCGGTGAGCGGGGCCAGCACCAGCTTCATGAAGAACTCGTCACGCACCCTCGGGCCCTCGGTGGGCTCGTCCACCCAGAGAGTGAGCACGTCACGGCCCTTGGCGGTGAGGTAGTAGACCTTCTTGTTGGGCCGGTTGGACTGCTCCACGTCCACCGCCCGGACCAGACCGTCCTTCTCCAGCCGGCCGAGCGTGACGTAGATCTGGCCGATGTTGGGCGACGGATAGGCGCTGCCGAACGTCTGCTCCAGCGCCTGTTTGAGCTCGTAGCCATGGGCCGGCTCTTTAGCCAGGAGCGCCAGCAGATGAAGCCGCACCGCCCCACCTCCCCGCCGTGTTACGAACGCGTTACGCAGTTAGCCGTTGACCTACAGATTACAGGTGTGCATAACATGAATGCATCTACCTAACACGTATGTAATTGACTCTGAACGTGGAGGAAACGGAGTGCGCTCGCTCACGCTTTGCCTGGTCGTCCTCCTGACGGCGACCGGATGCGCGTCCGCGAGCAACGAGGGCGGCGGCGAAACGGGCACGGGCGGCACAGGCCCCATCACCTTCGCCACCGGTCGCGACACCACGGCGTACCTGCAACCCCTGCTGGACCGCTGGAACCAGGCCCACCCGGCCGAGAAGGTGACGCTGCTGGAGCTGCCCGAGGCCGCCGACGAGCAGCGCGCTCAGATGGTGGCCAACCTCCAGGCCAAGAGCAACCGGTACGACGTGCTGGGGCTCGACGTGGTGTGGACCGCCGAATTCGCGGAGAACGGCTGGATCATCCCCCTGGAGCGCGGGTTGTTCCCGCTCGACAGGTTCCTGCCGCCGGTCGTGGAGACGGCGATCTACAAGGACAGGCTCTGGGCAGTCCCGTACACGAGCAACGCAGGGTTGCTCTACTACCGGACCGACCTGGTCAGGAAGCCGCCGCGGACGTGGGCCGAGCTACGCGACCAATCCCGACAAATCACGAAAAAGCACAATATTGGAGGCTATGCCGGGCAGTTCCTGGCATATGAAGGGCTCACCGTCAACTTCTCGGAGGCACTGCAGTCCGCCGGCGGGCAGATCGTCAGCAAGGACGGCACTGAGGTGACCCTCGATCCGGCCAAGGCGCGCATCGCCATCGACTTCCTGCTTCAGGGCCTGCGCGAGGGCTGGATCCCCAAGGAGTCGCTGAGCTACAAGGAGGAGGAGACGCGCCTGGCCTTCCAGGAGGGCCGGCTGGCCTTCGCCCGCAACTGGCCGCACGGCTACGGCCCCGCCAAGGCCAAGCTGGGCGACAAGCTGGGGGTGACCCGGCTGCCGGGGCCCAACGGCCCCGGGTCCAGCACGCTGGGCGGCGCCAACCTGGCCATCAGCGCGTACTCCAAGCATCAGCGCACGGCGCAGGAGTTCATCCGCTACTTCACGAGCCTGGAGAACGAGCGCCGCGTCCTGACCGAGGGCTCCTTCCCACCCGTGTGGACCGAGCTCTACGACGATCCCGTCCTGATCAAGCGCTTCCCCTACCTGCCCGTGCTCAAGGAGAGCATCCTCGCCGCGAAGGCACGGCCGGTGAGCGCCAACTACAACCAGCTGAGCCTGGTGATCGCCAGTACGGTCGCCAAGGCGCTCGGCAACCCCTCCATCGAGTCCGCGGACGACGCCGCGGTCTCGATGAAGTCAGAACTAGAAGAGATCATCAGAACTCAGTGAGGCAGCCATGCGAAACGCCAGAACAGCAGCAATCCTGGCCGGGCTCGCGGTAGCCGTCGCCGCCTGCGGCAACGCCCCTACCACCACCTCTCCCTCCGCCGACGCGTCGGGCTCGGCGTCGGCCCCCGCCGCCGGCGCCAAAACGCTGCAGGGCGTGAAGCTCGAGGTCGCCGCCAAGTGGACCGGCGACGAGCAGAAGAACTTCGAGCAGGTCCTCAAGGCCTTCACCGAGAAGACCGGCGCGGAGGTCACGTACGCCTCCACCGGTGAGGACACCGGCGCCTACCTCGGCCCGCGCATCCAGGGCAAGAACCCGCCGGACGTCGCGATCCTGCCGCAGCCGGGCCTGGTGCAGCAGTACGCCGACCAGAACTCGCTCATCCCGCTGACCGACGACGTCGTCAAGGAGGTGGACACCAACTACACCCCGTACTGGAAGGAGCTCGGCTCCGCCAGCGGCAAGGTGTACGGTGTGCTCATCAAGGCGGCGCACAAGTCGCTGGTCTGGTACCGGGCGCAGGCGTACGACGACGCGGGCGTGCAGCCGGCCACCACCTGGGACGAGCTGGTCAAGAACGCGCAGACCATCGCCGACTCCGGCACCGCGCCGTTCTCGTTCTGCGGCGCCTCCGGCTGGACGCTGACCGACCTCTTCGAGAACGTCTACCTGTCCACCGCCGGGCCGGAGAACTACGACAAGCTCTCCAAGCACGAGATCCCGTGGACGGACCCGACCGTGACGACCGCGCTGGAGAAGATCGCGCAGATCACGGGCAAGAAGGAGTTCGTGGTCGACGGCAACGCCGGCGCCCTGCAGACCGACTTCCCCGGCTGCGTGACCAAGGTCTACGGCGACAAGAAGGCCGCCATGGTGATCGAGGCCGACTTCGTGGCCGTCTCCGCGGCGCAGTCGAAGGCCAAGGTGGGCGAGGAGGCCAAGTATTTCCCGTTCCCCAAGGCCGGTGACACGGCTCCCGTCGTCCTGGGCGGCGACGTCGCGGTCGCGATGAAGGACTCCCCCGGCGCGATGGCGCTGCTGCAGTTCCTGGCCTCCAAGGAGGGCGGCGAGATCTGGGCCAAGCTGCCCGGCTACCTGTCGCCCAACAAGAACGTCTCCCCCGACAACTACCCCGACGAGCTGACCAAGCAGCTCGGCCAGACGATCGTCTCGGCCGGCGACGCCGTCCGCTACGACATGTCCGACCTGGCACCGAGCGCGTTCGGCGGCACCGACGGCAAGGGTGAGTGGAAGGCACTGCAGGACTTCCTGCGCAACCCGAGCGACATCAAGGGCACTCAGACCACACTGGAAGCCGAGGCCAAGAAGGCCTGGAAGAAGTAAAGAGGTAAGGCCGTGACCGAACGGTTGGACGGCCCGCAGGTCTCGTCCGCGGACACCGCGGACGAGCCCTCCACCGGACCGGCTGAAACCCCCCGTACGCAAAGACGCCTCGGCCCCACGCCGGCGGTCGCCATCGCCTTCCTCCTCCCGGCGGCGCTGCTGCTGGGGATCTGGGTGATCTACCCGATCGTCTACTCCATCTTCCGGAGCCTGTTCGACTCGGCGGGCACCGGATTCGTGGGACTGGGCAACTACGGCACGATCTTCACCGACTCGAGCATGCTCACCACGATCCGCAACAACCTCATCTGGGTCGTCGTCGCGCCGATCGTGGTGACCACGCTGGGCCTGATCTTCGCGGTGCTGACCGAGCGGATCAGGTGGTCGACGGCGTTCAAGCTGATCGTGTTCATGCCCATGGCGGTCTCGCTGATGGCGGCGGGCGTGATCTTCCGCCTCGTCTACGAGCAGGACCCCGCCAAGGGCCTGGCCAACGCCGTGCTCACCACCGTGCACGACACGTTCTCCTCCTCGCAGGGCTACCCGGAGGCACGCCCGCGCGAGGGCGACCAGTCACCGGTCGCCGCCGACGGCGGCGCGATCGTCACCAAGCAGCCCGCCCAGGCGGGCCGGCCGGTGCTGATCCCGATCGTGGGCGTCAAGCCGAACATCCTGCCGAGCAACGCCCAGACCGCCAAGGCCCCCGCGGCCGGCGACGGCGTCTCGGGGACCGTGTGGTTCGACTTCACGCCAGGAGGCGGCGGCAAGAACGGCGAGATGGACGCCTCGGAGAAGGGCCTGCCGGGCATGACGGTCGAGGCGGTGCAGAACGGCACGGTCGCCGCGACCGCCACGACCGCCGACGACGGCTCGTTCCGCTTCCAGGGCCTGGCCGCGGGCTCCTACGTCGTACGACTACCGCAGTCGAACTTCCAGGCTGCCTACGGCGGCCTGAGCTGGCTCGGCCCGACACTCATCACCCCGGCGATCATCGGCGCGTTCGTCTGGGTGTGGGCCGGTTTCGCCATGGTGCTGATCGCGGCGGGGCTCGCGGCGATCCCGCGTGACGCGCTGGAGGCGGCCCGCATCGACGGCGCCACGGAGTGGCAGGTGTTCCGCAAGATCACCGTGCCGCTGCTGTCGCCGGTGCTGCTCGTCGTCTTCGTGACGATGATCATCAATACGTTGAAGGTGTTCGACCTGGTCTTCATCATCGCACCGGCCTCGGTCCAGCCCCAGGCGAACGTGGTCGCGCTGGAGATGTGGCGCGTGTCGTTCGGCGGCGGGAACAACCAGGGGCTGGGCAGCGCGCTGGCCGTCTTCCTGCTCATTCTGGTCCTCCCCTTCATGATCATGAACATCCGCCGGTTCAGGAGGGACGAATCATGATCGAACGAAGTGAGGGCATCAATAAGCACGGGACCTTGGTCATGAGACCGACGGAGGAGGGATCATGATCGAACGAAGTGAGGGCATCAATAAGCACGGGAGCTTGGTCATGAGACCGACGAAGGAGGGATCATGAGCACGGCTACCGCGCCCTCGGGGCTGGAGACGGGGGCGCCGCGCAGGAGCACGGTGAGCAAGATCGTGGACCGGCTCGGCGGCGGCGCCGTCCAGGTGGTCATGATCGTGCTGGGCCTGTTCTGGCTGGTCCCGACGCTGGGCCTGCTCGTCGTCTCGATGCGTACGACGGACATCAACAACTCCGAGGGCTGGTGGACGATCTTCACCAAGCCTGCCGAGCTGACCCTCGCGAACTACCGGGACCTGCTGGCCGGCGGCTTCACCGCGTCCTTCTGGAACACCGTGCTGATCACGGTGCCGACCACGGTCCTGGTGATCGGCATCGCGGCCATGGCCGCCTACGCGTTCGCGTGGATGGAGTTCCCCGGGCGTGACCTGGCGTTCCTCGTCGTGGTCGGGCTGCTGATCGTGCCCATCCAGATCGCGCTGATCCCCGTCGCGTCCTTCTACGGAGGCATCGGGATCTTCGGCTCGATCCCGGGCGTGGTGCTGTTCCACACCGCGTTCGGCCTGCCGTTCGCGATCTTCCTGCTCCGCAACTTCTTCGTCGGCATTCCGTCCTCGCTGCTGGAGGCGGCGCGGATGGACGGCGCGCCCGAGTGGAAGATCTTCGTGTCGGTGGTGTTCCCGCTGGGCAAGCCCGCCATCGCCTCGCTGGGCATCTTCCAGTTCCTGTGGGTGTGGAACGACATGCTCATCGCGCTGGTCTTCGCCAACACCGACAACCAGCCGATGACCAAGGCCCTGCAGTCTCAGATGCGACAGTTCGGATCGAACGTGGACATCCTCTCGTCCGGCGCGTTCCTGTCGCTGATCATCCCGCTGGTTCTGTTCTTCGCGTTCCAGCGGTACTTCGTCCAGGGCATGATGGCCGGCTCCGTCAAGTGATCAAGGGTGCCCGCGCGGGCACCCTTGATCATTCTGGTACGGCTTGAACCGGCGTTTGGGCATCAAGCCGTACCAGACCTAGATAAGCTCAACGGCCATGACCGGTCGTCCACTGAACGAAGTCGTCGAAGCCGGATGGGCCCGAGCGCTCGAGCCCGTCTCCGAGCAGATCTCCCTGATGGGCGAGTTCCTGCGCAAGGAAATCGCCGAAGGCAGGCAGTACCTGCCCGCGGGCACGCACGTGCTGCGTGCTTTCAACCAGCCCTTCGACGACGTCAAGGTGCTGATCGTGGGTCAGGACCCCTACCCCACGCCCGGTCACCCGGTCGGGCTGTCGTTCTCGGTGGCGCCCGACGTGCGGCCGCTGCCCGGCAGCCTGCTCAACATCTACAAGGAGATGGAGACCGACCTCGGCCTCCCCCGCCCCGCCAACGGCGACCTGACCCCGTGGGCCGAGCAGGGTGTCCTGCTGCTCAACAGGGTCCTCACCGTGATGCCCGGCAAGCCCGCCTCCCACCGGGGCAAGGGCTGGGAGCAGGTCACCGAGCAGGCCATCCACGCCCTCGTGGCGCGCAACAAGCCGATGGTCGCCATCCTCTGGGGCCGCGACGCCCGCAACCTGGCCCCGATGCTCGGCGACGTGCCCCGCATCGAGTCCGCCCACCCCTCCCCCCTCTCCGCGCGCAGCGGCTTCTTCGGCTCGCGCCCGTTCAGCCGGGCCAATGAGCTGCTGGAACAGCAAGGCGCGGCACCCGTCGAGTGGAAGCTGCCCTAGAGTCGTCGCCATGAGTGATGAACCGAAGTTCCTGCGCCTCACGGTCGAGCTGACCGTCGAGGTGCTCGACGTGGACGCGTTGCAGGCGGCGGCACTGGCCGAGATCAGGCACCCGGACGCCGACCTCACCGCCGAGGAGCGCACCGAGCAGGCCGAGCTGGTCAGCTCCGACGAGACGGGCGCCTCGGCGCTGCAGTGGCTCATCGAGCCGGACCACGTGCTGCAGCTCGTCGACCACATCAACGAGATCGAGCCGCGCGAGGCCGTCCTCGGGGTGGAGCCCTCCGAGGGCCCCAGCGAGGACGAGGACGAAGAGGAGCACGACCACGACCACGTGTGACGCGTGGTTGAAGCACGGCGGTTGGCCACGACGTTCGCGTCGTGGCTTTTCGCTTTCCGGCGGCTCGCTAAGATCGAAACCCTCCGGCAGGCCGCAAGGGGGCACGCAGTGATCGTCGCATTCTCCATCACCCCGCTGGGCGTCGGCGAAGGAGTCGCCGAGCCCGTCGCCCGCGCCGTCAAGGTGGTCCGCGACAGCGGCCTGCCCAACCGGACGGACGCCATGTTCACCACGATCGAGGGCGAGTGGGACGAGGTCATGGACGTGGTCAAGCGCGCCGTGGACGCGGTGGCGGAGGTCGCGCCCCGGGTCAGCCTGGTGCTCAAGGCCGACCTCCGGCAGGGGGTCACCGACGGGATGACCAGCAAGCTCGAGTCCCTGGAACGCCACCTCTCCGAGTAGCCGATACCGCAGGGCCTGCGGAATTTTCCAACCTTGGGCTCATCGGCGGAGTTGTTTCCATGTATGGACCGTTATGAGGGGTTCCACGAGTTCGTACGGACGCGCCAGCAATCGCTGATGCGGACGGCGTACCTGCTCACCGGGAACGCCCACCTCGCCGAGGACCTGTTGCAGACGGTCCTCACCCGCGTCGCCTCCCACTGGGTCAAGCTCGCCAAAGACGGCAACCCCGAGGCGTACGCGCGCAAAGCCCTGGTGAACCAGACCATCTCCTGGCGCAAGCGGAAGCGGATCGAGCTTCCCGAGGCCGAGTTGCCGGAGCTCGCGGCGTCCGGGCAGCCGCACGACGAGACGACCGCGCGCCGGCTCGCCCTGGTCCACGCGCTGACGCGGCTCACGCCGAAGCAGCGGGCGGTGATCGTGCTGCGCTTCTACGAGGACCGCACCGAGCACGAGACCGCGCAACTCATGGGCGTCTCGATCGGCACCGTCAAGAGCCAGACGCATTACGCGCTGTCGAAACTGCGCGCGCTCATCCCTCAGGAGGTGTACCGGTGAACCCGCTGCGCGAAGACCTGCACGCACTGGCCGAACAGGCGCCCGCCGTCGATCTGGCGGCCCGGGCCGTGCGGGGCGCCCGCCGTCGGCGCACGACCCGCCTGGCCGCCGCCGTCGCCGCGGCCACCTGCCTGATCGCGGGCGGCGGCGCCGTACTGCTCCAGCAGGTACTCCCCAAGCCCCCGGTCGTGCTCACACCGCCGGAGACGACGGCCCCGCCGCTGCCCGCGGAAGGGGTCGGACCGGTCGAGCAGGCGTACCGGCAGGATTGCCGCACCGCCACGTGCACGAAGCCGCCCTGGCGCATCGTGACCCGCGAGGGCGACACCTACGAGCTGGCCTCGGCCGGGGAGACCGGCCCGCTGGAGGTCACCGCGGACGGCCGCCGGCTCGCGTACTACGACTCGAAGCAGCGCACGATCGTGGTGCGCGACCTGGCGAGCGGCAGGACCTGGAAGTCCCCGCTGAAGCAGCCCGCGCAAGACTTCTCGGTCGAGTACGCCCTGCGGCTGTCACCCAGCGGGCTGCGGTTCATCGTGTCGGGCTGGGGCGGGCGGCGAGAGCCCAACAAGCTGGTGGACGTGGAGCGGGGCACGGTGTCCGACCTGCCGCGGGGATGGTGGCCCGTGAGCGTGTCCGACGGATCCGGCCCCGTCGTGCTCGCCAAGCCGTACGACAAGACCAGCCAGGTGTGGGTGCTCGGCCACGACCCGATCACCATCCCGGACTTCACGTACGAGTACAGCGCCCTCGCCCCCGACGGCCGAACCCTCGCCCGACTGGGCCAGACCGTCAAGGCGAATCGCCGTCCGATGGTGCAGCTGGACGGGTCGATCGTCCTGTTCGACGCGGTGGGGGGCGGCCGGGAGACGCGCATCCCGCTCTCCGGAATCCCGGCCGAGCTCCGGCCCTCGCGGCTCGGCAGCTGGCTGAACGCCACGGAGGTAACCGTAGTGGCCACCCCCGAGTCACCACGCGGACCAGCGTCGATCGTCTATGCGGTGGACGTACGAACCGGCAAGAGCCGGGAACTGTTCGCCCTACGCCAGTACGGCACGTACCTGGTCCCGGGCCTGGTCCACTGACAACGAGCCACGTGCCCGCACCCCCAAACGCGGGCACACCCACTCCCACCCCCACGCCCATCCCCGTCCCCATCACCACCTTCCATCCCCATCACCACCTTCCATCCCCACCGCCATATCCATCTCCACCGCCATATCCATCCCCATCACCACCCTCATCGCCACCGCCGCCTCCATCCCACCGCCGCCTCACCCCGCCACGCCCTCCCCCGCCACGCCACCCCGCCACGCCCCCAAGCCTCACGCCGCTTCTACTCCGCCCTCAGCTGCCCCATCACCGCTGGTCCCGGCCCTCAACCGAGTTGCCCCGTCAGCCACCTGACCCCACCCTCGCCCCTCCGCTCCCCAAACTCTCAGCCTCACTCGCCCCTCCCCGTCAACCTCACCTCTCCCCCCCTCAACCTCACTTCCACCCTCGCCCCTAACGCGATATGTCTTGACTGCCTCTCCAGACACGACATATCGTGTGCCTCGACCGCAAACGCGATACTACGCATTCCTGGAGGTGGACAAGCATGGAACAAGAGCGGGTGCCCGTCCTCGTGGTGGGCGGTGGGTACGCAGGGCTGAGCACGGCAACGCTCCTGGCCTGGCGCGACGTACCCGTCATGCTGGTGGAGAAGCATCCGAGCACCTCGATCCAGCCCAAGGCGTTCGGCGTCGGACCGCGAGCCATCGAGCTGCTGCGCCCCGTACCTGGCATCGAGCAGGAGCTCCGCGAGACCTGGGCAGGCATCGGGGATGACATGCGCATCGCGATCGCCAAGAGCCTGGCCGACCCGAATCCCCAGATGATCTTAAACAACGAGCGCGAGGCGATGTCCTTCCTGACCGACATCACCCCGGCCGTGCAGGCGGGGGCGCCTCAGGCCATGGTCGAGCGGCTGCTGCGGTCCACGGCCGAGGAGCTGGGCGCCGACCTGCGCTTCTCCACCGAGCTGGTCTCACTGGAGCAGGACGAGGACGGCGTGACCGCGCTGATCCGTGACGCCGACGGCGACCGACTCGTGCGCGCCGACTACGTGGTGGCCGCCGACGGCTACCGGAGCCCGCTCCGCCGCCTCCTGAACGTCCCCACCTCAGGCAAGGGCGAGCTGGGCCGGATGTGCTCGATCATGTTCGACGCCGACCTGAGCGGGATGGTGCGCGAACGCGAGGTCACCCTCTGGTACCTGCAGAACGACACCTTCACCGGCGTGATCGTGACCGGCACCGGCGTGGGGGCGCACGTGCTCGGCGTGAACTTCTCCGACGGCCAGACCGATGCCGACTTCACCGAAGAACACTGCATGGACCTCGTACGCATCGCGGCCGACCAGCCCGATCTGGACGTTCGGTTGCTGGACAAGACATCGTTCGCCCTGGCGCACGTGGTGGCCGACACGTACCGCGCGGGCCGGGTGTTCTTCGCCGGGGACGCGGCTCACACCATGCCGCCCACCGGCGGGCAGGGAGGCAGCACCGCGCTCCAGGACGGGTGCGATCTCGCCTGGCGTCTCTGGCTCGTCGTCACAGGCCAGGCCGGCCCCGACTTCCTGGACACGTACGACGCCGAACGCCGCCCGATCGGCACGCTGACGGCCGACGCCCAACTCGCCAACCTCGGCGTACGCATGCCTCCAGCGGCCCGCATCGGCTACCCGGAGCCCCTCGAGGATTTCATGAGCGTCATCATCGGATACCGCTACCACTCCACCGCCATCCTGGACGAACCCGACGACGACGGCTCCATCCTGGAGGACCCGCGCGTACCGAACGGCCGTCCCGGCAGCCGCGCCCCACACGTGGTGCTCGATTGGGAAGGCCAGCGCATCTCGACCATCGACCTCTTCGGCTCCGGCTTCGTACTGCTGGCCGACAGGCAGGGTGGCCAGGCCTGGATGGACGCCGGACGCCTGGTCAAGGAACGCCTCGGCATTCAGCTCACGCGGTTGGTCGTGGACGAGGAACTGAAGGATGTGGAGGGGCACTTCCGGGAGCGGTACGGCGTCAGCGGGGGCGGCGCCGTACTGGTCCGCCCGGACGGCTACGTGGCTTGGCGCTCCCCCGGCCCCACCCCAAACCCAGCAACCACCCTCGAACAGATCATGACCCAACTCCTAAACCGCTAAAAGGGCCGCCACCCATCTCAGAACAGACCCCAACCCCCTCCCCAACCGCCGACCCCCACCGCACCGCCCCACCCACAACCCACCAAAACCGCGCCCACCCACAGCCCAGCCGCAACCCACCAAAGCCGCCGCCTTCCGGAGGGGCCAGTCACCTCAAACTGCGCCCAGCCCCACCTCCACCTCGAAACCGGATCCCCGACCCGCCCCACCCCTCAGAACCAAGCCCCTCCCCGTCCCCTCCACCGGGACCCAGCCCCATCTCCACCCCAAACCCAGATCCCCAGCTCGCCCCACCACTCAGAAACCGAGCCCCCTGACCCGCCCCCATCCTGCGCCGAACCCCCGGCCCGCCCTCACCGCCGGAACCGGAACTTTGGCGTTAGGCCTCACCCCCGGAACCGGAACTTTGGCATTGGGCCTCGCCTCCGAAACCGGACCCTGGCGTTGTGCCTCGCCTCCGAAACCGGACCCTGGCGTTGTGCCTCGCCTCCGAAACCGGACCCTTGGCCCAACCACCCCTGGCCCGACCAGCCCTGGCCCGACCAGCCCTGGCCCGACCACCTTTGACCCGACCAGAGGCCTGACCGCCCAATCGGAGTTGGGGCGCCGGTCCAACCGATCTCGGACGGGACAGCCCGAGCAACCCTTGACTCAGTCGAGCAGCACTTCCTCACGGCGAGCTCGCAGCCCATCACGCAGCCGCTCCAATTCCCGGCAACGATCCTCGAGCTGCTCCATCACTTCTCGGACACCGCCCATCCCCTGCACGCCGCCTTCCGCCATCATGCCGAGCGCCTCCACCTGCCGGGCGAACTCACCCACCGTCCCCTGGCCGTTCAGGACCGCGAGCCCGGCCGCCTGGGCACGTTCCCGAGCAGGCAACTCCACATCCAGCTCGGCCAGCAATCGCCCGATCTCCAGCAGTTCGGCACCCCGGTGGTCGGCCGAAGCGGCCAGTCGCCGCTCCTCACGTGCCAGCAACTCCTCGTAGAGCTCCCGCGCCGGCCCCACCTCGGCCAGGTCCCGTTCCACTGCGGCGAGCACGGTCAGGTACGCTCCCAGCTTCGCCTCCGCGACAGCTACCTGCTCCTGATCCCACACCCCGACCACATCGAGCTCCAGCCGGGCCTCCCTTATCAGGGCGGCGACCGCCGCGTGGCGCTCGCTCAGCCCATCCCAGCGACGCGCCCGCTGACGCGCCATACGCAGATCTTCATCGATCATCTCAAACGGGATCACGTCACTTGGACGGCCGAATACCTCGATTCGGTTCAGGATGACTATGCACATTTCCCAACAAATACGGCCAGAACAGGCATAGTAACCAAGGCGGGGGTCTCTGATGGAAGGCTGAGTCCCGGGTCGGAGCCACGCAGGTCCGTGGCAGGCCGAGATCAGCGGCGGCCAAGGTTCCATGCGGAGCGATGGTGCCTGGCAAGCCCGAGGACCGCGACCGGGCCAAAGACCGTGGCAGGCCGAAGTCAGCGGCGGTCAAGGCCCGTACGGAGCGAAGGTCCATGGCGAGCCCGAGGACCGTAACCGGGCTCAAGGACCGTGACGGGCCCGGGGTCCGTAACGGGGTTAGGGTCCACGACAGACCCGAGGACCGCGGCCGGGCTGAGGACCGGGGCGAGGCCGAGGTCTGTGGTGGTGAGGCTGAAGTCTGCGGCGAGAGACCGAGCCTGCGCCGTGCCAGAGTCCGCCCCAGCGTCGGCGATTGGCGTCGGCGTTCGTGCCATTGGTGTCGGCGTCCGTGCATGCGTCGGTGCCCGGGCGGTGAACGATCCACCTTGGCGTCGTGGCCGGGGACGCTGGAGTCCGGGCTCAGGCTGCAGCACGCTCGACCTCAACGCGTGGAGGCAGAGCAACCGTTGGAGCCGGGGCTGCGGCCAGGGCGAGGGTTGGCGTCGGTTCCGGCGACGGAGGTTGCTGCACGTCTCGAACTGGACCCATGCCACCCATTGGACTCACGTCGCGGGTTGGGCCCACGTCATGAGCTGGCGCCGCGCTGCGAATTGGCCCCCTGTCACGAACTGGGCCCATGGAACGAGCTGGGCCCGTGCCACGAATGGGTCCAATGTCACCGGCTGGTGCCGTGGCGCAGGCCGGTGCCGTGGCCATGGCCAGAGCCGGCGCCGGAGCCGGAGCCGTGACCGGCGCCGTGGCCAGTGCCGGAGCCGGTGCTGGCTCCGTGACCGGTGCCGAGGCTGGGGCTGGGGCCGAGGCTGGGGCTGGGGCTGGGGCTGATTTGGGTGTCATGGTTGAGATTGGTGCTGAGGTTGAGGGCGGGGTCGCGGTCGCCGTTTGGGTGTAGGGGTGGGACGGGGTCAGGGGGGTTGGAGGGAAGGGGGTTGGGGGTGTGGGGGTGGGCTGGGTTGTTGCAGGGGGGCAGGTGATCAGGGTGAGTGGGGGGTGGATGGGTGCTTGGGTGGCGCATAGCCAGTCGTTGAGGGAGCCGGGGAAGCCTGATGGGGGGCCGACCTTTAGGCAGGTGATGTGGCCGGCGCCTGGTGGTGGGCCGATCTTGAGGCGGCGGATGGTGCCTGTGCGGCCCAGTTCGCCCTGGTCGGCGTCGTAGGGCGTCAGTTGGACGCCGAAAGGGAGGCCGCCGTCTGGCTGGTCCGCGGGGCTTATCTGGAGGAAGTCGTCGATCTTGCGGTCGGTGGCCTCCGGATGGGTGGCTACGTAGGCCAGGTGGTCTGTGACCAGGCGGTGGGCCACTGTGCGGAGGAGGTTGGTCGCGCACAGGTTGTGGGCGCAAGCGGCGCCGTCCAGGGTGATCTCGGGGAGGGCGAAGCGGCGCAGGCCTCGGGAGGTGACGCGTAGGCAGTCGCATACGCCCATGTCGGCCGGGTCCCAGGGTGGGCAAGTGGCGGCGTCGTGGACCTGGACGTCCCAGGACAGCCAGTCGTCGCTGAGGCGGAAATCCGTGGGCTCTCCTGCGCATCTTCCGCAGGTGAGGATGGTGGTGCCCGTCAAGGGGTCGATCAGGAGGCCGTCACACTCCCTCGCCAGGGCGCGGGCCGCCGCTCTCGCCGTCTGGATGCTGGTCGGAAGCTTGTGCGGGGTCGCGGTCGTGGATACGACCACGTGCTGACCGGTGCGGCGTAGGCGGCGTCTTTCCTCGGCTGTGAGGTCGGTTGCGGTTGGTTTCCAGGGGGTCTGGTGGTGGGTTGCCCTCAAGGAGCCGCTGCCTGCTGCGGTGATCGCAGCCCTTCTGTACGGGCCGGCTATGCGCCAGGGCACGAACGAGTCGACGTCGAATGGCAGGTGCTCGGTGGCCACGATGAAGAGGGAGGTCAGGGTGGCAGGCAAAGGCAGGATGATCTTCATGGCGGATGCACTCCGGGTTGCCCCTGAGCCCCGCGCGAATTGCGGTGTTTGGGGTGCTCAAGGGTTTTGTGGGTTTTCGGGCAGGTGTCGGGGGTGTCGGGGGTGTTCGGTTGTTGGTTGTTGAGGTGTCGAGGTGTTGGGGTCGGTGAGGCACTCAGGATCATCGGCGATCACGGGGGCCTCGGGTGGAGTGGAGCGGGGTTCTGGGGATAACGCCTGCGGTTTGTGCTCGGCCTTGTGGATAACGCTCCGCTCCGGTCCGGTCCGGCCCACCTCCATTGGTGGTGAACCGCCGAGAGCGGGCAGCGCGGGGTCTCCGCGTCTCCGAGCGATTGGCTATGTGCGATCGACGTTGGGAGGCCGCGTGAGACTGGCGCGCGATCGACCGCGTGCGATCGGCGCGGGGCGGCGCGTGGGGCTGTGGGCCAGGTGGGCCCTGTGGGGCTCTTGGGGCGCATGGGCGTCGTGGGGCGCGTGACGTGACGTGACGGCGAGAGGGCGGCGCGGCGAGAGGGCGAGGATCTCAGGGTTCAGGTCCTGTGCGCCGTCAATGGGGGCCTGGGGTGGCGAGGTCGGTGAGCATGAGGCTGGGGTGTGTTGCTTCATGGAGGCGTGCCTGGTCGAGGATGCGACAGGAAAGGCGTGCCCCGTACGAACCGGCGGTGGCGTGCCGTGTGGCAGCAGCTTTGGGAGGTCTGGGGGTGGCTGCTCACCAAGGCCTAGGGTCTTCGGCGGTGGTGCGGCGTGGGGAGCTCTCAAGGGCTGTACGCTTGCCGCGCCCAAGCGGCACTGCACGAGCGGTGTCGGGCCGGACGAGGCCGGGGGCGTTGCGGGGAAGATTGGGTAATTTCGCTGGTCGGCAGCCCTCAGGCGAACTGGTTCAAGATATTTTGCGCTGATCGCCGGCCCGCTGGCTAGAGTGGCGCGGTGAACCTCCCAAGATCCAGAAATCGACGTAGAGGTCTTGCCGGGCTCGCCGCCGCAGCCGTACTGCTGGGTGGATTAGTCGTGCCGCCTCCGGCGGCCGCGGCCGAGGACGGCTCCGCGAGCGTGCTTGCGCATCGCTTACGCCAGGCTCTCGACCAGTTGCAGTTCGAGCAGGTCCTGGACACCAGTCCACCGGCCGGCGCGGCCGGGTTGAACGCGCTGAGGCAGGACAGCGTCGACAAGGAAGCGCGGAAACCGCCGAAGCAGGCGGACATGCTCGCGGCCGTCGCGGCGGCCGCGCCGATCTCGCAGCAGCCGCAGATCGACCTGACCGTCATCGAGCTGAACCGGGCCGGTCGCCCCGTCTCCTCGGGCACCGTGCTGATGAGCCCGCAGTATCCGGACGGGAAGGTCGTGCCGGTCGACCGCAACCTGCACACCACCGACGTCCGCTGGCGGCAGTGGGACGACGCCGGTTGGTACGCCAACCAAGGCCAGGGCACCATCGACATAGTGCCGGGCCGGGAGAACGCCTCCATCGACTTCATGAGCCCGTACCCCGCTTCCGTGCTGAAGCTGATGGTGGCCTTCGGGGTGCTGCGACTGGTGGACCAGGGCCAGATCTCTCTCGACGACACCTACAACTACGAGCCGATCGCGCCGATCAGCTCGCTGTGCGGCCCGGCCAGCAGCAACACCATCCGCGGCTACCTCGACGCCGCGCTCACATGGTCGTCCAACAACGGCGCCTGCGCGATGGTCAAGCTGCTGCACGACCGCGGCGCGATCGACGGCCTCAACCAGACCTTCCAGGACCTGGGCCTGGAGACGCTGCAGCTGAAGAACACCAACCCGAACACCGGCGGCCGGTGGGGCAACCCCGTCACCATGAGCTCGCTCGACACGGCCAAGCTGCTGATGCTGGTCAACGGCGGCCTGGGCACCCTGTGGACGGCTCCGGACGGCACCGGCGTCACCGCCGCCGTCCTCAGCGACGCCTCCCGTACGTTCTTCAAGAGCAAGCTCGGCGACCAGGGCATGAACGTCGCCCTGTCGACCACCAACTGGTGCGGCGCCGCCTATCCGGCCCCGGGCATCCCGCAGCTCACGCCCTCGCGCTGGATCGGCGCCGACGGCACCGTGACCATCCCCGGCCAGGGCATCGCGTACGGCCACGACGTGCGGCCGTGCAACGACGCGGCCGAGGTGACGTACGCCCACAAGAACGGCTGGGTGAACAACTCCGGAGCCGACGCGGGCATCGTGAAGTCCCTGCCCGGCAAGGGCGGCCGCACCTACGTGGTCGCCATGTTCTCCAACCTCGGCTACCAGTACGTGGACTCCAACCGCCCGCCGACGGGCGCCGAGAACGTCTGGTTCACCGAGAAGCTCGCCAAGCTGGGCAAGGTCATCGACGACTACGAGAAGCGGCGCTATCCCTGACCCCTACCCCTGAACCGGTAGGCGGCTCCGGGCGGGCTGGGCAGGCAGGCGCGACCCGCCCGGCCCGCCCTACTGGTGTCTGCAGATGGCCATGGATTGGGCCGGGAGGCGCAGGGATCTGCCGTCCGCCAGGACGGGGTCGTCCGAGGCCAGGAGCACCGTCCCGGCCGCCACCGGGATCGTGGCCGACTCCTGGGCGAAGTTCACCGCCACCACCAGCGTCCCCCGCCACATCAGCAGCCACTTCCCCAGCGCGTCCACCTCCACCCGGACCCGGTCCAGGCGCGGGTCGGAGAGTTCGGGCAGGGCCTTGCGCAGCGCGATCAGGTCGCGGTACCAGCACAGCAGCGACCAGTGCTCCTCCTCCTTCACCTCGCTCCAGTCCAGTTTCGAGCGCAGGAACGTGTCCTCGTCCGACGGGTCGGGCGCGTCCCAGACGTACCCGAACCCCTCGAACTCCCGCTCCCGGCGCGCCGCCTCGCTCTCCCGCAGCGCGGGCTCCACGTGATCGGAGAAGAACAGGAACGGCGTGCGCGCCCCCCACTCCTCCCCCATGAAGAGCATGGGGGTGAACGGCGAGCTCAGCAGCAGGCCCGCACCCAGCTTGAGCGCGGGGACGGGCAGGCGGTCACCGCCGGGGCGGTTGCCGATCTGGTCGTGGTTCTGGACGCAGGCGACCAGCCGGTGGCCGGGCACGCCCGTGAAGGGACGGCCGTGGGCGCGGTCGCGGAAGGACGAGTACGTGCCGTCGTGGAGCACTCCCGAGGTCAGCACCGTGGCCAGCGCCGGCAGGGAGGCGAAGTCGGCGTAGTAGCCGTGGGACTCCCCGCTGACCGCGCAGTGCAGGGCGTGGTGGACGTCGTCGCACCACTGGGCGGTCATCCCCAGGCCACCGGCGTCGAGCGAGCGCACCATGCGCGGGTCGTTCAGGTCGGATTCGGCGATGAGGGACAGCGGTCGGCCGACCGAGCAGGCCAGCGCGTCCACCTCCTCCGACAGCTCCGCCAGCAGGTGCCGGGCGCGGCGGTCGTGCAGCGCGTGCACGGCGTCCAGCCGCAGCCCGTCGATGTGGTAGTCGCGCAGCCACTGCACCGCGTTGCCGACGAAGTACCGCCGCACCTCGTCGGAGCCCGGCCCGTCCAGATTGACCGCCTCGCCCCAATAACTGCCCTTAAATCCGGAAAAATAGGGGGCGAAGGGGCGCAGGAAGTTCCCCGACGGACCGAGATGGTTGTAGACGACGTCCAGGATGACCCCGATCCCCGCCTGATGGCACGCGTCCACGAACGACTTGAGCCCGTCAGGCCCCCCATAAGTCTCGTTGACGGCATACAGATCCACCCCATCATAGCCCCAGTTCCGCCCCCCGGGCACGGGCGCGACCGGCATGACCTCGACGAAGTCGACCGAGAGCTCCACCAGGTGCGGCAGCTTCTCGACGACCGCCGAGAACGTCCCCTCCGCCGTGAACGTCCCCACGTGCAGCTCGTAGATCACCGCCCCCCGCAGGTCACGGCCCTTCCACTCGTGGTCGGACCACGTGAAGCGGGCGTGGTCGTACACGGCGCTCGGCCCGAAGATCCCCTCCGGCTGCCGCCGCGAGCGCGGATCCGGGTACGGCCCCTCGCCGTCCACCAGGTACGCGTACCGCGTGCCGTGCGAGGCCCCCGCCACCTCGACCGACCACCAGCCTCCCTCCCCGCGCGACATCGCATGAGGGGCGTCCGCAAGGGACAGTTCGACAGCGGTGGCCTTAGGTGCCCAGACCTCAAAGATCATGTCGCTCCAGCAGTGAGACCGGATACTGACCAAGCAGGTGCGCGAGCGGGATCCGCCCCGTGTAGAAGCCACCGGTGAGCAGGTCGCGCCAGTTCCCGGCGGGGAGCGTCAGGGACGTGGCGCCCCATCCGGACCGGGCCAGGCGCACGGGCAGCCGGGTGGCGACCGCGACGGCCTGCGGCCGCTCCCCTCGGGCGAAGGCGATCACGTGCTCCGCCGCCGGCCCCTCCGCCCACAGCGGCCGGTACGGCGCCGCGCCCCCGAGACGGCGGCGCAACCGCAGCGCCTGCGTCGTGACCAGCAGCTTGGCCGCGTCCCACGAGGTCTCGGGTTTGCGAGGGTACGTCACCGGCCGCCGGTTGTCCGGATCGACCAGCGAGAAGTCGGTCGTCTCGTTGCCCTGGTACACGTCGGGCACTCCGGGCATCATGAGCTGCACGAGCTTGGCCCCGAGCGAGTTCGACATGGCGTAGGGCTCGATCCGCGAGGTGAACTCGCCGACCGGCTGCCGCACCGCCGCGGCCGCGAACTCCCGCAGCCCACGCTCATAGGACGGATCCGGATTTATCCAGGAAATGGCGGTCTTGGCCTCCCGCGCCGCCTTGAGCAGGTAATCCGTGAACCGCTCGACCGAGATCGGCCACGCCGCCATGAGGTTCTGCCAGGCCAGATAGTCCAGATGAGGGTCGAAACGCACCGAGGCCGACCACGACGCCACCGCCGCGGCCCACTCCTCGGGCATCTCCGCCAGCACCGACAGCCGCGCCCGCACGTCCTCCGACCGTTTCGTGTCGTGCGTGGACAGCGTGGTCATCGTGTACGGCCGCAACTCGGCGCAGAAGTCGTGGAAGTCCTCCGCCGCCAGCCCGAACGCGTCCGGCTCCCCGCCCACCTCGTTGAGGCACGCCAGCGGGAACCACCGGTAGAGCGCCGTGTCCTCCACCCCCTTGGCCATGACGGGCCCGCACGACTGCTGGAACCGCACGATCGCCTCGTCCGAGCCGTACAGGACCTCGCGGGCGAGCGGCAGCACGGCGGGCGAGCACGCCTCGGCGGCCAGCTCGACGATCTCGGCGGACTCGGGCGGCGGCGGCTCGCCGGGCACCACGTACGCGCGATAGACCGGCATCGCGGCCAGCAGCTCGCGCACGGCGGCGGGGTCCTGCCCGGCGACCCTGGCCAGGCGCGCGACCTCGGCGCCGAAGAACAGGTCGAGCACCTCCCGCTTGGCCTGCGCCATCACGGGCCGGTATTCCGCCGGCTGCCCGGTCAGGTCCGCGAAGAGCCGGACGAGGGGAGCCTTGCCGTCGGGATCGACGAAGAGGCCGTTGACCCGGTTGAGCACGTCGTAGCCGGTGGTGCCGTCGCAGGCCCAGTCGCCCGGCAACCGCTCGGGCCCGATGAGGATCTTCTCGACCACGGTCCAGGTCTCGCCCGCCCTGGCGCGCAGCCGTTCGAGGTAGCCGCGCGGGTCGGCCAGCCCGTCGGGGTGGTCGACCCGCAGCCCGTCCACCAGCCCCTCGTCGAGCAGCCAGAAGATCACCTCGTGCGTGGCGAACAGCACGGACGGATCCTCCACGCGCAGGCCGATTAAGGAGGACACGTCGAAGAAGCGCCGGTAGCCGGGCCCCTCGCGCCAGCCGACCAGCCGGTAGTGGCCGGGATAGGGGTAGGTGTGCTCGTGGTAGCGCACCACGTCGCCGTCCACGTACGGCTCGGTGTCGTCCCCGAGCACGGGCAGCGCGACCTTCCCGCCGTTCCAGTCGATGTCGAACCAGCTCGCGTACGGCGAGGCGGGCCCGTCCTTGAGCACGGACCAGAACTGCGCGTTGACCGTGTTCATGTGGTTGGGCACGATGTCCACCACGATGCCCAGGTCATGGGCGGCGAGCTGCTGCGCCATCTCCCTGAACCCCGTCGCCCCGCCGAACTCCTCCCTGATCCTGGAGTGGTCGGTGACGTCGTAGCCGTGCCGCGACTCTGGCGTGGACTGCAGGATCGGCGACAGGTAGACGTGGCTCACGCCGAGGTCGCGCAGGTAGCCGGCGATCTCGGCCACCTGGGCGAAGCCGAAGTCGGGGGTCAGCTGCACCCGGTAGGTGGAGGCCGGCCTAGACACGGCGCAGCACCCGCACACTGCGTCCGGGCACCGCGATGGCCTCCCCGCCGCGGCACATGCGCGGGTCGAGCATGATCGGCATGGCGGTGTCGATCTCCGTGTGCCACATCTCGCCGTAGTCCTTGGGGATCGTGAACTTGATCGTGTCGTAGTGGGCGTTGAAGAGCAGCAGGAACGAGTCATCCCGGATCGGGCGCCCCCGCCGGTCGGGCTCGGTGATGGCGTCACCGTTGAGGAACACGGCCAGTGACTTCGCGTATCCGACGTTCCAGTCGCCGTCGGTCATCTCCTCACCGGACGGCGTGAGCCAGGCGATGTCATTGAGCCCGCGTACCGGTTTGCCGTAGAAGAAGCGCCTTCGGCGGAAGACCGGATGCCGTTTCCGCAGCGCGGCCAGGCTCTGCGTGAACTCCAGCAGCAGCCAGTTCTCCCGCACGTCGGACCAGTCGACCCAGGTCAGCGCGTTGTCCTGGCAGTAGCCGTTGTTGTTGCCCTGCTGCGTGCGGCCGAGCTCGTCGCCGTGGGAGAGCATCGGCACGCCCTGCGACAGGAAGAGCGTGGTGAGGAAGTTGCGTTTCTGCTGCTCGCGCAGCGCCTCGACGGCGTCGCCCGCCGGGCCCTCCGCACCGCAGTTCCAGGACCGGTTGTCGTCGGTGCCGTCGCGGTTGCCCTCCTTGTTCGCCTCGTTGTGCTTGAGGTCGTACGAGACGAGGTCCTGCAGGGTGAAGCCGTCGTGGCAGGTGACGAAGTTGATCGAGGCCGCGGGGCGGCGGCTGTCGTCCTGGTAGAGGTCGCTCGACCCGGTGAACCTGGACCCGAACTCGGGCAGCGTGGCCGGCTGCCCGCGCCACAGGTCGCGGATCGTGTCGCGGTAGCGGCCGTTCCACTCCGTCCACCGGGAGGGGAAGTTGCCGACCTGGTAGCCGCCCGGTCCCACGTCCCACGGCTCGGCGATCAGCTTGACCTGCGACAGCACCGGGTCCTGCTGCACCAGGTCGAAGAACGAGCTCAGCCGGTCGACCTCGTGCAGCTCGCGGGCCAGCGTCGAGGCGAGGTCGAAACGGAACCCGTCGACGTGCATCTCGATGACCCAGTAGCGCAGCGAGTCCATGATCATCTGCAGGACGTGCGGCGAGCGCATGAGCAGGCTGTTGCCCGTGCCCGTGGTGTCCACGTAGTAGCGCGGGTCGTTGTCGACCAGCCGGTAGTAGTCGGGGTTGCCGATGCCCCTGAGCCCCAGCGTGGGCCCGAGGTGGTTGCCCTCGGCGGTGTGGTTGTAGACGACGTCGAGGATGACCTCGATGCCCGCCTCGTGCAGCCCCCTGACCATGGCCTTGAACTCCAGCACCTGCCCGCCGCGCTGCCCCTGGCTGGAGTAGCGGTTGTGGGGCGCGAAGAACCCGATCGAGTTGTAGCCCCAGTAGTTGGACAGGCCGCGCTGCTCCAGGATGTCGTCGGTCACGAACTGGTGCACCGGCATGAGCTCCACCGCCGTGACGCCGAGCTTGGTGAGGTGGTCGAGGATCTCGGGGTGGTGCAGGGCCGCGTACGTGCCGCGCAGATGCTTGGGGATCTTGGGATGGCTGATCGTCAGCCCCCGCACGTGGGCCTCGTAGATCACGGTGTCGTGGTACGGCGTCGCGGGCGGCCGGTCGTGCCCCCACCCGAAGAACGGGTTGATCACGATGGAGCGCGGCACGTACGGGGCCGAGTCGGCGTCGTTACGCGTGTCGGGCTGGCCGAACCGGTAGCCGTAGACCGCCTCGTTCCAGGTCACGCCGCCCTCGATGGCCATGGCGTACGGGTCGAGCAGCAGCTTGGCGGGGTTGCAGCGCAGCCCGCGCGCCGGCTCGTACGGGCCGTGGACGCGGTAGCCGTAGCGCTGGCCCGGCCCGATCCCCGGCAGGTAGCCGTGCCAGATGAACCCGTCGACCTCGGTCAGCGACACCCTCGCCTCGACGTTGTCCTCGTCGAACAGGCACAGCTCGACCGCGTCCGCGACCTCGGTGTAGAGCGAGAAGTTCGTGCCCGCGCCGTCGTACGTCGCCCCGAGCGGATAGGGGTCTCCCGGCCAGATCTCGATCATCGAGGCTCCCTTGCGGTCTCTCCCCATGTTCCGTTCCCCCGCTCACCCGGACAAGCCGCTTTGTTCCTTCCCACCCTCACCAGGTCGTTATTCCAGTTGAACGGGGTGAGCCACCCCCGACGGCGCGGTATCGGAGGCGGCCCACGCTCCCAGCATGTTCGCCGCCGCCGATCCTGGCTATGTTCGCCGGATATGGAGAAGACTGCGTAGATTTGTCCGGCACGGCTTTGCGGCACATGGGCGCTGTGTCACGCGAGGACGGTGCCCGTCCGTCAAGATGGACCGATGAGCGTTGAGTTGATGGTGTGGGACGAGCCGGTGCCCATCAGCAGGGACCAGGCCCGCGCCACCTATCTGGCGGTCAAGCGGACCTCCCCTGTGACGGGGGATGCCCCCGACGTCGCCAAGGAGCTGCCCGGGGAGGTCACGCTCTATCCGGGCCACGTGCTGGTGACGATGGACCTGGACACGATGGACGAGATGTCCGCGCAGGTGCTCACGATCGCGCGGGCGCACGGGCTGGTCTGCTACGACCCTCAGCGCGACCTGGTGCACAACGTGGCACCCCTGGGCGTCTACGAGGGCATGCAGCTCCACACGGGCGACGGCATGATCGTCCACGACCCGGACCTCGGCCTGATCCACGACGTCCTCGCCACGCTGTCGGCGCAGAACCCGTTCGTGGCCCTGGTCAACTTCGGGCGGCACTTCCTGCAGGTGTCGCCCGGCTACGAGCTGGAGTACAAGGAGGGCACGCTCATCCGGACCATGGTGCCGGAGCTGGCGGAGGTGCAGGCCGCCTTCAACGAGTACGCCACGGGCGACCGGTCGTTCCTGTCGCGCCACGAGTGGGCCTAAACCACCTGCCGGTAGAGCTCGGGGTCGACGTTCCCCCCGGACAGCACGGCCACCGTGCGGCCGGTCGCGACCCGGCCGGACAGCAGCGCCGCCGTGGTGACCGCCCCGCTCGGCTCGGCGACCAGCCGGGCCGAGCGTGCCAGGTGGCCCATGGCGGCCTTGATCTCGTCGTCCGACACGGTGACGATCTCGTCGAGCCGCCGGCTGAGGTGCGCGAAGGTCAGCTCCGACAGCGCCGTACGCAGCCCGTCGGCGATGGTCCTGAAGGTCCTGGCCGCCCCCCACTCCACGGGACGGCCGACGGCCAGGCTCTCCACGGCGTCGGCGGCCAGCTCGGGCTCGACCCCGATCACCCGTACGTCGGGCCGCAGCGCCTTGACGGCCGTACCGACCCCGGACGCGAGCCCTCCGCCGCCCACCGGCACCAGCACCACCTCGACGTCGGGCAGATCCTCGACGATCTCCAGCCCGACGGTGCCCTGTCCCGCGATCACCGCCCGGTGGTCGTAGGGCGGCACCAGCGTCAGCCCGCGCTCCGCCGCCAGCTTCTCGGCCACGGTCTCCCGCTGCTCGGGCGGCACGACCACGACCTCGGCGCCCCACCCTTCGATGGCCGCCGTCTTCACCCGGGGCGCGCCCTCGGGCACGACCACCACGCACGGCACCCCGAACTCCCTGGCCGCGAAGGCAAGGGCCTGCCCGTGGTTGCCGGACGAGTGCGTGACCACGCCGTCGGGCCGCAGCGAGGCCACGGCGTTGTACGCGCCCCGCAGCTTGAACGCCCCGACGGGCTGCAGGCTCTCCGGCTTCACCCACGCCTCGCCCATCCGCACGAGCGGTGTCCGCACCGCCACGCCCTTGATCCGCCCGGCCGCCGCCCGGATGTCGTCGATCGTCACCAGCTCCATACGGTCACCCTACGGGCCGCCGGGATGAGGCAGGATCGGGGACTATGAGAACGCTGTACCCGCCCATCGAACCCTACGAGTCCGGCCTGCTGGATGTCGGGGACGGCAACCAGATCTACTGGGAGGTCTGCGGCAATCCCGAGGGGAAGCCCGCCGTCATGCTCCACGGCGGCCCCGGCGGCGGCTGCTCGGCCAAGCACCGGCGCCAGTGGGACCCGGAGCGCTACCGGATCGTCCTGTTCGACCAGCGAAACTGCGGCCGCAGCCTGCCTCACGCCAGTGACCCCGCCACCGACCTCGCCGCCAACACCACCTGGCACCTCGTGGCCGACATGGAGAAGCTGCGCGAGCACCTCGGCATCGAGCGGTGGCAGGTCTTCGGGGGCTCGTGGGGCAGCGCGCTGGCCCTGGCCTACGCGCAGCGGCACCCCGGCCGCACGACCGAGCTCGTCCTGCGGGGCATCTTCACGCTGCGCCCCCAGGAGCTGCACTGGTTCTACCAGGAGGGGGCCAGCTACCTGTTCCCCGACCGGTGGGAGACCTACCTCGCGGCCATCCCCGCCGAGGAGCACGGGGATCTCATGGCCGCCTTCCGCAGGCGGCTCGAAGGGCAGGACACCGAGGCCAGGCTGACGGCGGCCAAGGCGTGGGCGCAGTGGGAGGCGGGCGCGATCACGCTGCTGCCCGACCCCGAGCTCGTCGCGGAGTTCGGCGAGGACAAGCTGGCCGTCTGCTTCGCCCGCATCGAGAACCACTACTTCCACCACGGCGGCTGGTTCGAGCCCGACCAGCTCATCAGGGACGTCGACCGGATCAGGCACATCCCCGCCGTGATCGTGCAGGGCCGTTACGACGCCTGCACGCCCGCGGCCACGGCCTGGGACCTGCACAAGGCGTGGCCGGAGGCCGAATTCCACATGATCCACGACGCCGGGCACGCCTTCACCGAGCCGGGCATCCTCGACCGGCTCATTGAGGCGACAGACCGCTGGGGTGGATCCGCAGCGTAGCGAGGACATCCACCCCAGCCCGCCGAGCGCAGCTCGGCCAATCAACGCCGCGCAAGGCGTACGGCTGGGGTGACGGCGCCCACCACCAGCAGCGCGAACAGCGGCGCCAGCACCAGGCCGAGCAGGAATCCCGCGGCCACGTCGTGCGGGTAGTGCACGCCCACGAAGACGCGGGAGAACGCCATGACCGCCGCCAGCGGCAGCGCCACCCACGCGAGCGCCCGCCAGACGAGCACGAGCGTGGCCGCGGCCCCGGCCGCGATCACCGAGTGGTTGCTGGGGAAGGACCAGTCGCCCGAGGGCGGGCAGGCGGAGATCGTCGCGATCCCGCCCCGGCACGGCCGCTGCTCCCGGACGACGGTCTTGACGACCTCGCTCACGACGTACGCGAACACCACCCCCGCCGGGCCCGCGATCACCAGTGCCAGGTCGCGGGCCGGAGCCCGCCACGCCCGGAACGCGGCCGCCGCGAACAGCGCCACGAACAGGAATAACCCGGCATCCGTCCCGACTTCGGCGAGGGTGTGCAGCCACCCGGGCGTGGTCAGGGCGAAGTCGACGATGTCGCGGTACACGTGTGTCCAATCCGTGAATGGGCAATGGACACGACCTTACGAACTCCCGCGGTCAAACGCCTCGACCATAAGACCGAAAGTCGGGAAATGTCCTAAGAAAGAATCAGGCGCGCCAGGGCGGCCTGCTGCATCTCCAGCTCGTCCCTGGTGATGAGCCCCCGGTCGAACGCCTCAGAGGTGGCGTCGAGCTCGGCGACGTAGTAGGCGGCCATGATCTCGCTGCGGAGCGGCGTGAACCCGCGCTCCACGCAGGCCGAGAAGATGATCACCTTCTGGTCCACGGTGTCCGCGGCCACCGTACAGGCCAGATCGCGCTCTCTGAGCTGCTGAACCGCATCACGGAGCGTGACCGGACCGATAGTCCCGTTGAAACTGGTCTCAAGAGTGATCTTCACTTCTTTGCGCCTCCAATGGTTTACAACGTTCCGATCAAGGCCGCGTATTCCCAGCTCAGAGCGGGTAGAAGGGCATTCGTGATCGGAGAGCACGTGATCGTCGGCTACACGAACGCACCGGGCGGGCGCGACGCCCTGGCCCTGGGCGCCGCGATCACCCGGGTCACCGGCGGAGAGCTCACGGTCGCCACGATCTACCCGCCGGGCAGCCCGGGGCTGGCGGTGGAGGCGCAGGCCAATCTGGCGCACGCGGCGGAGGAGCTGGGGTCCGTCCCCGCCGGTTACCTCACCTACGAGAGCCGGGGCACGGGGCGCGGGCTGTCGGTGCTGGCCAGCCGGATCAGGGCCGACCTGATCGTGGTCGGCTCGGCGGAGGGCGGCCAGCACGGCCGCATCGCCATCGGCGCCACCTCCAACCACCTGCTTCACCTGTCGTCCGAGGCGGTCATGCTGACGCCCGCCCAATACGTCCCGGTCGACGGGCCCGGGCGCCTGACGCTGGCGTACGTGCACCGGCCGCAGTGCGACGAGGCGGTGGAGCGCGTGGCTCAGGCGGCGCTGCGGCTGGGCATCCCGCTCCGGCTGATCACCCTCGACCTGCGCACGGAGGATCCGGGCAAGCTCAGGGACGACCTCGCGCTGGCCGTGCGGCTGGCCTGGGAGACCACCGGGATCGAGGCGGAGGCGGAGGCGGCCGAGGGGCACGACGTGGCCGCCGCGCTCGCGGACGTGGAGTGGCTGCCGGGCGAGCTGCTGGTGTGCGCGGCCAGCGAGGACGCGCAGCCGCACCGGGTGTTCCTGGGCGAGCTGGCCATGAAGGCGCTGCGGGCCTCGCCGTGCCCGGTCATCGTGCTCCCCCGCGGCTTCGCCTGACCCCGGGCACCACGAGGCGCCGGAGCCGCCCCGGACGCCACGAGGCGCCCGAGCCGGAGCCGGCCCGGACGCCTCTCAGCGCGGCACGAGGTCAGCGGGCCGTGGCGGCCTCGTACAGCTCCAGGTAGCGCTCCGCCATGACGGACGGCGAGAAGCGGCTGCGAGCGTCCCTGCGGCACTCCTCAGGGTCGATCTCGTCCACCCGCAGCACCCACTCCGCCAGCTCCTCCTCGGAGTCGGCCAGGAAGCCGGTGCGGCCGTGGTCGATGATCTCGGGCAGGCAGCCGCGGCGCAGCCCGACCGGCGGCACCCCGAGCGCGAGCGCCTCGACGACGGCCGTGCCACCGGGCTCGTCCCACTGGATGGGGAAGAGCGCGGCCCTGGCCGCCGCGTAGAGCTGGTCCCTGGCCTCGCCGCCCACGGCGCCGACCCACCTGACCAGCTCCCCGTCGAGGTAACGGGACACCTGGTCGAGGTGGTAGCGGACGTCGGGGTGGCTGTGCAGCGGGTGGTAGGGGTCCTGGACCACGGCGTCCAGCTCGGCGGGGGTGTTCCGGCCGCTGACCGGCCCCGCCAGGACGAGCGGGAGCCCCAGCTTCTGGCAGATCCTGGCCGCGACGTGCTGACCCTTGAGCCCGCAGATCCGGCCCATGACCACCAGATATTCGCCCCGGTCCACCCGCAGGTCCCGATCGGCGAGCGGGCTGGCCAGGTAGACCGCTCCGAGCGAGGCCGCCCGCAGTGCGTCGGGGGCGCGGGCGAGCTGCGACTCCGAGACGCCGTTGACCGCGATCGACGGCGGGAACGCGCCGTAGAACGCGGAGTGCTTGCGCAGGTCCCAGTGCAGGGTGTGCAGGACGGGCGGCCCGCCGAACGCCGACAGGACCGCCGGCCCGACGACCTCGAGATGGTCGTGGACGAGGTCGATGTCGTCGCGGGCGCGCAGCTCGGCCGCCACCCTGCTCTGGTGGGCGTGCGCGATGCCCATGACCTGGTTGTACGGCTTCTGCAACTCGGCGAACTGGCCGTCGTCGTACACGCTGATCAGCTCGTCCACCTCAAGCATGCTGGACCCGACGGAGGCCAGGACGACCTCCACGCCGCGCTCGCGCAGCGCGGGCACCAGCGTGGCCACGACGTTCTCGATCCCTCCGTAGCCGGGGGGCGGGACCGCGAGCCACGGCCCCGCGTTGACCAGGACTTTCATGCCACATCCTCCTCTGGTACGAGGGTGGCGAGCGGAGGTCGCTCCGCCACGGCCACGTCCACCAGGTCCGCCCCGTCGATCCCGAACTGCAGCATCGTGTGCGCGGGGCGCTGAGCCGCCAGTACGCGCCCCTGGCGCTCCAGGCGGGACCAGGCGGTGAGCATGATCTGCCCGGCCATCCGGCCGAGCGCGCTCACCGACTGGTGCGTGTGCGTACGGCTGCCCAGGTCCACCTGGGACATCGCGTCCAGGCCGACGAGCTGGAGCAGGTCGACGAGGAGACCGAACTCCACGCCGTACTCGGTGACGAAGGGCACCTGCTCCAGGACCTCGCGCCTGGCCGCGTACTCGCCGCCGAGCGGCTGGGCGAACCCGGCCAGCTCCGGCCAGAACATATTGATCAGGGGTCGGGCGACCAGCTCGGTCACCCGGCCACCGGAGGCTCGGCGCACCACGCCGTCCTCGCCCGTGAACGGACGTTCGTAGTTCGCCTTGACGAAGTGGATGTCACGGTCCACCAGCAACGGCCCCACCAGGCCGGAGACGAAGTGGGCGCCGAAGTTGAGCAGGTCGGCGTCCACGAACACGACGATGTCGCCGCTGGAGGCGGCCAGTCCCTTCCACAGCGCCTCCCCCTTGCCCGTCAGGGGCGGCAGGTGGGAGAGCACCTGGTTCTGCGCCACCACGCGGGCGCCCGCCTCGCGGGCGCGGTCGGCGGTGGCGTCGATCGAGTTGGAGTCGACGACGAGGATCTCGTCGACGAGCGGCACCCGTTCGACGAGGTCACGGCGGATCACACGGACGATGTCACCCACTGTGAACTCTTCGTCACGAGCTGGCAGGACGACACTTACCGTGGTGGATCCCTTGGCCAACATCAAGGCGTCGATCGGCCACTCGGCTGCCGTGCTCGAGTGCGGACCGTACCACTCCTGGACTCTGGCCAAGGCTCGCAGGTTTTTCTCCATGCAGTAAGCCCCGATCTCACGAGGTCACGACTTCTGCCCGATCTATGCGCCTTTGAACCTCTTTGTTTGATGGCGATCAGATGTGGCATATGCCGGAATGTGTCCCCAACGACCCGCGTCGGCATCATAGGTGCCGGAAATGTCGCCGCTCGCCACGCAGATGTACTGTCAGGCTTCCCAGATGTCACGATCGCGGGAATCGCCGACATAGATCTCCACAGGGCCGAGGCTTTGGCCTCCAGGCATGGGGCCCCCGCCTATGGCGACCATGCCGACCTACTCAGTGCCGGCAGTCTCGATGCTGTTTACGTCTGTGTGCCTCCTTTCGCGCACGGTAACCCCGAACATGATGTTCTGTCGTGCAATCTACCGTTTTTTGTGGAAAAACCCCTTTCGCTCGACCTCCAAACCGCAGAAATCATCGCGTCCGAAATCGAGCGAAGATCGCTGCCGACCGCGGTCGGCCATCACTGGCGTTATCTCGACATCATCGAACACGCCCGTGACCTGCTCGCCGAGCGTCCCGTACGGCTCGCCCTGGGCCACTGGCTGGACAAGGTGCCACCGGTCGCCTGGTGGCTGAACCCGAACATGTCCGGCGGCCAGATCGTGGAGCAGGCGGTCCACGTCCTGGACCTCGCCCGGGTCCTGGTGGGCGAGGTGTCGATGGTGCACGCCGTACCGGCCGCCAACCACAGCGACGGCGAGGTGGACCGGGCCACGGCCGCGGTGCTGCGCTTCTCCGGCGGCGCGGCCGGGCTGCTGGCCACCTCCTGCCTGCTCACCCAGAAGCACCGGGTGGGGCTGGAGGTGTGCGCCGACGGCCTCGCGCTGGAGCTCAGCGAGACGCGGTTGCTGGTGGACGGCCGGCGCGTGATCGAGGACGACGGCCAGGCGAAGACGCGGGTGGACCGGGAGTTCATCAACGCGGTCCAGGGTAGGGACGCCGACGTACGCGTACCGTACGGGGAGGCGCTGCGCACCCACCGCCTGGCGCTGGCCCTGGCACAATCCGCCGCTGAACGGAGGCCGGTGGTGCTGGATGGGAGCGAGGGAGCGCCGTCGCCTGGACTGAGGAGCGGCGGGAGCGAAGCGACCAGAGCGACGAGGGAAGGCGACGGACCCCAGCGACCGAGCCGCCGAACGGAGTGAGGCCATGGGCACAGTTTTGAGCATCGAAGCGCCGGGCCAGGTGTGCCTGATCGAGGAGAAGCTGCCCGGCATCCCTGAGGGCGGGTTCATGCTGGCCACCGCCCACAGCGGGGTCTCGGCCGGCACCGAGCTGACCTATGTCAAGGGCACCAACCCCTACCTGGCCTCGACCTGGGACCCGGCGCTCGGCCTGTTCACCGAGGGCACGCCGTCGATCGCCTACCCGGTGCGCGGCATCGGCTACATGCAGGTCGGCCTGGTGGTCGAGACGCGGACACGGGCGGTGAGCGAGGGCGCGCTGGTCGCGATGTGTTACGGACATCGCACGGCCTACGTCGCCGACCCGATGGCCGACCGGTTCGTGGAGCTGCCTGACGACCTCGACCCCATACTCGGCGTCTACGTCGCCCACATGGGCCCGATCTGCGCCAACGGCCTCCTGCACGCCGCGCACGACCTGCACGGCCCGGCCGTGCAGCAGCTCGGCGACGGCGTGCGCGGACGGCGGGTCGCGGTCGTGGGCGCGGGCGTCGTGGGGCTGCTGACGGCGTGCTTCGCCATGTCCTGCGACGCGGCCGAGGTCGTGGTCGTGGACGAGACCCCGGCCAGGCTGGCGGTCGCCGCGGCGCTCGGCGCGAACGTGCTGGCCGCCGACAACGACCCCGCCATGGACCTGAAGCGCCGCTGGCGGCACGCCCGCGACGACCGGGGCGCCGACGTGGTGTTCCAGTGCCGCGGCCAGACCAGGGCGCTGGCCCTCGGGCTCAGGATGCTCCGCCCCCAGGGCACGCTGGTGGACCTCGCCTTCTACACCCAGGGCGCGCAGGAGGTGCGGCTGGGCGAGGAGTTCCACCACAACGGGCTGACGCTGCGCTGCGCCCAGATCGGCCGGGTGCCGCGCGGCCTGGCGCACGCCTGGGACAGGGAACGGCTCTCGCACGAGACGATCACCCTGCTCAGGCGGTACGGCAGGCGGCTACGCGAGCACGTGATCACCGACGTCGTCGGGTTCACCGAGGCCCCTGAGTTCCTGTCCGATCTCGCGGCCGGACGCCGCCAGAGCGTCCAGGCCGTGCTCAGCGACCACGTCGAGGATGAGGGCGGCTGACCAGCTGAAGTCGTGGCTGCCGTGGCCGTGCAGGCTGAAGGGGTCGAAGTACTCGCGGAAGCCGGACTGCGCGACCGCGTTGACCATCCCGTCGGCGACCAGGGCGCCGAGGTCGGAGCGGCGGTCCTTGAGCCCCTGCCAGACGAGCCAGGTGAGGTTGATCCAGCTCGGGCCGCGCCAGTAACGGGCCCGGTCGAACTCCGGCGCCGCGGGAGAGTAGCTGGGCAGCGCCCCGTCCTTGAGCGAGAACCGGTCGAGCGCGGCGCCGATCAGCGCGTCGGCGACCTCGTCCGGCAGGTGCGGGAGCATGAGCGGGGTCAGCCCGGCGGTGCTGCCGGAATGGAGCAGTTGCCCCGTGCGCACGTCGCGGGCCTGGAAGAGGCCGCCGTCGAAGAGGTGCTCGACCATGGCGGCGGTGATCGCGTCCGCCTCGCGCTCGTGCGGCTCGGGGTCGAGGCCGCACACCTCCGCGATCCGGGCCAGCGTCGATTCGGCCACGCCGTACGCGGCGTTGAACAGGGGGCACTCGACCTGGAACTCCCCCGGACTGCGGTAGGCGGAGTCGCGGTAGGCGCGGGCGAGCGAGACGTAGCGCTCGTAGTCGCGGTCGGTGGGCCGCTCGTCGGCGCTGACCGTGGCGAGGTCCCTGCGCACGAAGCCCACGGTGTCGGGCCGTACGGCCTGCAGCAGCAGGTCCCAGGCCGGGCTGTTGTCCATGCCCGACTCCCAGGGGTGCACGATCGAGATCAGCCCCTCGGGGGAGCGCCTGGCCGCGCGCAGGAACTCCTGCTGCGCCACCAGCCGGGGGTAGATCCGGCGCAGGAACGCCGGGTCGGGCTCGGCCAGGTGCGTCTTCCACGCGGCCAGCGCGTGGACCGGCGGCTGGACGATGCCGGAGGTCGCGGCCCCGGAGGGGGCGTGCGCCTGCCAGAACTCGGGCCCCGGGAAGTAGGCCCCTTCGGGCACCGTGGGGTTGAACACGATGTGCGGCACCCTGCCGTCGCGCCACTGCGCGCCGAACAGGGAGAGCAACTCGCACCTGGCCCTTCGGGGCGACCACTGGGCGTTCCCGATCGCGATGAAGGCGGAGTCCCAGCTCCACTGGTGCGGGTACAGGCGGCGGGAGGGAACCGTGTAGCTGCCGTCCCAGTTGGCCACCAGGACACGCACGGCGTCGCGCAGGATCATAGGTATTTCCTGACGAAAGCCGCGGTCTGGGGGAGGACGATCTCGGGTTCGCCCCGCAGGCGGCATTCCAGGGCGAGGTAGCCGTCGTAACCGACGGCGTCGAGCGTGGCCAGCTGCGCGCCCCAGTCGATGTGACCGGTGCCCGGCTGGTTGCGGTTGGACTCGCTGATCTGCATGTGCGCGAGGTAGGGGCCGGCCTCGACCAGCGAGCGGCAGGGGTCGTCCTCCTCGATGTTCATGTGGTACGTGTCGCCGACGATCCTGATCGAGTCCATCGAGCAGTAGGAGACGGCCTCGGCGAGGGTGTTGACCATGTGGTTCTCGTACCGGTTGAGCGGTTCGAGCATGATCAGCACGCCGTTGCGCTGCGCGTGCTCGCCCAGGATGCCCAGCGCCTCGGTCAGCACCTCGCGGTCCTTCTCGGCGCTGCGCGGCGGCTCGAACGGCGGCAGCCGGAGCGAGAACTGGCCCCAGGAGGCAGGCGTCATGACGCCGATGCCGCCCAGCTCGGCGATCACCGTGAGCTGCGACCTGAGCTGCTGGATGGCGTCCTTGCGCTTGGCCGGGTCGAAGTCGCCGATGAAGTGCGGCATGTCCACGCACACCGTCGGCATGATCACGCCGTCGGCCCGCGCCCGCTTGAGCTCCGTCAGGCGGCTCGCGAAGTGGAAATCACCCTTGCCGCGCAGCTCGATGGCGTCGAACCCGGCGTCGAGCGCGAACGCGAACTTCTCCTGCAGCGTGCGGCCGGGCAGAAGCTGCTCCTGTACGGCGAGCTTCACTGTCACTCCTCGAAGGTGAAGACGAGCTGGAGCACCTCGGACTGGTGCTTGTCGATCAGGTCGAAGGCCTCGGCGGCCCTCTCGACGGGGACGACGTGGCTGATCAGCTCGCCGACCTCGATCTGGCCCTCGTGCACGAGCGCCATGAACGTGCGCTGCAGGCGCTCGACGTCCCACCGGTGGGCCAGCCACGAGGCCACGCCGCCGATCTGGGAGGAGACGAGCTGGACCTGGTTGTGGTGGAACTCCTCGCCCAGCCGCAGCCCGACGCCGTCGCCCTGGTAGAAGCCGGCGGCCACGACCCGGCCGCCCTTGCGCACGGTCCTGATGGCCTCGTGCAGGCCCTGGTGGGTGCCGCTCAGCTCGATGACGGTGTCGGCGCCCTCGACGCGCTTGCGCATGAGCTCGGCCACCGACCCGGCGCGCACGTCGAACACCTCGGACGCGCCGAACTTCCTGGCCAGCTCCAGCCGGTCGGGGATGGCGTCGGCCGCGACCACCCGGGCTCCGCTCAGCACGGCCAGGCGGGTGGCGAGCAGCCCGATGACGCCCTGGCCGAAGATCGCGATCTGATCGCCGAGATGCACGTCTGCGGCGTGCACGGCGTTGAGCGCGATGGCCCCGACCCGGGCGAACACGCCGGTGAGCGGGTCGGCGCCCGGCGGCAGCACGTGCCCGACCAGCTTCTCGGCCGACACGACGGCCTCGGCGCGATGGCCCCAGATGCCCCACACCAGGCTGCCCACCGGCGGGTCCGCGACGTCGGGCGCGGCCTCCACGACCTCGCCGACCTCCTGGTAGCCCCAGCCGGTCAGCGGGTAGGCGTGTGTCTGGCCGTCGACGAAGAGCCGGCGCTCAGTGTCCCACTGGCGGTTGAGATATGGATTTGTGCCGCGATAGGCGGTGAGCTCCGTGCCTGCCGAGACGCCGGAGTAGATCGTACGGACTCGTACGGAACCCGGCGCAAGCTCGGATGGCGATTCCAGGCTGACGCGGACACGGCCTGGCTGCTCGAACGTGATGACGCGCATTCCCCACACTTACGCTCAATGATCAAACAAAAGTCAAAGCTTTAGTACTTGTTTGCATACGATAGTTGCGCTCGTAACACTCTTAAGTCTACGACTTCCGCCGGGGGCGGCTGGTGAAATTGGGGTTTCTGCCAGCGTGTCTTCCGGAAAGCGACCTTACCGACAATGCCCACCTGGCCGCACACCTGGGCTTTCTAGCAAGTGCGGTGACCTCCGGATGACCGAAATACCCGAAAGTAGATCTTTTGCGACAAAGATCCACTTCTAGGCGTTGTAGGCACGGAGTGGGTACAGACCGGTCTCGTTATCGACTACCGAACGTTGCCAAGGTCATGACGAGGGTAAGGGCGGCATATCCCCGAATCGGAGGAGCGTGCCATGCCGAAGAAGGTAACCGCCGTCCTCTCCGTCGCGCTGCTGACGGCCGCTTCGCTGGCGGCGTGCGGCGACGGTGGCGAGTCGTCCGCCGGAAACCAGATCACCGTCTGGACCGAAGAGAACCTCAACGACCGGATGGCCGTGCAGAGCCGGATCGCCGCCGACTTCACCAAGAAGACCGGGATCCAGGTGAAGCTGGTCGCCATGGCCGAGGACCAGTTCAGCCAGGCCGTGACGGCCGCCGCCGCGGCCGGCGACCTGCCGGACGTGATCGGCGCGCTGCCGCTGGCGGCGGTGCGCGAGCTGGAGGCCAACGACCTGCTCGACACCGAGACGCCGGGCAAGGTCGTCGACCAGCTCGGCCGGGACTCCTTCTCGCCGCGGGCCCTGGAGCTCGACAGCTCGGGCGGGAAGCTGCTCGCGGTGCCGAGCGACGGGTGGGCCCAGCTGATCCTCTACCGCAAGGACCTGTTCGAGCAGGCCGGGCTGCAGCCGCCCGACACGTACGAGCGGCTGGAGGCGGCCGCGGCCAAGCTCAACACGGGTGGGGTCGCGGGCATCACGCTGGCGATCGCGCCGAAGGACTCGTTCACCGCGCAGAGCTTCGAGCACGTCGCGCTGGCCAACGGGTGCCAGCTCGTCGGCGACTCCGGAAACGTCACCCTTGACTCGCCGCAGTGCGTGAAGGCGTTCGAGTTCTACGGCAGGCTCGCCAAGGACTACTCCGTCAAGGGCAAGCAGGACGTCGACTCCACCCGGGCCACCTACTTCGCCGGCAAGGCGGCCATGACGATCTGGTCGTCGTTCATCCTCGACGAGCTGGCCGGGCTGCGCAAGGACGCGCTGCCGAGCTGCCGGGAGTGCCGCGCCGACCCTGACTGGCTGGCCCGGAACACCGGCGTGGTCACGGCGCTGAAGGGGCCTGACGGGAGCGCGCCCGCGCAGTACGGCGAGATCGTCTCGTGGGCGGTCACCCGTGACGCCGCCAAGGACCCCTCCGCAAAGTTCGTCTCCTACATGATGAACGAGGGTTACGAGCGCTGGATCGGCATGGCGCCCGAGGGCAAGTTCCCGACCCGCAAGGGCTTCGAGGACACGTGGAACAAGCTGCCCGCCGGGGTCGACACCAAGAAGCCGCTGGCCGGCATCTACCCGGCCGACGTGCTCGACGCCCTGCGCAGGAGCCCGGACACCTTCGCCCGCTGGGGGATCCCGCAGGGGCAGGGCAAGCTGGTCGGCGCCACCATGGGCGAGTTGCCCGTGCCCAAGGCGCTCAGCGGGGTCGTGGACGGCTCCCTGACCCCGCAGGCCGCCGCCGCCCAGGCCAAGGCCGACGTGGAGACGATCAAGCGCGGGATCCGCCAGTGACCCCCACTCTGCGGCAGCAGGAGGGGCGGGCGGGGCTGGCGCTCATCTCGCCGACGCTCGTCATCACGCTGGTCGTGGTGGTGCTGCCGCTGGCGTGGGCGATCATGCTGGCGTTCCAGGACGCGCGGCTGATCAACATCCGGCGGGCGGGCGTCTTCGGCCACTACACGCTGGAGAACTTCTCGTACGTGGTCTCCGAGCCCGGCTTCTGGTCGTCCCTGGTCAACACGCTCGTCTACACCGTCGCGGGCACCGCGCTGTCGATCGCGATCGGCCTGGTGGCCGCGCTGGCGCTGCGTGACAGGTTCAGGGGGCGGACCCTGGTCAGGGCCTCCATCCTGATCCCTTACGTGGCGCCGGTCGTGGCCGTGGCGTTCCTGTGGGAGACGATGCTCAACCCCCAGTACGGCATCGTCAACACCTGGCTCCGCGAGCCGATCGCGTTCCTCAGCCAGGCCAGGGGCGAGCTGCTGGGCGTGCAGGTGCCGGTGGCGCTGTTCACGGTAATCGCGTTCGAGGCGTGGCGGTATTTCCCGTTCGCGTTCCTGTTCATCCTGGCCAGGCTGCAGGCGCTGCCCGCGGAGCTGGACGAGGCCGCGGTCGTCGACGGGGCCACGCCGACCCAGCGGTTCCGATACGTGATCATGCCGCAGCTCTGGCGGATCATCGCGCTGCTGTCGGTGCTGCGGTTCGTGTTCACGTTCACCAAGTTCGACGACGTCTATCTGCTGACCGGCGGCGGGGCCGGGACCGAGGTGGTCAGCGTGCGGGTCTACAACTTCCTGACCGCCCGCGACGACATCGGCGCCTCGGCCGCGCAGGCGATCGTGCTGGCGGTCTTCCTGGTCGTGTTCCTGGCTGTCTACCTGCGGTTCTTCGGCGGGGGTGAAGGTGAGCAGAGATAGGTTCGAGCGGGGGCTCCTCCGGGTGCTGAAGCCGCTGGTGATCCTGGCCCTCTTCGCGGCCACCGCGTTCCCGTTCCTCTACATGGTGATGCTGTCCGTGCGCGACATCCAGGAGCTGATCCTGGATCCGGGCTCGCTCTGGCCGCGCGGCTTCACCCTGGACACGTACGTGGACGTGCTGACCCGGCAGGGCTTCCTGAGCTTCCTGAAGAACAGCGCGATCGTCGCGCTCGCCTCGGTGGCGGCCACGCTGCTGATCTCGATCCCGGGCGCGTACGCGGTCGCGCGGCTGCGCTTCTTCGGGCGGCGGCAGGTGCACTTCCTCTTCCTGGCGGTGTACATGTTCCCGGCGATCGTGCTGGCCATCCCCCTCTTCGTGCTCTTCACGATGCTCGGGCTGCGCGGATCGCTTTTCGGACTGATCCTCGTGTATATCGCGCAAACCGTGCCCGTCACGGTATACATGCTCCGCAACTACTTCGAGACCGTGCCGCAAAGCGTGGAGGAAGCGGCCGCGATCGACGGGTGCACGAGGCTTTCGACCATCTGGCGCGTGGTGCTGCCGCTGTCCAAGCCCGCGCTGATGGCGACCGGCCTCTACGCGTTCATGATCGCGTGGAACGAGTTCCTGTTCGCCCTGCTCTTCCTCGTGGAGAAGCGGGAGAGCTGGACGGTGTCCCTGGGCCTCTCGCAGCTGGCGGGGAGCATAGAGATCCCCACGACGGTCCTGATGGCAGGTTCGGTGGTGCTCACGCTGCCCATCGTGATCGTGTTCTTCGCCAGTGAGCGACTGCTGACGGAGGGCCTCACGGCAGGAGCAGAGAAGGGATAGATCATGCTGACGGCAGGGCAGATCCTCCAGCTCATCCGCAATGGCACCTGCCGGACGCGCAAGGAACTGATCGAGTACACCGGTCTGTCCCGGTCGACGATCACCGACCGGGTCGACCGGCTCATCGACTCCGGGTACATCCACGAGTCCGGCGTCGGGGCCTCCGGGGGCGGGCGGCCGCCCTCGGTGCTCGACGTGGACGCCGGCAGGCGCCTGATGCTGGTGGCCGATCTGGGCGCCACCCACGCCGGCGTCGCGCTCACCGACCTGGCCGCCAACCCCCTGGCCGAGGAGCGCGCCGAGATGCGCATCGAGCTCGGTCCCGAGGCGGTCCTGTCGTGGGTGCGGCAGGCGTTCCAGCGGCTGCTCGACCGGGCCGGGCGGCCCGCGAGCGACGTGTGCGGCATCGGGCTGGACCTGCCCGGCTCCGTGGACCACACCACCGGCCGGATGATCAGGTCGTTCCTGATGCCCGGCTGGGACGGCTATCCCGTGGGCGAGGCGATCGGGGAGACCTACGACGTGCCCATCCTGGTCGAGAACGACGCCAACGCGATGGCGCTGGGCGAGTGGTGGTCGTCGTGGCGCGACACGGACTCGCTCATCCTCATCAAGGTGTCGACCGGGATCGGCACCGGGATCGTGCTCGACGGCCAGATCTACCGGGGCGTCGAGGAGGCCGCCGGCAACATCGGGCACGTGCGGCTGAACGAGCACGACAACCGGGTCTGCACGTGCGGCTCCCGCGGCTGCGTGGCCTCGCTGGCCAGCGGCCACGCCCTCGCCACCGACCTGGGCCAGGTCTCCAGCCGTGACGTCGTGCGCCTGGTGCAGGCGGGCGATCCGACGGCCATCGCCGTCACCCAGGAGGCGGGCCGCACGCTGGGGCTCGTGCTGGCCACCGCGGTCAGCCTGCTCAACCCGGGCGTGCTGGTGCTGGCCGGGGACATGGCGGAGACCAGGGAGCACTACCTGACGGGGATCAGGGAGATCGTCTATCAGCGCAGCCTGCCGTACACGACCAGGAACCTGGAGATCGTGCCCACCTCGCTCGAGGACCGGGCCGGGATCGTGGGGATGGCGGTGATCGTCATGGAGCACGTGCTCTCCCCCGCCTCCGTGGACTCCGCCCTGGCCGCCGGACGCGTACGGACGCGGTGAGCCCCGTCCCCGGTCAGCCGAGGGCCTCGCGCAGCAGGGCGGACGCCTCCACGAGCGAGGGGCCGTACCAGGTGAGCAGCCGCCCGCTGACCAGCGCGCAGGTGAGCCCGGGGAAGCACTCGGGGCCGTCCGTCCCCGAGAACGCGTACGGCTCGTCCGGCAGCACCACCAGGTCGGGCCGCCGCTCGACCAGCTCGGGCAGGGGGATCTTCGGGTAGCGCTCCGCGTGGCCGGCGTAGAGGTTGTCCACGCCGAGGCGCCTGAGCACGTCCCCGGTGAACGTGTCGCGCCCCACCACCATCCACGGCCGCCGCCAGATCGGGACGACGGCCGTCCGCCGCGCCCCTTCCGCGGGCGCGCGCCACGCCTCCTCCGCCGCGTCCAGCCACCCGGGACGTCCGGTACGGCACGCCTCCCGGAACATGCGGTCCAGCGACGCGAAAGCCTGATCGAGGGTCTCGATCCTCGTCACCCAGACCGGGATGCCCGACTCGCGCAGAGCTTCGATGTCGGGCGCACGGTTCTCCTCGGCGTTGGCGAGGACCACGTCGGGCGCGAGGCTCCTGATCGTGTCGAGGTCGGGGTTCTTGGTGCCCTTGACCCTGGTCACGTCCAGGTCGGCCGGGTGGGAGCACCAGTCGGTCGCCCCGACCAACGCCTCCGGCACGGTCGCCGCCACCGACTCGGTCAGCGAGGGCACCAGGGACACGATCCGCCGCACGGTCTCGGGAATCTTCACGGGCATGCCGGTGTCGTCCACAACATCAGCCTAGATCGACGGGTATTCGGCAGTGAATGTCGGTATAGATCCGTAGAATCCAGGTCGAAGATCGTTAACTCTTGATCGGGGGAATGACGGTTGGAGCGAGAGTCGCCAGCCTTCGATCCGCACACTCCCAACGTCGCCCGTCTCTACGACTACTTCCTGGGCGGCAAGGACCACTTCCCTGCCGATCGGGCGGCGGCGGAGAAGGTGCTCGGGGCGGCTCCGGAGTTACGGGCGGCCGTCCGGGCGAACCGGGCGTTCCTCGGGCGTGCCGTGCGGTACCTCTCCGAGTCCGGGATCGCGCAGTTCCTCGACATCGGCACGGGGCTGCCCGGCCAGGACAACGTGCACGAGGTGGCCAGGAAGATCACCCCGGGGGCCAGGGTGGTCTACGTCGACCGGGATCCCGTGGTGCTGGTGCACGCCAGGGCGCTGCTGGCCGGGCAGGGCGACACGACGGCGGTCGAGGGCGACCTGCGCAAGCCCGAGGGGATCCTGAGGAATCCGGAGGTGATGGCGGCGATCGACTTCGCCCGCCCGGTCGGCGTGCTGCTGACGGCGACCATGCACTACATCTGCGACGCCGACCACCCTCGTGAGGTCGTGGCGAGCCTGCGCGACGCCATGGCCCCCGGCAGCTACCTGGTCATGTCCCACGGCACCAGCGACGCCCGCGCCGCGGCCGTGGAGACGATCACCGAGGTCTACCGGGGCACCAACGCCCCGCTCACGCTCAGGAGCCGGGAGCGGATCGCGGAGCTCTTCGAGGGGTTCGAGCTGGTCGACCCGGGCCTCGTCTGGCTGCCGGAATGGCGTCCCGACCAGGCCGACATGATCGACTTCGTCGACGGGCCCGAGTCGTCGCTGATCCTGTGCGGCGTGGGCAGGAAGGACTGAAGCCGGGGGTCCACGTCGACGTGGACCCCCGGCTCGCTGCTCGGACTACTTGAGCCCTCCTTGAGCCCTACTTGAGCGCCGTCAGCGCGGCGTCGTAGTCGGGCTCCTGGGCGATCTCCGGCACCAGCTCGGAGTAGACCACCTTGTTGTCACCGTCGAGCACGACCACCGCGCGCGCGGCCAGCCCCGCCAGCGGCCCCGACTCCTGAGCCACGCCGTAGTCGGTCAGGAACTCACGGCCCCGCATGAGCGACAGCGTGGTCACGTTGTCGAGCCCCTCGGCGCCGCAGAAGCGCTTCTGGGCGAAGGGCAGGTCGGCGGAGATGCAGAGCACGGCCACGTCGGGGTGCTCGGCGGCCACCTCGTTGAAGCGCCGCACCGAGGCCGCGCAGACGCCGGTGTCGACGCTCGGGAAGATGTTGAGCACCTTGGTCTTCTGGCCGTACTCCTCCAGCGAATGCTCGGCCAGGTCGCCGCCCACCAGCGCGAACGCGGGCGCGCTGTCGCCGGGCTTCGGGAAGGTGCCGCCAACGGCGATGGGCGAGCCCTTGAAAGTGACGTCGGACATGAAAGCCTCCTGGATAGCGATGTTCCCCGACCCGTGATCCTATCCGCGCCGCTCCCGAGCCCCCTCATCACCCGCGCGCGGGGTCAGACGTTGCGGCGGTACTGGCCACCGGCCTCGAACAACGCCTCCGTGATCTGGCCGAGCGAGCAGACGCGGGCCGCGTCCATCAGCACCTCGAACGCGTTCCCGTCCGACATCGCCACCTCGCGCAACCGGGCGAGTTGCGCCGGGGCCTCGGAGCGGTTGCGCTCGTGGAAGGCGCGCAGCCGGTCGAGCTGCGAGCGCTTCTCGTCCTCGGTGCCCCTGGCCAGCTCCAGCTTGTGCGCCGGTGGCTCGTCCGAGCCGTTGCGGAACGTGTTCACCCCGATGATCGGCAGCGAGCCGTCGTGCTTGCGCATCTCGTACAGCATGGACTCGTCCTGGATCTTGCCGCGCTGGTAGCCGGTCTCCATCGCGCCCAGCACGCCGCCCCGGTCGGACAGCCGTTCGAACTCGGCGAGCACGGCCTCCTCCACGAGGTCCGTCAGCTCCTCGATGATGAACGACCCCTGCAGCGGGTTCTCGTTCCTGGCCAGGCCCCATTCGCGGTTGATGATGAGCTGGATGGCCATGGCCCTGCGCACCGAGTCGGCCGACGGGGTGGTCACGGCCTCGTCGAAGGCGTTGGTGTGCAGGCTGTTGCAGTTGTCGTAGACGGCGATCAGGGCCTGGAGGGTGGTGCGGATGTCGTTGAAGTTCATCTCCTGGGCGTGCAGCGAGCGGCCCGAGGTCTGGATGTGGTACTTCAGCTTCTGCGACCGCTCCCCGGCGCCGTACCGCTCCCTCATGGCCACCGCCCAGATGCGGCGAGCCACGCGCCCGAGCACGCTGTACTCGGGGTCCATGCCGTTGGAGAAGAAGAACGACAGGTTCGGGGCGAAATCGTCGATCTTCATGCCCCTGGCCAGGTACGCCTCCACGTACGTGAAGCCGTTGGCCAGCGTGAAGGCGAGCTGGCTGATCGGGTTGGCCCCGGCCTCGGCGATGTGGTAGCCGGAGATCGAGACCGAGTAGAAGTTGCGCACGCCGTTCCTGATGAACCACTCCTGGATGTCGGCCATCATCCGCAGCGAGAACTCGGTGGAGAAGATGCAGGTGTTCTGGCCCTGGTCCTCCTTGAGGATGTCGGCCTGCACCGTGCCCCTGACCGTGGCCAGCGTGCGGGCGCGCAGCTCGGCGGCCTCCGCGGCCGACGGCGCGCGCCCGTGCTCGGCCTGGAAGCGGTCGAGGGCCTGGTCGACGGCGGTGTTGAGGTAGTAGGCCAGGATCGTGGGCGCGGGGCCGTTGATCGTCATGGACACGGACGTGTTCGGCGCCGCCAGGTCGAACCCGTCGTAGAGCACCTTCATGTCGTCGAGCGTCGCGATCGAGACGCCCGAGGTGCCGACCTTTCCGTAGATGTCGGGCCGCGGGTCCGGGTCGTGGCCGTAGAGCGTCACCGAGTCGAAGGCCGTGGACAGCCTGGTCGCGGGCTGGCCCTCGGACAGCAGCTTGAAGCGCCTGTTGGTGCGGAACGGGTCTCCCTCACCGGCGAACATCCTGGTGGGGTCCTCGTCGTCGCGCTTGAACGGGAACACCCCGGCGGTGAAGGGGAACGACCCGGGCAGGTTCTCACCGCGCAGGAACCTCAGCAGGTCGCCGTGGTCGCTGTAGCGGGGCAGGGCGACGCGCGGGACGCGGTTGCCGGACAGGGTCTCGCGCCACAGCGGGGTGTGAATCTCGCGGTCGCGCACCTTCACCACCAGCTCGTCGGCGGTGTAGCGCTCCTTGACGGCTGGCCAGGCGTCCAGCAGGGCCCGGCTCTCGTCGCTCAGCTCCCGGTCCGCCTGCGCCTCCAGCTCCTCCAGGCGGGAGTCCTCCAGGAGGGAGCGCACGGCGGCCAGTTGCTGGCGGCGGCGGGCGACCTCGGCCTGGGCGAGCGTCTCGGCGTGGTACGCGCGCACGGCCTCGGCGATGTCGGCCAGGTAGCGGACTCGGGCCGGGGGCACGATGGCGGCGGACGCCTGCGAGGTGCGCCCGGACACCTTCGGCAGCAGCCCCGCCCCCGACTCGCTCAGCAGGAGAGGCTTGAGGTGCTGGTAGAGGGCCGTGACCCCGGCGTCGTTGTAGCGGGCCGCGATGGTGCCGAAGACCGGCATCTCCTCCGGCCTGGCGCCGAACGCCTCGCGGTTGCGTACGAGCTGGCGGCGCACGTCGCGCAGGGCGTCCTCCGCGCCGCGCCGCTCGTACTTGTTGATCGCCACGGCCTCGGCGAAGTCCAGCATGTCGATCTTCTCCAGCTGCGAGGCCGCCCCGAACTCGGGCGTCATCACGTAGATCGGCACGTCCACGTGCGGGACGATCCCGGCGTCGCCCTGGCCGATGCCGGGCGTCTCCACGATCACCAGGTCGTAGCCCGCGGCCCGGCAGGCGTTGATCACCTCGTCGAGGCAGGCGGGCACCTCGTTGGCGGCGCCCCTGGTGGCCAGGGAGCGGAAGTAGGTCTGGGGGCTCAGGCTGTTCATCCTGATGCGGTCGCCGAGCAGCGCGCCGCCGCCGCGCCGGCGGGTGGGGTCGATGGCGACGATCGCGATGCGCAGCTTGTCGTCGTTGTCCACGCGGAACCTGCGGACCAGCTCGTCGGTGAGCGAGGACTTGCCGGAGCCGCCCGTACCGGTGATGCCGAGCACGGGGGCGCGCTTCTCCGCCCCGGCGGCTCTCAAGCCCTCGACCAGCTCTTCCGGGGCGCGGCCCGACTCCAGCAGCGTGATCGCGCGGGCCAGCGCCGCGTGGTCGCCCGACACCACGGCCTCGACCGACGGGGAGCCGTCCAGCTCGACGTCGCACTCCTCGACGAGCTTATTGATCATCCCGGGCAGCCCGTACCGCTGGCCGTCCTCGGGCGAGAAGATGCGGGTGACGCCGCGCGAGTGCAGCAGCTCGATCTCCTCGGGGACGATCACTCCCCCGCCGCCGCCGTACACCTTGACGTGCCCGGCTCCGCGCTCGCGCAGCAGCTCCACCAGGTACGTGAAGAACTCCACGTGGCCGCCCTGGTACGAGCTGATCGCCACGCCCTGGACGTCCTCCTGGATGGCGGCCGTGACGATCTCGTCCACGGAGCGGTTGTGCCCGAGGTGGATGACCTCGGCCCCCTGTGACTGGAGGATGCGCCGCATGATGTTGATCGCCGCGTCATGGCCGTCGAACAGGGCCGCGGCGGTCACAAAACGGACTGGGTGTACCGGGACGTGCACGCCTGTTCACTCCTTCGTGAGGCTCTCCCTTCCGAAGATACTAGGACGTCCTATTAAGTGGTACTAGGACGTCCTACTATTTGCCTCCGGCTTCCGGGGTAGGGGCCCGGCCAGGGGGGTGACACCGCATGCGTGCACTGACGTTCGCGCCGGGCAAGAAGGGGACGCTCGCCGTCGAAGAGGTCCCGGATCCCGTGCCGGGCAAGGGCGAGCTGCTGGTCCAGGGGCTGGCGCTGGGGGTCTGCGGGACCGACAGGGAGTTGGTCACGGCCGACTACGGCTGGCCGCCGCCCGGCAGGGAGCGCATGGTCCTCGGGCACGAGTCGCTGGGCCGGGTGCTGGAGGTGCCCGACGGGTCCGCGTTCTCCCCCGGCGACCTGGTGGCCGGGGTGGTACGGCGGCCCGACCCCGTGCCCTGCGGGGCCTGCAAGCGGGGCGAGTTCGACATGTGCCGCAACGGCGAATACACCGAACGGGGCATCAAGCAGCTCGACGGGTACTGCTCGGAGCGCTGGACGGTCGAGGGCGGCTACGCCGTGCGCCTGGACCCGTCGCTGGAGAGCGTCGGCATGCTGGTCGAGCCCGCGTCGGTGGTCGCCAAGGCGTGGGAGCAGATCGAGCGGATCGGGGCGCGGTCCTGGTTCGAGCCCCACACGCTGCTGGTCACGGGGGCCGGGCCCGTGGGGCTGCTGGCGGCGCTGATGGGACGGCAGCGGGGGCTGTCGGTGCACGTGCTCGACCGGTCGACCTCAGGGCTCAAGCCGCGGCTCGTGGAGGATCTGGGCGGGACCTACCATCCGGGGTCGTCGCTGCGGGAGCTCGACGGGGTCAAGCCCGACGTCATCATCGAGTGCACGGGGGCCGGGACGCTCGTCATCGACGCCATGATCGGCACGGCCGCCGCGGGGATCGTCTGCCTGGCCGGGCTCTCTCCCGGGGGGCGCACGCATCGGGTGGACGCGGGGCTCATCAACCGGGACATCGTCCTGGAGAACGACGTGGTCTTCGGCTCCGTGAACGCGAACCTGCGGCACTACAGGGACGCCGCCGATTCGCTGGCCAAGGCCGACGTCGGGTGGCTCGAACGGCTGATCACGCGACGGGTCCCGCTGTCCCACGCCCTGGACGCCTTCGAACGCGCCCACGACGTCAAGGTCGTCATCGACCTCACCACCTGACGCCACCCGCGCCCATCGCCGAGCGACGCCGCCACGGGCGAACAACCGTGAGGGGGACGGCGCGACGCGTGCCCGGGCGCAGCGTGTGGGCTAGCCGGTCTCGTATGGCTTGCGTCTTGTCGAGGTCGGGCGCCCGGAGGTCGCGGCGGCTGAGACGCGCGTCCTGGCGGCGCGGCCGGTCGGTGCCGGGGCGGCGTGTGGCTTGGTCTGCGCGTTCTCCGAGGGCGACGCCTTGGCGCGGGCCGTCACCCGTTCGCGGGCAGGGGCGCCGTCCCGGGAATGGGCCCGATCCCCCACCGGGGGCTTGTCGCGGGCCGAGACGCGGTTGCGAGCAGCGCCCTTCTCGCGCCGAGGCGCCTCCTGAACCTCAGAGGCGTCGCGGGGCGGGGTGGTTGGCGCGTTCCAGGGCCAGGAGAGGCGGCGGTGGGTGCCGCGGCGGCGGCCGGTGATGCGGAGGGAGAGGACGACGGTCATGAGCACCATCGCGGTCAGCAACGCGGGCGGCGTGCCTAAGACGTCCAAAGGCGACCCCTGCCCGGTCTCCACCCGCGGCGCCGGCACGAAGGGCCGCTCGGTCGAGCGGATCTCGCCGAGCTTGTCGGCGTTGGCCTTGACCAGACGCGGGATGCCGTAACCGACGACCTTGTCCGTCTCCCGCGTCTTGCGCTTGAGCCAGATCCGGTCCACGTTCGCCTCGATCGTGTGGATCTTCTTCCCGCTGACCTTCTCCACGATCCCCACGTGGTCGATGCCCTTGTAGCTCTTGCCGCCCTTCCAGTCGAAGAAGACCAGCGCTCCCGGCTCGGGCTTCTGCGTCCACGCCCCCTGTTTCATGAACCAGGCGGCATGGGAGGGCGTCCAGGCGAACTCGCCCACGAATTGGCTGAGCTCGGACTTGTCCGCGGCCCAGGCGATGAACATGTCGCACCAAGGCCCGTTGCGGTACTGGGTGTCTTGGACGCGATCCGCATACCACTGGCCGAACTTGGTGAGCTGGCCGCTCTTCTCCTTGTAGCCGAGTTCCTGCCGCACCGTCTTCAGCAGCTCGTCCGCGATCGGGTCCAGGGCGACTCCTCCCAGAAAACCGATAAATCACGATGGACTGTAGTAGCGCCATCGCGAATGTGCGCGATTCACTCGGAAAGTGTCGTGCTATTAGCCAAAATTTCGGTTTTGTGACTGGTGAGGCAGGTGAGACTGACTACTACTCCTGTCAGGCCCCGGCGCCGACGCGATAAACCGCCACCTCGCCCGCGCCCGGCGCGACCACGTCGGCCACGATCACGGTCACGTTGTCCGGCGAGCCGCCCTCGTTGGCCAGATCGATCAACCGCTGGACGGCCGCGCCCGGGTCTGCCACCGTGGTCAGGACCTCGTGCAGAACCTCGGGACCCAGTACGGTCGTGAGACCGTCGGAGCAGAGGAGGTAACGGTCATCAGGCTCGGCTTCGCGCAGCGCCATGTCAGGCTCGGCCCTGCCCTCGCTGCCCAGCACCCGCAGCACCATCGAACGACGGGGATGCACCGCGGCCTGATCCTCGGTTATCCGCCCTTCGTCCACCATCGACTGCACAAGTGTGTGATCCTTGGTCATCTGGTAGAGAGCGCCGTCGCGAAGCAGATATCCGCGGGAGTCACCGAGATGAGCCAGGGCGAACCGGTAGCCGTCCCACAGCATGGCGGTCACCGTGGTCCCCATCCCCCTGCGCGCGGGGTCGATGTCGGCCAGCTCGACCAGCCTGCGTGCCGCCTCGTGCACGGCGCCCTCCAGGGACGCCTCGAGGTCCGAGCCCGTCTCGGGAAGCGTGGCATCCAGCTCGCGCATGACGGCGATGGCCGCCGAGCTGGCCAGCTCGCCGGCCGCGTGTCCACCCATCCCGTCGGCCACCACGAGCAGCCGGCTACTCGCATAGCCGGAATCCTCGTTCTGCTCCCTGCGGCGGCCCACGTCTGATCCGGCGGCATAGCGGATGTTGTGCTTCATACCCAGCAGTAAATCATTGGTTGAAAGACTTCACAAGCAGATGCGCTGAAGACTCTTGTGAACTACTCTGGGCACCATGAGCCACGACCCGACCGTGAACGCCGGGGACATCGCCCGGCTCGCCGGTGTCGGGCGTGCCGCGGTGAGCAACTGGCGCCGTCGCCACGACGACTTCCCCGATCCCATCGGCGGCACCGCCAATCAGCCGCTCTTCTCGCTACGGCAGGTCGAGTCCTGGCTACGTCGCTATGGGAAGTCCTACCAGGTCTCCCTGGGTGATCGGGTGTGGCAGCGCCTGAAAGCCGCGGGCGATTTGCGCTTGGGCGAGCTGGTCGCCCAGGCAGGAACCCTGCTGACCCGCCACACGAGCGCTTCGGACGCCGCCGCTTCCCGCCCCGCCGAAGCGGATGACACTCCGGGCGTGGCGCGGGCCGACGGCGACGGCGAGCCGGTCGATGACGTGGAGAGCGGGCTGGAGCCGGAGCTGGCGGAGCTCGTCCTGGAGCTGGGCGAGCGACTCGGCGCGCTGACCGCGTACGAGTTCCTCTGCGAGCGCTATCTCGAAGCGCACTCACGGCAGCTCTCCGTGACCCGCGAGGACGTGGCCGGGCTCATGGTCAGGCTGGTGAGGCCGGGCGGCTCGACGATCCTCGACCCGGCCTGCGGAGTCGGCACGCTGCTCCTCGCCCCCACCCACGACCAGCCCGCCCAGGCGGAGCCGGGGGCGACCAGGATGCTCGGGCAGGAGCTCAGCGAGACCTCGGCGGCCATCACCGCCTCCAGGCTCCGGCTGCGCGGCATCGAGGCCGACGTCGTGGCCGGTGACTCGATGCGCGACGACGGGTTCGCCGGGGAGCGGGCCGACGCGGTGGTGTGCGATCCGCCGTTCAACGAGCGGGCCTGGGGCTACGAGGAGCTGACCGGCGACCCGCGCTGGGAGTACGGCCTGCCGCCGCGCGGCGAGCCGGAGCTGGCCTGGGTGCAGCACTGCCTCACCCACGTCAAGCCGCGCGGCCTGGTCGCCATCCTCATGCCGCCGGCCGCCGCCAGCCGCAAGGCGGGCCGCCGCATCCGGGCCAACCTGCTGCGCGCGGGCGCCCTGCGCGCCGTCGTCGCGCTGCCGGGGTCGGACCTCTGGCTGCTGCGCCGGCCGGCGGCGGGCGAGCGGCCGCCGTCGGACGTGCTGATCCTCGACGCCGCGGCCGACCTGGCGAGCGTCGAGCCGGCGTGGGAGGCGTACCTGGAAGAGCGTTCCGACCAGACCGTACGCATCATCGACCTGCTGGCCGACGAGGTCGACATGACCCCGGCCCGCCACCAGCGGCGCGACGACGTCGGCAAGGCGTACGCCGAGGCCCGCGACCGCTTCATGGCCGCCGCCTCGGCGCCGCCCGACCTGAAGGTCCTGGAGCAGCCGCTCGACCAGCCCGCGACCACGCTGGGCGACCTGATCAAGGAAGGTCTGGTGACCACCTCGCAGGCCCCGCCCAAGATGGCCGCGGACGGCGGCGAGGTGCCCGTGCTGACGTCCGACGACGTGCTCAACGGCGCGCCGCCGTCCGGCTCCACCGTCATGCAGCAGGGCCTGATCGCGATCCACCCGGGCGACGTGGTGGCCTCCTACTCCAGCGTGCGCGTGATGGCCGACGGCGGCGCGGTGCTGGGGCCCCACCTGACGCTCTACCGGGTGGACGCGCGCCGGCTCGACCCCGACTTCCTGGCGGGCTTCCTGCGGGCCGCCGGCGGCCGGGCGACCACCGGCTCCAGCAGGTTCGACGTGCGCCGCACCCGGCTGCCGCGACTGTCGCTGGAGGAGCAGAAGGCGTACGGCGACGCCTTCCGGCAGCTGGCCGTGCTCGAAGACGCCATCCGCGAGACCTCGACGCTGGGGCAGGCGCTGATCAGGCTGGGCCTCGACGGCCTGGCCGACGGCCACCTGCACCCGCAGTCTTAACGGTGTACTTTTTCCCGGAAGGCTGCTTGGAGGGGCGAATGGTCATCGGCGACCGCTATGTGCTCGACGACCTCCCTCTTGGGCAAGGCGGCATGGGAGCCGTGTACGCGGGCCATGACCGCCACCTCGACCGCCGGGTCGCGGTGAAGCTGCTCAGGCTCCCCAGCGGGCACGATCATGAGCTGGAGCGCAGGTTCATCCGCGAGGCCCGCATCCTGGCGCGGCTCGAGCATCCCGGCGCGCCCGTGCTCTACGACTTCGGCACGCACGAGCAGCGGCTCTACCAGGTGATGCAGTTCATCGAGGGCGTCACGGTGGCCGACGTGGTCAGCGAGCACGGCCCGCTCCCCGTCTCGTGGGCCGCCATGATCGCGGCCCAGGCGTGTGCGGTGCTGTCGGCGGCCCACGCCCTGTCGATCTGCCACCGCGACCTCAAGCCCACGAACCTGATGCTCTGCCCCGACGGCAGCGTGAAGGTGCTCGACTTCGGGCTGGCCATGCTGCGGGACACCGACGTCACGACGTTCACGAGGATCGGGCAGATCCTGGGGACGCCGGCGTACATGGCTCCCGAGCAGATCCAGCACGGCGTGGCCGAGCCGCGCAGCGACCTCTACTCGCTCGGCTGCGTGCTGCACGAGATGCTGACCGGGCGGCAGCTGTTCACCGGGCCCACCGACTACATGGTCTTCGAGAAGCAGGTCAAGGAGCGCCCGCCGGCCATCCCCGGGCTGCCCCGCGAGCTGGCCGAGCTGCTCTCGCAGCTGCTGGAGAAGCTGCCGGACGACCGGCCCGCCGACGCGAACGAGCTCTACGGCCGGCTCGACCCGTTCGCTGTCGAGCTGCCCGTGCTGCCGGGCTTCCTCACCGAGGCCCCGAGCCCCGGCCGCATGTACGCCCGCATGGCGGGCCGCGCGCTGGATGCGTGAACGCGCTCTCTCGCTAGGCCGGATCGTTATTTAACCACCGTTGACAGCCCGGTGTGAGCGCCGCGACTCTCTTGAGAGAGCGCTCTCTCAACCAACCTCGCAAGCACCGACCAAGGAGGGTTCCGTGACCCCTCGCGTCCGGCGACTCGCCATGCCCTTGATCACCGCGTCCCTGCTCGCCCTGGCGACTGCCTGTGGCGGCGGAGGCGGCGGGAGCACCGCCACGCAGAGCGCCAAGCCAGGAGAGAAGATCAAGCTCTCCGTCGGCCTCTTCGGCGACTTCGGCTTCAAACCGCTCTACGAGGAGTACAAGAAGACCCACCCCGACATCGAGATCGTCGAGAACGTCACGCAGTTCAACGACCACCACAGCAACCTGGTCAAGCGGCTGGCCACGAACGCCGGCGCCGGCGACGTCGAGGCGGTCGAGGTCGGCTACATCAGCACGTTCACCGCCCAGCCGGGCAAGTTCGTGGACCTCAAGCAGTACGGGCTGGACAAGCGTCAGCCCGACTACCTCGACTGGAAGTGGCAGCAGGGCCTGAGCAAGGACGGCGGGCAGGTGCTCGGCCTCGGCACCGACGTGGGCGGGCTGGCCATGTGCTTCCGCAAGGACCTGTTCAAGAAGGCCGGGCTGCCGACCGACCGGACCGAGGTCGCGGCGCTCTGGCCGACGTGGGAGCAGTACATCGCGACCGGCAAGAAGTTCGCCACGGCGAACGTGGCGGGCGCCAAGTTCGTGGACTCCCCCGGCGAGATCCTCCGCGCCATGGTCAACCAGGCGCCCACCGGCCTGTACGACGCCCAGGACAACATCATCGTGGCCTCGAACCCCGACGTGAAGAAGGCCTGGGACCTGTCCAACCAGCTCACCCAGGAGGGCCTGACCGCCAAGCTGGCGGCCTTCACGCCGCCGTGGAACACCGGCTTCGCCAAGGGCTCGTTCGCCACGATCATCTGCCCGGCCTGGATGACCGGCTTCATCCAGGAGCAGGCCAAGGACTCGGCCGGCAAGTGGGACATCGCGACCGTGCCCGGCGGCTCGGGCAACAGCGGCGGCTCGCACCTCATGGTGCCCAAGCAGAGCAAGCACCCGAAGGAGGCGGCGGAGCTGATCGACTTCCTGACCTCGAAGGAGAACCAGGCCAAGGTGTTCAAGGAGGAGGGAGCGTTCCCCTCGATCCCGGCCCTCTACGACGACCCGTCGATCCAGAACTTCACCAAGCCGTTCTTCGGCGACGCCCCCATCGGCAAGATCTACTCCGACGCCGCCAAGGCGCTGAAGCCGCAGCACCTCGGCCCCAAGGAGGCCGACGTGCGCACCGCCATCGGCAACGGCCTCGGCCGCGTCGAGCAGGGCAAGCAGACGCCCGACCAGGCGTGGACCCAGGTGCTCGAGGACGTCAAGAAGATCAAATGAGCACCCTTCCCCTCGCGGTCTCGCGACGGCGTAGGCGCAGCGTGCGGCACACCCTCGACCTGAGGGTGTCGCCGTACGCCTACGTGGCGCCGTTCTTCCTGCTCTTCTGCGCCTTCGGGCTGTTCCCGCTGGCCTACACGGCCTGGGTGAGCCTGCACGAGTGGTCGCTGCTGTCGGAGACCCAGACGTTCATCGGGCTGGACAACTACTCGGCGCTGCTGGGCGACGGGTACTTCTGGAACGCCACGTTCAACACCCTGTCCATCGGCGTGCTCTCGACCGTCCCGCAGCTCCTGCTGGCCATCTGGCTGGCGCACCTGCTCAACCGGCGGCTGCGCTTCCAGACGCTGTTCCGGGTCGCGCTGCTGCTGCCGAACGTCACGAGCGTGGTGGCGGTCGTGGTCATCTTCAGCCAGCTGTTCGGCCGGGACTTCGGGCTGATCAACTGGACGCTCTCGTGGTTCGGCGCCGGCAACGTCGACTGGGCCGCGGGCACCGCCACCTCGCACATCGCCCTCTCGGTGATGATCATGTGGCGCTGGACCGGCTACAACGCGCTGATCTTCCTGGCCGCCATGCAGGCCGTGCCGCGCGAGCTGTACGAGGCCGCCACCCTCGACGGCGCGAACGGCTTCACGCAGCTCCGCAGGATCACGATCCCGATGATCCGGCCGACGATCGTGTTCGTGGTCATCGTCTCGACGATCGGCGCCATGCAGGTCATCGCCGAGCCCCTGCTGTTCGGGCAGAGCAGCGGCGGCGGGGGCGGCATCGCCACCGGCGGGCCCGACCGGCAGTTCCAGACCCTGGCGCTGTTCGTCTACGAGCAGGGCTTCGCGAACTCGACGTTCGACTTCGGCTACGCCTCGGCCGCGTCCTGGCTGATGTTCCTGGCCGTGGTGATCGTCGCGCTGGTCAACTTCCTGATCACCCGCAGGGTGAGAGGAGGGCTGATATGAGGCTGCGCTATCTGACCCTGACCGCGGTGGCCTTCTTCTCGGCCTTCCCGCTCTACTACAGCGTCGTGGTGGCCTCCCGGCACAACTCCGCGCTGGCCCAGGTGCCGCCGCCGCTGATCCCCGGCGGGAACTTCTTCGCCAACGTCTCCCGGGTCTTCGACACCGTCCCCTTCGGGCTCGCGCTGGTCAACTCCGTCATCGTGGCGGGGTCGATCTCGATCGCGGTGATGTTCTTCTCGACGCTGGCCGGGTTCGCCTTCGCCAAGCTGAAGTTCAGGGGCAGGAACATCATGCTCGTGATCACCGTGGCCACCATGATGGTCCCGGCCCAGCTCGGCATCATCCCGCTCTACATGCTCATGGTGAAGCTGGAGTGGACCGGCACCAACTACGCGCTGATCGTCCCGGCGCTGGTCAACGCGTTCGGCGTGTTCTTCATGACCCAGTACCTGTCGCGCGCCCTGCCCACCGAGCTGCTGGAGGCCGGCCGGGTGGACGGGTGCTCGACGTGGGGGCTGTTCTGGCACGTCGTGCTGCCCACCGCCCGGCCGGCGGCGGCGGTGCTCGGCATGCTGACGTTCATGTCGGCCTGGAACGACTACTTCTGGCCGCTGGTCGTGCTGAACCCGGACAACCCGACGGTCCAGGTGGCGCTGTCCACGCTGGCCAGCGGCTACGTCAACGACTACGTGCTCGGGCTGGCCGGGACGGCGATCGGCACGCTCCCGCTCGTGGCCGTCTTCGCCCTGTTCGGCAGGCAAATCATCGGTGGAATCATGCAAGGAGCTGTTAAGGGATGATCTTTCCCGAGGACTTCGTCTGGGGCGCCGCGACGGCCTCCTACCAGATCGAGGGGGCGGTCAAGGAGGACGGGCGAGGCCAGTCGATCTGGGACACCTTCTCCCACACCCCCGGGAATGTGGCGGGCGACGACACCGGAGACGTGGCCTGCGACCACTACCACCGCTACCGCGAGGACGTCGGGCTGATGCGCGAGCTGCGGCTGGCGGCCTACCGGTTCTCGGTCGCGTGGCCGCGCGTCCAGCCGGACGGCGCGGGTCCGGTCAACCCGCGCGGGCTGGCGTTCTACGACCGGCTCGTCGACGAACTGCTCGCCGCTGATATTTCGCCCTATGTCACGCTTTATCACTGGGATCTCCCCCAAGCCCTCGAAGACCTCGGTGGCTGGACGAACCGCGACACGGCCTACCGGTTCGCCGACTACGCCCAGGCCGTCCACGACCGGCTCGGCGACCGGGTGGGCGACTGGACCACGCTGAACGAGCCCTGGGTGTCGGCCTTCCTCGGCTACGGCAACGGCGTGCACGCGCCGGGCCACCGCGACCCGGCCGACGCCCTGCGCTCGGCGCACCACCTGCTGCTCGGCCACGGCCTGGCCGCGCGGCGGCTGCGCGCGTCCGGCGCGCGCAGCCTCATGCTCGTGGTCAACTCCGCGCCGGTGCTCACCCCCGCCCAGGTCAACGACCCTTCCGCGGTGGCCGGCGAGGCGGACGCCGCCGTCGCGCACCGCGTCCACGCGCTGCTGACCAGGCAGTTCCTCGACCCGGCGGTGCACGGCACGTACCCGCGGGAAGTCCTGGAGGCGGCGGCGCGCAACGGCGGCACTGACCACATCCTGGACGGCGACCTCGCGCTGATCAACGCGCCGATCGACCTGGTCGGCGTCAACTACTACAACCCGTGCGTGGTCGAGTCGGGCCCGGGGCTGCCAGCCGACGCCGCGTGGCCGGGCTCGGAGGACGTCAGGTTCGCCGCGGCCGACGCGCCGACGACCGCGATGGGCTGGCCGATCGTGCCGGACGGCCTGTCCCGGCTGCTCGTACGGCTCTCGCAGGACTATCCGCAGGTCGGGCTCATGGTGACGGAGAACGGCGCGGCCTTCGACGACGTCGTGCAGGACGGCCGCGTGCACGACGACGAGCGGGTCGCGTACCTGGAGGGCCATCTCCGCGAGGTGCACCGGGCCATCGGGGCGGGCGCGGACCTGCGCGGATATCTGGTCTGGTCGCTGCTCGACAACTTCGAGTGGGCGGAGGGCTACCGCCGCCGGTTCGGCGTCGTGCACGTCGACTACGCGACACAGGCCAGGATCCTCAAGGACAGCGCTCTCTGGTACAGGGACGTCATCACCAGGAACGGCCTGTAGATTTTTTCCGTGCTCTCCCACTTGGTGCATTCATGAGACGCCCGACCCTTGAGGCGGTCGCCGCCCGGGCGGGTGTCTCGCGGGCCACCGCCTCCCGGGTCGTCAACGGCCAGACGACGGTGGCGCCCCACATCCGCGACGCCGTGCAGCGCGCGATCGACGAGCTGGGCTACGTGCCCAACTCGGCCGCGCGCAGCCTGGTCACCCAGCGCACCGACTCGATCGCCCTGGTCGTCAGCGAGCCGGGCACCCGGGTCTTCTCCGAGGACCCGATGTTCTCCACGGCGATCAGGTCGGCGTCCGTGGCGCTCGAAGCGGTGAACAAGCAGGTCGTGCTCATGCTGGCCTCCTCCGCCAAGAGCCACGCCCGGGTGGAGCGTTACATCGCGGGTGGCCACGTCGACGGGGTCATGCTGATCTCGATGCACGGCGCCGACCCGCTCCCGGCCGCGCTGTCGCGCCTGCGCGTCCCCGTGGTCTCCTACGGGCGGCCCGCCGTCCCCGTGGACATCCCGTACGTCGACAACGACAACGTGGGCGGAGCGGAAGCCGGGGTCCGGCACCTGGTGGAGACGGGGCGGCGCCGGATCGCCACGATCGCGGGCCCGCAGGACATGATCGGCGGCCAGGACCGGCTGGCCGGCTACCGCAACGTGCTGCGCGACTCCGACCTCAGGTCGATCGTCGCGATCGGCGACTTCACCCGCGAGTCGGGCGCGGTCGCGATGCGGCAGCTCCTGCGCGACGACCCCGACCTCGACGCCGTCTTCGTGGCCAACGACCTGATGGCCGTCGGCGCGCTGCAGTCGCTGCGCCAGGCCGGGCGGCGGGTGCCCGGCGACGTCGCGGTGGTCGGGTTCGACGACATCGAGGCGGCGAAATACACCGAGCCGCCGCTGACGACGCTCAGGCACCCGGTGGCCGAGCAGGCGACGGCCATGGTCCAGCTCCTGCTCGGGCTGTTCGAGGGCGGGCCGGCCGAGCCGGTGATCATGTCCACGGAGCTGGTGATCAGGGAGTCCGCCTAGATGATCCCCGCAGATGCCCGGATGATCCCACCGAGGCCGCCGTGGCCGCCGTGGCCGAGCCTCCCGGCGGCGCCGGACGCTGGGTCACGCCGCCGCCGGGCCGGTCGCGCCGCGGTCAGTCCCGTGTGAGCCAGGCCGTGGTGTCGGAGGGCAGGGTGCCGTCCTCCAGGGGGCCGCTGGCCAGGAGGAGCCGGCCCGCGGGCAGCGGCACCGGATCGGGGCTCAGGTTGGTGACGCTCGTCAGGCCCGAGTCCCGGGTGAAGGCCAGGATCTCGCCGCCCGTCGGGAGCCAGCTCAACGTGCCGTCCCCCAGCAGGTCTCGGCGCAGGCCCAGGGCCGTCCGGTAGAGGTTGAGCATCGAGCCCAGGTCCGTGCGCTGCGCCTCGGCGGTCAGCTTGCGCCAGCCCTCCGGCTGCGGCAGCCACGGCGTGCCCGCGCCGAAGCCGAACGGCGGCTCCTCTCCCGACCACGGCAGCGGGACGCGGCAGCCGTCCCGGCCCGGGTTCGTGCCGCCCGACCTGGCGTACATCGGGTCCTGGCGGAGCTCGTCCTGGAGGTCCTCGACCTCGGGGAGGCCCAGCTCCTCGCCCTGGTAGACGTACACCGAGCCGGGGAGCGCCATGGCCAGCAGGGCCGCCGCCCTGGCCCGCCGGTAGCCCAGCTCCAGGTCGGACGGGGCACCGTGGAGGCGGCCCCCGTGCGCGAACGTCGTGTCGGCGCGGCCGTAGCGGGTGACCGGGCGCGTCACGTCGTGGTTCGACAGCACCCACGTCGGCGGGGCGCCGATGGGGGTGTGGGTGGCGAGGGTCAGGTCGATGACCCTGCGCAGTTCGGCCGGGTCCCACGGGCAGGACAGGAAGTCGAAGTTGAAGGCCGTGTGGAGCTCGTCGGGCCGGAGGTAGCGCGCGAAACGCTCCTGGTCGGGGAGCCAGACCTCCCCGATCAGGATGCGCTCGCCGTACTCGTCGGCCACCTCGCGCCACCGACGGTAGACGTCGTGGACCTCGTCGAGGTCTTCGTAACTCGTGTCCGACTTGATCAGCAGGGCGGCGGAGTCGATGCGCACGCCGTCCACGCCGCGGTCGAACCAGAACCGCAGCACGTCCTCGAACTCCTGGTGGACCTCCGGATTGGTCCAGTTGAAGTCCGGCTGCTCCGGGGCGAACAGGTGGAGGTACCACTGGCCGTCGGGGACCTGCGTCCAGGCCGAGCCGCCGAAGATGGACTGCCAGTCGTTCAGCGGCTCGTCGGCGAACCAGAAGCGGTCCCTCGCCGCGGGGTCCGCCAGGGCCTCCTTGAACCAGGCGCTCTCCGTGGAGCTGTGGTTCGGCACCACGTCGATGATGACCTTGATGCTCAGCTCGTGCGCTTCCTGGATGAACCGCTCGGCCTCGGACAGCGTGCCGAAGACCGGCTCGATGTCGCGGTAGTCGGCCACGTCGTAGCCCCCGTCGGCCATCGGCGACGGGTACCACGGGTTCAGCCAGATGGCGTCGATCCCGAGCTCCTTCAGGTACGGCAGGCGGGAGCGCAGGCCGGCCAGATCGCCGATCCCGTCACCGTTCCCGTCGGCGAAGCTACGCAGGTAGACCTGGTAGATCGCGGCCCCCCGCCACCACGTTTGCGACATGCGCTTATCCCTTGATGCTTCCGGCGGTGAGCCCCGCCATGATGTGTCGTTGGAAGACGAAGAAGACGATGATCATGGGGATGGAGGCGATGACCAGGCCGCCCATGATCTGGTTCTGGGTCACCGCGCCCGCCGTCTGCGACAGGCCCACGCTGATCGTCATCTTCTCGCTGTCGGTCATGACCAGCAGCGGCAGGACGAAGTCCTTGAACGCGGTGACGATCGTGAAGATGGAGACCACGCCCAGGATCGGCCTGGAGACCGGCAGCACGACCGACCACAGCACCCGCAGCGGGCCCGCGCCGTCGATCTGCGCCGCCTCGATCAGCTCCCGCGGGATCGAGTCGAAGAAGCGCTTGAGCAGGAAGATGTTGAAGCCGTTCGCCGCCGCCGGGAACCACAGGCCCCAGGCGTTGTTGAGCAGCCCCAGGTCCACGATCGTGACGTAGAGCGGGATGAGGACGACCATGGGCGGGATCATCAGCGTGGCCAGCATCGCGCCGAGGATCACGTTGCCGAACATCGGGCGCAGCTTCGACAGCGCGTACGCCGCCGCGACGTCCACCGCCATGGAGAACAGCCACGCGCCCAGCGCGTAGTACGCGGTGTTGGCCAGCAGCGTGCCGATGTCGAACAGGTCCCAGGCCTCGAAGAACGCGTCCAGCGTCGGATCGGCCGGCACGAGCGACGGCGGCATCTGGGCGATCTCCTCCGGCGTCTTCATGGCGCCGGTGATCATCCAGTAGAGCGGGAAGACGAAGGCCAGCGTGAAGACCACGATGACGGCGACCAGCACCAGCCAGTAGATCCGCCGGCCCCACCTGCTGTTGAGCTGGTGCGGCGAGACGATCGTGCGGAACTGCACCTGGATCGGCTTCGGTGATCGCTTCCGCTGCCGTTGCCGCCCGGTGGCGGCGCGGGCGCCGATGGAGATCATGCCGTGTCCTCACGGGTCGTCCTGAGCTGGAAGGCCGCGAAGACGAGGAGCGCGAGCATGAGCAGCATGCCGAGCGCGCCTGCCTGGCCGTAGTTCATCTGCGAGAACGCGAACTGGTACATCAGGTACGCGACGCTCACGGTCGCGTTCTCCGGGCCGCCGCCGGTCAGCATGTACGGCTCGATGAACACCTGCATGGTCGCCACGATCTGCAGCATCAGCATGAGCAGCAGGATCAGCCGGGTCTGCGGGATCGTGACGTGCCTGATCCGCTTGAAGATCCCGGCCCCGTCGAGCTCGGCGGCCTCGTACAGCTCGGGCGGGATGTTCTGCAGCGCCGCCAGGTAGATCAGCGTCGCGCTGCCCATGTTCATCCAGGTCGAGACGAGGACCAGGGAGATCAGGGCGGTCGACGACGAGTCCAGCCAGGCCAGCGGCGGCAGGTGGAGGAATCCCAGGACCTGGTTGAACAGCCCGGGCCCCGGGTCGTAGAACCACCTGAACAGCAGCACCGCCACGATCGGCGGCAGCATGACCGGCAGGTAGACCACGAACCGCAGGTAGGCCCGGGCGTGGCGCAGCTCGTTGAGCACGAGCGCGACGACGAACGGCACGGCATAGCCGCACAACAGCGCGAGCAGCGTGAACTCCACGGTGTTCAGCCAGGCCTCGCCGAAGGCCGGGTCCTGGACCGCCGCCTTGAAGTTGTCCAGCCCCACCCAGGTGGGCGGGTTGATCAGGTCGGTCTTCTGGAAGCTCAGGATGAACTCCCTGACCATCGGATACCAGGCGAACACCGTGAAACAGAACAGGGCCGCGCAGAGAAACCCGTAGGCCGTCAGATTGCGCCTCAAGATCCCCATCAAGGTCAGCCCTTGGCCGCCAGCATGGAGTTCGCCTTGGTCTCGGCGTCGGACAGCAGCTGGTCGGCACTGGCGTCCTTACGGCTCAGCACGCCCGACATGACCACGTCGAGGATGGCGTACAGCTCCTGCGCGTGCACCGGCTCGGCCTTCGGCGGGATCGTCGCGGCGGCCTGCACGTACGGCGCGTAGTTCGTGACCGGCAGCGAGGCGTTCTTCTCGCGGTCGGCCTGGATGGCCTTGCCCGTGGGCGAGTCGCCGTAGACGGCGTTGTCGGGCACGCCGACCGGGTTGCCGATGGCCTTGCCGCGGGCGAAGTCGAAGCGGCCCTTGCCGACGGTGTTGAAGCGGAAGTCGAGCCACTCCAGGCCCGCCTTGGCCTCCTCCGGGGTGGCCTTCGGGTTGATCATGAACGCTTCGCCGCCGCTCAGCGACGCCTTGGCCTCGGGGAAGCCCGTGATGCCGTAGTCGGCGACGTTACCCTTGAACTTGTTGACCACGTCGGTGACCACGTCGGGCGCGCCCAGCATCATGCCGACCTTGCCGCTGCCCATGGCCATCATGAGCGACTCCCAGCCCACCAGGAGCTTGTTGCCCATGCTGTTGTCGACCCAGCGCATGTCGTGCAGGTTCTGCAGCACGGCCTTGCCCTCGGGCGAGTTGAACGCGGCCTTCTTGTTGTCGGGGGTCAGGATGCTGCCGCCGCGGCCGTAGATGGCCTGGGTGAAGTGCCAGCCGCCGGTGTTGCCGCCGGAGTACTCGCCGTAGCCGACGAAGCCGGGGCCGAGCGCGGCGATCTTCTTGGCCGCCTCGCGGACCTCGGCCCACGTCTTGGGCGGGTTGGCGGGGTCGAGGCCGGCCTTGGTGAACAGGGCGCGGTTGTAGACCAGGCCGACGCCGTAGTGGACGTTCGGCACGCCGTACACCTTGCCGTCCTTGGTGACCAGCTCGCGCACGTCGGGGCGCAGGTCGTTCCAGTTCTTGACGGTGCCGGTGTACTGCGTGACGTCGAGCGCCTGGCCCTGGCCGATGACGTCGTCGTAGTTCGTCACCGGGACCACGAAGACGGTCTCCATCTGGCCGCCGGCCAGCTTGGGACCGAACGTCTTGGGGTCGAAGCAGGGCTGCTGGTCCGTGCTCTTGACCGTCACGCCCGGGTGCGCCTTCATGAACGTGGCCACGTCGTCGTCCCAGGCCTGGCGCTCCTTCGGCGCGGACTTGGCGGGCTGGCAGGCCACCGTGATCGTCACGGCCTTGGCGCCGCCGGCGGTGGACGGGGTGGCGGGGTTGCTGGAGCCGCAGGCTGTGGCTGAGAGGCCGAGCACGGATACGAGCAAGAGTCCCGTGGATCTCCGCATGGTCTGACCCTTCTGATGCGAGGTGCCCACACCATAGGATCGGGGACGGAAGTGCGCAATATTTCGACTTCATATTGCAAGATAACGACTGCATTACGCCGAAGTGGCGGCAGCACTGACCCACCGCACGGGGTCGGGGTCCTTTGAAGGGTCAGGGGCGGGCGCGGGCGGTGGAGGCGCGGACCACGAGCTCGGGCTCGAAGAGCAGCTCGTCCGCCGGCACCACCGCCTTGTCGATCTGCGCGACCAGCAGGTCCACGGCGGCCCTGCCCATGGCGTCGATCGGCTGGCGGACGGTGGTGAGCGGCGGCTCGGTGCAGTTCATCAGGGCGGAGTCGTCGAAGCCGATGACCGAGATGTCCCCGGGCACGGCGAGCCCCGCCCGGCGGGCCGCCCGGACCGTGCCCAGCGCGAGCAGGTCGCTGGCGCAGATCACGCCGGTCACCCCGCGCTTGACCAGCCGGGCGGCGGCCGCGTGCCCGCCCTCCAGGGAGAACATCGTGTGCTCGACCAGCCCCGGGTCCCCGCCCTCGGCCTGGAACGTCTCCAGCTTGCGCCGCGACGGCATGTGGTCCTTCGGCCCGAGCACCATGCCGACCCGCTCGTGGCCGAGTGCGCGCAGGTGGGCCAGGGCCATCTCGGCGGCCACCGCGTCGTCGCACGACACCTGCGGGAAGTCGAGATGCGCGACGGCCGCGTTCACCAGCACGGTCGGCAGCTTGCGCTCGTGCAGCAGCTCGTAGTGCCCATGCGAGGCGTCGGCCTGGGCGTAGAGCCCGCCGGCGAAGACGACGCCGCTGACCTGCTGCTGGAGCAGCAGGTCCACGTAGTCGGCCTCGGAGACGCCGCCGAGCGTGCGGGTGCACAGCACGGAGGTGAACCCCTGCTGGGCCAGCGCGCCGCCGACCACCTCCGCGAAGGCGGGGAAGATCGGGTTCTGCAGCTCGGGGAGCACGAGGCCGACCAGCCGGGCCCGGTCGCCGCGCAGCTGGGTGGGGCGCTCGTAGCCGAGCACGTCGAGGGCGGTCAGCACGGCCTCGCGGGTCGCGTCGGAGACCCCGGGCTTGCCGTTGAGCACGCGGCTCACCGTCGCCTCGCTGACTCCGACTTTCTTGGCCACCTCTGCGAGTCGTCGCGTCATGCGCAAACTATACGGCCTTCAGCGCAAGCGCTTGCAACGGCTTACGTCGATCCGACGTCAGGCTTTGCACGACCTGCACGGCGGATCAGCCGGTCCTGCCGGGTTCCTGACCAGCGCGGAGAGATCGCCCCGACGCATTCCTGTCAGTCGGTTGTTTGCGAAATCTCGTCGAAATATTGCGGCAATCTGCTCGGCATCCTATGGTTCGGCCATCCGCCTTACCCGGAGGGCCACCCCCATGAGAGCACTCTTAGCCGCCCTTTCGTTAGCCATCGGACTCCTGGCCGCGCCCGCGTACGCGGCAGCCGACACCAACCTCGCGGCGGGCAAGGCCGCCACCGCGAGCAGCTCCACCGACGTCTACTCCGCCGCCAACGTGACCGACGGCAACCAGGCCACCTACTGGGAGTCGGCCAACAACGCCTTCCCGCAATGGGTCCAGGTCGACCTCGGCGTCAGCGCGAGCGTCAACAAGCTCGTGCTCAAGCTGCCGTCCGGCTGGCCCAGCCGCACCCAGACGCTGACCGTCCAGGGCAGCACGGACGGCTCCGCCTTCAGCACGATCGTCGCCTCGGCGACGTACACCTTCAACCCGACCGCGACGATCACCTTCGCCGCCGCGACCGCCCGCTACGTCCGGCTGCAGATCACCGCGAACACCGGCTGGCCCGCGGGCCAGGTCTCCGAGTTCGAGGTGTGGGGCAGCGCGCCGGACGATCCGCCGCCGGGCGGCGCCAACCTGGCCCTCGGCAAGCCGATCACCGAGTCCTCGCACACCCACACGTACGTGGCCGCCAACGCCAACGACGACAACCTCCAGACGTACTGGGAGGGCGCGGCCTATCCCAGCACGCTGACCGTGCAGCTCGGCGCCAACGCCGACCTGTCCTCGATCACGCTCAGGCTCAACCCGGACCCCGCCTGGGCCAGGCGGACCCAGACCATCCAGGTCCTGGGCCGGGAGCAGAGCGCGACCGCCTTCAGCACCCTGGTCGCCCAGGCCGTCTACACCTTCGACCCGGCCACCGGGAACTCCGTGACGATCCCCGTGACCGGCCCCGCAACCAGCAGGGTGGCCGACGTCCGGCTGCAGATCACCGCCAACTCGGGCGCGCCGGGCGGGCAGGTGGCCGAGTTCCAGATCTTCGGCACCCCGTCGGCCAATCCCGACCTGACCGTGAGCAACCTCGCGTCCTCCCCGGCCGCGCCGGTCGAGACCGACGCGGTCACGTTGTCGGCCACCGTCAGGAACGCGGGCACCGCTGCCGCCGCCGCGACTTCCGTGAACTTCTACGCGGGCACCACCAAGGTCGGCAGCGCGAGCGTGGGCGCGCTGGCCGCGGGGGCGTCGACCACGGTGTCCGCGAACATCGGCGCCAGGGACGCCGGGACCTACCAGCTCTCCGCCAAGGTGGACGAGGACGGCAAGGTCGTCGAGCTGAACGAGGCCAACAACACCGCCACCGGCACGCTGACCGTGAAGCCCGTCGACACCGCCGACCTGATCGCCTCCCCCGTCGCCTGGACGCCGGGCAACCCCGCCGCGGGCACCACGGTGACGTTCTCGGTGGCGATCAAGAACCAGGGCACGGTGGCCTCCAGCAGCGGCTCCCACGGCATCACGCTCACCGTCACGAACGACTCCGGCGCGGTCGTCAAGACCCTGACCGGCTCGACCGGCGGCGCCATCGCGCCGGGCGCGACCACGAGCCCGGTGAGCCTGGGCACGTGGACCGCGGCCAACGGCAGGTACACGGTCAGGACGGTGCTCGCCGACGACGCCAACGAGCTGCCCGTCAAGCGCGCCAACAACACCAGCGAGTTGCCGCTGTTCGTGGGCCGCGGCGCGAACATGCCGTACGACACGTACGAGGCCGAGGACGCCGTCATCGGCGGCGGTGCCACGCGCGTGGGCCCGAGCAGGGAGATCGGCACGTTCGCCGGCGAGGCGTCCGGGCGGCGCGCGGTGACGCTCAACCAGACCGGCGCGTACGTCGAGTTCACCACGAGGGCTGACACCAACACCCTGGTCACCCGCTTCTCCATGCCCGACGCCGCGGGCGGCGGCGGCCTCAACTCCACCCTGAACGTCTACGTCAACGGCTCCTTCCTCAAGGCCATCGACCTGACCTCCCGCTACGCGTGGCTCTACGGCGCCGAGGCCAGCCCGACCAACTCCCCCGGCTCAGGACCGCCCAGGCACATCTACGACGAGGCGAACGTGCTCCTCGGCACGACCGTGCCCAAGGGCAGCACGATCAGGCTGCAGAAGGACGCGGCCAACAGCCAGACGTACGCGATCGACTTCGTGGACTTCGAGCAGGCGACCCCGATCGCGAACCCGGACCCGGCGAAGTACGCCGTACCGACCGGTTTCACCCACCAGGACGTGCAGAACGCGCTCGACAAGGCCCGCATGGACGCCAACCTGACCGGCGTCTACCTGCCCCAGGGCGACTACCAGACCTCGGGCAAGTTCCAGGTGTACGGCAAGTCCGTCAAGATCGTCGGCGCGGGCCCCTGGTTCACCAGGTTCCGCTCCCCGGCCGGGCAGGACAACACCGACGTGGGCTTCCGCACGGAGGCCTCGGCCAACGGCTCGACGTTCGCGAACTTCGCCTACTTCGGCAACTACACCTCGCGCATCGACGGCCCCGGCAAGGTCTTCGACTTCTCGAACGTGGCGAACATGACGATCGACAACGTCTGGGCCGAGCACCAGATATGCCTGTACTGGGGAACGAACACGGACAACATCACGATCAAGAATTCACGGATCCGCAACCTGTTCGCCGACGGCCTGAACATGACCAACGGCAGCACCGGCAACCACGTCACCAACGTCGAGGCCAGGGCCACGGGCGACGACAGCTTCGCGCTGTTCTCGGCCACCGACAACAACCCCGGCGAGCAGACCGGCAACGTCTTCGAGAACCTGACCTCGCTGCTCACCTGGCGGGCCGCGGGCGTGGCCGTGTACGGCGGCTATGACAACACCTTCAGGAACATCTACGTCGCCGACACGCTGACCTACCCGGGCGTCACGATCAGCTCGCTGGACTTCGGGATCCCGATGAACGGGTTCGGCGCGAGCCCGCCGACGACGTTCGACAACATCTCGCTGGTCCGGGCCGGCGGGCACTTCTGGGGGCAGCAGACGTTCCCGGCGCTGTGGCTGTTCTCCTCGTCCAAGGTGTTCCAGGGCATCCGCGTCAACAACCTGGACATCGTGGACCCGACGTACAGCGGGATCATGTTCCAGACCGGCTACTCCGGCGGCTCGCCGCTGAACCCGGTCAAGGACACGATCCTGACGAACGTGTCGATCAGCGGGGCGCGGAAGAGCGGCGACGCCTTCGACGCCAAGTCCGGGTTCGGCATCTGGGTCAACGAGCTGCCCGAGCCGGGGCAGGGCCCGGCGGTCGGGTCGGCCACGATCGACAACCTGAGGTTCGCCGACAACTACCAGAACATCAAGAACACGACCTCGACCTTCACCCTGACCACGAGCTAGAGCTCTGACCTGGTGGGCAACCCCTGCCAGTCGCTGACGCTGGTCACCGCGGCGGCGCTCAACAGCGCCCCGCGGTGCAGGCGTTCCTGGGGGATGAGGCCGTCGAGCGCGGCGCTGATGTAACCGGCCGCGAACGCCTCCCCCGCGCCGGCCGTGTCCACGATGGGGACCTGCCAGCCCTGCACGTCGTAGCGCATCCGGTCGGCGCGCACGCTCGCGCCCTTCGCGCCGCGGTCCACCACGACCTCGCGCTCGGGCGTGAGGGCGGGCTTGACCAGGTCGAGCTCGTCCTGGCGGAGGAAGAGCAGGTGGGAGTCGCAGGCCAGCTCGCCGAGCACCTCCTCGGCCTCGCGTACCGACGGCCACAGCTCGGGCACGTACTCGACGGAGAAGGAGATCATCACCCCGGCGTTCTTGGCGGCGCTCACGGCGGTGCGCACCGCGTCGAGCGCGTCCCGGCCGAGGCCCGCCGTGATGCCGGTGACGTGGAGCATCTTCGAGGCGGCGATCCGGTCGATCGGCACGTTGCCCGGCGTGAGCCGGGAGCCCGCCGAGCCCGCGCGGTACTGCGTCACTCTCAGTGCACGGCCGACGCGGGTCTCCCTGAGGACCAGCCCTGTCCGTAACCCCCCGGACACCCGCATGTCCGCGACGTCCACGCCCTCGCCCCTGAGCGCGGTGAGCACCCTCGCGCCCAGCTCGTCATCGCCCACCTTGCCCAGGTACGCACAGCGGTGCCCGAGCCTGGCCAGCGCGATGGCCAGGGTGAACTCCGGCCCGCACACGTCCAGCCGGGCCTCGCTCTCGTGGCGAACCCGGCCGCTGGAGACGACTCCCAAGGGCTCGCCGAGCGTGTAGACGTCGGTCATGCGCCAGACTGTAGTGGGTCAAGCACACGGAGACCTATTTTCGGCCGTAACCCCTGGTTGCGCGCGTGATCAAATATTTTCTGTAACTTTAGCCAACCTTTTCCCCTTCCCGTGCCTCAAAGTAGTAAAGGGGTCGGCCACCCCGAGCCGGCTCCAAGTCAATACGGGGAGAGGAATCAGCACCCTCATGAGAAAGATCGCACTTGGTATCGTCTCCGCTCTTGTGGGCGGGGCCATGCTTATGTCGGGCGCGAGCGCCGCCTCGGCGGCCACCAAGGTGGACACCCAGCTCAAGATCCGCGACATCGACCCTAATCCGGTCGTGATCGAGGCCGGTTCCGAAACGACCGCCTACTTCGACATCGGCGCCAGCTCCGACGTCAAGAAGGTCGAGCTCAGCGTGGCGCCCGAGGCCGCCCGCACGCTCCGCGCCAAGGACGTCAAGGACCTCGAGGGCTGGCGCTTCGCCGTCGGCTTCACCGAGGGCGACCCCGAGGGCAAGTGGCAGGCCACCGCTGTCGCCTTCGACGCCGCCGGCAAGGAGATCGCCAAGGACACGGCGTTCTTCTCGGTCGAGGTCGAGAAGGGCAAGGCCGAGACCCGCATCTCGCGCTTCTCCGCCGACCCGTACAAGGTCCGCAAGGGTCGCACGATCGAGTTCTCCGGCCGTCTCCAGGTGGATGACGACGGCTGGGAGGGCGTCCGCGGCGAGCGGGTGAACGTCTACTTCCGCGCGAACGGCTCCAGCGGCTGGAAGTGGGTCGCCACCGCCAAGACCAAGTGGGGCGGCAAGTTCTACGCCGAGACCCGCGCCTCCAAGAGCGGCACCTTCCGCGCCGTGTTCGACGGCAACGACGAGCTTGACGGCTCCAAGAGCCGCACGGACTCCGTGCGGGTCTACGGCAGCTGGTGGCGTCGCTAATCCATGACGCGAAGGCCCGGTCCCCTCTCTGGGGGCCGGGCCTTCCGGCTTTCGGGGCTCCTCAGGTTTAGGGATCACGCTTTGCGTGCATGGACAGTCGCATTGCGTTGATCGACCGACCCCCGAAGGAGCATCGCATGCCGCATCCCCTCATCGCCCTCGTCCTGAGCATGACGAGCACGCTGGGGGCGGCGCCTTCGTCCGAAATCTCCGTACGCTACGAGCAGCCGGGCTCGCCGCGCGCCGAGCAGGCCAGAAAGCTCCTCAAGAACGGCGACGCGCTCAGGACGCGGATCGGGCTGCCCGCGCCGGTCAAGGTCGTCGCCCGTGACTGCGGCGCGGCCGAGGTCACCTGGGACCCCGGCGAGCGCCGGATCACCATCTGCTACCAGCTGGTCGACCAGGTCCGCCGCGTGATGGAGGGCATCTCCGAGACCGAGGAGACCGACGCCCGCACCAGGTCCGCCCGCATGGACGGCGCGCTGTCCGTGCTCTTCCACCACCAGCTCGGCCACGCCCTGACCACGATGAACGGCCTGCCCGACAGCGAGGAGCAGGCCGACCAGTTCGCGGCGCTGACGCTCGCGTCCGACGCGCCCAAGCGCGTCGTGGCCGCCGCCGAGGCCCGCCACCTGCTCGCCGGCCACTCCGGCATCGACCACCTGTCGGGGCCGCCCGAGTCCGCCACGTTCTCCTGCCTCCTGTACGGCGCCGACCCCGCCAGATACGACCGGATCGCCCAGGGCGGCTGGATCCCGCCCGAGCGGGCGCCTTCCTGCGCCGACGAGTACGACCGGGTCAGGTCCGCCGTCGGCTCAATGGCCGTGAAAGCGGGCACCTAGCGGGTAGCGTCGGGAGTATGGCCGACGACCTGCTCAAACACTTCAACCCGTTCGACATCTTCGACGCGGAGGCCGCCCGCCTCGACCGGTTCTTCGGCGGGCTCGACGAGGCCGGCTGGCAGCGGCCGTCCCGGTGCGAGGGCTGGTCGGTCCGCGACGTGCTGGGCCACCTGGCGGGCGAGGAGCTGTACAACCACGCCTGCCTCGACGGGACCGTGCAGGACCTGCTGACGCGGCTCTCCAAGGCCGGCGTGTCCGGGTTCAACGACTTCAACGAGTGGTCGGTGCGGCAGCGGCGCGGCATGCCCGTGGAAGAGGTCCTGGACGAGTGGCGAGCCCAGAACGGCGAGACGCGGCGCCGCATGCGCGAACTCGGCCCCGACGGGCTGATCGACACGATGGCCGGGCCGTACCCGTGCGGCCTGCAGGCCTTCCACTACGACTCCGAGTACGCCACCCACGCCGACGACGTCGGCGTGCCCGTCTCCGACGCCGAGATCGACGGCCGGACGTTGTGGCGGGTGGCGGTGGGGCGGTTCGTGCTGGCCGAGCAGGAGGCCAAGGTGCAGGTGGAGCAGACAGCCGACGAGATCTGGGCCTGCGTGAACGGGGTCGCGGCCTCGCTGTCGTACCCGGAGTTCGTGGAGGCCACGGTGGGGCGCCTGCCCGCGTCGCACGGGATCGACCCGCGCGTCGTCGCGGCGCTGAGGTGCCTCGCCTGACCGTTCGCGTGCGGGGAGGAGGTCGGCGGGTTTCACGTGGTCAGCACTGCGAGCAGCAGCAGCACGATCACCAGCGCGCCGACCATGAAGATCATCCAGACATGCGCCAGCATCCACTTCCGCAGGCGGTCGCCGTACGCCCGGGGAAAGGTGCTCCCATCCGATTCGATCTTGTTGATCGCCGCGACGCGCTTGGCCAGCTCGGGATCCTCTCGCTCAAGAGCGAGCTCGATCTCAGCGAGAATGCGGCGTTCCTTTCCAGAGAGACTCATCGGCATCACCACTGCTCCGTCGCCGGTGACCACCTTTTACCCACCAGTAGCGCAGGCATGCCCCCTCTGGCCGACCGGCGTCGCTTCCCCCGCAGGCGTACGCGCCCGCGGGGGGCCGCCCGTCACTTGCGGTGGTTCGCGTAGCGCTGCTTGAAGCGCTCGACGCGGCCCGCGGTGTCGAGGATCCGGCCGCGGCCGGTGTAGAAGGGGTGGCTGGCGGACGAGACGTCCACGTCGATGACCGGGTACGTCTTGCCGTCCTCCCACTCGATCGTCCTGTCGCTGGTCAGGGTCGAGCGGGTGAGGAAGGCGAATCCGACGCTCGGGTCGCGGAAGACGACGGGGCCGTAAGCGGGGTGCAGGTTCTTCTTCATGGCCCGCACAACCAGGTGACAACGGTTTTCATTCCCGTGCTTCCGGGTCGAGTCCCAGCACCGTACGGCCGCCGTCCACCGGGACGGTGGCGCCGTTCACGAACGCCGCCTCGTCCGAGAGGAGGTGCGCCACGACCGAGGCCACCTCGGCGGGGGTCGCGACCCGGCCGAGCGGGTGCAACATCGCCAACTGCTCCTCGACGGCCCGCCGCGCCTCGGGGGTCTGCGACTCCATGAACGCCTCATGGCGTTCGGTGGCCACCGAGCCCGGGGCCACGGCGTTGACCCTGATCCCGCGCCTGCCGTACTCCACGGCCAGCGCCCTGGTCAGGCCCTCGGTGGCGGCCTTGGCGGTCGAGTAGGGGAGGCTGCCGGGCACCGCCCTGGCGGCCTGATGGGAGGTGACGTTGACGATGGCGCCGGGCGTACCGGCCGCGAGGAAGTGGCGCACGGCGGTGGCGCAGCCCACCACGGCGAGGTCGAGATTTGCCGCGATCAGGGCCCTGACCTCGGAGATCGGGGACGTGTGCACGGAGGCGTCCCGGAACACGGCGGCGTTGTTGACCCAGCCGCGCAGGATTCCCGCCTCCTGGGCCAGGTCGGCGGCCCAGGCGGCGACCTCCTCGTCGGCCGCGTCACCGATCAGGGGAATGACTCGGGGACCGGCCCAGGCGAGGGCGTCGGGGTCGCGTTCGACGGCCACCACGGCGTCCTGCTCGCCCAGCAGTCGTTCGACCACAGCCCTTCCGATGCCACGCCCGCCGCCGGTCACCACATAGGAAAAGGTCATGACTCGACGTTATTCCGCTTTCACCGTGCGCTATTCATTACTCAGCGAAGTGACATTTATCACCGTATTTCTGACCGATGAACGGGAACGATCCTGGAGTGATCGACGCCGCCGTGCCGAAGTCTCCTATGTGGATGGTCGGCGCGCTCTCGATCACGCAAACCGCAGGATATGGCGTGCTTTATTACGCGTTCTCGGTGTTCATCCCACCGATGTCCCGGGAGCTCCACGCCGGGGTCGCGCAGCTGACCGGAGCGATCACACTGGCCGTACTGGTGTCGGGGGTGGCGGCGCCGCTCATCGGCCGCTGGCTCGACCGGCACGGCGGGCGCGGCCTCATGACACTCGGGTCACTGCTGGGCGGGCTGGCGGTGCTGGCGTGGTCCCAGGTGCGCTCGGTGACCCAGCTGTACCTGGTCTGCGCGGTGCTGGGCGTGGCGTCGGCGATGGTCCTGTACGAGGCCGCCTTCGCCGTGATCGTGGCCTGGTTCGACGCGACCAGGCGGGCGCGGGCGTTACTGGCGGTGACCGTCGTGGCGGGGTTCGCGTCCAGCATCTTCCTGCCGCTGACGGGCTTTCTCGTGGACCTGTACGGGTGGCGGCAGGCCCTGGTCATCCTGGCCGCCGGGTACGCCCTGACCTCGGTGCCCCTGCACTTCCTGGCCGTCCGGAGCCGGGCCGCGCCCCCGCACGCGAACCGGCGCGAGATCGTCGGGGCGGCGCTGCGCGAGCGGCCCTTCTGGCTGCTGGCGGCGGCCTTCCTGACCCAGACCGGCGCGGTGTCGGTCATGGGCGTGCTGCTGGTCACGTACCTGATCGCCCTCGGCCACGCCCCCGTCTTCGCCGCCACCGTCGCGGGCCTGCTCGGGGTCCTGTCGGTCACGGGCCGCCTCGTCACCACGGGCCTGCAGGGCCGGTGGTCGGTGGCGTTGATCACGGCGGTGATGTTCGGGCTGCAGGGGCTGGCGGCGGTGCTGCTGCCGCTGGTCGGCGAGAGCGCGTCGGGGGCCGTGGCGGGGGTGGTGCTGTTCGGGCTGGGGTTCGGAGTGGGCACGATCGCCCGTCCCGGACTCCTGACCGACCGCTACGGCACCGGCGCGTACGCGTCCCTGAGCGGAGCGCTCGCCCTGCCCATCACGGCGGCCAAGGCCGTCGCACCGCTGCTGGCGGCGGGGATCGCGCAGTTCGCGGGCTATCCGACGGTCATGGGAGCGGTGGCGGCCGCCTGCGCCCTGGGCGCCCTCTCCCTGGTCGCCTACCACCGCGGCACCCACCCCACCCCCGCCTGACCCACCGCCACTTCACCCCCACCACCACCTCAACCCCACCACCACCTCAACCCTCCACCCCATGGGATACCTCGGCCCTCCACCCCATGGGATACCTCGGCCCTTCACCCCACTTGGGGAGCGGGAAACGTGCACGAGCATGCACGGCGGAGGGCGCTTAATCGGCTCATGGACCGATCACCGTCGGGCAGACTGGGGAGATGCCAGGCCGCGCGTTGGAACCCCCGATCGCCGTCGGCGGAACTCACGAAACGCTCACCCGCGAACACGTAAGGTAGCCACATGGATACCCCCACCGACGTTCTGCACCGCGTGTTCGGCTACGACTCGTTCCGGGCGGGGCAGCAGGAGATCATCGACCATGTCGTGACCGGCGGCGACGCGCTCGTGCTCATGCCCACCGGCGGTGGCAAGTCGCTCTGCTACCAGATCCCCGCCCTCGTACGCCGCGGCGTGGGGGTCGTCATCTCGCCCCTGATCGCGTTGATGCAGGACCAGGTCGACGCGCTGCGGGCGCTGGGCGTGCGCGCGGGGTTCCTCAACTCGACACAGGACTTCGACGAACGGCAGCTGGTGGAGTCGGAGTTCCTGGCCGGCGAGCTCGACCTGCTCTACCTCGCCCCCGAGCGGCTGCGCGTGGACGCCACGCTGCGGCTGCTGGCCAAGGGTGAGATCTCGGTGTTCGCCATCGACGAGGCCCACTGCGTGGCGCAGTGGGGGCACGACTTCCGGCCCGACTACCTTGCGCTGTCCACGCTGCACGAACGCTGGCCCGAGGTGCCGCGCATCGCGCTGACCGCCACCGCCACCCCGGCCACGCACGCCGAGATCTCCTCCAGGCTCGGCCTCGAACAGGCCCGCCACTTCGTCGCCAGCTTCGACCGACCCAACATCCACTACCGCATCACGCCCAAGAGCGACCCCAAGCGGCAGTTGCTGGAGTTCCTGCGCACCGAGCATCCCGACGAGTCCGGCATCATCTACTGCCTGTCCCGCTCCTCGGTCGAGAAGATCGCCGAGTTCCTGGTCGACAACGGCATCGCCGCCGTCCCGTACCACGCAGGTCTCGACGCCCGCACCCGCGCCACCCACCAGTCCCGCTTCCTGCGCGAAGACGGGCTGATCGTGGTGGCCACGATCGCGTTCGGCATGGGCATCGACAAGCCCGACGTACGCTTCGTCGCCCATCTCGACCTGCCCAAGTCGGTCGAGGGCTACTACCAGGAGACCGGGCGCGCGGGCCGTGACGGGCTCCCGGCCACGGTGTGGATGGCGTACGGCCTGCAGGACGTCGTCCAGCACCGGCGGATGGCCATGGAGGGCGACGAGGCCCACCGCCGCCGCCAGGTGCACCATCTGGACGCCATGCTGGCGCTCTGCGAGACCGCGGGGTGCCGCCGGGTGATGCTGCTCGACTACTTCGGCCAGAAGGGCGCCGAGCCCTGCGGAAACTGCGATACCTGCCAGACTCCGCCCGAATCCTGGGACGGCACGGTCCCCGCACAGAAAGTGCTGTCGACGGTGCTGCGGCTGGCGCGGGAGCGGCGGCAGAAGTTCGGCGTGGGGCAGGTGGTCGACATCCTGCTCGGCAAGAAGAGCGCCAAGGTGCTGCAGCATGGCCACGAGACGCTGACCGTGTTCGGGGTGGGCACCGACCTGGGCAACGCGGAGTGGCATGGGGTGGTGCGGCAACTGCTGGCGCAGGGCTTGCTGTCGGTCGAGTCCGACTACGGCGCGCTGGTGCTGACGGACGACAGCGCGTCGGTGCTGCGAGGGCAGCGCGAGGTGCTGCTGCGCCGCGACGCCCTACGCCCCGCCCGCGCCAAGGTGGCCGCCTCGTCGAAGGCCCAGGCGGCGGCCGAGCTGCCCGCGGAGGCGGTCCCGCTCTTCGAACGCCTCCGGTCGTGGCGGGGCGCGACCGCGAAGGAGCAGGGGGTGCCCGCGTACGTCATCTTCCACGACGCGACGCTGAGAGAGATCGCCACCGTCCGACCGTCCTCACTGGCAGAGCTGAGCACGATCAACGGGGTGGGGGAGAACAAACTGGCGAAGTATGGAGAAATGGTGCTGGAGGTCCTCCAGGACGAAGCCTGACACCTGACACCGCCCGGCCTGGGATCAAGACACCAACTCGAGCACAGGCCCAGCCAAGGCCAGAAACATGGGCCTAGCCGGCGACCAAGGCCAATGCCGAGGCGGTGACCGAGGCGGTGGGCCAGATGCGACGTGGGCTTGAGGTGTGCACTCAAGGTGTGTGTCCGGAACACGAACCCCAGGTCGCCAGGTGGTCCAAGGCGTCGGCCCGGCGTGTGGGGTCCCGGCTCAACCACAACCACAACCACAACCACAACAGGGCTGCGGGCGCGTGAAACCCCGGGCGTGGGACCGAGGGGTGCAGGGCGGGTGGGGCGTGGTGGTGGCGACGGCCGCACGAAGAACGGTCGTCGCCACCACGTTGGTCGGCCGGGTCACGACGATCGGGTGTCGCCGCCCCGCTGACAACCGGCCGGACGTGTGCTGGGCTCTGTGGTCGGTTTCCCGACGTGGCTTGTGGTACAGGATGATCGTACGGCGTGTGAGCGGGAAATGCTGGATGGGCTGGATTGTTCTGTCCTTGAGGTTGGTGTTGTTGAGCTGGTCAGAGGGCTGTTGACCAGTTCGGGTCACGGCCGAGATAGGCCAAAAGGTGATCCTGGGCCGAGGCGTGCGGGGGCAGGGGCCTCGGCGGAGCGAACCTGTGCGGCCGGTCGGCGCGCGTGACGAACAGGTGGGCCAGGTCCAGCAGTTCCTCCGCCATGAGTGCCGGGATGGGGTGGTGCTCGCCGCAGGCCCTGGCCACGTCCCAGCCGTGCACGGCGATCTCGATCGCACCCGCGGCGGCCACCATGGGGCTGGTCAGGCGACGGTCGTCAATGGAGACCATCCCGGGCCGGGTGACCGTGGCCGCCCACACGCCCAGGAGCTCTGCGGCACGGTCCCTGAGAAGGAGCGCCGGGTTGGCCCCACCTCCCTGCATCGGCCGCCCGAGGGCACTGAAGCGCAAAGAGGCACTGTCTCCTTCGCCGGTGGCGAATGCGGCCGGCTCACGGATGCCGGAGCGCGAAGAGACGCTGCCTGCTTTGCCGGAGGCAGTCGTGGCCGACTCACCAGGGCCGGAGCACCAGGAGGCACCGCCCTCTTCGCCACCTGGTGCGGATGCGGCCGACTCACGGACGCTGGAGCGCGAAGTGGCGCCGCCTCCGCTGCCTGGTGTGGTCAGGGTCTTGGGGGCCGGCGTGGGTGGGATGGGGGGCCTTGGTGTTGGGGGCGGGAAGTAGGGCTTTTGTGGTGCCGCCGGCGGGATGTGGCCGGAGGCGGCGGCGTTCAGGGTTCGGAGGGAGTCGGTCATGTGGTCGAGCAGGTGCTGCAGGTTCCAGTCCGCGCAGGGAGTGGGGCGGCAGAGGGCGGCCGGGGTGACGACGCGCAGGCTGCCCAGCGCGTAGTTGATCGCCCGCTCCAGTAGCGCCACCCCTGCGGCCAACGCCTTTTCTTGATCGCACATATCGCCTCCTCTCTCGTGCAGACCCTCGTGCCCGGGAAAACTCATCGGCTCCGCACACGCTTGAGGGCCGGAGCCGAAGGGGATCTGCCATGGGCCTGCTCAGCGGGCTGCTCGATCGTTTCCTCGGATTGGTACTCGGCGGCCCCTGACCGGAACCTCCCGGGGTCGCCCGGAGTAGAGGTTGCGTGAAGTGGTTGATGATGGTGGCGCTGCTGGTGGTCGCCGGGTGTTCGGCCGAGGTTCCCTCCGCCCCCGAGGCGAGGGCGACCATGCCGAGCCCCGCCCCCGGGGCGCGATCGGTCCTGCCGAGCCCCGCTCCGAAGGCGCGGGAAACCATGCCGAGCCCCGCTCCCAAGGCGCGGGAAGCCATGCCGAGCCCCGGCCCGACGGCCACCAGGGCCGCGTGCAAAGGGACCTCGGTGCTGCTCGGTGAAGGGTTCCCCGAGGTGCGCGGAACGGGGCAGGGTGCGGAGCTGTGGGGGCTGCTGTTCGCCCCGGCGCCGCCGCTCGCGCGCGGCGAAGAGATCAAGATCGTGTGGCGGATGACGGGCGAAGGACCGCTGCGCGTCAGGGCGACGCTGCCCGACGGCACGCCCGCCGAGCTCGCCTGGGGGCCCGAGCAGCACGACGGGTCGAGCTGGCACAAACCCGGCCAGGAGTGGGGTACGGGGTTCGTCTTCCCGAAGCGGGGCTGCTGGAAGGTCGAGCTCACCCGTACGCGGGGCTCCGGGTACGTGTGGCTGCCGGTCAGATAGCCCGTTCGATGAACGCCGTCACGTCGTCCAGGACCTCGTCCTTGTTGGTCTCGTTGAAGACCTCGTGCCTGGCGCCCGAGTAGATCCGCTCGGTCAGGTCCGTGCCCTTGATCGCCTCGACGCCGGGGCGGCTCCCGCTCAGCGGGACGAGCTCGTCGTCGGCCCCGTGCACCCACAGCGTGGGCAGGGGCCCGAGCGTGCCGCCCGCGGCGATCGTGGCCAGCGTCGCGCCGAACGCCTCCAGCGTGGCTCGCTTGAACGGGCCGTGCCACACCAGCGGGTCGACGGCGTACGCGGCGCCCACCGAGAGGTCGCGGGAGAGCGTGGCCGGGTCGATGGGGACCTCCGGCGGCTCCTCGTAGGCCAGGAGGGTCGGGACGATCGCCCAGTCACCGATCACCGGGCCCGACAGCACGAGCGCCGCCAGGCCGTCGCCGTAGCGCTGGGCGTAGCGGGCCGCGATCATGCCGCCCATCGAGTGGCCGATCACCACGACCGGGACGCCGGGATGGTCGTCCCTGGCCTGCTCCTCGACGGTGTAGACGTCGGTCACCACGTCCTCGAAGTCCGCGATGAGCACCCGGTCGCCCGCCGACTTCCCGTGGCCCATGTGGTCGAGGCCGTAGACGGCGGCGCCGTGCCGGACGAGCCGGTCCGCGACGTACTCGTAGCGGCCGATGTGCTCGCCGTACCCGTGGATCAGGAGGGCCACGTATCGCGGCCGGTCATGGGGCCATTCGCGGACCGCGTTGCGGCCCGCGGTGCCGGTGAAGGTGTGCTCGCGCGATTCGGCCATGGTCACCGAGCGTACGCCCATGATCGCGTGATCGTCCACGCTGCGAGGTCTGAAAACCGCCGACTTCAGGGAGCCCGGCGGTGTTGAAGAAGATATGGACATCCACAGCATCATCGAGAGCCCGTTGGGCGAGATCCTGCTCGTCGGTGACGGCTCGGCGCTGACGCGCGTGTCGTTCGACGTGCGCGTGGAGGCCGGTCCGCGGTGGGAGCCGGGCGCGTTCGAAGAGGTCGAGCGGCAGTTCGCCGAGTACTTCGCCGGCGAGCGGGTCGCGTTCGACCTGCCGCTCGCCACCCGCGGCACCCCGTTCCAGGAGCGGGTGTGGGCGGCGGTGGCGGAGCTGCCGTACGGGACCACGACGACCTATGGCGCGCTCGCCGCGCGGGTCGGCGCGCCCCGTGACCGGATCCGCGCGGTCGGCGCGGCCGTCGGCGCGAACCCGCTGCTCGTCGTCCGCCCCTGCCACCGCGTCGTCGGGGCGGACGGCACGCTGACCGGGTACGCGGGCGGCATCGAGCGCAAGCACGAGCTGCTGACACTCGAAGGCGCCCTGCAGCCGCAGCTCTGGAGCACCGTCGGATGAACGCGGCGAAGCTGACGGAGGCGGTCAATATGGACTGGGCGAAGCTGACGGAGGAGGTCGACTCGTACGGGTGCGCGCTGACGCCGCCGGTGCTCACCCCCGAGGAGTGCCAGGAGATCGCCGGCCTGTACGACGAGCTCGGGCTGTTCCGGTCCACGATCGACATGGAGCGACACCGGTTCGGCGCCGGGCAGTACCGGTACTTCAGCCGGCCGTTCCCGCCGCTGGTGGAGAAGCTGCGGGCGGAGTTCTATCCGCGGCTGCTCCCGATCGCCCGCGACTGGGCGGCCCGGCTGGGCCAGCCGACGCCGTGGCCGGACGACCTCGACGAATGGCTGGACATGTGCCACAGAGCAGGGCAGACCAGGCCGACGCCCATCCTGCTGCGGTACGGGCGCGACGGCTGGAACGCGTTGCACCGCGACCTCTACGGCGATCTGGTGTTCCCGTTGCAGGTCGTGATCGGGCTGGACCGGCCGGGCGAGGACTACACCGGCGGCGAGTTCCTGCTGGTGGAGCAGCGGCCGCGGGCCCAGTCGCGGGGAACGGTGACCCTGTTGCCGCAGGGGCACGGGCTGATCTTCACCACGCGCGACCGGCCCGTGCGCTCCTCCCGGGGCTGGTCGGCCTCTCCGGTGCGGCACGGGGTGAGCACCGTCCGGTCCGGGCTGCGGCATACGCTGGGGCTCGTCTTCCACGACGCGAAATGACGTACACGCTGGTGGGGGCCAACGGCCGCCCGTATCCGAGTCCGGTGCCCGGCACGCTGGGCGGGCATCGAGGGGCTCGGCTGTACGGGCGGCTGGACTGCCCCTCGGCGCTGCGTGCCATCGCTCGCGGGGGATATATCCGGCATCGGGTCTTCTTCGCCGACGCCGGTGACGCGGTGGCGGCCGGGTATCGGCCGTGTTCGAGATGCTTGCCGGAGGCGTACCAGGTGTGGAGGGGCCGGGAGACATCGTGATTCCCTTGCCGATGCGGGAGATCGCGCCGGGCGCGGTGCACGTGCCCGGATGGCTGACGCCGGACGAGCAGCGCCACCTCGTGGAGGCGTGCCGCGCGTGGGCCACGGGACCCGTGCCGATCCGGCACACCGTGCTGCCCCGCGGCGGGGTGATGTCGGTGCGGACGGTGTGCGTGGGATGGCACTGGCAGCCGTACCGGTACACGCGCATCGCCCACGACGTGAACGGCCGGCAGGTGGCCGAGTTCCCGGCGTGGCTCGGCGAGCTGGGGCGGCGCGCCCTGGCCGACGCGTACGGGCACCCCGGCGAGACGCACGAGCCCGGCACCGCGCCGGCCGACGCGTACGGGCGCCCCGGCGACACGTACGAACCCGACACCGCCCTGATCAACTTCTACGACGGCCAGGCCAGGATGGGCATGCACCAGGACAAGGACGAGAAGTCCGACGCCCCGGTGGTGTCGCTGAGCATCGGCGACCGGTGCCTGTTCCGCTTCGGCAACACCGAGACGCGCGGCCGCCCGTACACGGACGTCGAACTCGCCTCGGGCGACCTGTTCGTGTTCGGAGGGCCGTCGCGCTTCGCCTACCACGGCGTGCCGAAGGTCTATCCGGGCACCGGCGATCCCGCCACCGGCCTGGCCTCCGGCCGCCTCAACATCACGATGCGCGTCACCGGTCTACGATGACGTAGTCGAACTCCTCGTCGGAGAGCGTGCGCCGCAGCGTCCGCAGCACCTTGGCCGGGTCGTCGTCCGGCCCCTGCGAGTAGAAGGGCCTGCCGTCGCGGCCGAACGTGATCGCCGCGTCCCCCTCCCACTTGCCCAGCACGTCGGCCGCCGGGGTGAAGTCATCGTGCGGCTCGAACCCGAGCGTGCGCGCGTAGTCGACGGACCCGAACACCAGGTGCCGGGCCAGCTCGATCGGCGCCTCCTGGTGGCCCGCGTACTCGCCGAAGAAGTACTGGCGGAAGCGCCGCAGGTCGCGGTCGTCGAGCACGTCGGGGCCGATCGCGTTCTTCGCCCCGAGGCAGTGGACGTCGGCGAGGTAGCCGGCCACCGTCATCCTGTCCCAGGTGTGCCGCCGCGCGACCAGCACGCACACCAGACCGCCCAGGCCCGAGCCGGGCGCCTCGTCCACCCAGCCGCGGGCCGGGTCGACGGTGAGCCCCTCGCTCCAGCCGGTGTTGACCCAGCACCCGACCACCTCGGGCTCGGCGGCGGGAGCCTCCGCGGCGATGGCCCGCACCAGCGGCGCCACGACGGACGGCGACACCTTCAGCGCCTTGGCGATCTCCTTCGGGGAACGGCCCTCGGCGCGCAGCTCGCGTACCCGATCCTTCAAGTCCATTCGGGCAGCTTAGCCGCCCCCGGAGGTCGTTCGGCGGGTGGCAGGCCCGGCCAGGCCGGAGTCAAAGGAACACGTACACCAGTTGGGCGCCGATCAGCGCGAACGGCGCGAGCACCCGCGGCCGGCCAGCCCGTCTGCAGGGCCAGGGCGACGAGCGCCAGGCACGACAGGGACAACCACAGCAGGAAGGCCCAGGAAGGAATCCGCACGGTTCGAGGCTAGGGATCACTTGTGCAGACAGTGCCCGCCGAATGTGGAGATACCGTCAATCTCCCCGGTGGAAGGAGGACCCGCGCGGCTCCTGGCCGGTCACGCTGCCGATGCAGCGCAGGAAACGCGTGCCGTTCTCGAACTGCGCCTGCGACGGCGGCATCACGTCCGCCATCCATCTGGCCGCGCCGATGTTCCTGGCGGTGCCGACGCGGCTGATCAGGAGCACCGCCCGGCTGCAGATCCGCTTGACCGTGGGGTGCTTGGCGAGGTCCTGCTGCACGTACGTCTCGGCGTCCGACGGGATCGGGGCGACCGCGAACGTCTCCCACACGTGCTTCTCCTCGCACCCGACCCGCCTGGCCTTCGTGTCGCCCGTGATGATGACCAGGCCGCCCCAGCACTCCGACTCCGCCACGCACGCCGCCTCACCGCCGCGCACCTTGCTCGCCGGGCAGTTCTCCGTGTACGTGTCGATCCCCTTGAACACGGTCTTCGGAGGTTCTTCCGTCTTGTCCGTGGACTGGGTGGAGGTCGTCGACGCACCGGGGGTCGCCTGCTTGGTGCCCGGCTCCTGGGTGACGTACGTGTAGACGACCACGCCGACGCCTATCGAGATCACCAGCGCCAGGGCGGCGGCGATCGCGACCAGCGCCTTCGAGGCGCCGTTCCGGGCGGGTGGCCGGGCGGGTGGCATGGTGTCCGCGCGGCTGCCCGGCGGGCCGGTGACCGGCGGGCCAGTCACCGGCGCGCCCATCATCCGCGGCGGTACCGGGTGGCTCGGATGCTGCGCCATCGGCTGGTCGATGGGCTGGGAGGGGGTGAACGGCGCGGCGTGACGTCCCGGCCCGGGGGCTCCGGGGCCGGGAACGGCGTCCCGGACCGGGGCAGGGCCGAGCGGGACGGCGGCGAGGGCGTCGCGGAACGCCTCCGCGGTGGGCGTGCGCTCGCGCGGGTCGCTCGCCAGTGCCTGGCGCAGCACGGCGTTCAGCTGGGGCGGCACACCGGGGATGTCGGGAACCGGCAGGCGGTGCAGGGCCAGGATCATCGCCAGGTTCGGCACGCCGCTCTCCGGGAAGCGCGGCGGGCGGCCGTTCAGGAGGGCGTAGACGGTGGCGGCCAGCGCGTACACGTCACCGGCGGGCGTCGGCTCGGCCAGCTCGAACGCCTCGGGCGGGGCGTACGAGGGCGTCAGCGACTCGCGCGTCACCGAGGCCTCGGGCCCGGACGCGGGCATGGTGGCCAGGCCGAAGTCCGACAGCGCCACCTGGCCGTACCGGTTGACCAGGATGTTGCCCGGTTTCACGTCCCGGTGCAGCACGCCCTGCGCGTGCGCGGCGGCCAGCGCGTCGGCGATCCGCACACCCACGTCACGCGCCTCGACCGGCGGCAGCCTCCGCCCGGACAGCGACCCGCCCGGACACAGCTCCAGCACCATGTACGGCCGCCCGTCGGGCAACAGCCCCGCGTCATAGACGGCCACCACGTGCGGATGGGCGGACAGCGCCCCGGCGGCCGTGACCTCGCGCAGGAACCGGCGCCGGTCGCGCTCGGACAGCAGCACCCGGTTGTCGACCTTGAGCGCGACCTCGCGGCCCACGGCCGACTGCAGGGCGAGGTAGACGACACCGAAGCCGCCCTGGCCGAGAACACCCTTGATCTCGTAGCCAGAAACCGATAATTCGGACACGCGCGGAAGCGTACCGGTTCGGAGTGACACCCACCGGAAGAGAGTCCGGTCGGAAGGGTCAGCCGGCGGTCCGGAGCACCTCGCGGAGCCGGGCCGCGTACGCCCGGGGATGGCTGGTGTTGCCGTTGTGCCCGCCGGGGAACTCCACCAGCTCCGTGCCCAGCAGCCGCGCCAGCTCGGCCGCGCAGCGCCGGTCGAAGACGTGGTGCGGGGTGGTGTGTCCGGCCGCGGGCAGGATGCGGGTGCGGCACCCGCTCAGGTCGAGGTCGTCCGCCACGACGGCCGTGAAGTCGTGGCGGATGAAGAAGTCGAAGTTCGCCTGCCGCCGCGGCGTGACGGGCTGCGGGGTCAGGCCGGTCTCGGCGTCCTCGGTGATGCCGAGCCCCCGCTTCACCTGGCCGATCGCGGCGGGCAGGCCCCCTTCGCGGTAGAGCGCCTGGAGCTCGGTCAGCTCCTCGCGGTGCCCGGCCCGTTCGGCCTCGGGCAGCAGCCACGGCGAGACGGGCTCGTGCGCGATGAGCAGGCCGAGCTGCTCGGGGTGCTCGACGGCCAGGTGGAGCCCGATGGAGGCGCCCAGGCTCTGCCCCAGCATGATCACGGGCTGGTCGGTGAGGTGCGCGAGCAGCCGGTGCACGTCGTCGGCATGCTCCCGCACGCTCACGCCGGCGTCGGGGACCGTGCTGCGGCTGAGCCCGCGCCGGTCGTACGTGATCACCGCGTACGCGTCCACCAGCCGGTCGACCAGGTCGACGGTGCGGCCCGCGTCTCCCTCGCCGCTCTGCGAGATCAGCAGGAACGGGCCTGTGCCGCGCACCTCGTAGTAGAGGTCGGCACCCGGCATGCGCAAGACGTCAGCGTTCATGCCTCCAAGATAATCCATCAAATCTGATACATCAAGTTCGATGTATTGTGCCGGGGATCAGCCTGGCGGCCAGCTCCTCCAGGACCGCCACGGTCTCGGCCACCCGCCGCGGGTCGTCCGTGCCCAGCGCGGCGCCCAGCGCGGCGTCGATCGGGGTGTCCCTGACCTGCGTCACCCGCTCGGACACCGCGGGCGCCTCGCGGATGATCGTGCGCCGCCGGTCCGCGGGGTCCGTCTCGGCGATCACCGCGCCCGCGGTCCGCAACCGCGCGATGGCCGCCGACACGGCGCTCTGCGGCAGCCCGGTGCGGGAGGCGATCTCGCCCACCGTCGTGTCGGGGTGTCCGCGCAGGTCGCTCACCACGATCAGCACCGTGCGCAGGCTCGTGGAATGCTCGCCGATGCCCTCGCTCGGCATGGCCTCCTCGCCGATCTTCATCAGCGTCCGGCCCAACAGGAACAGCTCGACCCCATTCACGACCAGCAACATACCGGCGGGGATGGGTAAGGTCGTGCGACGTGACGACGGAGTTGGAACGCCTTGCCGAGCGCCTGCGCGAGTTCGCCAGGGTCAGGGACTGGGAGCAGTTCCACACCCCCAAGAACCTGGCGATGGCGCTGGCGGGCGAGGTCGGGGAGCTGGTGGCGGAGTTCCAGTGGCTCACCGCCGACGAGTCCATGAAGCCCGATCCCGACATGCTCGCCCGGATGCGCACCGAGCTGGGCGACGTGACCCTCTACCTGATCCGGCTGGCCGACGTGCTGGGCGTGGACCTGGTGGAGGCGGCCCGGGCCAAGCTGGACGACAACGACCGCCGCTACGACGCCGACCGCTACCGCGGATCGGCCAGGAAGGCCCCGCCCTCCGGCTGACAGGCGTGTCAGGGGTGCGTCCCCGGGACGAACGGCCTGATGTCGATCCGGCCGTCGTCGCAGGCCATCGCCTTGAACGGGATCTCCAGGTGGGCCGTCTCGTCCGGAGGGATGATCATCAGGCGGGCCGACGTCGGGCAGCGCTTCTCGGTTCCGGTCTGCACCATCACCCAGTGCAGCCGGGCGTAGGCGGAGGCCTTCGGCGCCAGCACCACCCGGCGGGGCTGGACGTTCTCCCTGCGCACCCGGGTCCGCAGGGCGTCGCCGTTGCCGTCGAACATGACGAGCCCGGCGAAGCCGTACACCCAGCAGGTCCGGGTGGAGGTGTTGGTCAGCACCAGCGGCGCGTACACGTTTCCCGCCCCCGGGTCCGGCCGCCCGAGGCGCGCCGCGAGGGCGTCGGTACGGCAGCGCCCGGCCGCCGCCTGCGCCGCGGCTTCGCCGGATGGGAGGAGGCCGGATGTGACCGAGGCCAGCAGTACGCCCGCCAGCAGCGCCGACCCGGCGCGCTTGAATCGCTTCATGCACCGTTGGATGCGCCTGGCGCCCGTTTCGTTGAGATTTGTGTCAGGTGGTGTTCCCGGGCAGGAGGCCCTGACGAACGTGCGCCGATACGGCGTGAGTCGCGGTACGAGGGTCACGATGCCGGGTCGTGGCGCCTGAGGATCGCGAGCGTGAGGGCGGCCAGGCCGACGAAGATGATCGCGCTGATCGCCGCCACCGTGTTGAGCCCCGCGGTGAACGCGGCCCGCGCCAGGTCCCGTGCGGTAAGGGGCTTCTGATGTTCTTTCGCGGGCTTAAGGCCGCACATAAGGTGACGAGCATGCGTTTTGGGGTGCTGGGTCCGCTGGCCGTGTGGACGGACTCCGGCGAGAGTGTCACGGTTCCCGGGCTCAAGGTACGGGCGCTGCTCGTGGACCTGCTCGTCCACGAGGGCCACCCCGTGTCCGTGGACCGGCTGGTCGACGACCTGTGGGGCACGCAGCCGCCGGGCAATCCAGCCGGGGCGCTGCAGGTGCGCATCTCGCAGCTGCGCAAGGCGTTCGAGGACGCCGAGCCCGGCGGCAAGAACCTCGTCGTCTCCCGCGCCCCCGGCTACCTGCTGCGTCACGAGGACGGCGCCGTGGACGCGGCGCGCTTCGCCGACCTGCTGGGCCGGGCGGAGGCCGCCGGCAGCCCGCGTACCAGGGCCGGGCTGCTGGCCGACGCGCTGGCGCTGTGGCGGGGCCCCGCGTACGCCGACTTCGCCGACGAGGAGTACACCAGGTCGGCCATCCTGCGCCTGGAGGAGCAGCGGCTGTCCGCGCTTGAGCAGCACGCCGAGGCGCGGCTGGAGCTGGGCGAGCACGGCCTGCTCGTGGGCGAGCTGGGCGACCTGGTGGCCAGGCATCCGCTCAGGGAACGGCTGCGCTCCGTCCACATGCGGGCCCTCTACCGCGCGGGACGCCAGAGCGAGGCGCTGGCCTCGTACGGCGAGCTGCGGGAGCGGCTGGCCGACGAGCTCGGCCTCGACCCGGGACCCGAGCTGGTCGCCCTGCATCAGGCGATACTCGGGCAGGACCCGGCCCTCAGCGTGCCCGCGGACCGCCCCGTCACGAACCTGCCCGCCTCCGTCAGCAAGCTCATCGGCCGGGACGAGGCGCTGGCCGAGGTGTGCGCGCTGGTGGGCGACGAGCGGCTGGTGACGCTCACCGGCAGCGGCGGGGTCGGCAAGACCCGGCTGGCGATGGAGGCCGCGAACCGGCTGGTCGACGGGTTCGCGGACGGGGCCTGGCTGGTCGCGCTGGACCAGGCGTCCCGCTCCCCCGCCGAAGCCGTGCTGGCGGCCCTGGACATCCGCGAGGACGCCGGCGCGACCCCGGCGGAACCGGCCGCCCAGGGAGACCGCGCGCTGGGGCGGCAGCTCGGCGCGGCGCTCAGGGCCAGGCGGATGCTGCTGGTCCTGGACAACTGCGAGCACGTGGTCGAGCAGGTCGCCGAGCTGGCCGAGGCGCTCCTGCGGGCCTGCCCGGACCTGCGGATCCTGGCCACGAGCAGGGAGCCGCTGGCCGTGGCCGGCGAGGTGCTGTGGAGCGTGCCGCCGCTCGACGTGCCGGGCAGTGCGGACCTGGCGGTCATGGCGCGTTCGGACGCGGTCAGGCTGTTCGTGACCAGGGCCGCGGCCTCCGCCCGCGGGTTCGCGCTCGACGCCCGCAACGCGCCGGCCGTGGCGCAGCTCTGTCGGCGGCTCGACGGCATCCCGCTGGCGCTGGAGCTGGCCGCGACCCGGGTGCGGGCGCTGGGCGTCCAGGGCGTGGTGGCCAGGCTGGACGACCGGTTCCGGCTGCTGGCCTCGGGGCAGCGGGGCGCGCCGGCCCGCCAGCAGACGCTCACCGCGGTGATCGACTGGAGCTGGGACCTGCTGTCCGACGAGGAGCGCCGTGTCCTGCGCCGCCTGGCCGTGCACGCCGACGGTTGCACGCTGGAGGCCGCCGAATCCGTCTGCGACGCCGCCGAGCTCGACGTGCTCGACCTGCTGGCCCGCCTGGTCGACCGCTCGCTCGTGGTCGTCGTCGAGTCCCCCGCGGGCGTCCGTTACCGGCTGCTGGAGTCGGTGTCCGAGTATTGCCGGGCCAAGCTGTCCGACGCGGGCGAGCTCGACCGGGTACGCCTCGCGCACCTGCGCCACTACCTGGCCCTGGCCGTACAGGCCGAGCCTGAGCTGTACGGGCACGACCAGCGGGACTGGCTGCTGCGCCTGGACGCGGAGGCCGCCAACATGCGGGCGGCGCTCGACACGGCGGTCGCCCGGAAGGACGCCGGCTCGGCGGCCCGGCTGGTTAACGCGCTGGCCTGGTACTGGTTCCTGCGCGGCCGGCTGGCCGAGGGCCGGCGGTCGCTGGCGGCGGCCCTGTCTGTCGGCGGAGACGCGTCCCCCGACCTGGCCAGGGCGGCGGCCTGGGAGGCCGGGTTCGCGCTCATGGTGGGCGAGGAGGCCCGCTGGGAACCCGTGCTGGCGGCGGTCGAGGACCCGGGCGAGCGGGCCAGGGCCGAGTTGTTCGTGAGCATGCACGTCAAGGACATGCCGACCGCGCAGGAGCTGGTGAGCCGGGCGCTGGCCACGTTCAGGGCGACCGGAGACCGGTGGGGCGTCGCGGCAGCGCTCGCCAGGCAGGCCAGGGACGCGTTCACGACGCGGGACATCGAGGCGCTCGAACGGATCGGCGAGGAGAGCGCGCGGCTGTTCACCGAGCTGGGCGACCGGTGGGGGCTGCTGCAGGCCACGGCGTGGCTGGCGGCGCTGGCCGAGATGGCGACCGACGCGGAGCGGGCCACCCGGCTGTTCGGCGAGGGGCTGCGGATGGCCGAGGACCTGGGGCTGTGGCCGGAGGTCTCCACGCGCATCGCCTGGCTGGGCTGGATCGCGTTGATGAGCGGCGACTACGACCGCGCCATGGAGTTCTGCGAGCGGGCCATGAAGCTGGCGCAGAGTCAGGGCTACATGGAGGGCGTCACGATGGGCGAGATGGGCCTCGGCTTCGCCGCCCGCCGGGCCGGGCTGTTGGACCTGGCCGAGACGCACCTGCGCCGGCTGCTCGAAGGGGTGCCGCGCGACCCGGCCGTCGAGCCGCCGCTGCACCTGCCGGACACGCTGGTCGAGCTGGGCTATCTCACCGAGCTGCGCGGGGACCCGGCCGCGGCCATGGAGCTGCACGTGGAGGCGCTGGCCGCGGCCCGCAGGATGGGCGACGTCAGGACGATGGCCTTCGCCGTGGAGGGCGCGGCCTCGGCCGCGGGGCCGACCGAGAAGGCGGCCGTCCTGCTGGGGCTGGCGGCCGCGGCCAGGGAGCGGAACCAGACCCCCGCGGGGGCGGCCGAACGGGCCGACGTCGAGCGGGCGGCGGCGAGGGTACGCGACGCGCTCGGGGAGGACGCCTTCGCGGCCGCGTACCGGGAAGGCGCCGCACTCAAGCTCGACCAGGCCGCCGACCTGCTCTGAGAGCTAGGCAAGGTGCTCGGCGAGCCGGTCGAAGAACTCGGTCCAGCCCGCCTTGGCCTGCTCGGCGTGCGCGGGGTCGGTGTTGACGCCGTACTGGTGGAAGCGCATCCCCGTCTTGCCGTCCGCCTCGGAGAAGTCGATGGTGACCACCGACGCCGGTCCTTCGCCCGGGTTGTCCGGGTCGCCCGTGGTGAACACCAGCCGCTCCGGCTCGGCCACCTCGCGGTAGGTGCCGTCCAGCGTCGCCTCGAACCCCTCCTCGCCCACCAGCGTGGCCCGCCAGATCCCGCCGGGGCGGGTGTCCAGGGTGATCCGGCCGACCGGCGCGGTGAGCATCCGCGGCCCGAACCACCGCGAGAAGCGCTCCGGCTCGGTCCAGGCGGCCCACACCAGCTCGCGGGGGGCGTCGAAGTGGCGGGTGATCTCGTACTCTGCGGTCTGCGGTGTCATGTCCCCAGAGTGCGGGGACGGGCTTTAGATCCGCTTCTCGTGGTCTTAAGGTCGGTGCATGAGGATCATTCGCGCGGCCAGAGTGCTCACGGGGCGTCCCGGCGAGGTGGTCGCCGACGGCGAGGTCCTCATCGACGGCGACAGGATCGTCTCCGTGGGGCCGCGCGGCAGCGCGGGCGAGGCCGCCGAAGTCCTCGACCTGCCGGGCCACACGGTGCTGCCGGGGCTGATCGACGCGCACGTGCACCTGGGGTTCGACGCCAAGGTCGACCCGGTGACGCGGCGCGGCTCCGAGAGCGACCACCACCTGCTGTTACGCATGGCCGAGAACGCCCGCAAGCTCGTCTCCGCCGGCGTCACCACCGCCCGCGACCTGGGCTCGCGCGGCTTCCTCGACCTGGCCCTGCGCGACGCGATCGAGGAGGGCCTGGCCGTCGGCCCGCACATCGTGGCCGCCACCAGGCCCATCACGATCACCGGCGGCCACTGCTGGTACATGGGCGGCGAGGCCGACGACGAGCCCGCCATCCGCCGCGTCGCCAGGGAGAACCTCCGGGCGGGCGCCGACTGCCTGAAGGTGATGGCCTCCGGCGGCCTGATGACGCCGGGCGCGCCGCCGAGCTGGGTGCCGCAGTACGGCACCGAGCAGATCAGGGCCGTCGTGGAGGAGGCCGCCTCGCGCGGCAAGGGCGTCGCCGCGCACGCTCACGCGCACGCCTCGATCCGCAGCTCCGTCGAGGCGGGCGTCACGACCGTGGAGCACTGCACGTTCTTCGGCCCGTCAGGGCACGAGTACGACGCCGGGCTGGCCGACTTCGTCGCGGCCAGCGGCACGTACGTGTGCCCCACCGTGCACGGCGTGTTCTGGCGGATGCGCGAGCTCCACGGCCCCAAGATGATCGACGCCTGGCTGCACGGCGTGGCCGCCATGCGGGAGGCCGGAATCCGGCTCATCGCGGGGACCGACGCCGGGTTCGTCAACGGCGGCATAGCCAACGAGACCGACGGGTACATCGGGGGCCTGGAGGTGTTCGCGCAGGCCGGGTTCGGCCACGCGGAGATCATCGAGATGGCCACCGTGCGCGCCGCCGACGCCTGCGGGGTGGGCGGGGTGACCGGCAGTCTGGAGGCGGGCAAGCGCGCAGACCTCATCGCGGTCAAGGGCGATCCGCTCGAACGCCTCTCCGACCTGCGCAACCTCACGCTCGTCCTGGTGTCCGGGCGCTCCGTCACGCAGACGGGCGTGGACACGGTGACCTCGTCCGCCGGCTGAGAGGATTCGTCATGCTGCCCTGGTCCGCCGAACTGGCCGGCCGCCTCGACCACGACGTCATCGACAGCGCCCTGCTGCGCGGCAACCCCCTGGGCGACCCGCACGAGCGCCCGGTGATGGTGTACGTCCCGCCGGGCTACGACGACGACCCCTCCCGCCGCTACCCCTCGATCTACGTGCTGCTCGGCTACACCGGTCACGTCGCCATGTGGCTCAACCGGGCGCCGTTCCGGCAGCCGTACCCGGAGCTGGCGGACGCCGTCTTCGCCTCCGGGGAGGCGCTGCCCGCGATCGTCGTGTACGTGGACGCGTGGACCTCGCTCGGCGGCAGCCAGTTCCTCGACTCCCCCGGCACCGGGCGCTACCACTCCTACCTGCGCGACGAGGTCGTGCCGTGGGTGGACGCCCGCTACCGCACGATCGCCGACCGCGACCACCGGGCGGTGACCGGCAAGTCGAGCGGCGGCTACGGGGCCATGGTGACCGCCATGCTGGCGCCCGACGTGTTCGGGGCGCTGGCCACGCACGCCGGTGACGCGTTGTTCGAGGTGTGCTCGCGCAGGTCGTTCCCCCAGGTGGCGCGCCGGCTGCGCGACATGTACGACGGCTCGTACGACAAGTTCCTCGCCGACTTCCGCGGCCGCCTGGCCGGGACGAAGGAAGGGGATCTGGAGCTGCTGGAGATGTACGCGTACTCGGCCGCCTACTCCGCCGAGCCCGACGGCACCGTACGCGTGCCCTTCGACGACACGGGCGCCGTCGTGCCGGAGGTGTGGGAGCGCTGGCTGTCCTGGGATCCCGTGATGATGGCCCCGCGGCACGCCGAAGCGCTGTGCTCGATGCGGGCGATCTGGGTGGACGCCGGGAGCAAGGACGAGTTCTTCCTGGACTTCGGGGCCGTGGCGTTCCGGCGGGCGCTGGAGGCGGCGGGCGTCAAGGACGAGAACGTCTATTTCGAGCTCTTCGACGCCGGCCACGGCGCCATCGAGTACCGCTACCCGCTCGCCCTGGCCTGGTTGTCGCGCCGCCTGACCCCCTGACCTACGACCGGAGACTGCTTTCGTCAGGGTCGCGGGCCGCCCTTACGCCGGGCTGCCTGAGAACCAGTCCCTGACCTCGGGCCGGACCAGATTCGTGATCACCAGAAAACTCAGGACCAGCGGAATGGTCCCCGTCGGCTGGAACGAGCCCTCGACCAGGCCGGAGACCAGGCTGACGAGTGCCCCGACGCCGGTGAAACCCTCGATGACGAGGGTCGTGACCCGGACCCAGGGCAGGCCGCGGTACAGGAGGACGGCGCAGGCCAGCAGGGCGACCGCCGCGGCGACGGACACCAAGGCGAGCGTGATCAGCAGGCCGGCGCCCCCGGTCATGTCCGAGCCGTTGACGAGGGCCATCACGAATATGCCACCGAGGAGGCCGAGCACGCCCTGCACGATCATGATGCCCCTGGACTGCCAGAGGTTGCGCGGTACGGGCTGGCGGTCGGCCATCGTTTCCCCTTCGTGTGATGACTGCATGGCAACGCAGCGTAGGGGGACCGGTCCCGCCAACGGGGCCCCGGCCCGCCTACTCGTGGCGGGCCGTGCTGTCTCGGACGATGAGCTCGGTCGCCAGTTCGACCCGTTTCGTCTCCGGGACCTCGCCGCGCCCCATCGCCAGAACCGTGCGCGTGGCCAGGGCCGCCATCTCCTGCAGCGGTTGCCGTACCGTGGTCAACGGCGGCCAGGCCGACTTCGACAGGGGCAGGTCGTCGAAGCCCACCACGCTCAGGTCCTCGGGGACGCGAAGGCCCCGCTGGCGGGCCGCTTCGAAGACGCCGAAGGCCATCAGGTCGCTGCCCGCGAAGATCGCCGTCGGGGGTTCGTCCAGGGAGAGCAGGGCGTGGCCCTCGTCGTGGCCCGACTCGACCAGGAACGTGCCGCGGCGGATCAGCTCGGGCGCGATCGGCACCCCGGCCGTCTCCAGGGCGGCGCGGTAGCCGTCCACGCGGGCCTGGCTGCACAGCATGTCCGTGGGGCCGCTGATCATGCCGATGCGCCGGTGCCCGAGTTCGAGCAGGTGGCGGGTGGCGGCCAGGCCGCCGTTCCAGTTGGTGGCCCCGACCGAGACGACGCCGGGGGCGGGCTCGCCCTCCGGGTCGACCACCGCGAACGGGAGCGAGCGCGCGCTGAGCTGGGCCTGGATGCCGGTGGACAGGCGCGAGGCGACGATGACCACACCGTCGGTACGGCGGGCGGCCAGGCGTTCGAGCCAGTCGCGGCCCGGTCCGGCATGGGTGTGCAGGACGGAGATGACCACGCTGGCCCCGGCCTCGTGGGCCGCGCCCTCCGCACCGCGCACGATCTCCATGGCCCATGGCGACTCGATCTCGGCGAAGACCAGGTCGACCAGGCCGGCCGGGGTGTCGTCCTGGCTGATGCGCCGCTGGTAGCCGTGTTCCTGAAGGAGTCGTTCGACTCGATGGCGGGTCGCCGGAGCGACCTCTGGACGTCCGTTGATGACCTTGGACACCGTCGGAATGGAGACCCCGGCCTCCTCCGCGATCAGTGCGATCGTCACCCGCCGCTTTCCTGACACGTTCGGGAGTGTAGCCGAAAGTTTCGGTTTGGGATCGCTCCCACCCGAGGTGTTGACGCTTTGTGCGGCACCTACCTACGATCCAGGCAGCGAAACTATCGGGGTGGTAACGAAACTTTCGCCCGGTGCGCCGCACCGTGCCCCATGAGTCACGCTGCGTCCCGCAAATCACGTGCAGGGGTCCGTACGGCAGGCCGAGCCAGTCTGAGTGGAAGGGACCCCTGGATGAAACGCAGTCTGGTGTTGATCGCGACCGCAGTGCTCATAACCGGCTGCGGCGGGGGCGGGGGCGGCAGCACGGCCCCGCAGCAGGGCGGCTCGCCCGCCAAGGTCACCCTCGAATGGTGGCACCTGTCGACCGCCGATCCGCTCAAGACCCTCTGGGCGCAGCGGGCCAAGGAGTTCGAGGCCAAGCATCCCAACGTCACGATCAAGGCGACCGTCCTGGAGAACGAGGCGTACAAGGCCAAGCTGACCACGATCACGCAGTCGGGCAAGGCCCCCGACCTGTTCGCCACGTGGGGCGGCGGGGTGCTCAGGCAGCAGATCGACGCCGGGCTGGTCAAGGACATCTCCTCCGACGTCGCCGACGTCCTGCCCACCTTCACGCCGGCCGCGCTGAGCGCGTACCAGTTCGACGGCAAGACGTACGGGCTCCCGACCGACATCGGCCTGGTCGGCTTCTGGTACAACAAGAAGCTCTTCCAGAAGGCCGGCATCGCGCAGCCGCCCGCCACCTGGTCGGCATTCCTTGAGGACGTCAAGAAGCTCAAGGCGGCGGGCGTCACCCCGATCGCCCTGGCCGGCAAGGAGAAGTGGCCGGGCCACTACTACTGGGCCTATCTCGCCATGCGCATCGCCGGCCTCGACGCGCTCAAGCAGGCGGCCGCCGACCACGACTTCACCAAGCCCGACTTCGTGGCCGCCGGGCAGCAGGTCAAGGCGCTGGCGGACCTGCAGCCGTTCCAGAAGGGCTTCCTCGGCGCGGCGTACTCGACCCCGGACGGCCAGGCGGCCACCATGTCGAACGGCAAGGCCGGCATGGAGCTGATGGGCCAGTGGGCGCCCGCCGTGCAGAAGGACTCCGGCAAGGGGCTCGGCGACGACCTGGGCTTCTTCCCCTTCCCCGCGGTCGAGGGCGGCAAGGGCTCGGCCACCGACGCGTTCGGCGGTGGCGGCGGCCTGGCCGTGGGCGCGGACGCCCCCGCGGAGGCCGTGGAGTTCGTGAAGTTCATGACCGAGATGGACAACCACGCCAAGGCCGTGGAGTCCGGCGGCGTGCTGCCGGTGCTCAAGGGCGAGGAGAGCGCGGTCAAGGACCCCAACCTCAAGCAGGTGGCGACCCAGCTGGCCGCGGCCGGCGGCTACCAGCTCTACCTCGACCAGGCCTACCCGCCCGCCGTCGGCCAGCAGGTCAACGACAGCGTCGCCGAACTCATCGCCGGCACGAAGACACCGGAGGAAGTCGGCGAGGCCATCACCGAAGTGGCCAAGAGCGAAGGATGACGACCCTCGTCAAAGGGCCGGAGGCGGTCACGCTTCCGGCCCCCTCCCCTGCCGCCAGGCGGCGCGGCCGCTGGGTGACCATCGCCCTGTTCCTGCTGCCCGCCCTGGCCCTGTTCCTCTTCCTGGTCGTCGCGCCCATCCTCGTGGCGTTCTACGCCAGCCTGTTCCGGTGGAACGGGTTCGGCGGACTGCCGACCAACTTCATCGGGCTCGACAACTTCACCCGGCTCCTCGGCACCGAAATTTTCGGCCAGGACCTGTGGCACCTGGTGGTCCTCGTCCTGCTGTCGGTCTGTGTCCAGCTCCCGTTCTCGCTGGCCATCGCGATGCTGCTGAACCAGCGCATCCGCGGGCGGGCGCTGTACCGGGTGGTGTTCTTCGCGCCGTACGTGCTCTCCGAGGTCATCACGGGCGTGCTGTTCTCGCTGATCCTCTCGCCCGAGTCGGGCATGGCGAACCAGCTCCTGTCGGTGTTCGGGCTCGACTCGGAGTGGCTGGCCGACCCCGACACCGTGATGCCGTCGCTCTTCCTGGTCATGACCTGGAAATATTTCGGCTTCCACATGATGATCTATCTCGCGGGACGGCAAGGCATTCCGAACGAGCTCATCGAGGCCGCCCAGATCGACGGGGCCACGAGCTGGAAGACGTTCAGGCACATCACGCTGCCGCTGCTCGGGCCGACGATCCGGATCAGCGTCTTCCTGTCCGTCATCTACACGATCCAGCTCTTCGACCTGGTGTGGATCCTCACCCAGGGCGGGCCGTCGCACTCCTCCGAGACGATGGCCGTCACCATGATGGACTGGGGCTTCAAGCGCTCCCAGGTCGGCTACGCGAGCGCGATCAGCGTCGTGATGTTCGGGCTCAGCCTCGTCTTCGCCCTCGTCTACCAGCGTTTCGTGATGCGCCGCGACCTGGAGGGCGCGACCACCTCGATGGGAGAGCGCCGATGATCCACCGGAGGAAGTCCTCGCCGCGGCGCAACACCCTGCCGCTGCACCTGATCGCGTGGATCGTCGGCCTGTTCATCATCATCCCGGTGGTGTACGCGCTGATCGGCGGCTTCAAGTCCACCAGCGAGCTGTCCACCAACCCGTTCGGCCTGCCCGCGACCTGGGCGACGGGCAACTACACCGACGTGATCGGCTCCGGCTCGTTCTGGCTGCAGCTGTGGAACAGCACGTTCATCGCGGTCCTGACGACCGTGCTGACCGTGGGGGTGTCGGCGCTGGCGGGGTTCGTCTTCGCCAGGTTCGCCTTCCGCGGCAGGGAGCTGTTCTTCACGCTGTTCACGGCCGGGCTGATGTTCCCGTTCGCGGTGGCGATCCTGCCGATCTTCGTGCTGCTGCGCTCGTTCGGCCTGCTGGGCAACCCGTTGGGCGTGATCCTCACGCAGGCGGCCTTCGGCCTGCCGCTGACGATCATCATTCTGCGCGGCTTTTTCCGGAGCATCCCGGGCGAGATCGAGGAGGCGGCCATCATCGACGGCTGCGGCCCGTTCGGGTTCTTCTGGCGGATCCTGCTGCCGATGGCCCGGCCCGCCATCGCCACCGTCTCGGTGCTGGCCATTGTGGGGAGCTGGAACAACTTCATGCTGCCGCTCGTGGTCTTCACCGAGGAGTCGAGCTGGACGCTGCCGCTGGGCATCCAGCAGTTCCAGGGCCAGTACGCCTCCGACACCGCCCGCATCCTGGCCTATCTCGTCCTGGCCATGCTGCCCGCGCTCGGCTTCTACGCCATCGCGGAACGTCACCTGGTCGGCGGCCTCACCGCGGGCGCGACGAAGGGATGACCCTGCGAACGTGACTCTCCGCACACTGTCGCTTTCGGCCCTTGCGCTAGGTATGCTTCGCCTGCCCTAATTTAGGTAAGGCTTTCCTCAGGAAATGCCAAGCAGAACCTCAGCAACGGGAGTGACGGTGTTCGCCAGTTACCTCATCGGACTGCGCGAAGGTCTTGAGGCGGCACTCGTCGTCTCGGTCCTGGTCGCCTTCCTGGTCAAGAGTGACCGCAAGGACAAACTCCCGCAAGTGTGGATAGGGGTGGGCGCGGCCGTCGCGCTGTCCGTGGGGTTCGGGGCGCTGCTGACGTTCACCGCCGCGCACCTGGGGCACACGGGGCAGGAGCTGTTCGACGCGATCACCTCGCTGCTCGCCGTCGTGTTCGTGACCTGGATGATCTTCTGGATGCGCCGGGCGGCCCGCGCGCTCTCCGGCGAGCTGCGCGGCAAGCTCTCCGAGGCGCTGGAGCTGGGCTCGATCGCGGTGGTCGTGATGGCCTTCCTCGCCGTCGCCCGCGAGGGACTGGAGACGGCGATCCTGTTCTTCGCCTCCGTGCAGGGCGCGGTCACCACGCCGGAGCCGCTCATCGGCATCAGCCTGGGGCTGCTCACGTCCGTGCTCATCGGCTGGGGCCTCTACCGCAGCGCCGTGCGGATCAACCTCACCAAGTTCTTCACCTGGACGGGGCTGCTGCTGATCCTGGTGGCCGCGGGCATCTTCAAGTACGGCGTGCACGACCTCCAAGAGGCCAACATCCTGCCGGGCCTGAACACGTACGCCTTCGACATCAGCAACGCCATCCCCGCCGACTCCTGGTACGGCACGCTGCTGGCGGGCATGTTGAACATCACGCCCCAGCCCAGCGTCGCCGAGGCCATCGCCTGGGCCTGCTACCTCGTCCCCACCCTCTTCTTCTTCCTGCGTAATTCGCGGGTGAAGTCCACGCCGTCACCCGCTTCCTCCGCGGCCTGAATCAGGAGCATCATGCGCACCCCCATCCGCCTGTCCTTCGGGGCGCTCGCCCTGGCGACGCTGGCCGCCTGCGGCTCGGGGAACACCCCGGCCACCCCCGCTTCCCCCTCTGGCTCCGCCGCCGCCAAGCCGGGCAAGATCACCGTGGCGGCGTCCGACACGGAGTGCAAGGTCGGCGCGTCCGAGGTCGCGGCGGGCACCACGACGTTCACGATCACGAACGGCGGCACCAAGGTGACCGAGTTCTACGTGTACGCCCCTGGTGACCGGGTCATGGCCGAGGTCGAGAACATCGTGCCCGGGCTGACGCGAGAGCTCATCGCCGAGCTGCCGGCGGGCGCGTACGAGACCGCCTGCAAGCCCGGCATGGTCGGCAAGGGGATCCGCAACGCGTTCAAGGTGAGCGGCGAACACAAGGCGCTCACCGAGGACGCCCAGCTCGCCGACGCCGTCGCCAGCTACAAGCGCTACGTCAAGTCGCAGAGCGACACGCTGCTGGTCAAGACGCAGGAGTTCGTGGACGCGGTCAAGGCGGGGCAGATCGACAAGGCCAAGGAGCTGTTCCCGATCTCGCGTACGTACTGGGAGCGCATCGAGCCGGTGGCCGAGATCTTCGGCGACCTCGACCCGGCCATCGACGCCCGTGAGGCGGACCTGGCCGACGGCGAGGAGTGGACCGGCTTCCACAGGATCGAGAAGGACCTGTGGATCAAGAAGGACATCAGCAAGGACGGCGCCATCGCCGACAAGCTGATCGCCGACGTCAAGACGATCGTGGCCAAGTCGAACGCCGCCGAGCTGACCCCCCTGAACCTCGCCAACGGCGCCAAGGAGCTGCTCGACGAGGTGGCCACCGGGAAGATCACCGGCGAGGAGGACATCTGGTCGCACACCGACCTGTGGGACTTCGACGCCAACCTGGAGGGCTCCAAGGCGGCCGTGCAGTCGCTCAGGCCGGTGCTGGAGGACCGGGCTCCCGACCTGGTCAAGACGCTGGACGAGAAGTTCGCCGCGGCCGAGGCGGCGCTCGGCGCGCACCAGAAGGGCGACGGCTGGCAGCTGCACAACGAGCTGTCCAAGGCCGAGCTGAAGACCCTGTCGGACGCGATCAACGCGCTGGCCGAGCCGATCAGCAAGATCGCGCCGGTCATCACCAAGTAGCGGGAGGTGCCGGCAATGGGCCAGCGGGTGAGCCGCAGAGGGCTGTTCGGGCTGGGGGCCGCGGGCGCCGCCGTGGTCGGGGCCGGGGTCGTGGCCGCGAACACGCTCTTCGAGGAGCCACCGGTCGCGCACGCCGCGTCGACCTCCGACCCGTTCCCCTTCTACGGCGAGCATCAGTCGGGCATCGTGACGCCTGCGCAGGACCGGCTGCACTTCGTGGCGTTCGACGTCACCACGAAGAAGCGGGCCGAGCTGGTCGATCTGCTGCAGGAGTGGACGGCCGCGGCCGCCCGGCTGACGCAGGGCAAGGAGGCCGGGTCGTACGGGGCGGTGGGCGGCGCGCCGGAGGCCGCGCCCGACGACACGGGTGAGGCGCTGGGGCTGCCCGCCTCGGGTCTGACGCTGACGATCGGGTTCGGGGCGACGCTGTTCGACGACCGTTTCGGGCTTGCGGACAAGCGGCCGGCGGCTCTCGCCGACTTGCCGAAATTTCCGGGAGAGCAGCTCATTCCGGAAATTTCCGGCGGGGACATCTGCGTGCAGGCGTGCGCCCACGACCCCCAGGTCGCCGTGCACGCCATCCGCAACCTGGCCAGGATCGGCTTCGGCAAGGTCTCCGTACGCTGGTCGCAGCTCGGCTTCGGCCGTACGTCGTCCACGTCCCGCTCCCAGGCGACCCCGCGCAACCTGATGGGCTTCAAGGACGGCACCAACAACCTCAAACTGGAGGACGCCGCCCTGCTCCGCGACCAGCTGTGGGCCTCCGCGCAGGACGGCAGCGACTGGATGGCGGGCGGCTCGTACATGGTGACCAGGAAGATCCGGATGGCGATCGAGACCTGGGACCGCACGTCGCTCGCGGAGCAGGAGCAGATCTTCGGCCGGGACAAGGGCGAAGGCGCGCCGCTGGGCAAGAAGGCCGAGTTCGACCCGCTGGACTTCGCGTCCAAGGGGGCCGACGGCCAGCCGTCCATCAAGGACGACGCCCACGTACGGCTCGCCCACCCGACCTCCAACGGCAACGCGCACCTGCTGCGCCGCGGCTACAACTTCGTGGACGGCTCCGACGGCCTCGGCCGCCTGGACGCGGGCCTGTTCTTCATCGCCTACCAGCGCGACCCACGCAAGCAGTTCGTACCGGTACAGATGAACCTGGCCAAGAACGACACCCTCAACGAGTACATCAAACACGTCTCCAGCGGCCTGTTCGCCTGCCCCCCGGGCGTCCGCGACGCCGGCGACTACTGGGGCCGCCCCCTCTTCGGCTAGCAGTAGGTTGCGCGGGCTCCACCCACCCATTGCCCAATCACCGGGTGAGCCCGCTGGACCCCGCCCCGAGCCAAAGGTCTTTGCCAGGGGCGCTTCGCGCCGGGGACTCAGGCGTTCTCATTCAGGCGCCTGACGGCGCACCCCCCGCGCCTTCGGCGCCATGGCCCACCCGGGACCCGGTTACCGGCTTGGCCCGCTGGAGCCCACCCTGACCTGAACAAGACCCTGCTGCGAGGGCCGCATTACGACTTGCTCTGTGAGACTTGCTGTGTAAGCCACGCAAGCACGCCTCGCCGTGGGGGAAAGGGAAAGGGACCAGCGGCTGCGACGAAGCGAGGCTGGTGGGCCGGGAGTGTCCACCGACTCTGGTAGGACAGGACGCGGCAGGCCCCCGGCACGGGGATCATCCGTGACCGACGACGACTACCCGAGCCGCTCGGACCGCTGCACCGGGTCCTACCTCCCGCCTGCCGTGGCCGAGGTCTTCCAGGACGAGAGGGGCGCGCCGCGCGGGTGGCCCGAACACTTCGCTGGGACACTTTTCGGCAAAGTGCCCACACAAGTATCGGCAGAACGCCCACACAAAGTTCGGCAGAACGCCCATAGAGCCGTCGGCAAACCGCCCACACAAGCAGGTTGAGCTGCGGTAATCCACGTCAGTGTGACACGGTCAGCTCTATTCTCTCGCCGCGCCCAGGCCGGGCCCGAGACGCTGAGCCGTCCACCGCTTCCAGTCGGGCCAAGCCCCGACCCCTGGTAGTGGGCAGCAGCTAAGGCGGCGACCAACCCAGAAACCGGCTCAGGAGGGATTTTCAGCCCTCCGCATGGCCGGCTACTTCCAGCGGAACCGCGCCAGCACCCCGAATCATGCTCTGACCTGGTCGGTAGCAGGGCCAAAGCAGCAACCGATCCGGAACCCAGTTCGGCAGGGGTTTTCGACCCACTGGCGCGGAGGCTGCTTCCACCGGGAACGCCGCCCCTAAGCTCTCGTACTGCTGTGGACGCACCGTGCAGAGCCTGTCAGCCGATGTCCCCCATGACGATCAGCTGCCAGAGATCAAGCACGACGATCCGTGTCCTGCCACGGCCGATCTCCATGACCGTGGGCTTTGCCGCGTTGCTCCGCTGCGTCCGACGGATCAGGTACGCGCCACCCTCTATGCACTGCTCATACTCGACGTTCCCACGGGTGAGGTACTCCCTGACCCTCGTCCGCGTCCCCAGGGAGTCGTACGGGAACCACGCAAGGCCAGGCATCCCCGAGGCGACCACGGGGATTGCGGGAACCGTGCCCTCGTCACTCCTGCTCATGACGTGCTGGTCCCGGCGCTTCGCCGGATCGGGCAGGGATGGGTCACATGGCGGTTCGGGTTGCAGATCACACCGATGCCGGCGAACCGCGCGCCCTGCAACCACTCGCCCCACTGCACGTCAACGCCACGTGGCAGCGCGTCGCGCGCGTACTCCAGCCGACCCTCAAGCGGGATGCCTTCGGGCAGCAGCAGCGCGCCGCGTACCTTGCCGTACTCGGCTGCCAGCCATTCGGCCGCCTCGCTCACCTCGTGGAACGTAGCCGCGATGCGCGATGCGGGTTTGGCCAGCCAATCGCCGGTCCGCACCGGCGGAAGCGGCGAGGTGGGGAAGTCTGGCGATGACGGGCGGCGCTCCGCCTCGTTGGCGCGGTCTGCACCGTTCCCCGTCCACTGGTAGGCATGCCAATGCATGGTCAGCGTGCTCCCGTAGAGTGCGTGAGCGGCCCCTGCTTGCTTTGATCAGGCAGGGGCCGCCCTGGTGGTTGGGCGGTGCCTAGATGGTGGTCACACCTGCGGCACGCAGTTCGGCACCGCTGAACCGGAGGGTCCCGGCATCGGGGTTCTTCGAGTCACGCAGCGCGTAGGCGTCGTCAACGCCCGGGATGGGGGCGATCTCCACGCAGGACTCCATCTCGTCGTTGTCCTGGTTGCCGTCGCGCAGCCTGCTGAACGGCACGTCGCCGAGCTGTTGCCGGTACAGATCCATGGTGCGGTTCTCCTCTCGGTCGGCCCCTGCGGTCGCGGGGCGGGTTTCCCGGGCGCGGACGCGCCTGGGCGCTTGGAACCCCGGCCTGCCGTACCTGCGACCGGCGGGCCAGGGCGGCTCAGGGTGGCCCGAGGCGGGGCCGTCTTCCGCTGTGGATCAGGTAGGACTGCCAGGACAGGGCGGATGCGAGCGCGATGGCGTCAGGCTGCCGGACGCTTTGCACGGCCCCGGCCGTCACCATCTCGACCGTGAGCCTCTGGCGTAGCCGTGCCGTCCACAACACCTGTCCGGACGGGTCGCGTTCGCGGTCGATGTCCCACGAGGGATAGGTGTTGCGCAGCACCGACAGTTGGCGGGCCGTCCAGTCCTGCAAGGTCGCTGCCTGCGCTACGACTTGGCGCACGTTCTCGTTTGCGACTCGCAGCAGCGCGTCTAGCTCGGCGCCCGACAGCGCTTGCTCCCTGGCCATCTCACGCGCCTTCCGTGAAGAGGGGGCCGTGCGGCGTGCGGACAACCCTGCTGGTGGTCGTGATCGTCAGATGATCGAGGCGGGGGGAACGGGGTGAGGCCCTAAAGTTGCCCACGGGTCAGGAGGTCCTTCCTGGTCAAGGAGCCCGTCGAACGTTCGCCGCGTTCGGCGGGTTCCGCTTTCCAGAACCGTCCTCATCCTGGGAAATCAAAGCAGCGAAACCAATACCGAGGCTGTATACGCAGGGGGTATCGTCCGGCATATGACAGGTCCGCAGCCCTGGGTAGAAGGGCGTCTTCGTGCCGCATGGCTGCGCAAAGACTGGCCGGTCATTTTCCGTACTTATCGGAATATTCTCGGCATTTCGCAAGCGCGACTCGGGCAGCTCATCGACATGCCACAGCCCCATATTTCAGCAGTTGAGAACGGCCGCAGGCGGATCATGGACGCCGATCTCATTCAGCGGATCACAGAGGGGTTGCACGTGCCGGAAGAACTGGGTGGGGCACACCGTCCAGAAATGTCCGAATGGTCGCCTGACTCGGAACTACGCGAAAGGATCTCTCGAGCGCACACCACCGGCCGTGCCGACGTGCGCATCGCTGACTGGATAGCACATGTACTGACCGAACATCGCAGGGCAGAGGACACGGTGGGTGGTAGGGAGCTATGGCCTGTGGTTCGCTCCCAACTCGACACGGTTACACGCCTACTGCCGGACACCTCTGGGCCTGTGGCGGATCGGCTGTTGATCCTCGCAGCCGAGCATGCCCACTGGCTGTCATGGGTGGCTCATCGGGATGGACACGCGGGGCCTGCTCTGGCCTGGCTCGACCTCGCCCACGGATGGGCTGTAGACGCCGGATCGGCTGACATGGCAGCGTGGGTGACCAGGGTTCGGAGCTACTACATGCTCAAGCACAGCGACCCTAAACGCGCCTACAAGATCGCCAAAGTGGCCTGCCAAGAGGCCGTAGGCGCATCCCCCACCACGGCGTCGATCACGGCGCATCAGGCGAGTCTGGCATCGGCAGCCGTGGGCGAGCGCGACGAATCCCGCCGCCTTGCCGATCAGGCCTATGAACTGGCTCTACGCACCCCCGATGAGCAGGATCGACCGAACTGGCTGTACTGGCTGGACCCTGTACGGGCACGCTTGCACAAGGCCAATGCCGCCTACGCGGTGCGAGACTGGCACGTGGCCGCCGAAGGCTTCCGGGCGACGTTGCCCGAGTTGACCGGCTATCCTCGCGACCTGGCGGTCTACGCGGCGCGGATGCAGGACGCGGCAAACCGCGTCTAGCGTGCTGGCTCGGTGTTGATGATGAGCACGTCTCGCTCGCTGGAGCGCTCCGTGATGGCCTTCAGCATCTGACCGACCCTCGGCCCCATCGTCGTCTTCTGCCTGCTATCTCGGCCACATCGACGTAGGAGTGTGGGAACTCGTACGGTTCGCCTCTCTCGTCCATGCGGTGGACCGGACTGTCCCTCGGGGCCGACCCAGGCGATACCAAGCAGAATCTCGATCAACCGTCCGAGAGGCCCGACCAAAGTACCCCAGCAATGAGGACTTCTGCTTGGACAGGCCGATACGCCCACTCCTGAGGCAGCGAGATCTAAACGAGCGCGTCAGGGCCGTGCTCAACGAGCCATCGGCCTGTACGTGGCCGTGCAAAAGACCGGCAATTCCCGGCTGCCCTGGGAGCCTCAACGGCGGCGGGAGCGTGATCTGCCAGGACAAGTCCACGGCCAAATGGGCCCGCGAGCCCAAAACGAATCGGTGCTCGCCATGTTCTCGGCGATCACGCATGCGCATTCGCCCAAGGTCGATGCGATACTGGAGGCCCTGGATATCGCGCTGACCACGGTCGACACCGACACCGCCGCATACCTCGCCGAGCAAACGGAAATAGGCCTCGGAAACACTAAAGCCCGGCAGATCTGGAGATCTCTGATGGCCATGCAGAACTACCGGTTCAAGTCCGAGTTCGCGGAGATGCTCCGGGCCGAAGGTGAGGCCCGTGGCGAAGCGAAGTCCGTGCTGAAGATCCTGGAGCAGCGCGACATACCCGTCTCGGACTCCACCCGGGAGAGAGTCCTGGCATGCACCGACCTCGCCCTCCTTGAGAGCTGGCTCGTCCGATCCCTCAAGGCCACCACCGCCGAAGAGCTCTTCGACTGAAAACCCCGGGCCCGGCTGAAGCCCGACCGCCCACAGCTGGGATACCTGGATCCCCTCCATGACGCCCTGCGTGAAACCGGCGCCGCGTCGCCCGGTCGCTCGCGCCAACGGCACCCTGCGCATCCGGCGACGCGGCATGACAACGCGATGAGCGTGCAGGGCAACCAGACGACCTTCTCCAGCGGACCTCATTGAGGCGTTCGCGCCCGACGTCATCCCGATCCCCCGCAGAAGATCCAGCGCAAGATCGGCCAGATCACCACCGGACCGGTGCACGTGCCGGTCGCCTGGATATCGCCCGCACGCCCGAGGCTCAGCGGCGGCGGGCTCGGGAGGCGGCGGCGTGGGCGCGGTTGGCGCAGCGGGTCGAGCAGAACTGGCGTTTGCCCGGGCGGCTTTGGTCCACGAAGGCGTCCTTGCAGGGGTCGGCCGCGCAGAGGCGCAGGCGTTCCCAGTCTCCCGAGGCGGCGAGGTCGAGCAGTTCGGCGACGGATCGTACGGCGAGCCGTTCGGCGAGGTCGGCACCGTCCGGGGCGGTGAGGCGCTGTCGTGGTGCCCCGTCCGAGTCCTCCACCACCACCCGGATCGGCAGCTCGCCCGCCCACCGCGCCAGAGCACGCGTCCGGTCGGGAGAGTCGCAGGACAGCACGGCACGCAGCCGCTCCCGCACCGCACGCACCGCTCGCAGGTCGTCAACGCTCAGCTTGCCGCCCTCCGCCAACCCGCCGCGTCCGCCCATTTCGCCGCCCTCCGTCAGTTCGCCGCCCTCCGTCAGCTCGCCGCCCTCCGTCAGCTCGCTGTGTTCACCCAACTCGCTGGGTTCGCCCAGCTCACGGCAGAAGCGGCGCAGGGCCGCCGCGTCCGGCAGGCGTTCGGGGTCGTCCAGGTACTCGTCCCACGTATTGGCCAGATCGAGCGCCACCAGACCCGTTTCAGCGAACTGGCGCATCCACCCTCCCTCTGTTACCGTCACGACTATGACCATAATAACCCCTGACAGACACCTGACGGTCCTCGACGCCCCATCCAATCTGGGCCTGCGCCCGCTCGCCCCGGACACCATCCCCGGCTGTTACAAAGCCCCCTGGGCCCTGCGGAACACGGGACTCGTGCAGCGGCTCGGCGCCGCCGATGCCGGGGCGCTCGTGCCGCCCCGCTATGTCGCCACATGGGAGCCCGGGAGCGGTGTGCGCAACGGCCCCGCCATCGCCGCCTACACCCGCCGGCTGGCGGACAGGGTGACCGCGATCCGGGCGGCGGGCGGATTCCCGGTCCTGCTCGGCGGTGACTGCTCGATCCTGCTCGGCCCCGCCCTCGCCCTGCGCAGGAGCGGCCGGTACGGGGTGGCGTACCTGGACGCGCACGCCGATTTCCGGCACCTGGGCAACAGCCCGCACGTCGGGGCGGCCGCCGGGGAGGACCTCGCCCTGATCACCGGGCGCGGCGACGGCTACCTGACGGACATCGACGGGCTGCGGCCGTACGTCAGGGACGAGGACGTGATCGTGCTCGGGGTACGGGGCGAGGAGGACCTGCGGGACATCGCGGACACCGGCATCGCCCACCTCCCCGGCGCCAGCCCCTCCCTCGACACCGGCATCGCCCATCTCCCCGGCACCAGCCCCTCCCTCGACACCGGCCCCGACCTCTCCCCCGGTCCCGGCCTCTCCCTCGACATTGGCCTCGCCCTCGACGCCGCGAGCAAGGTGCTGGTGCGGGACGACCTCGACGGGTTCTGGATCCATGTGGACGCCGACGTCCTCGACCCGTCCGTGCTGTCCGCGGTGGACTCCCCCACCCCGGGCGGGCTCGACGCGGCGCAGCTCACCGAGCTGATCCGCGGCCTGGCGGGGCTCCCGGGAGCCGCCGGGCTGGAGGTGACGATCCTCGATCCCGACCTCGACGAGGACGGCAGCCAGGCCACCCTGCTGGCGGACATCCTCGTGTCGGCGCTGGCCTAACGGATCACGTACGCGCTCGTGCTGGAGTAACCGGTCTCGTTCGTGGCGGTGATCGAGGTCCAGGGGCCCGTGGGAACGTACGGGGCCCACGCCGACTCCAACCGCCCCCGCCCGTACCACTCCTGCCTGACCACCGCCCCCTGCGGGTCGAAGCGGAGCGTGCCGCCGCGCAGGTTGTAGCCCTCGACGAGGATGCCGGGCCGCCCGTTCATCTCCTTGCGGGTGGCGCCGACGATGATCGGCTGCCGCCACCCGTTCACGATGTCGTCGGCCAGCGAGGGAGTGTCGTAGCGGGCCTGGCAGGTGAAGAACGGATCCCACCCGTAAGAGATGATCTTTCCGGCGTGGGTCCCCGCCGCCATCACCTGTGCGTCGATCCGGCTCTTCGTGGTACGCCCCCGCAACGGCAGCGGATCGACCCGCCCGCACTCCCCGGCCACCGGCGTCGGCTCGAACCCCTCCACGTTCACCCACAGCTCCACCCCGGGCGGCACCCGCCGCGCCGCGGCCTCGATGTAGTCCCCCGTGGACCCGTAGTATGCCTGGGCATTGCTCACATCCCCGACAACCGGCACCAATCGCGGGGCGACCTTGGCCTCCCCCTCATGAACCCCGTACACCGGCACCTTCCCCGTCCCCCGCCCGTCCTGCACGGCGACGGCCATGGGCGCCCCGGCCCGGGTCGCGGCGATGTCCGCCAGCCCCTTCGCCACCTGCCCGGGCGGGAACCCGCGCCCCCTCCGGGCGTCGATGTACGGGCTGACCACGATCTTCTTCCCGGGCAGGGCCGCGGCGACGACAGCGTGCTGGGCCGCGTACAGCTCGATGATCGGATCCTTCGGCCCCCGCGCCCGCACGGCCAGCTCGAACGACTGGTAGACCCCGCCGAACGCCGCCGACCCCCCGAACCGCTCCCGGTAGTCGGCCAGCACCCGCGCGGTGAAGGCGGTCAGCGCGGCGGTGTGCGCGGCGTCGGGCTCCCACGGCTTGCCCTCCAGTTGGGGCGCGGCGGGCAGCCCGGGGAACACCGTCACCCCGTACGCGGCCGCCTCGGTCATCAGGTTGCCGAGCCCGTCGCCGTCCGTGGAGACGAGCACGAGGTCCTGGACGGGGTCCGCGCAGGACGCGGCCAGCGAGACCCGGTAGAAGATCCGGCCCCGGCTCTCGATCCGCCGGTCCAGCCCCGGGCAGCGCAGCAGCCCCTTCCCGAACTCCTCGCTGGTCACGTACGTGTAGACGCGACGGACCCCGGGGACGTCGGCGCACGGCCGCCCGTCCACGAGGCAGTCGGCGAAGACGGGATCGTCGCGGGCGCTGAACCGGGGCCCGAACGTGATGAGCGTGTCGCCGCCGATCGCGTGGACGGCCTCGACCATGCGCCGCGTCACGCACGGATCGGCGCGCGGGATGACCCAGTAGCCGGTGACGGCGTACGGGGCGACGACCCGGGTGTCGCGGGACTGGCACTCCTCCACATCGAAGCCGTCGAAGCCGTCGAAGCCGCCGGAGCCGACGGGCACGACCAGGCTCACCGCGAAGGCGGCGGCCACGACCAGCCACAGGATGATCCGGTGCACCCACGCCCCTTCCACGCCACCCCAAGCCTACGCATCCGGCGCGCCGTGCACGCGGCCCGGCGTGACCTCCAGCACCTGATCACGGACAATGGCGGGCGGGGGTGGACATCGTGCGCATCGATCTCAGCGGCAAGGCCGCGCTGGTCACCGGCTCGACCCAGGGCATCGGGGCGGCCATCGCCGAAGGGCTGGCGCTGGCGGGGGCCCGCGTCGGGATCAACGGCCGCACCGAGAGCTCCGTCGCGATGGCGATGGAGCAGATAGGCGTGGGCGACCTGATCGAGGCGCCCGGCGACGTGACGACGGACGAGGGCTGCCAGGCGGTGCTGGACGCGCTGCCTCGGGTGGACATCCTGGTCAACAACCTGGGGATCTTCGGGGCCAGGCCCGCGCTCGAGATCGACGACGCCGAGTGGCGGCGCTATTTCGACGTCAACGTCCTGGCCGCGGTCCGGCTCACCCGCACATACCTGCCGGGCATGATCGAGCGCGGCTGGGGGCGGATCCAGTACATCGCCAGCGACTCCGCCGTGGCCGTCCCCATCGAGATGATCCACTACGGCATGACGAAGACCGCGCTGCTGGCCGTCTCCCGGGGCTTCGCCAAGGCGGCGGCGGGCACGGGGGTGACGGTCAACTCGGTGATCGCCGGGCCGACGCACACCGGGGGCGTGGAGGAGTTCGTCTACCAGCTCGTGGACAGGGAGCTGCCGTGGGAGGAGGCGCAGCGGGCCTTCATGCGGGAGCACCGGCCGCAGTCGCTGCTGCAGCGCCTCATCGAGCCCGAGGAGATCGCGAACATGGTCGTCTACCTCAGCTCGCCCTTCGCCTCCGCGACCACGGGCGGCGCGGTGCGGGTCGACGGCGGCTACGTGGACTCGATCCTCCCCTGAGTCAGTACGACTGCAGCTCGATGAGGTTGCCCTCCGGGTCACGCAGGTGCGCGGTTCGCAGGGTGGGCGCCCAGTCGGGGCGGTCCTGGGGCGGGGCGACGACCGTGGCCCCGCGGCCGGCCAGGCAGGCGGCGGCCGCATCGACGTCGTCCACCTTCATGACCAGCATTGCCGTGTCCTGAGCCGTGTCCCGAGCCGCGTCCTGAGCCGTGCCCCGTGCCGCGTCCTGAGCCGTGCCCCGTGCCGCGTCCTGAGCGGCCTGGGGCAGGTCCTCGGTGCCGACGGCGGCCGCGAGCCTGCCCCGGTCGAACAGGACCAGCCCGGCCTCCCCCTCGATGTCCCAGTTGGCGTACCCGGGCAGCACCTTCACCGGCTCGACGCCGAGCAGCTCGCGCAGCACGGCCTGGTAGAAGGCGGCGCTGGCCGGGAAGTCACGCACCAGCAGGCGGGGGTAGAGCGCGTCCATCGGGGACCTCCGGCAAAATAGTGGGTAGTTACCAATTATTGGTGACAACCTACACTAAGGGGCATGGACCTGCCGCCCACCCTGCTCGCGACCACGACCTTCGTACTGCACAAGGTCGGGGTGGGGAGCCGCCGCACCGTGGCGGCCCGGCTGGCGGACGAGACGGGGCTGAGCCTGTGGGAGTTCGCCGCGCTGGCCACGCTGTCGGATTTCGGACCGGCCGCCCAGCGGGAGGTCGGGGGCCGGCTGGGGCTCGACCCGAGTGACATGGTGCGCCTGATGGACGGGCTGATCGGCGAGGGCCTGGCCGAGCGCGACCGCGACCCGGCCGACCGGCGGCGCTACCGGATCTCGCTGACGCCCGCGGGCCGCGAAGCGCTGGACCGGGGACGGGCTCTGGTGGAGCGCGTGGAGCGGGAGACGCTGGCGCCGCTGACGGCCGACGAGCGGGAACGACTCCACGAGCTGGTCACCAAGATCTTCACCAAGTAGGGCCCGCCCTATGCCGCCATGATCCACACCCGATCATGCCGGCCGCGATGAGCTGCGAACAAACCGCCGGAGTGATAGGAAATTCCATTCACGGCAGGCCCGACATCGAATCGTGATCACCCAGGCGTCACATTCTTCACAGCCACACCACATGCCCTCTTTGCACACAGTTACAGATCATGTTAGATGGAGGTCGAGCAGAGAGGACCGGCACAGTGACGCTGATTCTCGATGGCGTCTTCGTACGGCGGCACGGGGAGACCTGGCTTGACGACGTTCGCCTGGAATTATCCAACGGAATGACCACTCTCGTCGGCCCGATGACCGCGGGAAAAACCACGTTGATGCGCGTCGCCGCCGGACTGTTACCGCCGGATTCGGGCCGTGTCGTGGTCGACGGAAAAGATGTGACCGCCATTTCGGTGCGGAAACGCTCGGTCGCCTTCGTCTATCAGCAATTCATCAATTACCCGTCGCTGACCGTCTACGAGAACATCGCCTCGCCCCTCCGCCTCGACCCGAAGTTCCGGCGTGGGGGAATCGACGACCGGGTGCGCGAGGTCGCCGAGCTCATGGGCATCGCGGGGCTGCTCGACCGCCGCCCCGCCGAGCTGTCCGGCGGCCAGCAGCAGCGCACCGCCATCGCCCGAGCGCTGGCCCGCCCCGTGGACCTGCTGCTGCTCGACGAGCCCTTGGCCAACCTGGACTTCAAGCTCCGCGAGCAGTTGCGCGCCGACCTCAAGACCATGTTCGCCGACTCCCCCGGCGTGGTCCTCTACTCCACGGCCGACCCGAACGAGGCGCTGACGTTCGCCGCCCCGACCGTGGTCCTGGGCGAGGGCAGGGTCCAGCACGTCGGCGACGTGGCCGAGATGTACGCGCACCCGCCGACGCTGGCCGTGGCCGCCACGCTCAGCGATCCCCCGCTCAACCTGCTGCCCGGCGTCGTACGCGACGGCCGGATCGAGGTCCTGGGCACGTCGTTCCCCGCACCCCGCGCCCACGCGTCCGGCCGCGAGGTCGTGCTCGGCATCCGCCCCCACCAGGTGAGCATCGAGCGCGCCGGCCCGGGGGCGCTGGAGCTGCCCGCCGAGATCCGGCTGGCCGAGGTGACCGGCAGCGCGACGTTCCTGCACCTGCTCCTGCAGGGGAGCGTCCACCTGGTCGCGCACCTGCCGGGCACCCAGCTCTTCACGCCCGGCGAGCCCGCGGTCGCGTACGTGGACCCCGCGCACGTCTTCGTCTTCGACGAGGACGGCGGGCGCCTGCTCGCCACCAGCGCCGCGGAGGTCGACCTGCATGGCTGACATCCGGCTGGAAGGCGTGGGCCACAGCTACGACGGCGGCGAGACCTGGGCGCTCAGGCCGATGACCTGGACCTGGCAGAGCGCCAGGGCGTACGCGCTGCTCGGCCCGAGCGGCTGCGGCAAGACCACGCTCCTGAACATCATCTCCGGCCTGCTCACGCCCTCGGTGGGCCGGATCTTCTTCGACGACCGCGACGTCACCGACGTGCCCACCGCGGGCCGCAACATCGCGCAGGTCTTCCAGTTCCCGGTCCTGTACGAGGAGATGTCGGTCTACGACAACCTGGCCTTCCCCCTCCGGAACCGGAAATATCCGAAGAAGGAGATCGACGAGCGGGTCCGCGAGGTCTCCCGGCTCCTCGGCCTCGAACACCTCCTCAGCCGCAGGTCGCGCCGCCTGGACGCGGGCCGCCAGCAGATCGTCAGCCTGGGCCGCGGCCTGGTGCGCTCCCAGGTGGCGGCGGTGCTGCTGGACGAACCGCTCACCGTGGTCGACCCGGCCCTGAAGTGGACGCTGCGCAGCAAGCTCAAGGAGATCCACCGCGACACGGGCCACACGCTGATCTACGTCACGCACGACCAGACGGAGGCGCTGACGTTCGCCGACGAGGTCGTGGTGCTCAACGACGGGGCGATCGTGCAGGCGGGCCGGCCGGCCGAGCTGTTCCTGTCGCCGGCGCACGAGTTCGTGGGGCACTTCATCGGCTCGCCCGGCATGAACATGCTCCCGGCCGAGATCGTCGGCGACGTCGTACGCGTCGGCGAGTCGGACGTGGGGCTCGTCTCCGGCGAGCTCCCGCCGGGGCCGGTCAGGATCGGGGTGCGCCCCGAGTTCGTGCGGATCGGCGGCGCGCGCAGCTCGCCGGGCGTGGCGGCCACGGTGACCGGGATCGACCGGATGGGCGCGTACGACCTGGTCCACGCCCGGGTCGGCGAGCACGCGCTGATCGCCAGGACCGAGGCGGGCTCGCCCTACCGGCCCGAGTCGGTCGAGTTCCTCCACTTCCCCGCGGACCGGACGTTCCTGTTCCGGGACGAGGTCAGGTGCGGCTCCCTCGCGCCCTTGAACGGAAGGGGTACGGCGTGACCGAGGTCCAGGAGGAGCAGCGGCCGGCGGACCTGAAGCGGAGGGACAACCGGGCCTGGTGGCTGGTGCTGCCGGTGGTCGTGTCGGTGGCGTTCACCGCGGTGATCCCGCTGATGACCGTGGTCAACTTCTCCGTGCAGGACGTCTTCAACCCCAATGACCGGATCTTCGTGGGCCTGGACTGGTTCCGCTCGATCTCGCGCGACCCGGAGGTGCGCTCGGCGTTCGTGCGGACCCTGCTGTTCTCGGCGCAGGTGCTGCTGCTGGAGATCCCGCTCGGGGTCGCGCTCGCGGTGGTGATGCCGCGCCGCGGCTTCTGGGTGTCGGTGGCGCTGGTGCTGGTCGCGCTGCCGCTGCTCATCCCGTGGAACGTGGTGGGGACGATCTGGCAGATCTTCGCCCGCGGTGACATCGGGCTGGGCGGCTGGGCGATCAACAACGTCCTCGGGATCAACTTCAACTACACGCTGGACTCCACGGACGCCTGGATCACGGTCCTGGTCATGGACATCTGGCACTGGACGCCGCTGGTGGCGCTGCTGGCCTACGCGGGGCTGCGCTCGATCCCGGAGCCGTACTTCCAGGCCGCGCAGATCGACGGCGCGTCGGCGTGGGCCACGTTCCGGCACATCCAGCTGCCCAGGCTGCGCGGGGTGCTGACGATCGCGATCCTGCTCAGGTTCATGGACAGCTTCATGATCTACACAGAGCCGTTCGTGGTGACGGGCGGCGGGCCGGGGAACGCCACCTCGTTCCTCAGCATCCTGCTGTCGAAGATCGCGGTCGGGCAGTTCGACCTGGGCCCGGCGGGCGCGTTCTCGCTGCTCTACTTCCTGATCGTGCAGATCCTCTGCTACGTCTTCTTCACCGTGCTGACCAGGTCGGGGAGGTGACCCGGATGGCCAGGCGCACCGAACGGCGGCTGCCGTGGGCACGGACGGTCTTCTGGCTGTACGTGGTCACGCTGATGCTGCCGCTGCTGTGGATGTTCGGCATGTCGATCCGGCCGAACGAGGACGTCCTCGGCAGTTTCTCGCTCATCCCGCAGCGCGTGACGTTCGACAACTACGCCACTTTCTTCACCGACTCCTCCTGGTATTCGAGCTACCTGAACTCCATCATCTACACCTCGCTGAACGCGGTGATGTCGCTCGTCGTGGCCTTGCCGGCGGCGTACGCGTTCTCGCGGTTCCGTTTCGCCGGGGACAGACATCTGTTCTTCTGGCTCCTGACGAACCGCATGGCGCCGCCCGCGGTGTTCCTGCTGCCGTTCTTCCAGATTTACCAGAGCGTCGGCCTTTTCGACACGCACCTCGGCGTCGCCATCGCGCACATGCTCTTCAACGTGCCGCTCGCCGTGTGGATACTCGAGGGCTTCATGTCGGGAATTCCGCGGGAAATCGACGAGACCGCGGCGGTCGACGGATATTCGCTGCCACGTTTCTTCGTCCGCATATTCCTGCCGATGATCCGGTCCGCGATAGGCGTGACGCTGTTCTTCTGCTTCATGTTCAGCTGGGTCGAGCTGCTGATCGCCAGGACGATCACCTCGGTGAACGCCAAGCCGATAGCCGCCACGATGACGCGGACGGTGAGCGCGGCCGGCGTGGACTGGGGGCTGCTGGCGGCGGCGGGCGTGCTCACCATCGTCCCCGGCGCGATCGTCATCTGGTTCGTCCGCAACTACATAGCCAAGGGATTCACCATGGGAAGGGTCTAGCGATGCTCGAGTGGATGGTCTGGACCGTCCCCACGGCCCTGGTGTTCGCCGGGCTCGCGCTGCTGCTGGTCGTCATGGCGGTCTGGGCCCGCATCTCCCCTCCCGTGGCCAGGCGCGGCTTCCTGCGCATCGAGACCGACCGTGGTGACCGGCTCTACATCGGCCTGATCAGCGCGGCCGTCGTACTGGCCGGCTGGATAGCTGTCACCGACCTGTCCATGTGGCTCGCACTCGGCTGCGCGCTGCTGGTGGCGGTCGTGATCGGGATATGGGGCTAACAGAGGAGCGAAGCGATGAGGCATCGGGCAGGCAGGTCCGCGGCGGTAGGTCTGGCCGCGCTCGTCCTGGTAGCGGCCGGCTGCACGCAGGGCGCGCAGAAGCCCACGAGCGATTTCAAGGAGTCGGACGGCAAGGCGGCGGCGCAGCGGTGGGTGACGGAGGAGTTCACGCCGAGCACCCTGTCCAAGGACCAGCAGTTGGCGGAGATGGACTGGTTCACCAAGGCCGCGGCGCCGTACCGGGGCATGCAGATCAACGTGGTCTCCGAGACGATCACCACCCACGAGTACGAGTCGCAGACACTGGCCAAGGCGTTCACCGAGATCACCGGGATCAAGATCAAGCATGACCTGATCCAGGAGGGTGACGTCATCGAGAAGCTCCAGACCCAGATCCAGGGCAACCAGAACATCTACGACGCGTACGTCAACGACTCCGACCTCATCGGCACCCACTCGCGCGGCGACTACGTCTTCCCGCTGTCCGACTACATGGCGGGCGAGGGCAAGAACGTCACCTCGCCCACGCTCGACCTGAACGACTTCATCGGCATCAGCTTCACCACCGGCCCGGACAAGAAGATCTACCAGCTCCCCGACCAGCAGTTCGCCAACCTCTACTGGTTCCGCTACGACTGGTTCACCGACCCGGAGATCAAGAAGCAGTTCAAGGCCGCGTACGGCTACGACCTGGGCGTCCCGGTCAACTGGGCGGCCTACGAGGACATCGCCGACTTCTTCACCAACAAGGTCAACGGCAACGGGACCATCGACGGCAAGAAGGTCTACGGCCACATGGACTACGGCAGGAAGGACCCGTCGCTGGGCTGGCGCTTCACTGACGCCTGGCTGTCCATGGCGGGCAACGGCGACCCCGGCATCCCCAACGGCCTGCCAGTGGACGAATGGGGCATCCGCGTCGAGAACTGCCGCCCGGTCGGCTCGTCGGTCACCCGCGGCGGCGACGTCAACGGCCCCGCGGCCGTCTACGCGCTCACCAAGTACGTGGACTGGCTGAAGAAGTACGCCCCCCGGGAGGCCGCGGGCATGAACTTCAGCGAGGCGGGCCCGGTCCCGGCGCAGGGCAACATCGCCCAGCAGGTCTTCTGGTACACCTCGTTCACGGCCGACATGACCAAGCCGGGTCTGGCGGTCGTCAACAGCGACGGCACGCCCAAGTGGCGCATCGCGCCGAGCCCGCACGGCGCCTACTGGAAGCAGGGCAACAAGCTCGGCTACCAGGACGCCGGCTCGTGGACGCTGCTCAAGAACACGCCGCAGGACCGCCGGGCCGCGGCCTGGCTGTACGCGCAGTTCGTCACGTCGAAGTCGGTGTCGCTGAAGAAGTCGATCAAGGGTCTGACGTTCATCCGCGACTCCGACATCCGCAGCGACTTCTTCTCGGAGAACTCCAAGAAGTACGGCGGGCTCATCGAGTTCTACGCCTCGCCGGCCCGCAAGCAGTGGACCCCGACCGGGACCAACGTCCCCGACTATCCCAAGCTCGCCCAGCTGTGGTGGCAGAACGTGGCCACCGCGGTGACCGGCGAGACGACCGCCCAGCAGTCGATGGACAACCTGGCCAAGCAGCAGGACGACATCCTGGCCCGGCTGGAACGGCGCGGCTACGGCGGCGACTGCGCGCCGAAGCTGAACCCGGAGCGGCCCGCCCAATACTGGTACGACCAGCCGGGCGCGCCCGCGCCGAAGCTGGCCGACGAGCGGGGCAAGCCGGAGACGCTCGACTACGACAAGCTCATCGCCACGTGGAAGTCGGGTAACTGACGACCGTTCAGGAGCGCCGCCGCCCGGGGGCAGGTCCCGGGCGGCGGCATTCTCCTAGGCCTTCAACCGCTGAGCCAGCCAGTCGAAGGCCTGCTCCTGCATGGTCGCGTCGAAGCTGTGGGGCACGTCTGCCCACACCGCTTCGTAGGCATCAGGAGTCTCGCGATAACGCTTCTCGATCATGCTGTGCGCCCGGCGCATGCCCGGCTCGGGGAACAGCCTGTCATACAGGGCGTACTGGACCATGAGCGGCTCGGGCGCGCGGGCGGCCACCAGGTCGGGCCAGTCGCCCAGGCGCGGCAGCCCCGGCGGCCAGAGCATCCACGTGTGCTTCTCGACGTACCCGTCGAGCATGTCGCGGAAGGACGAGACCATCCCGGCGACCACGACGGCCCGCATGCCAGGGTCGAACGCGCCGAGCAGCGCGGCCCGCAGGCCGCCTCCGGAGAGGCCGACGCACCCGACGGATCCCACGTCGGGCCTCGACCGCAGGTACGCCGCCGCCGCCAGGTCCTCGCCCGCCGCCACGCCCGCGAAGGACGTGCCGAGCGCGGCGCAGTACTTGGCGACCACGTGCTCGTGGTCCTTGGCCGCCGCGTCGTAGCGGTCGGGCTCGTCGACGCCGAGCGGGAACCGGCGGCTGCCCCAGGTGAGCACGTCGGGGACCAGCACCACGAAACCCCGCCCGGCCAGCTCGTTCGCGTACGCGCGACCGCCGTAGAGCACCTCCCGGACCCGCCGCACCTCGGGGGAAGGCCCGGAGGGGCCGTCGGCGATCTTCTCCTTGCCGACCCACTTCATCCCGCCGTGGCAGTGCAGCGCCACCACCCCGGGCAGCGGCCCGGCCGCGTCCCGGGGCCGCAGGAGGTACGCGTGGGTGCGCGGCCCGAACCCCACCGACCAAGAGAGCTCCTCCCCGGCGAGGTCGCCGTCCGTCCACGAGCGCTCGACCCGCACGTCATCGGCGGCCAGGTCGAGCACCCCCATCGCGGCCCGCGCGGCCTCGCGCAGCTCGGGCCCCGGAAGAGACGGGTACGGCCCGAGCTGCGCGGCGGCGACCTCGGCCAGCTCAGCGAACACGGGTGCCGTCGTCCACCAGGTGCACCGGCTCGCCGGTCGCGGCCGACACGTTGGCCGCGTGCCCGGTCAGCACGCTGCGGATCCCGTCGCGGTAGCCGGCCTGCCGGGCCAGCGCGTCGTCGCCGGGGCCGCGGAAGACGTCGTTCAGCAGCAGCCGGTCGCCGCCGCCGTGCCCGCCGGAGCCGGACTCGATCGGCACCTCCTCCGCCTCGCTCCAGTGGCGGTGCAGGGTGAGCTTCTCCCAGGAGTCGGTCTTGTGCTTCTTGGAGGCGGCGCTCGGGTCGATGGCCGCGTTCGGCGGGGTCCACGACCGCTCGACGACCTCCAGCTCCAGCCGCCCGGCCGTGCCGTTGAAGGCCACCCGGTAGCCCTCGGCGGGCGCGTAGGCGTTCAGCGCGTACGTGAGCACGGCGCCGTTGGTGTAGCGGACCATCACCGACATGGTGTCGTCGATGGTGATCCCGTCGCTGAAGACGTCCTGGTCGCGGAGGTAGCCGTCCTCGTGCTCGGCGTCCAGGTAGAGCCGCTTGAGCCGGGGGTCCTTGGAGATGTCCAGGATGAACGGGTCCGTGCCGAGGCCCGGTGCGCCCTGGCCCCGCGCCGGGCGGTCGGTCAGGCCGCGCTCGCCGGCGTTGTCCGAGCCGTAGAAGCGCAGGTCGGCCTGGGCGAAGACAGTCTGCGGGGCGGCGGCGAGCCACCAGTTGACCAGGTCGAAGTGGTGGGTGGACTTGTGGACGAGCAGCCCGCCCGAGTTGATCCGCTGGCGGTGCCAGCGGCGGAAGTAGTCGGCGCCGTGGATGGTGTCGAGCGTCCACTCGAAGTGCACGGACGTCACCCGGCCGATCGCACCCTCCTGCAGCAGGCGGCGCACGGCCGAGTTACGCGGCGAGTAGCGGTAGTTGAAGGTGACGATCAGCTTGCCGCTGCTGCGCTCGGCCGCCTCGGCGATGGCCGCGCAGCCTTCGGCGTCGATCGTCAGCGGCTTCTCCACGATGACGTCGCGCCCGGCGTCGAGCGCCGCGCACACGTACCGGGCGTGGGTGGCGTCGACGGTGGTGACGATGACCGCGTCGGCGAGCTCGAGCACCTTGTCGAACTCTTCTGGCGCGAAGCGCGGCACCTCGTGACCGATCCGCTCGACGTAGTAGTCCATGCGGGTCCGGTTCGTGTCGCAGAGGGCGACGATGGTGCCGGCGTCGCGCCACTCCCCGAGCAGCGCGTCGACGTACATCTGCGCGCGGTGCCCGAGCCCGACGAACGCGTACTTCATGTCTCTCCCTTTAGCCTGCGATCGAGGCGTTGGCCTCGGTGATGAACTTCTGCGCGGCGTCGTCGGGGGTCATCCTGCCGAACAGGACCTCCTCCGAGTAGCGCGTGAGGATGTCTTCCATGGCGCTGGCGCCCTTCGGCGGAGCGGCCGGCGGGTCGGCCAGCTCACCCTTGACCTTGTCCAGGAAGTCCAGCGTCTTCTTGTCCGTGGGCGGCAGCTTGTCCTTGACCGCCGCCAGCACCTTGGAGCTGGCCGGCAGGCCGCGGTCGCTGAGGATGATCTGGCCCGCCTCAGGGTCGTTGATCATGAAGTCGATGAACTTGGCGGCCTCGGCCGCGTGCTCGGACTTCGACGAGGCGGTGTAGAACATCGCGGGCTGCAGGAACATGCCGCCCGAGGTGGCGCCCGGCAGCTTCGGCATCCGGAGCAGGTCCACGTCCTTGCCCGACTTCTTGGCGATGCCGCCGAGCTGGTTGCTCCACCACATGCCCATCGCGCCGGTGCCGGTGGCCAGCAGCGACTGGTCCACGCTCTGGGCGCCGATCTCGGCGGTCTTGGCGGCGTCGGGCGAGCCCTTGGTCTTGATCAGGTTCTGGTGGGTCGCCCACCAGGCCTTGATCGTCTCGGGCGAGACACCGATCTTGTTGCCGTTGTAGAAGGGCTCGCCCTTCTGCGCGGCGAAGATCTGGAGGTAGGCCGGGTTGAAGCTCTGCTGCGTGCCGTAGATCTTCCCGGCGCTCTTCTCGCTGACCTTCGCGGCCAGGTTGACGTAGTCGTCCCAGGACCACTTGGTGTCATCGGGGAGCTTCTGCCCCGCGGCCTCCAGCTCGGTCGGGCTGACGACCAGGGAGAAGGAGTTGACGCCGGTGGGGATGGCGTACTGCTTGCCGTCGATGGCGCCGGTGGTCAGCACCTTGGGGTCGATGTCGCCGGTGTTGACCGTGCTGGCCAGGTCGGCCAGCGTGCCGCGGTCGGCGTACTCGCGCAGGCCGCGGATCTCAAGGGTGATGACGTCGGGCGCGTCGCTGGCTGCGACCTTCGTGGACAGCGACTCGTAGTAGGCCGCGAAGTCGGAGAACTCGCCCTCGACGTCGATGTTCGGGTTCTTCGCCTCGAACTTCTTGATCGCCTCTTCGGTCATCTGCTGCCGAGCGGCGCTACCCCAGTAGGAGAAGCGCAGCTTGATCTTGCCATCGGCGCTGTCGCCGCCGCTGCCGCTGCCGCAGGCCGCGGTGACCGCCAGCATCGCGGTGGCGAGCAATGCCGCCGACCACACCTTCTTGCCAGAGCTCACGGCTCTACCTCCTAGGGGATTTCTCTTGTTGGGGGGTGAACGGAACTACTTCAGTCCCGTCGTGGCCACGCCACGGATCAGGTACTTCTGGCCGGCCAGGAAGAAGCCGAAGATGGGACCGAGCGCGATGATCGACATCGCGAACATGGGACCCCATTGCGAGTCGCTGCTGGCGTCCAGGAACGTGCGCAGCGCGACCGGCACGGTGAAGTTGTCCGGGTTGTTGAGGTAAAGGAGCTGGCTGAGGAAGTCGTTCCACGTCCAGATGAACGTGAAGATCGCGGTCGTGGCCAGCGCGGGCAGACAGAGCGGCATGACCACTCTGATGAAGATGCGCCAATAGCCCGCTCCGTCGATCTCGGCCGCCTCGTCCAGCTCCCTCGGCAGCGTACGGATGAACTGCACCATGAGGAAGACGAAGAACGCGTCCGTCGCCAGCACCTTGGGCATCACCAGCGGCCAGATCGTGTTGATCAGCTCGAGCTTCGAGAACATGATGTACTGCGGCACGATCACCACGTGGTGCGGCAGCATGATCGTGCCCAGCATGATGGCGAACCAGAACTTCTTCAGCGGGAAGTTCAGCCGGGCGAAGGCGTAGGCCGCCAGCGAGCAGGCCACCAGGTTCGCCACCACCGACAGCGCGGTGACGACCGCGGAGTTCCACAGGTAGTAGCCGAAGGGGTGCTTCAGCGCCGACCAGCCCTGGGTGTAGTTCTCGAACGTGATCTGGCTGGGCCACAGCCCCGGCTCCCGGAAGATCAGCTCCTCCGGCTTGAGCGAGCTGGAGATCATCCAGAGCAGCGGATAGAGCATGACCAGGCCGAAGCCGATCAGCAGGATGTGCTTGACCACCGGCCCGCCCTTGAGGGGGCGGAACAGCACCGGGACCGGCCTACTTGGTGTCGCCATAGAAGACCCAATACTTAGACGCGAGGAAGTTCACTCCGGTCAGGGCGGCGATGATGACCAGCAGGACCCACGCCATCGCCGCGGCGTAGCCCATGTCGTAGCTCTTGAACCCCTTCAGATAGAGGTAGAGCGTGTAGAAGAGGGTGGAGTCGGCCGGGCCGCCCTTGCCGTTGCTGACGATGAACGCCTGCGTGAACGACTGGAACGACTTGATGACCTCGAGCACCAGGTTGAAGAAGATGATCGGCGTCAGCAGCGGCAGCGTGATCGAGCGGAACTGGCGCAGGGTGCCGGCGCCGTCCACCGCCGCCGCCTCGTAGTAGCTGCCGGGGATCTGACGCAACCCGGCGAGGAAAATGATCATCGGGGCGCCGAACGTCCACACGTGCAGGAGGATCAGCGTGCCCAGCGCCGTGTCGGGGTCGCCGACCCAGCCGGGCCCCTGGATGCCGAAGATCGACAGCACCGCGTTGACCAGGCCGTCGGCGCCGAAGACCTTGCGCCAGAGGATCGCGATGGCGACGCTGCCGCCCAGCAGCGAGGGCAGGTAGAAGATCGAGCGGTAGAACGACAGCCCGCGCAGCCCCCGGTCGAGCACCAGGGCCAGCGCCAGCGCGAAGGCCAGCTGCAGCGGGACCGACACGACCACGTAGATCGTGGTCACCTTCAGCGAGGACATGAACCTCTCGTCCTCGGTGAACATCTTGACGTAGTTGTCCAGCCCGACCCACTTGGCCTCCTTGAGGAGGCTGTAGTCGGTGAAGGACAGGTAGAGCGAGGCGATGATCGGGCCGACCGTGATGACAAGCAGGCCGACGAACCAGGGCGCCAGGAACAGGTAGGCGGCCCTCGCCTCGCGGCGGGCACGTAGGGAGCGGCGTCCGCCTCCACCGGCCTGCGTGGCCGGTTCGCGCGGGGCTCGGGTTTTCACCGCCACCGTGTCAGCCATGACGGAACTCATTCGTCATTCACGGACCTTCCGGCGAGATGTGAATGGATAGCGCTTTCCTATAGCTGGGGGGAAAGTTACGTCAACCCTTTGCAGACGTTACATAGCCGTTACCGATATATCGTTACGACGTTTGCCCAGCTGGAGAGCTCGCTCGTCCGAGAAGTCAGATGAATTCGCTGCTCAGTTAGTACAACCGTTTGCAGCAGGCCCGCTATCGTGGCGGAGCGGTGGAATCCCTGATGACCAGGCGCGTCTCCAGCGAGGTGGTGGCCGTCACCTCCTGGATGAGCAGGTCCACGGCGAGCCGGCCGGCCGCGGCGGTGGGCATGGCGACCGTGGTGAGCTTGGGGCGGTTCAGCCGGCCGGAGACGATGTCGTCGATCCCCACCACGCTGACGTCCTCCGGCACGCCGAGCCCCAGGTCGCCGAGCCCTTCGATGAGCCCGATCGCGACCAGGTCGTTGTAGGCGAGCACGCCGGTCGCCCCGGAGTCCCGCACCTGGCGCGCGACGGCGAGCCCGCCCCGCTCGGTGGGCGCGTTGGGGCCGATGACGACCAGCTCGACGCCCTGCACCTGTTCGGCGGCCGTACGGATCTCCGCGCTGGTCCACGAGCCGGCCGGGCCGGACACGAGCGCCACGCGGCGGTGCCCGAGCCCGGTCAGGTGCTCGACCGCCAGCCTGGCGCCGTGGCCGACGTCCATCAGCACCGTGGCGGCGCCGCGCAGCCGCCGGTTGATCACCACGAACGGCACCCGCGCGGCCAGCCGTTCCAGCGCCTTGTTGGACGAGCGCGGGCTGCACAGCACCAGGCCGTCCACCTGCTTGGAGAACGCCTGCACCAGCTCCTCCTCGGTGGCCGCCTCCTCGTCGGTGTCGGCCACGAACAGGTGGTAGTCGCGCTGCCTGGCCGCCGAGTGGGCCGCCTTGATCAGCGGGGGGAAGAACGGATTGGCGATGTCGGCCACGATCAGGCCGAGGTTGTGGGTGCGGCCGGTCGTGAGCGCCCTGGCCGCCCGGTTGGGGCGGTATCCCAGCTCCTCGGCCACCGCGAGCACCCTGGTACGGGTGGCCGCGTTCACCATGTGCGGCGCGGAGAACGTCCGCGACACGGTCGATACATGCACACCGGAAGCCCGGGCCACATCACGAATCGTCACTGTCACAGTCGCCCACCCTAACGCAACCGCTTGCAGAATCTCTGAGTACCATGAAAGCGCTTGCCGCGCCCATGCCTCAGGAAACCCCTGTTCGAGCGCGGGGGGTGAAATCACCTCTTGACGACCTCGCCCCGAGGACACAAAGGTTTAGTGCAACTGTTTGCAGTCTTGAAGGAGCCCCCGCGGTGAGCAGAGTCCTCGTCACCGGAAGCGCAGGACGCCTCGGCCGGAGCGTGGTCACCACGCTCGCGGCGGCCGGGCACGAGGTCATCGGCGTCGACCGAACGCCAGGCACGCCATCCGAGGCCGCGGTCGCCTTGCCGGCCGATCTCACGGACACCGGCCAGGCGTTCGAGGTGATCGCCAGGTTCCGGCCGGAGTCCGTGATCCACCTGGCCGCCATCGCGACCCCGTTCAGCCACCCGGAATCGGTGATCTTCAAGGTCAACACCCAGCTCGCGTTCAACGTCTGCGAGGCGTCCGTCGCGCTGGGCGTGCGGGGCGTGGTCGTGGCCAGCAGCCCCACCGTGATCGGGTACGGCGCGCCGGGCGGCTGGGCGCCCACGTACCTGCCGATCGACGAGGATCACCCGGTGCGCCCGTGGAACGCCTACAACCTGTCCAAGGTCGTGGCCGAGCAGACCATGAAGGCGTTCGCCCTGGCCGGGACGACCAAGCTGGCCGCGATCAGGCCGTGCTTCGTCATCCCGCCCGAGGAGTGGGCGGGCGCGCCCACCCAGTCGGGCCACACGCTGCGTGAACGGCTCGACCGGCCGGAGCTGGGCGGGGTCTCCCTGTTCAACTACATCGACGCCCGCGACTGCGCCGACCTCATCATGGTGCTGGCCGAGGCGCTGCCCGAGCTGCCCAGCGGCGAGGTGTTCTTCGCCGGGGCCGCGGACGCGCTGGCCAGGAAGCCGCTCGCCGACCTGCTGCCCCAGGTCGTGCCCGGCACCGAACCGTTCGCCGCCGGTCTCACCGGCACCACCCCCGCCTTCTCGACCACCAAGGCAGAGCGCCTGCTCGGCTGGCAGCCCAAGCGAAGCTGGCGTACCGAAATGAAGGAAGCTGAATGAACCTGAGCGGTGTGCTGTTCTTCCCCGTGACGCCCTTCGACGCCGACGGCCGGCTCGCCGAGGAGGTGCTGGCCGAGCACGTCCGGCAGGGCATGGAGCACGGTCCCGGCGGCGTGTTCGTGGCGTGCGGCACCGGCGAGTTCTCCGCGCTGTCGGAGGCCGAGCACGCGCGGGCGGTGCGGGTGGCGGCCGAGGTCGTGGGCGGGCGGGTGCCGGTGTTCGCGGGCGCGGGCGGCCCGCTCGGCACGGCGCTCAACCAGGCGCGGGCCGCGCGCGCGGCGGGCGCCGACGGGCTGCTGCTCATGCCGCCGTACCTGGCCCAGGGGCCGGCGCACGGCTTCGCCGCCTACGTGGCGGCGGTGGCCGCGGAGCTGCCGGTGATCGTCTACCAGCGGGGCTCCGTGGTGCTGGAGCCGGAGGCCGTGGTGGAGCTGGCCGGGGTTCCCGGGGTGATCGGGCTCAAGGACGGCGTCGGCGACATCGACCGGATGCAGCGGATCGTGCTGGCGGTGCGGGAGTCGTATCCGGACTTCCTGTTCTTCAACGGGCTGCCGACGGCCGAGCTGACCATGCCCGCCTACCGGGGCATCGGCGTGGAGCTGTACTCCAGCGCGGTGTTCGCGTTCGCGCCGGAGATCGCGCTGGCCTATCTGAACGGTGACGAGCGGCTGCTGACCGGCTTCTACGCCCCGCTCGTACGGCTGCGCGGCAAGGTCCCCGGCTACCCGGTCGCCCTGGTCAAGGCCGGGGTACGGCTACGCGGCCTGGACGTGGGCGCCGTCCGCCCGCCGCTGGTCGAGCCGTCCGACGAGCACCTGGCAGAGCTGGAGGCGCTGATCAAGACGGGGCTGGAGCTGGCGGCGTCATGACGATCGCCGATCTACGCACCTCGCTGCGTACCGCCCCCCTTCCCCGGCCGTGGGGCGCGGACGTCCCCTACAACCACGTGGTGGTGTGCGAGGTCACGCTGAAGGACGGGCGGACCGGCACCGGGTTCTCGTGGACGCCGCAGATCGGGGCGCACGCCGTACAGGCGCTGCTCGACCACGACCTGCGCGAGGCGCTGATCGGGCTGCCCGCGCACCCCGAGGTGGTGTGGGACCGGCTGTGGCGGCACCTGCGCGAGGCGGGGCCCGGCGGGATCACCACGATCGCGCTGGCCGGGATCGACCTGGCGCTGTGGGACCTGCGCTGCGGCGACAGCGGCCTGGTCGACGTTCTGGGCCGGCGGCGCGACGAGGTTCCCGTCTACGGCAGCGGCGTCAACCTGCACTACTCGCTGGACGAGCTGGTGGAGCAGGCGCGGCGCTGGGTGGCGGCCGGGTACCGGGGCGTCAAGATCAAGGTGGGCCGGCCCGACCTGGCCGAGGACGTGGCCAGGGTGGCCGCCGTTCGCGAGGTGATCGGGCCCGACCGGCTGCTGATGATCGACGCCAACCAGCGGTGGGACCTGCACCGGGCCAGGCGGGCTCTGTCCGCCCTGCGGGAGTTCGGGCTGCACTGGATCGAGGAGCCGCTGCCCGCCGACGACGTGACCGCGCACGTGGAGCTGCGGCGCTCCATCGACGTGCCGGTGGCGGTCGGGGAGAACGTCTACACGACCTACGGCTTCCGCGACCTGCTCGCGGCCGGGGCCTGCGACATCGTCCAGCCGAACGTGGTGCGGGTCGGCGGGATCACGCCGTTCCTGCGGATCGTGGAGCTGGCCAGGACGTACGACGTGCCGGTCTATCCGCACCTGCTGGGCGAGGTGTCCGGGCAGCTCGCGCTGGCCCTGCCGCTGCCGGTCATGGCGGAGGACGTGGAGGACGCGTCGTTCGCGACCCTCGGGCTGCTGGAGGAGCCGTACCCGGTGCGGATCTCCGACGGGGTCCTGCGGGCGGGCGCGCACGGAGGGCTGGGACTAAGGTGGTCGCGATGAAGGTGGTACTCGCTGGTGCGCACGGCCATGGGCAGCACCATCTGGGCAATCTGCGCAGGCTGGCCAACCAGGGACTGATCGAGCTGGCCGGGATCTGCGACGTGCGGCCCGCCGAGGTGGACTTCGCCGTACCGCTGCAGTCGCCCGACCTGGGCGAGCTCCTCGCCAAGACCGGCGCGGAGATCACGGTCATCTGCACGCCGATCCACACCCACGCCGACCTCGCGGTGACCGCCCTGCACGCGGGATCCCACGTGCTGCTGGAGAAGCCGCCCGCGGCGAGCCCCTCCGCGCACGCCCGGATCGCCGCGGCCGTCGCGGAGACGGGGCTGGCCTGCCAGGTCGGCTTCCAGTCGCTGGGCTCGGCGGCGGTCCCCGCGCTGCGCGAGCTGATCGCCGACGGCACCATCGGGCGCGTGCGCGGCATCGGCGGCGCGGGCGCCTGGGAACGGCCCTCGGCCTACTTCACCAGGTCCGCCTGGTCGGGCAAGCGCCGGCTCGACGGCGTGGACGTGGTCGACGGCGCGCTGACGAACCCGTTCGCGCACGCCGTCGCGACCGCCCTCGCCCTGGCGGACGGCCCCGTCGCCGAGATCGAGACCGAGCTCTTCCACGCCCATCCGATCGAGTCGGACGACACGTCCTGCCTGCGGATCCGCTTCGACGACGGCTTCGTGATCACCATCGCGGTGACGCTCTGCGCGACCGGCCGGAACGAGCCGTACCTGGTCGTGCACGGCGACGCGGGCCGCGCCACGCTCGTCTACACGCAGGATCAGCTCAAGGTCGAGCTGCCGGACGGCACGGTCACGACGACCGTGTACGAGCGCACCGACCTGCTGGAGAACCTCGTCGACCACGTCCGCACGGGCGCGGACCTGATGGTGCCGCTGTCCGCCACGGAGACGTTCACGCAGGTGCTGGACGCGGTACGGCTGGCTCCCGATCCGCTGCCGATCCCGGAGCGGTACCAGGCCGTCGCGCGGGACGCCGGCACGGGCGAGGTCACGCACCGGTTCCTGCCGGGCGTCGCCGAGCTGACGGCCCGCAGCGCCGAGACGCTGTCGCTCTACTCGGAGCTGGACGTCCCCTGGACCAAGGTGGAGCTGCTGGCCTCCGACCGGCCGGTCGCCGCTTACGAGCTGCGGCCCGACCTGCCCGCCACCGACTCCCCCCGGCCGTACCTGCACGGGGTGCGGACGCTGGGCGGCGCCGAGGTCACCGAGGTGCGTCCCGAGGACCACGTGCACCATCTCGGGGTCGGGGTCGCGATCTCCGACCTGGGCGGGGCGAACTTCTGGGGCGGCCGAACGTACGTCAAGGACCAGGGGCCCACCTGGCTGGACGATCACGGGGCGCAGCGGCACCTGTCGTTCTCCCGCCTGGACGACTCCGGCTTCGTCGAGCACCTGGAATGGGCCGGGCCCGGCGGGCGGCTGATGGCGCACGAGGAGCGGGCCGTCACGGCCCGGCCGTTCGGGGACTTCTGGGCGCTGGACTTCTCGTTCACGCTCACCAACCTCACCGGCGCGCCGCTGGAGATCCGGAGCTCGGCCACCAAGGGCCGCGCGGGCGCGGGTTACGGCGGCTTCTTCTGGCGCGCCCCCGGCACCTCCACGGCCCGGATCGCCCTCCCGGGCGGCGAGGAGGCCGTGCACGGCAGCCGCGACCCCTGGGTCGCCCTGTCCGGCACCACGCCGGAAGGGCAGGACTGGACGCTCGTCTTCGTGCAGGCGGACGACGATCCGTGGTTCGTGCGGGTGGAGCACTATCCGGGGGTGGGGCAGGCGCTGGCCTGGGACCGGCCGCTCGTCGTCGAGACCACGCTGACCAGGCGGGTCGTGACGGCGGTGGTGGACGGCCGGCTCGACGTCGCCGCCGCGTCCGCGCTGGCGGACACGGTACGCGAGGCGACACCGGCCCTTCGGTAAGCCCTCACTCGGCGTTTCCTGGCGGTTACGCATTCGGTGGCTAGGGTGCAGGGCCTGTGAGCGTTACCGTCGCCCTGGACACCAAGTCCGTGACCGCCAGGGACCCGTTCTTCGACAACGCCAAATACCTGGCCATTCTGCTCGTGGTGTGCGGTCACCTCATCGAGGACCAGCGGGATCACCCCATCGCGCACGCGCTGTACCTCTACGTCTATGTCTTCCACATGCCGCTGTTCATCGTGCTGAGCGGCTATCTGTCGCGCCGGTTCACGTTCTCGGCGGGGAAGGCGCGCAAGCTCATCTCCACGCTGGCGGTGCCGTACCTGATCTTCGAGTTGGCGTACTCGTTGCCGCGGCTGGTCCTGTACGGGAAGTTCGAGCTGAGCCTGCTGGACCCGTACTACCTGACGTGGTTCCTGCTGTCGCTGTTCCTGTGGCGGCTGTCGACGCCCGTGTGGCAGCAGCTCAGGTGGCCGCTGGCGATCGCGGTCGTGCTGTCGCTGCTGACCGGGATGAGCGCGCTGCCCGACGAGCTGGCCATGAACCGGACGTTCGGCCTGCTGCCGTTCTACGTGCTCGGGCTGATGCTCAAGCCGGAGCACTTCGCGTTGCTGCGCAGGCCGTACATGAGGCTGGCCGGATTTCTCACGCTCGGCCTGGGGCTGGCCGCGGCGCTGCTCGTCCACGAACAGGTGCCGACGGAGTGGATCAGGTGGCGGCTGTCCAACTCGGCGCTGCACGTGGACGACCTCACCGGCACGGCCGTCCGGCTGGGGCTGCTGCTGGCCGGGGCGGTGCTGGTGGCGGCCTTCCTGGCGGTGACGCCCGCGCGGCGCACGTGGTTCAGCGGGCTGGGCGCGGCCACCATGTACGCGTACCTGCTCCACGGATTCGTGGTCAAGGTCGCCGAGCGGTTCGAGCTGGGCGTGCCGCTGTCGATCCTGCTCGGCGTGGCCAGCGCCACGCTCCTGTGCGCGCCGCCGGTCCGCAAGGTCTTCCACTGGGCCGTGGAGCCGCGTATGTCCTGGGCCTTCACGCCGCTGCGGCGACCGTGACACGGTGTCAGGTATGGCCATCGACTTCACCCTCGCCCCCGAGCACGAGGAGATCCGCAAGCGGGTCCGCGCCTTCATCCAGGGGACCGTCATCCCCGCCATGGAGGAGGTGAAGGAGGCCGACCGGGACGCGTACCTCCGCACGATCTTCCAGCTCCGCTCACAGGCCAAGGCCGAAGGGCTGTGGCTGCCCCACATGCCGAAGGAGTGGGGCGGCATGGGGCTGGGCCACGTCGAGCTGGCCATGGTGCAGTCGGAGGCGGCCAAGACCCGCGTCGGACCGTGGGTGCTCAACTGCATGGCCCCGGACGAGGGCAACATGCACACCCTCCTGCACTGGGCGACGGACGAGCAGAAGGAGAAGTATCTGCGGCCGCTCCTGGAAGGCACGCAGATGTCCTGCTTCGCCATGACCGAGCCGGAGGTGGCGGGCTCCGACCCCACCCTGATCCGCACCACGGCCGTCCAGGACGGGGACGAGTGGCTGATCAACGGCCACAAATGGTTCATCTCCAACGCGCGCCGGGCCAACTTCGCGATCCTCATCGCACGGACGGAGCTGGACGTGCCGGAGGGCTCGCGCGGCGCCAACACCGCCTTCCTCGTCGACCTCCCCGATCCGGGCTGGGACGACGTACGCGAGGTGGAGACGATGCACGGCTCCACGGGCCACAGCGAGATCGTCATCACGGACCTGCGCGTGCCCGGCAGCCGGATCCTCGGCGGTCGCGGCAACGGCCACCGCCTCGGCCAGTACCGCCTGGGCCCGGCCCGGCTCGCCCACTGCATGCGCTGGATCTCCCAGGCGGAGACGGCCCTGGACATGATGGTCGACCGCGCGCTCAACCGCTACAGCCACGGCTCGCTGCTGGCCGAGAAGCAGGGCATCCAGTGGATGGTCGCCGACTCGGCCATGGAGCTGTACCAGTGCAAGCTGATGGTCCTCCATGCCGCTTCCAAGATCGACAAGGGCGAGGATTTCCGTACGGAGGTGTCGATGGCCAAGCACTTCGTGGCGGGCAGCCTCAACCGGATCGTGGACCGGGCGATCCAGGTGCACGGCGCGCTGGGGTATTCGACGGACACGCCGCTGGCGAGCATGTTCCAGCATGCCCGCTGGGCCCGTTTCGCCGACGGCGCCGACGAGATCCATCAGATGCGCATCGCCGAACGCACCATAGCCGCCTACCGGGCCACCGGCTCCACCAGCGCCGCCACCGGCGGCCTCCCCCTGTGAACGCCCTCACAGGCCCCCGGCGCCGTCAGCCGAGACGACGATCTCAGACGGTCACCGGAGGAGGGTGCCGACGACGATCTCAGACGGTCGTCACCCGGGGAGCCGGCATCGGCACGATCTCCCGCTCGTAGTAGGCCTGGAAGTCCTCCCCGGCCGCGAACAGCTTGTCGAGCTCACCCTGGCACTCCGCGATCACGTCGGGGTCGTCGATCCGCCTGGCCCCGCTGTGGGCCCCGGAGGCGTCGTACGTCACCTCGTACATCACGGACGACCCCAGCACGACGAGCTCCGGCAGGCGCCGGTCGATCTCGAGATCGGACACCACCCCCGCGTCGAGCACCCGCACCTGCTCGGCCACCGCCACCCGCAACGCCAGCACGTGCATCTCCCACTGCAGGTACGGCGTGACGGGATGCTCGACGATCCGGATCCGCCGGCACGGGAAGGCCCTGCTCCGGCCCTCGACACCGGTGTCGTCGACCAGCTTGAGCGAGCGTTCCCAGTCGCCTTCCATCATCGCCAGCCAGCTCGGCTCCCCGGCCTCGAAGCGCTGAATACGCTCAAGCTTCCAGAACACGTCATCAATGTTTCGGAAATTAGGCCAGAAATCGTCAAGATATCCGTCCGCACTTAGCAAGACGCCTGATATCTCATGAATACGCTCAAGCATATGACGACCGTACCCATCAGATTCGCAGCACGAACCCAGGAGCAGCGGCTACGCTGGCCGGGATGATCACGGACACCAACGGCACGCAATTGATCGTCCTGCGCGGCAACTCGGGGTCGGGCAAGACGAGCATCGCCCCCACGGCCACCACGTCCTCCTCGAAGGCATCCTCACGGCCGGCAGGTACGCCCCCATGCTCCAGACCCTGCGCGCGGACTTCCCCGGCCGGAGTCGCTTCTTCTACCTCGACATCCCCTTCGAGGAAACCCTCCGCCGCCATGCCACCCTCCCGCAGAGCGCGGAGTTCGGCCCGGACTTGATGCGCGAGTGGTACGTCGAGCGGGACCTGCTGCCCGGTGCATACGAAACCATCATCGGCCAGGACAGCACGCTCGAGGAAACGGTACGACGGCTGCTATCCGAAACACTCGAACGCACAGAAACCCGCAATTACCAGAAACCCACCTAAACCCAGCAAATCACTTCTCTGGCTGATCACTCGCAAAAAGGCCCACCACCACTGGACCCGAGCAGAAAGACCACCAATTCCCCCAAGGAGCCGAGACCCCCGGCGAACGCCAGGCTCATGCACTCATGCCTTGTCGCTTCCGAGCCGGGCGTAAGCCGCAGGCGGCATACCGACCGCGGCGGTGAAGTCGCGGGTCAGGTGAGCCTGATCGGTATAGCCAAGCTCGGCGGCCAACGTGGCAAGGTCGAGCCCCTCGTAGACCCGCTCCGCCGCCTCGTGCAACCGGAAGCGGCGGATCACCCACTTGGGGCCGATCCCGACGTAGTCCCGGAACAACCGCTGCAGCGACCGCACCGACCGTCCCGACCTGACGGCCAGCTCATCGACCCTGGTCACGGACACGTCGTTCTCGGCCAGCTCCACCAGTGCCGCGGCCTCCTCCACCAACGGATCCCGCTCCGGCCCCAGACTCCGCAGGAACCCGTCGACGAGCGCGACGGCGGCCCGCGCATCAGACTCGGCCTGAACCCGCTCGACCAGGGACACACCTGCCGCGCCGAACATCTCGCCGATCTCCACGAAACGGCCGGTCAGCTGGGACACCGAACCACCCAGGAACGGCCGGAAGCCGCCGGGGCGGAAGCGCGTCCCGAGCGCTCGGCCGCTGCCCAGCATCGTGTAGGAGAACCCGCCCCTGATCACCCCCGCGATCCGGTGGAAATCATGGCTGATCGTCATGTTCACGGTGGGATGCGAGACGATGCGCTGCTCGTACGGCTCGGCGAGGTCGGTCCACGTGACGACCCAGAAGTGCGACACGAACGCCGAAATTTCAGGTGATGGCGCGTGCCGCGCGTAATCGAAGGCTTCGAGCCCCGCGTACGGGTTGACCCAGCCACGCTGTCGCGTTTTTACAAGCCGCACCTCGGGCAGGCGGGGCACCATGACTGCCATGGACGACATCATGCCGCTGATGACGCGCGCCACCGAACAGACCGCCGGGTTGGTACGCGCGGTGCGACAGGAGCAGCTCGGGTTCCCGACGCCCTGCGCGAAGTTCGACGTCAAAGGCCTGATCAACCACCTCGAGTGGGTGGCGGCCCTGTTCGAGTCGCTGGGCAACCAGGGGGAACGGATCGAGCAGGAACCATACGCGGGCGACTTCCCCGAACGGGCGGACCGCACGCTGGCCGCCTGGTCGCGCCCCGAGGCGTGGGAGGGCACCAGCCCCGCCATGGGCGGCCTGCCGATGGCCACGCTGGCCCACATGTACCTGGTCGACATGGTCGTGCACGGCTGGGACCTGGCCAAGGCCACCGGCCAGGAGTACAGCCCGGACCCTGAGGCCGTCTCGGTAGCACTGCACTTCAGCGGCCAGATGGCGGAGATGGGCAGACAACGCGGCGCCTTCGGCCCAGCGGTCGACGTGCCGAACCACGCCCCACCGTTCGACCGCCTCCTCGGCATCATCGGCCGAGCCCCGGCCTGGACACCGTAACCCGCCCCGGCTTGTGAGGAACGCGACGGACGCGGGAACGCAGTCGCCGCGACCGATCCCCAAGGCCCAAGGGAACCAAGGCCGGAGGGAACCAAGGCCGGAAGGCCGGAGGGAACACGGAGGCGAGCGGGGAACGCAGCCCAAGCCCGAACGCCGGATCACGCCTGCACGCCAGCGCCATTTCCGCTGCTCCTCCTGCCGCTGTGAGCTCCCCGAGGCCCCGCCCACCGGCCTCCTCGCGCGGCCGCCTGGCCCCAGCACCCTGTCGAACCCCTGGACACGAGCCGTTGGGCACCCGGTTCGGGACGGTGGACGAGGTAGCGCTGCAGCACCGGGTGCCAGCGATTGGCGGGCAACTGCCGGAGCGCCGCGACCGCCAGGCAGTACTTGCTCACGGTGACCGGCCGCACCCCCATCCCACGCAGGACCTTGTCCACCAGCGCCTTCCCGTCGGCGGACTTCGACTCCAGCAGCACCAGGTCACGGCGAGCCGGTGCGCTGGACTGCCCGTCGTGGCAGAGCAGGCCCGTGTCACACGTGAGTCTGGCCGCGCCCGAGGGGTCGATGAAGGTCACCCGCCTGTAGTCGGTGGACAGCACCGGCCCCAGCGTCTCGGGGGCGATGAGGCGCAGCTCGGCCAGAAGGGTGTCACGTACGAAGTCGAGTGCCTCCCGGGTGAGGGTCCGGCTCGGCGCGTCGTCGTACGGGATGCGGTGCTTGTCGGTGCTGCCACGCGTGCCGTTGAGCTTGAGCTCCAGCCACCGGCCACCGCCGTCCAGATAGGTGCGGGTACGAAGCTTGAACCTGCGCCGCCGATCCTGCCGGTGCTGGTGGAAGGTGAGCAGGTCAGGCGTGTCGAAGTACGTCGAGGTGTAACGGAACTGGCGTCTTGTCCCGATGCGCAGCACGGCGAACCGGCCCCCCAGCTCTGCCGCGAGCGCCGTCATGGTGGCGGCCGTCACGATGTACTTGCGATCGACCCGGCTCATCAGCTCCGGCACATCCTCGAGCCCGATCGGCGCCACCTCCGCCGCGACCCCGGCCAGCAGCACATCCGCATCCAACTCACCCATCACCACACCTCCACCACCTTGTCCATGACCTCATTCGCCAACCCACCTCGGACACCGCCACCCCCTTCACCTCGCCCCCTTCACCCCACATCCCACGTCCTTCACCGCGCACCCCACCCCCGCACCCCGCATCCCACCCCCACACCCTTCACCCCCGCATCCAGCCACCAGCGCACCTCCACCCATCGCCCACCGCACCACCTGGGCGCTCCCTAAGCCCTCCACGTTTTCACCCACCTCGCCATCTCTCCGGCCCGCCACCCACTGCGCCGACCCCGCATCCCCCTCCCTCACCTCCACCTCCACGGCACCACCAGGGCATCCGGCTCCACCACCCCACCTCCTGGCCACTGCGCTCCGCCGCCTGCGAGGTGGCGTTCGGTGGTTGGGGGTCAGCGGATGCCGGCCCGTTGGGCAGGGGTTACGTAGCGGACGTCGACCACCGTTATGTCGCGGACGTAGTCGATCTGGGTGACCACGTAGTGGACGACGTGTGCCCGCAGGCGGCTCTCCAGGTCGACCCGGAGCAGGTGCGGGTCCGAGTGGACGACGTCCAGGGTGATGACCTGGTGGCGGGTGCGGCCGAGCAGGGCCGGGTGGTCGGCGACGTACATGACCGCCAGCAGGACGGCATCCAGCAGGAGGGCGGTCAGCGGCCAGGCGCCCGCGATGCCGTTGACCAGGCCCAGCACGATGGCGATGAAGTAGTAGGCGATCTCCTGCTGGGTGATCTCGCTGGAGCGGAGTCGGATGATCGACAGCACGCCGAACAGGCCGAAGCCGACGGCGACGTCGACGCGTTGGACGAGCAGGAGTGAGACGACCGCGAAGATGCCCACGTTGAGTGCCACATAGGCGAAGAGCAGGTCGCGTCGATGATGTCGTCGGTAGTAGAGGCCATAGGCCAGGGCGACGATCGACACGAGATCCATTACCAGTCCGGCTGTCACGGCGCTCCCTCCGTTTGCGCTGCTGAGAACAGCTTGTCGGGGCGGGGTGAGGCGAAGGTGAGGTGATGATTAGGCGGCTCTCATGCGGTAGCCGGTGCCGCGGACGGTCTCGATCCGGTCGGCGCCGATCTTGCGGCGCAGGTAGCGTACGTAGACGTCCACCACGTTGGAGCCGGGGTCGAAGTCGAAGCCCCACACATGGCTGAGGAGTTGCTCGCGCGTCAGGACCTGGTCGGGGTGCCGGCAGAAGATCTCCGCCAGCGCGAACTCCCGGGTCGACAGGTCAACCGCCCGATCCCTCACGTACGCCCGCCTCGTACGGAGATCCAGCGACAGGTCCGACACCCGCAACACGGTCACCTCCGGCGTGCGGTCGGCGCGGAGGCGCAGCCGCAACCGTACCCGCGCCAGGAGCTCCTCGAAAGCGAACGGTTTGGCGATGTAGTCGTCGGCCCCGCCCTCCAGCCCCGCCACGGTGTCGCTCACGCTGTCGCGAGCGGTCAGGATGATCACCGGCATGGTCACCATGGACTGCCGCAACCTCCGCAACACCGTGAACCCGTCGCTCAACGGCAGCCCGATGTCCAGGATCAGCAGGTCGAACCCGCCCGCGCAGGCCAGGTCGTACGCCGCCACCCCGTCCCCGACCACGGCGGTCACGAAGCCGTTGGTCCGCAGCCCCTTCTCCACGAACGACGCGATCCTGACCTCGTCCTCGGCGATCAATATCCGGTTCATCTGGTTCCCTTTGCTGGAGCCCCCGGGCTTTGGCCCTGGGGAGGAATGCGCATCTCCCGCAGTGCGGGACAGGGATAGACAGTTCGCCATCAGGCGAATGGCGTGAGGCAGATGGCACGCAGCCTGCTAAGCACCTGCTCACGTGATCTCCGTGAGGACGGCGTACAAGTGCCGGGCCTACCCCACGCCCGAGTAGGCCAGCGTGCTGAACCGCACGTTCGGCTGTGTGCGCCTGGTGTGGAACCGCGTGCTGGCCTGGCGTCACGCCCGCTGGTACGGCGAGCGGCTGTCCGCCGACGTCTCCCGGGCCAATGCCTATCTGACCCAGCTCAAGCAGGCCGAGGAGCTCGCCGTCCTGGGCGAGGTCTCCTCTGTCCCGCTCCAGCAGGTCCTGCGCACACAGCAGAAAGCGTTCGCGAACTTCTTCGCCAAGCAGGCCCGCCACCCGCGCTACAAGTCCCGGACGGGACGGCGGGCCGCCGAGTACACCCGCTCGGGTTTCCGCTGGCGCGGCGGGCGCCTGTTCCTGGCGAAGATGGACGCCCCGCTGGAGTTCGTCTGGTCCTGGCCCGAGGTGGACCCTGCCTCGATCGACCCGACCACCGTGACCGTCTCCCGTGACCCGTGCGGCCGCTGGTATGTCTCCCTGGCCGTCGAGGTCCCCGACGCCGAGCAGACTCCGGCCACCGCAAGCGCCGTCGGCGTCGATCTCGGCGTGAAGAACTTCGCGGTCACCCGCGACGGCGAGAAGATCCCCAACCCGCGCGTGCCGACCAGGCGGGACCGCGACCTGGCCCACTACCAGCGGCGCATGGCCCGCAAACAGCGCGGGTCGAACAACCGCAAGAAGGCCGGGTCGAAGGTCGCCCGCGCCCACCGCAAAGTCGCGGCCCCCCGCCGGGATTTCCTGCACCGGATCTCGACCCGGCTGGTCCGCGATCACGACGTGATCGTGATCGAAGACCTCGTCGTCAAGAACATGGTCCGCAACCGCCGCTTGGCCAAGGCGATCTCCGACTGCGGGTGGGGTGCCTTCCGCCGCATGCTGGAGTACAAGACCGCCAGGTACGGCCATCACCTGATCGTGATCGACCGGTGGCATCCCAGCTCGAAAACGTGCAGCAAGTGCGGGCATCCGCTCGCCGCGCTGAGCCTTTCCACCCGGCGCTGGACGTGCCCGGGCTGCGGCACCCTGCATGACAGGGACATCAACGCCGCGAAGAACATCTTGGCGGCAGGTCTTGCCGTGTCTGCCTGTGGAGGTGACGTCAGACACTCCGAGTCCTCTCGGGTGCGGTCGTCGGCGAAGCAGGAACCCCATCCTGTGAAGGTTGGAGTCCCCCGGTCTTGGCTGCGGGGAGGCAGTCAACCCAATCTCCAGAGCTCCCATAGTGGGATGGACATGACGAAACAGGCTCCGCCGCCCGGGGCTTCCGTCACCTTGACGTTGCCGCCGTGGGCCTCGGCGATCGATCTGACGATGGCCAGCCCCAGGCCGGCGCCTTCGTACGTCACGGTGCGGCCCGCGCCGCGCACGAACCGTCCGAAGATCCGCTCGCGCTCCGCGGGCGCCACCCCGGGGCCGCTGTCGCGCACCCACAGCTCCACCCATCCGTCGCGGACGGCGGAGCCGACGGCGATCAGGTCGTCGTCGGTGGTGTGGCGGACGGCGTTGGCCCCGAGCTGCATGAGCGCCTGCGTGAGCCGCTGGCGGTCGGCGGGCACGCGGGCCTCGGCCACCTCGTCGACCCGCCAGCGGCGGTTGCCGAGCGCGCGGGCCTTGGCGACGACGCTGACCGTGAGGTCGGCCACCTCGACGTCGTGTATGTCGAGAAAGCCCGGCTGCTCCGCCCTAGCAAGGGTGAGGAGGTCTTCGACGATGCGGTTCATCCGGTCAAGCTCGTCGGTGACCAGGGCGAGCGTCTCCGCGCGGTCGCGCGGATCGTCGCCCATGAGCTCCAGATGGCCGCGAATGACGGTGATCGGCGTACGCAGCTCGTGACCGGCGTCGTCCATGAAGTGCCGCTGTACGACGAAGGCGTTTTCGAGCCGGTCGAGCATGTGGTTGAACGTCGCGGCCAAGGCGGCCACGTCGTCGTCGCCCGGCACGTCGAGCCTGCGGGTGAGGTCGGTGGAGTCGCTGATCTGCTCGGCCGTCTGGCCGATCAACCGGACCGGCGCCAGCACCCGCCCCGCCACGAACCACCCGGCCGCCCCCGCTAATGCCAGCGCCGCCAGCGCGGACAGCCCGAGGACCCGCACCGCGTCGACGATCTCGTCGCGGTGGCGGTCGTAGAGGATCGCCACGACGAAGTGACCCGGGCGGGAGTCGGCCTTCACCGTCACCGGGATCACCGCGTAATGGACCGTTCCTTTCGGGCTCTCGATCTCGCCGCCGGCGGGCTTGGTGGTCGTGGCCAGCCGCGCGACCAGCGCGTCGTCGGTGTCGAGGCGTACGGGCGGCGGGATCGCGGTGATCTTGTGAGCCTTGCCGTCGACGATGCTGAAGAACGTCTCCCATCTGTCGGGCGCGTTGAGCGCCAGGTATTCCGTCAGCAACTGTCCGACGTCGGTGATCGCGCGGCCGCTCTCCGGGTCGCGCGCGGTCGCGGCGTACCGGCGCAGCTTCTCCGCCTCGTTGCTGAGCTCGAGGTTCGTACGGTCGTCAAGGCGAGCCAGGAGGATGGTCCAGGTCGCGAAGATCGAGACGGCGAGGGCGAGGCCGACGACGGCGAGCATCCAGCCCACGATCCGGGCACGGGCGCTCACCCGCATTCGATCACCTGGTCAATCGTCGTCATCGTCATCTCCACCGCCACCATTGCCGCCATCGTCTTCGTCGTCATCGCCGCCTGGTCTGGGCGCCGGCGGTCTGACCGGCTCGGCCCTGGGCTGGCGCGGAGTGGGCCGTACGACGCTCTCGCGCGCCGCGGACTCGTCGTCGTCGCGCGACCCGGCATCCCTGGTGGGTCTCGGCCCGGCATCCGTGCCGGACTTCGGCTTGGCGCTCGTAGTGGGCCTCGGTTTCGGGCCTGTGGTGGGCTGTGGCCTGGTGCCGGCAGCGGGCTGGGGCCCGGCGCCCGCGGCCGGCTGCGATGCCACATTCGTGGCGGGCGGTGCTGCCGCGCCCATGGTGAGCTCCGGTTTCGCGCTCGCGGCGAGCTCCGGTCGCGCGCTCGCGGTCAGCTCTGGTTTCGCGGTGGTGGTAGGCGGGGTCGAGCCCGGCCCGGGGGTGCCGCCGCCTGTGGGGGCCGGGATGCCGGCCCCGTTCAGTGCGGGCGTGTGTGACACCACGACGGACTCGCCCAGATCGGGCGCGTTGCCGGCCGCGCGCACCAACCCCACCGACATGAATCCCGCCATCGCCGTGGCCAAGGCGAAGAGGACCAACGTTCCCCGATGCTTCATGACCTTGACCTTGACGCCCTTCGAGGAGACCACGCTGAAGCCCAGATGAGAAACCTCTCATCTGATCACGCTGAGTCGCAGTGGAATCACGCCCTAATCGAGGGAGGTTCTTTGCCCACGCTGCCCCTTCGTCGGGTGGGGGTTGAGGCTGGGAGGCGTTTGGGGTGGGTTCGCCGCTTCTGCCTGCGGGGTTGGGTGGTGATGGGGGCGAGGCGTCGAAATGGCGGGGTATGTGAGCTGCTTCTGACGGCGGCCGCCGGGGCGGACATCGCTGGCGGCGGACATCGCTGTGGCGGCGGGGACGCAATCAGCGAAGGTCGCGAGCGGCGGGGGCGCAAGCGCGGGCAGCGCGAAGGGCGGGCAGCGCGAAGGGCGGGCAGCGCGAAGGGCGGGCAGCGCGAAGGGCGGGCAGGTGGTCCAAACGCCTCGGGGCCAGGTGGTCGAGAGGGTGGAAGCGCCGACCGAGATGCGCGAGGGTGGGCGGAAAGTCGATCCTGGGACTGGTGTGGGAGCGGTGGCCCGAGATCGGCGGAAATGATGGACTGAAGCGGACGGACGCGCTCGACAGTAGGGCCCATTCGGAGGGCGGAAGCGCCCGTTCAGGGAAATTGGAAGGGCCCGTTCGGTAAACCCATTGGGTGGTGGAGACGCTCTTCCGAGGGGTGGAATGCGGATAGGGCGTTGGGCTGGAAGGAGTGCAGATGCGGGTACGGGACAAGGTCGTCGTCGTCACGGGCGCGGCCGGCGGGATCGGCAGGGCGATGGCGCTCAGGTTCGCCGCCGAAGGAGCGGCCGGAGTCGTCGTCGCGGACCTCGACGAAGCCGGGGCGACCGCGGTGGCCAAGGAGATCGGTGACCGCGCCACAGCGGTACGCGTGGACGTTGCCTCGGAGTCGGAGGTCGCCGCTCTGGCTGAGACCCCGTTCGGGCCGGTGGACCTGTTCTGCTCCAACGCCGGCATCATCGGCGGCCACGGGCTGGACGCCCCGGACCAGGAGTGGAGCCGCCTGTACGCGGTGAACGTGCTGGCCCACGTGTACGCCGCCCGCGCCGCCGTACCCGCCATGGTCGCCCGAGGCGGCGGCTACCTGCTGAACACGTGCTCCGCCGCGGGCCTGATCAGCTGCCCCGGCGACGCCCCGTACGCGGTGACGAAGGCGGCGGCGATCGCGTTCGCCGAGTGGGTGTCCATCCACTACGCGTCAAAGGGCGTCAAGGTCAGCGTCCTGTGCCCGCAGGGTGTGCGTACCGGCATGCTGGAGCAGGGTCTGGAGGAGGACCATCTGACCGCGAGGGCTGTGGCCGCCTCGGGGACCATTCTCGATCCGCCGGACGTGGCCACCGCGGTCGTCGAGGGACTCGAGGCCGAGCGCTTCCACATCTTCCCGCACCCGGAGGTGGCGGAGTTCGTCCATCGCAAGGCCGAGAACCCCGACCGATGGCTGGCCGGAATGTCGCGTTTCGTCGACTCCCTGACCTCGAATTCCTGATCCGGAGTTACCCGACGCCGCCCGCGGACAGAACGGGGTGCCGGTTCTCGACGCCACCACCAGCCGCGGCCTGACGACCAGGGCCCGAGCCCCTAGCTAGGCGGCGTCGAGCAGGATCCTCAGCAGGTCCTGTGGCGCGTCGCGCATGAGGTTGTGCGCGCTGTCCACCGCGTGGGTGGTCCACGAGGGGTCGTGGCGCAGCCGCTCGTAGACGGGCGTGAACGGCGACTCCCCGTCCCATCCCGCCGCGTACACGTACTCCCTGCGACGCACGTGCGCGAGGTCTCCCGTGAGTCGTAGCGGCTGGAGCAGCGAGGCGAGCGGGTGGGCCGTGGCGCGCGGGTCGAAGAACGGCAGCGGCCGGGTCGCGTAGCCGCTGTCCACCACGTCCACGTACCAGCGCCGCTCCTGCTCGGTGACGAGGCTCCAGCAGGAGTCCCCGTCCCCGGGCACGACGGCGTCGAGGTAGACCAGGCCGCGCACCCGCTCGGCGGGCGCGCGGTCGGCGGCGCCGGTGATCACCATTCCGCCGTAGCTGTGTCCGACCAGGATCGCTTCCGTGATGTTCTCGGCGGTCAGGACTCCGGTCACGTCCTGGATGTGCGTGTCGAGGTTCACCCCGCCGCCCAGCAGATGGCTGCGCTCGGCGATGCCGGTCAGGGTCAGCGGGTACGCGCGATGCCCCCGGCTCCGCAGTTGCTCGGCGAGTTCGTCGAAGCACCAGCCGCCATGACACATACCGGGGATCAAGACAAATGTCGACACAAATCCGGATCGTAGCAGACATCGAACCGATCGGTTCTATCTCGTCGGATCGAGGACGAGCTTGCCGGTCGTCCGGCGGCCACGCAGGTCCGCGTGCACGCGCCGTACCTCCGACATCGGGTGGTCGCCACCGTGGACCACGCGCAGCCCACCCGCCGCGACCTGCCCCGGCATCTCCACGTACGCCTTGCGGAGGACCTCCGGGTGGGCGAGGGCGTTCATCAACCAGAAGCCGCTGACCGTGACCGAACGACGCTGCAGATCGCGCGGCGACACCAGACCAGGCTCGACCCCGCCGGCCATCCCGTAGAAGGCGAGCCTGCCGAAAGGGGCCAGCGCGGCGATGCTCTGGTCGGTGACGCGCCCGCCCGTCATCTCCAGGACCACGTCGACCGGTTCGCCGTGGTTCGCCGCACGCAGCGCCTCGGCGAGGTCGTCCGCCGCGGGGTCGACGGCGGCGGGCGCGCCGAGGGACAGCGCGAATTCACGTTTGTCCGGCGTGCTCGCCGTGGCGATGACCGGGGCGCCGCGCAGCTTGGCCAGCTGTACGGCCAGCGAGCCGACGCCGCCCGACGCGCTCGCGGTGCTGCGCGACACCGTGTCGGACGTCTGCGCGTGGGCGACGCGGGACACCGACCGCTACGTCCTGCGCGAACGGCTGATCGCGGAGAACCCCGAGCTCGCCGACCGCGCGGCCCGCAAACATCGGCGCCTGGTCGAGCCGGTCGGCGAGCTGCTGCGGCAGCAGGGCGCCTCGGCGGAGACCGCGGCGCTGGCCCCGCAGGTGGCGCTGGCCTGCTACCAGGCCGGCCACCAGGTCGCGGGAGGCGACCCGGCCGCGCTGTGGCCGAGCGTCAGTGCGGCCTTCGACCAGCTCGGCGTGGTCTCGGGCCAAACCTGAGGGCTCCGGACGCTGCGGGCGCGTGGTCCGGTGGCCGGCGCGTGCCGCGGCCGACCAACGCGGCCGTCTGACGCGGCCGACCAACGCGACCGACTGTGCGGCGCCGGTCAGCTCGTACGGGTGAAGTCCGCGATCCAGTTGGCCTCCCACGTGGCGCCCTGATCGGTGGAGAAGGCCTGCTCCCAGCGGCAGGACGTCTCGGTGATCTCCGACCACAGGAACCGCACGGTGATCGGCCTCCCGTCGTACAGCTCGTCCGCCGTGAAGACACCACGACCATCCGCGCCGAAACGGCCGACCACGGGCGGCAAGGACAGTCCCGTCCTGCTGCCCGCCCAGTAGAGGGACCATTCGTCGCGAGCCTCGTCGTACAGGCGTAGTGTCACTCCTCCGTAACCCAGCTCCGGGAAGGTGACCTCGTCGAAGTTCCCCTTGCCGCCGAGGACGCTCCAGCACCGGCTCATGCCGGTGAACTCGTACCAGTCGTCGCCGCCGGCGAGCACCTCGCGCAGGCGGCGCTGCTTGGAGGTCCAGGTGCCGACGAAGAAGTCGAAGGTGTTCATGGGCAAAAGCTAAGGACCTCCCGTGACACCTACTGTCAGTGATGCCCCGCTGGGCGACGAGAGGTCGGTGCGGGCTCTTCTGCGCGAGCAGCACCCGGACCTCGCGGAGCTGGACCTCCGCCGGGCGGCCACCGGCTGGGCGAACGAGCTGTGGCGGCTCGGTGACGAGCCGGCCGTGCGCCTGCCGCGCAGGGCCGGCGCTTCGGCCGGTCTCCGCAACCAGCAGCGGTGGCTGCCCGCGCCCACCGACGCGCCCGCCGATCCGGCGTGCACGGAGCTGGGCCGTCCTGCGCAGCGTCTCCCTCATCGGCATCGGCCAGGCCTGGGAACGGGGCCTTCCCGGCGGCCGGCCCACGTGGGGACACGCGGGCCGGATGGCGCTCGATCGGGTTCTGACGCCCTCCAAACCGTGATGAGACCGCCGCTGTCAGCCCGGGTGGATACCAGACCGCGTCCGGCTCAGCTCGCGGTCTGATCCTCGGGGATACCGGACTCGGCGCGGCCGGCGTCGATCAGGTCGCCGAGCAAGGCGACCACGGCCGCGGCGATGTCGCGGGCCATGGCGCCGTGCCGCTCGTCGCGGGCGGGGTCGGGGGAACCGGTCAGCTTGCCGACCAGGTCGGGGTCGTCCAGGAGGAAGCGGTGCAGCAGCGGCCGGTCCGCGACGGCCAGGAAGTAGGTATGCGCGAAGCGGTGCAGCAGGCAGGCCCGCGGATCCTCCTGCAGCGCCCGCCGCAGCTCGTCCATCGCCCGCAGCAAGGGGAACGTCGGGACATGATGGTCCCCGCCACACGCGCCGGGATCGCCGCGCGCAACCTGGCGACCCGGTTCTGGCGCGGGACGGGGTGAGCCGGTTGCGGACCCATGAGGCGCCGGCCGCGGCCGGCGCTCACCTGACCGCATGCCTCACGGTCGAGGACGGACAAGCCTGACGGCGAGGAAGGACGGCCGCGTGTTGAGCTTGTCGTAGGCAGCCTCGTCGATCTCCCGCAGGGCGGCCACCGGGCGCGGCTCGACGATCCGCTCCAGCACGAACCCGGCGGCCAGCAGCTCCCCCAGGAACGTCTCCACCGTCATCCGCTGGAAGTGGATCGAGAACGGCGTGTCTGCCAGGGGAAGCTCGACCCAGTCGTCGGCATGGTACGAGCCCCCGAAGTGCTGCCAGTCGGCAGTCGGATGGCCCGTCGAGACCACCAGCCAACCCTCGGGCCGCAGCACCCGGCGCAACTCGCCCAGCAGCTGCGCGCGACGCGTGACGTGGGGATACACCAGCGCGCACACGGCCCCGTCGAACGACGCGTCCGCGGCGAAGCCCAGCGGCTCCTCCAGGTCGTGCAGACGGAACTCGGCCCGCTCCCCCACCCGCGCCCGCGCGTGACCCAGCACCGCCTCGCTGCCGTCGACGCCGACCACCTCGGCCCCGCGTGCCAGCAGCTCAGCCGCGTAGTGCCCGGCGCCGCACCCGACATCGAGCACTTTCGCGCCGGCGACGTCACCGGCGAGCGCCAGCATCGCGGGCCGGTCGACATAGGCGTTGTACGGGCTGGAGGTGGCGTGCTCGGCGAACCGGTCTCCGAGCGCTCCGTGGTATGCGGTCTCAGGGGGCATCCACCCATGATCCAACAGACGCCTCCACCCTGCACTCCACCCTTCGGAGGTGCCGCTCCACCCCGCCCCGTCCCTACCGTCCCAGGTATGGACAAGCACTCTGGACGCCCGGGCGGTCTCTGGCTCGACCTGCTGCACCGGCTCCTGGACGCCAACGGGGGAAAGATGAACGGCAGGTTCCTGCTCGCGATCGTGGTCGTGGCGCTGCTGGTGGTAGCCGGCTTCGTGGCCTTCCGGCTTATCTTGGTGGACATGATTCTGACCTTGAAGGACTCGCGCTAGGCGATGCGGGAGGTGTGGGGGCGGGCCGTCCGGCTGCTGGCGGCCGACGACCCGGAGACGGGACGCCTGGTCAGGCTGTTGATGAGCCTGGTCCTGGCCTGGTCGCTGGTGGCCGCCGAGCCCGATCGCTTCCCCGGCTTGCTATTTTCCGCGCTCGGCGTGTCGATGGCGTGCTGGCTGGCCTTCGTCCTGCTCGACGGCCGCTTCCCGCGCCTGGCCGTGAGCCTGCTGGCGGCGGGTTCGGCGGTCGCGGCGTCGGTGTCGGGGTCGGCCGACGCGGGGCCCACGGTGTTCGTGTTCGCGATGCTGCTGCTGTTCGCGGCGCACATGACGCCGAGCATGGGAGCGATCGTCGCGGTCACCGCGGCCGATCTGGCGCTCATGGCCGGCAGCCTGCTGTGGTGGGGGCAGCCGCGATCGGCGATCGTGGTCCGCGGGACGGTCGTGATGTGCACCGTGCTCTTCGCGTTGCACCGGCGCCAGTACCGGCGGGCCCACCACGACCGGGCCAGGGCCATGGCGCTCGACGAGCGGACCCGCATCGCCAGGGAGCTCCACGACGTGCTCGCGCACTCCCTCGGCGCCCTCGGGGTGCAGCTGGAGGTCGCCGAGGCGATGCTCACCGAGCGGGGCGACGTGGAGGGGGCGGTGGCGCGCGTCCGCAGGGCGCGGGCGCTGGCCAGGGAAGGGCTGGTCGAGGCGCGCTCGGCGGTGGCGGCCCTGCGCGAGGACGTGCCGCCGCTGCCCGACGCGTTGAGCCTGCTGGTCACCGAGCACCGCAGGGACCACGACGTGCCCGCCGAGCTGCGTACGACCGGCACGCGGCGGCCGATCACCCCGGCGGCGGAGGTCTGCCTGCTGCGAACGGCCCGCGAGGCGCTGACCAACGCCGCCAAGCACGCCCCGGGCGAGCCGGTCACGGTCGAGCTCGGCTACGGTGAGGGCGCCGTCCGGCTGGTGGTGCGCAACGCGTACGCGGCCGGAGGCGCGCCGCCGTCGTCGGGGCACGGTCTGCAGGGTATGCGCGAGCGGCTGGCGCTCGCGGGCGGGACGCTGAGCGCCGGACCGTCGGGCGACCGGTGGGAGGTACGGGCGGAGGTGCCGGAATGAAGGTCCTGGTCGTGGACGACCAGCAGCTCATGCGCGAGGGCCTGGTGGCGCTGCTGGACCTGGTCGACGACGTGGAGGTGGTGGGCGACGCCGGGGACGGCGAGCAGGCCCTGCGCCTGGTGGCCGAGCTGCGCCCCGACGTCGTGCTCATGGACCTGCGCATGCCCGTGATGGACGGCGTCGAGGCCACGCGGCGCATCGCCCGCGCGCACCCGGAGGTGGCCGTCGTGGTGCTGACGACCTACGACGACGACCGGTCCGTGGACTCCGCCCTGCTGGCCGGGGCCTGCGGCTACCTCACCAAGGACGCGGGCCGCGCGGAGATCGCCGCCGCCCTCCGCTCGGCCGCCGCCGGGCAGTCGACGTTCTCGGCCGCGGTGTCCCGCCGACTGGTCGAGGCGCTGTCCCGCGCCGCGCCGCCGCCGGTCCCGGCCTGTCCCGACGGGCTGACCGTACGGGAGGTCGAGGTGCTGCGGCTCGTCACCGGAGGACTGAGCAACGCGGAGATCGGCTCGGCGCTCTTCATCGCGGAGACGACCGTGAAGACGCACATCAACAACGCCTTCGCCAAGATCGGCGTCCGCAACCGCACGGAGGCCGCCGCCTACGCGCGTGACAACCTGCTTTAGCGCCTTCGTCTGGACCAGCAGTTCGACGCAGAATGACATAGGCTCCTTCTTGATCCGGACAGCTGACCACGGGGAGATGGGTTCATGCCGTCAGGAGTACGCGACGGTGCCGAGGCGCGCCGTCCGGTGGGTGAACCTGGCCTGGGCGCGTTGTTACGGGGCTGGCGTGAGCGGGCGCTGCTGACTCAGGAGCAGGTGGCGGCGCGGGCGGGGCTCAACGTCCGCACGGTGCGCCGGTTGGAGGCGGACGAGCTGCGGCGGCCGCGCAGCGCGTCGGTGCGATCGCTGGCCGAGGCGCTGGGCCTGGACGCGGCGGAGCTGTCCACTCTGACACGCGCCGCGAACGGGCCGCAGGAAAGCCCCGGCCCGATGCGGCCGACGCCGCGGCAGTTGCCCAGCGACGCGGCGGCGTTCGTCGGCCGGGTCGAGGAGCTGGCCGTGTTCGATGACGTCGGCGACGCGGCCATGGTGGTGGTCACCGCCATCGACGGCATGGCGGGGGTGGGCAAGACCGCGCTGGCCGTGCACGCCGCCTACCAGCTGGCTCCGCGCTTTCCCGACGGCGATCTGTTCGTCGACCTGCACGGCTTCACGCAGGGCATGGCCGCGGCGGATCCGGCCGACGCGCTCGCCCGCGTGCTGGAGGTGCTGGGCGTGCCCGGGGAGTCGGTCCCGCAGCACCTCGACGACCGGGCCGCGCTCTATCGCAGCGTGCTGGCCGACAGGAAGATGCTGATCGTGCTGGACAACGCCGCCGACGAGGCGCAGGTGCGGCCGCTGCTGCCGGGCGCGGGCGGCTGCCTGGTGCTGGTGACGAGCCGGCGGCGGCTGGTCGGGCTGGACGACGCCCGTACGGTGTCGGTGGACGTGCTGCCGCTCGCGGACGCGATCGCGCTGTTCACCGGCACCGCCGGCGCGGAGCGGGCCGCGGGCGTGCCGCGGGAGACGCTGGCCGAGGTGGTACGTCGGTGCGGGCTGCTGCCGCTGGCCATCCGCCTGGCCGCGGCCCGGCTGAAGGCCCATCCGGCCTGGAGCGTGCGTGACCTGTTGCGGCGGCTGGAGGAGCACCAGCACCTGCTGAGCGAGCTGCGGGCCGGACAGCACAGCGTCACCGCCGCCCTCGACCTGTCCTACAAGGAGCTCACCGCCTCCGAGCGGCGCGCGTACCGGCTGCTGAGCCTGCATCCCGGCATGGACCTCGCGCCCGACGCGGCCGCGGCGCTGCTGGCCGGCACCGTCAAGCGGGCCTCGACGCTGCTGGATTGCCTGCTGGAGGCCCACCTGCTGCAGGAGCCGGCCCCGGGCCGCTTCCGCTTCCACGACCTGATCAGGACACATGCCACCGAGCGGGCGACCGGCGAAGAGCCCGAGGCCGCCCGGCACGCCGCGCTGGCGCGGCTGCTGGACCACTACAACCGCGCCGCGTCGACGGCGATGGACCTCCTCTATCCCTACGAGGCGGACATGCGGCCGCGGCTCATGCCGGACGAGACGTCGGCACCGGCGGTGGCCGACGCCGCCGCATGGCTCGAGGCCGAGCTGTCCAACCTGCTCAGCCTCGCGCAGCTGGCCGCCGAGCGCGGGTTCTCCGAACACGTCCGGCACCTGTCGGCCACCCTGCACCGGTGCCTGCGCACCCGCGGCCGCTATGCCGAGGCCGAGACGCTCCTCGAACGGGCGCTGTCGGCGGCCCGGACCGCCGAATACCGTACGGGCGAGCTGGAGGCGCTCCTCGGGCTCGGCGAGATCCGCCAGATGCAATGCCGCTACGAGGCCGCTCTGGAGGACAGCTCCCGCGCCCTGGCCATCGCCTGCGCGATCGGTCACCGAGCGGGCGAGTTACGCGCGCTGAACGGCATCGGCATGGTCCGCGGGTTCCAGGGAGAATACACGCGGGCCTCCGACCACTTCGCGCAGGCGCTGGACATCGCCCGGGCGATCGGTCACCGTACGGGCGAGCTGGACGCGTTGATCGCCGCCGGCAACGTTCACCGGATCATGGGGTGGTACGAGAAGAGCGCCGACGAGCTGGCCCGGGCCCTGGTCATCGCCCGCTCGATCGGCCACCGCACCGGCGAGTTACGGGCGCTGCTCGGCATCGGCTTCATCCACCTCGGGCAGGGCTCGCGCGAGCCGGCCACCGACTACTTCACGCGGGCGCTGGACCTGGCCCGCGCCACCGGGCACCGGCTCGGCGAGCTCGACAGCCTCAACGGCCTCGGCCACCTGCACCGCCTCCAGGGCCGGTACGCGGAGGCGCACGACTGCTACAAGCAGGCTCTCCGCCTGGCGTGCGAGATCGGCAACAGCAACTGGCAATTCGAGGCCCTGCACGGCATAGGCCGGCTGCGGCATGCCCGCGGCCACGCCGATCAGGCGCTCGACTGCCACCGTCAGGCGCTGGACCTGGCCTCGGAGCTGCGCCAGCCGAGCGACCAGGCCCGTGCCCACGACGGTCTCGCGCACGCCCACGCCGCGCTCGGCGAACACGACCACGCCCGCCGCCACTGGACCGAAGCCCTGACCATCCTGGCCGCCCTCGGCATCGACTGGACCGAGGAGACAGGAGTCGACACCGAGAGCATCCGTGCCCACCTGGCGTCAGCCGATTCACCTCAGTTGCCTGCCGCCGGCCCGTAGGCACAGGGCGGGGCCGTGCCCGGCTGGATCACGACGCGCGGCGACCGGCTGAGTTCTGGCGGCACGTTTCCGCGTCCCACGCAGAGCACCTGGCTCACGCCCGGGGAGCCGATGAGGACGACCTGGCAGCCGGTGACCGGCTGGTTGTCGAACGTGTCGACCTGGTACAGCTCCGGCTGGTACTGCCTGGCCGGTTGGCAGGACCCGTAGAGAAAACTGACGCCGGCGGTCCCGCTGGTCAACGTCAGCCGTCCGGTGGCCGCCTGCGCCGTGCCCGTCGTGCCCGCCACCGCCAGGCAGGCCAGTGCCGACCCGGCGAGCAGTGCTCTCGTCATCGTCTTCATGACGCGAGTCTCGACCGCCGGTATCGGAACATCCAGGGCAATAACCGGCTATTTCCCGGACATATCAAGCCGCGACGAATCATGACGGCGGGCTCCCGCCCGTAGTCTCTCCGCATGGCACTTGACGACGACGTACCGCGGCGACAGGCCGGTCGTCTCCTCCGGGACCAGGTCGAGACGGCGGAGACGGTCACGATGGAGACCCTGGCGGAGTCGTCCGCCGAGGTCCTGCGGCTCTACGACGGCCTCGCGCCGGACGCGTCCGCGACCGGGCTCGCGCTCTGGGCGGAGGCACGACTGCGCGCCTACACCTGGGGCGAGCTCAACCAGTCGTGGTGGTGGGACAACCGGGAGCCATTCCCCGGCCTGGCGGAGAGCGACACGACCGGCCGGGCCGTCGCCGACGACGCCGTACGGGCGGCGCGCCGGGCACTCGAACTCGACCCGCAGGACAATCTCGCGGCGTTCTCCCTGGGCATGACCCTGGAACACCTCGGCGACCGGACCGGCGCCGTCGCCGCCTACCTCGAAGCGCTCAGGCTGGACCCGTGGGACGAGGACGCCGCGTCCCGCGTGGCGGCGCTGGGAGAGCCCGAGCCGGGCTCGGCCCCGGAGATCCAGTGCCGTCACACGCATGGCTTCTTCCTGCTGCGGTTGGAGGCGCTCATCTCCAACAACGGCGACACGGAGACCTGGTCCTGGCTGCTCACCGACCCGGCCGACGTCCGGACGGTCGCCGACGGCCTGATCGCCGACATGTGGTGGGGCGTGGCGAACGCGGACTGGGAGGACGAGATCCCCGCGGACGACCACTTCACGGTGGAGATCCACGCTCCCGGGGAAAAGGTCGTCGAGCACGAGGTCTTCCCCGCGCTGCGCCGCTCGCCGGACGGAGTGATCCACCTCGACTGGTCCCGGCTTCCGCTGCCGGAACGGCTGCCCGCGCCGCTGCCCGCCAGCAGGCCCGTACGCACCGGCGGCGTCACGTACTTCCTCGGTTTCAACCCCGAGGTGCCCGACTCCTACCCGACGGACTCCGGCGACTACCTGGACCGGATCTGAAGCTTTACCGTACCGAGATATACCGATTTCGCTACTGTCACATCCGTCACCGAAGAGAGGAAGACCTGGATGCGACGTTTACCCTTCGTTCTCGCCGCCGCGCTCGCCGCGACCTCGCTCCTCCCGGCTTCCGCCATGGCCCGGAGCGGAGACAGCAGCAACAACAAGACCCGCGCGTCGGCGAAGGCGACCAGCGGTAAGGCGACCTTCTACGAGCTTCGGTCCGGAGGCGGCAACTGTTCGTATCCGTCCCCTCCCGCCGGCGGCCTCTACGTCGCGCTCTCCCGCGCCGAGTACAGGGCTGCCGCCGCCTGCGGCGGGTACCTGACCGTCACCGGGCCGAAGGGCTCCGTCCAGGTCAAGGTCGTCGACCAGTGCCCGGAGTGCTCCGCCGGGCATATCGACCTGAGCCGTAAGGCCTTCGCCCGCGTCGCGGACCCCGGCAAGGGCATGGTGGGCGTCAGCTACAGCCCGGCCGCCAACCCGCGGATCGGCAAGCCGCTCTCCTTCCGCGTCAAGGAGGGTTCGTCGCAGTGGTGGCTGGCCCTGCTGGTCGTCGACCACGGCAACCCGCTCACCTCGGTCGAGGTCAAGTCCGCCGGCGGCACGTGGCGCAAGCTGGCCCGGGCCGACTACAACTACTGGATCGCCGCGTCCGGCGCGGGCAAGGGCCCCTTCGCCGTGCGGGTCACCGACACCCGCGGCCACCGGGTCACGGCCAACGGCGTCCGCCTGACTCCCTCCGCCGTCCAGCGCACCACCACGAAGATGTACTGATCCGGCCTCGCTCATCGGCTTGGCGCCCGGGTTTGCGGATCCGGCGCGCTCCTTACGAGCAGCCTGACCTCCCGGGCCCGATCGCCCCACCGCGCCTTCCCGTCCTGCAGCCGGGACGCCACGCCTTCGCCGAGCCGCCCGGCCGCCATCCCCAGGTTTAGGGATGTGGGCGCCGCCGGGTGGCGCCGTAGCTTTGGACCGTTCCGAAGGCGTTCCGGCGAGGAGAGCCGGGACGGGCCATCGACACGAGGAATGGATCGGCGGCCACGACCCCTCCTGGTGGTGTCCATCTCCTCGCGGGACCGGGCTGCCTCGTCCGCGGAACCCTGCCGGACGCTCGCGGATGAGGCAACCCGGTTCCCCGTGTCTCGGGACCGCCTGGGCCGGGCGGCCCCGAGACACAGCCGGGTCAGAGCGAGGCGGGGGCCGCTGTGAGGCCGGATCTCAGGGCCGCCTCGACGATGCTGAGCGCCTCGTTCTCGTCGATGCCGACGCTCGCCACGACGGCGGCGTATTCGGCGGCGGCCTGGTGGGCACGTTCGCGGGCCTCCTCGCCGGACGCCGACACGAACGAGCCCGCCCGCCCCCGGGTCTCGATCAGCCCTGATTCCTCCAGCTCCCGGTAGGCCCGGCCGACCGTGTTGACGGCCAGGCCGAGGTCGGCCGCGAGCCGGCGGATGGTCGGCAGCCGGGAGCCCACGGCCAGCGTGCGATCCTGGATCTGCCGGGCGAGCTGGGCCCGCAGCTGCTCGAACGGCGGCACCGCCGAGCCCGCGTCGATGACGATCATCGGAGGCCTTCCGGAGCGCCCACCATGTGCCGGGCCATGGTCGCGGCGCACGGAGTCCTGACATGGACGGCGATGTGGGCGGCCACGCCCAGCACCAGGAAGACGAGTGCGGCGACGTTCCACCAGCCGGGCGCGAACCCGAACAGCAGCACCATCGGCAGCGCCCCCAGCACGCTCGGCGCGGCGCTCTCCCGCGCGTCCTCGATGCGCATGATGACGTCGGCCGTCAGGGAGACCTCGTCCTCGGCCACGACGGGCCGGGCCAGCAGCTCGCGCAGTTGCAGCACCGCGCCGGCGCCGACCCCGACCACCGCGATCAGCAGCACGACGGCCGCCTGCCTCATGGTGCCCTCGCCGACCGCCAGCGCGCTCGCCCCCAGCGCGAACGCACCGGCGAAGGTGCCGGCCGCCAAGCCGGCGTACGGCAGTCCGAGCAGGTCCCGCCAGCCGGGCTGCACCGGATGGGCCACTCGTCGCGCCAGCGCCGCCCCGGCCTGACGGTCGACGCGCCGCACCCAGGCGTCGAACAGCGTACGGACCAGTAACAGCCCGACGATCGACGCGCCCAGGATCAGCACCGGCGTCGGCCCGCCCGGCCCGGGCCCGCCGGACGCGGACTTGGCCAGCGGGCCGGAGACCTGCGCCAGCGCGGCCACCAGGAACAGCACGGCCAGCAGGACACTGCCGAACAGCCGCGCCCGCGACCTGGCGGCGAGTCGCGTGGCGAGCAACGGCGTCGGCGGGCTGTCACCGAGGCCGTGCTGCGCCAACCAGGTTCCTGCGGAGCGGATGTTTGCCACGGAGTTGTTCGCCATGCTTCCTCCTTTGTCGCAAGCTTTGTATCAACATGTTGCGTCATAGCTTGCGACAAAGTCAACAGGGAGGCCCTCGGGTGCCGGCGGTCTCCGTACCCGAGGCCGCGCGCGGCGCGGGGACCCGGTCGGCGGGCTTCGGGCGGGTCGCGGGTGTCTCTGCCCTCGCGCCACACCGAACGTGGTACCGGCCGACAAAGCGTGCGACATGCGAGCAACGCATCGCCAGCCTCAAGGAGGGCTTAGGCGGTGTCGGAGCCGTACAGGGCGGCGATGTCCTGGGAGGTGGACCACCGGCTGTAGGTGGGCCGCTGCGGCCAGCCGTCGGGGGAGTCCTGCCACTCCTCCTGCCGCCCGTACGGCAGCAGGTCGATCAGCGCGAAGGAGTGGCTGAGCTGCTCGGTGCCCCGGCCGTTGGTGTGCCAGGTGCGATACACGGTGTCACCGTCCCGCAGGAACACGTTGACGGCGAAACCTCCGCCGGGCGGTGCGCCGACGTCGGTGCCGAACAGGCTGTTCGCGGTGGAGTACCAGGCCATCTTGTTCCCGACCCGCCGCCGGTAGGCGAGTGCCTCGTCGATCGGGCCCTGGGTGACGATGACGAACCGGGCATCGTAGCCGTCCAGGAACTCCAGCCGGGTGAACTGCGAGGTGAACCCCGTGCAACCCGGGCACTGCCACTCCTTGCCCTCGAACCACATGTGGTTGTAGACGATCAACTGCCTCTTGCCCTCGAAGACGTCCGCCAGCCGAACCGGCCCGTCCTCGCCCTCAAGGGTGTAGTCGGGCATCTTCACCATGGGCAGGTGGCGGCGCTGGGCGGCGATGGCGTCGAGCTCCCGGGTCGCGGCCTTCTCCCTGGCACGCAGCTCTTCGAGCCGGCGCTGCCAGGTGTCGGCGTCGACGACGGGCGGTAGTGCGTTTGCGCTCATGATCCCTCACTGATCGGTCTGCTTGTCCAGAGGTAGACCTGGCCCGGACCTCGAACTCATCGGTGGCCGGCAAATCCGACGGAACGAGAGCGTCCGCCGCGCGCCGACCGACCGGCTGACCCTGCGCTGCCGTGTCAGCTGGCACGTCAGGACGGCAACGGCCCCGTATCAGAACGGTCGACGACAGTAGAGCCCATGAACGGTCCACCGACCGTCCAACCCCCTCCCACAACAGCCTCGAAGGAGCGACCACCATGTCCGTCACCCTCACCGACCAGGACAAGACCACCCTGCGCATCGCCGCCTGGGGCGCCGTCTCCCTGATGTCCGCCGCCGGCGCCGCCGGCTCGGCCCACAAGGTCGCCACCGAAGGCTCCATCGCCCTGACCTCCGCCACCGGCCTGGCCGGACACGTCCTCACCAAGGCACCCAAGGGCGTCAAGTACGGCAAGACCGTCGCCGAACTCGCCGACCAGGTACTGCCCGCCCTGACCGCGTCCATGAACCTGCTCAACCAGCAGGACCCGGCCGAAGCCGACAACTTCCGCCGCACCATCGTCGTCGCCATCGACGCAGCCACCCGCACCCACCAGGGCCGGCCCAGCCCCACCCTGACCGACATGGCCCGCAAGATCACCGAAGCCCTCGACGCCGCCTGACACCATGTCGACCCGCACAGCCACAGCGTGTCACCGGGGTCCTGCCCGGACCTCGGTGACACGGCGGCGGGCCGGGTCAGGGCGACCGAACCGGCTCGCTCCCCCTGGCCGACGCCCGCCACCGACTTCCGTCGTAGGCTGCATCTCGCACGTGATGAGCGGGAGGCTGAGATGGCCGAGACGACGGTGGCCGAGGTGATGGCCGAACTGGCCGAGCTCGAGGACCCCAAGGCACGCGAGGTGAACGAGAAACACGGTGACGATCACGGAGTGAATCTCAGCAAGCTGCGCGCGATAGCGAAGCGGCTGAAGACGCAGCAGGAACTCGCGTGCCGGCTCTGGGAGACGGACGACAGCGCGGCGAGACTGCTGGCGATCCTGATCTGCCGCCCGAAGGCGTTCGAGCGTGACGAGCTGGACGTCATGTTGCGCGAGGCGCGCACCCCCAAAGTGCACGACTGGCTCGTGAACTACGTGGTGAAGAAGAACCCGCACGCCGAAGAGCTGCGCCTGACCTGGTCCGCCGATCCGGATCCAGTGGTCGCGAGTGCCGGCTGGGCGCTGACCACCGAACGCGTCACGAAGAAGCCCGAGGTCCTCGACCTCGTAGGACTGCTCGACGTCATCGAGGCGGAGATGAAAGACGCCCCGGATCGCCTGCAGTGGGCGATGAACCACTGCCTGGCGCAGATCGGGATCGACCACGCAGAGCACCGCGCTCGTGCCATCGACATCGGCGAACGCCTGGAAGTGCTCAAGGACTACCCGACTTCCCCGGGCTGCACGTCTCCGTTCGCGCCGATCTGGATCAGCGAGATGGTGCGCCGACAGCACGGGTAACACGACGTGCCGATCGGCTCCCAGCCCGAGCGCCGGCTCTTCCGTACGCTGCCTGGTAAGTGCCCACCTCATGGGTGGACGCCTTTCTACAACGAACGCAGCCCCTGGAGGGCGACGTCGAGGGCGCGCCGGATCGAGGTCAGGTACTCCTCCATCGAGGGGCCCTGGCGGAGGCTGGCCCTGCCGGCTGCTTGAGCGGCTCCCATCAGGGATCCGACGGCGGCAGCCGCGGTGACCGGGTCGAGCACGCGGGGGTAGGCCTTCATGAGCGCGTCGGCAATCGCCTGCTGGAGGTCGAACAGCACGTGCAGGGCCTTGGCCTGCACGGCAGGCACTTTCATGACCGTGTCGTCGAGGCGCTTCAGATCCTCGCCGGCCCCGGAGAGCGGCCCTTCGGCCAGACGCCGGGCGAAGACTCGTTCGTAGATCTCGAGCATTACGTCGGAGACGTGCTCCTCCGGCGCTCGTTCGCCGATCACTTCGATGGCCGCTTGGACGTACTGGTCGGTGTCGGCGAACAGGACGTCTTCCTTCGTGGGGAAGTGGTTGAAGAACGTCTTCTTGGCCACGTCGGCCGCCTGGGTGATCTGCGCGATGGTGGTCCGCTCGTATCCCTGTTCGGCGAACAGCCTGAGCGCCGTGTCGATCAGCAGCTGCCTGGTCTGGAGTTTCTTGCGCTCGCGTCGCGTCTCGTCCGCCATGCCACGAGAGCCTACACCGGGCATATGAGTATACTTGGACTACTTTTAGTCCAGGTGTAATCTAAACGCAGATGCCGATGAGCCGACGCGTACGCCGGCGCAGAAAGGACGGAAACTCTCATGACGCTCCCCCTTCCCGCTCTGACCCCGGTGGAGGAAACCCTGTGGATCACCCTGACCGGCCGGGCATTCGACAGCCGCCTGCCGGACCCGATCCTCGGGGACACGATGGCCGACGAACTCGTCCGCAAAACCGGCCACACCGACGACCAGCTCCGCTGGACCAGGGTCTCCTGCGTCGAAGTCGCCCAGCGGGCCAAGAAACTGGATGAGGTCGCGCAGCGGTTCATCGCCCGCCACCCCGACGCGATCGGTGTCGACCTGGGCGCCGGGCTGGACACGCGGGCGTTCCGCATCGGCACTCCGCCCACCGTCGACTGGTACGACGTCGACTTCCCCGACGTCGCCGCCGCCCGGCGACGGTTCATCCCCGACCGCCCGCACGTCCACACCATTGGCGCGGACCTGACCGGCCCGGACTGGCTGGAGAGCCTCCCCGCCGACCGCCCCGCGGTGATCGTCGCCGACGGCCTGATGGCGTTTCTCGCCGAAGCCGACATGATCTCCCTGCTGCGGCGGCTCACCGACCATTTCCGCAGCGGGGAGATCGTGTTCAACGTCTACAACAAGTTCACGGTACGGGCTGCGAAACTCGCCCCCAGCGTCCGGTTTCTGGTCCCCCTCTTCAAGTCCCCGGGATTCGACCGCCTGGATCCCGTGCGCTGGAATCCCAAGCTCACGCTCATTGAGGAGATCATGCTCACCCGTGAGCCGGAGGTCGCCCAGTATCCGCCGGCCCTGCGCCTGTGGACCCGCTTGGCCGCACTCAGCACGTCCTTGTCCAGGCTGGGCACCGTGGTCGCGCGCTACCGCTTCTGACGCGGCGCGACTGGCGCAGGGGGCACCGGTTCAGGGATGCTCAACGCCGTCCAGCAGTTCTCCGGCGCCATCGGCGTCGCCGCTCTGGGCACGGTGTTCTTCGCGCGGGTCAGCCACGGCGGATCCGGCTCGCCGATGCCCCGCCCGCGCTGAGCCCCGGTTCTGGCGCTATGCAGAACGGTCGTGCCCGTTGAGTGCTTCGCGGCGATATTTGCGCGCGGTGCTCGCGTGCACCCCCAGCGCTCGGGCGAGAGCGGTCCCGGTCATGTTCGGATCCTGAGCGAGCAGGGCCGCCACCTGGGCTCTCCGGTCGCCGTCCTCCCGGACCTCGCCTGTAAGCGTGTCCTGGCCTGCCCGTGCGACCGCCGGTTCGGGCCCGGTGGACGCCGACCGGCGCTCGCCGGTTCCCCGCGTCGGCTCGCCTTGGTCGACCCGCGGCGTGGCGTGCGCCGCCGGTCTCGACTGCGGCGCCGGTGGCGCTTGGTCCGAGGCGCCGCTCGGGGGCGCGGGTTCGGCGAGCGCCCGCTCCGGCTGCCCTGGGTCGTGCGCGCGATCGGCGATCTCACGACCCGAGCGGACCACCCACATGATCAACTCGTACGAGATCACCAAGGCGATCGCCGGCCACGCGGCCAGCGCCGCGGCCAGGGGTCCCCGCTCGATCCCGTGCAAGATGTTCGCCGCCAGCGTCGCCGCGACTCCCAGCGCCAACGCCCAGCGGGCCAACGCCGGAACGGCCAGACGGTAACGGGCACACCACAGCAGCACCATCGAGGAGGAGTAGATCATGCCGTCCACCGTCGCCGGGACCAGATGCGCCGACAACTCGTCCTCGGCGCCGTACCTCTCGATCACCGCCACCGCATGCCAGTACGACACCCACGCAGCCACCGCCGCGACCGCCAGCACCACGACCGTCATCGACACACGGATCAGCCGATCCCCACCTCGTGGCGGCTGCTTGCCCGAATTCACTCCAGAAATGTTGCCATGCCCAATGTCTCGCTATGTCCCCATCAGTCACTTCTGTCTCAGGCGGACGATCCGCGATGCGGTCCGACGCCGGTCAACAGGCGGACGCCGGACGGCGGCGCGGCCGAGCCGGATCGGGCTGAGCGGCGGCCCGGCGCCCTCCATGAACGCGGGCTGCACGGGCGCGGTCATCGTGTAGATCAGCCCACGCAGCCACGGATGATCGAGGGGGCGCGGCACGCGTTCAGAGTGATCGCGAGCCCTCTGGTGCCGGAGTTCCTGCAGCACGCGTGAGGCGGGCGGCCAGCGCGTGCAGGTGCTCGGCGAGCTCGCCCGGCTCGTGCACCTCGAACTCACACCCCAAAGCCAGCAGGTGGAAGGCGAGCCAGTCCAGGGTGTCGCCGTGCATGCGCAGCCGGCAGCGCTCCCCGTCGATCGGGGCGACCTCGCCCAGCGCCCTGATCGCCTCCGTGGGCCGGGCGTGCAGCGTGACGACGGCCTCGTGCGTGGGGGCGAGCGAGTAGAGCTTCTCGGCGACGTACGCGGCGGCGTCCCCGGCGGGCGGCTCACGCGGCACGACCCTGGCACCCGTCGCCCGCAGATCGGCGATGCGGTCGATGCGGAAGATCCGCCAGTCGTCGCGGTCACGGTCGTGCCCCAGCAGGTACCACCGCCGCCCGGCCGCGACGAGGCGGTAGGGGTCGACCAGCCGCGCGCTGCTCGTGCCGTCGTTCGCCCGGTACCCGAATCGGACTCGTTCCCGGTTCGCCACGGCCGCCGCCAGCATGGTGAGCCCCTCGGGATCGACCTGCGGCCCGCCCTCTGCGGGCAGCGGGACCGTGGCGCCGCCCAGCGACCTGACCCGATGGCGCAGGCGGGACGGCAGTACCTGCTCCAGCTTGGCCAGGGCGCGTACCGACGCCTCCTCGATGCCCTGGACAGGGTTCCTGGCGGCGGTGGACAGGCCGACCGCGATGGCCACCGCCTCCTCGTCGTCCAGCAGGAGCGGCGGCATTGCCGTGCCCGCGACCAGCCGGTATCCGCCTACCGCGCCCATGGTCGCCTCGACCGGGTAGCCGAGGTCGCGCAGGCGCTCAACGTCGCGCCGGATCGTACGGCGGCTGACCCCGAGGCGCTCGGCCAGCTCGCTGCCCGGCCACTCACGAGGGGTCTGGAGCAGCGACAGCAGGGCCAGGAGGCGGGACTCGGTCATGGATCTCAGCGTAGGTGCACATGTAGGACCAGATCTGACCTATTTGCGAAATAGCCTCCAGCCATGAACATTCCAGAGGGCTACACCACCGTCACGCCGTGGATCATCGGGCACGACACCGCAGGGCTCATCGACTACCTCAAGGCCGCGTTCGACGCCGTCGAACTGGCCAGGCTGGTCGATGACAAGGGACGCATCGGGCACGCGGAGGTGCGGATCGGCGACGCGGTGGTGATGATGTTCGACGGGGCTGCCCACTGGCCGCCCACCCCGGCCTTCCTTCGCCTGTACGTCCCCGACGCCGACGCCGCCCACCGCCGCGCCGTCGAGGTGGGCGGGACGTCGGTGACCGAGGTCACGCACCTGTTCTGGGGCGACCGGGTGGGGCGGGTACGCGACCCGTTCGGCAACCTGTGGTGGATCCAGGGCCGCATCGAGGAGGTCTCGCCTGAGGAGATGGAGCGCCGCATGAGCGACCCCGTGTTCACGAAGGCCATGGAGTACGTCCAGAGCGCGGACTTCTTCCCCGGCCGATGAGACGGATGATCGCCGGGCGGGGAAGAGCCTCCGGTAGTGGGACTGCCGGCCGCGTTCGGCGACTCATCGCGCGTTTCTCAACGCCCACGTCTACGAGCGTCGCGGGCGTCACCTGGCGGCTGTCCTGCGACATACCCGCCGCTCAGGTCGCCCGGTGGGCCGGATGAGTCCGGCGTTCGCCTTCCTCGCTCCGCCTGCAGGCGGGGATGTCGCTGCACGGCGACGAGCAAGGCTTGCGTTCATGGATGCGCACCAGGCCGCGGTAGCGGGCCGGCCGGCTGCTCAGACAACGCCTCAGCCACCGGGAGCCCAACGATGACCACACCCAGGCACACTCCTGAGCCGAACCCCGACACCACATCCCTTTGCCGGCAGGCTCAAAGGAAATGTCCCTATGCGCCGGTGATCAGGCGTCGTTCCAGGGCGATGATCGGCTCGATGCTCTGCAGGTCGTAATTGCTCAGGATGACGGCCGTCCAGTCCATGTCGAGGTAGACGGACCAACTCGTCGAGATGCCGCCTGCACCACCTCCGTGGGTGATGATGCGCTGGTTGTTATAGATGGCGGCCACAGGTCCGTACGCCTGGAAGGTCTCCCCCCGAAGGGAGCTGCCGGAGGTGTCCTCCTTCAGCGGCTTCGCGGAGATCTTTCCGTTCACATACAACTCGGTGTAGGGCCGGGCGGCGAGCTTGCCGCCTTGCAGCGCGACCGCGAAGCGCACCAGGTCCGGGGCGCTGGAGAAGCCGTTGCCGCCGCCTGTCCCCATCCATCCCCGTGCCGAGTTGCTGCCTTGGCCGGCGTCGCCGTAGACGGAGCCCTTGTCGAGGTTGCGTACGGCGTCAACCCGCGTGCCGTCCTTTTGATACATGTACGGATGGGCGATGCGCGCGTCGGCCAGCCACTGGCGGCGGTGGTAGTAGTCGGAGTCCTCCATGCCGGCCGGGAGGAAAATGTTCTGGCGGACGTAGTCCTGGAACGACCTGCCGGAGACTCTCGCCACGAGTTCGCCGAGCAGGGTGTAGCCCATACTGCTGTATGCCTTCTTCGTCCCGGGGGCGAACTCCAGCTCGAATGTCCTCAGATTCGCCCAGAAGTCCGCCATCTGCTCCTCGTAGCTGTTGTGGATCTTCTCCGGCGGCGGCTTCTCGCCGGGGCGCCGGGCGTCGCCCAGACCACTGGTGTGCGTGAGGAGATGATGCACGGTGATGCGTTCGGCCATCTCCGCCGGCAGGCCGTCCAGATACTTGCTCACCAGGTCGTAGAACTTGAGCTTGCCTTGCTGAACAAGCTGCACGACAGCCAGCCCGGTGAACGGCTTGGAGGCCGAGGCCAGAGCGTAGATGGTGTCGATCTTGTTCGGGACCTTGCCTTCCTTGTCCGCCCAGCCGTAGGCGCGGGCCAGGACCTGGCGGCCGCGGTATGCGATCACCACGGTGCCGGAGAACTCATCCTTGTCCGCCAGTTCTTTGACGTACCGGTCGAAAGCGCCTCCAGGGCGCAGGTCCTTGGGAATCCGGCCAGAGCCTGATGAGACGTCGGCGTTCGCCTTGGCGGTTCCTCCCGCGGCCAGCAGACCACCGGCCGCCAGCGGAACCGCGCCCAGGAACCCGAGGGCGGAACGGCGCGAAGGGTCGTGGTCAGGTGAGGGATGCGACAACGCCATGGAAATCCTTTCATGAGAAACGATCTGCGAGGGATGCAAGCACGCAGTTCGTTTCCTCGGCGTTTCCCTAGCCTTCTTGACCTGTCGAGGCGTCAATCCCGCCCCCGATCTGGTGATCGCCGCGGCCGGGACGTCGACGGCGTGCGCGACGACATCCGCGCGAGCACGACGGGGTGCCGGTCGGTGACCGATCGCATGCCTGGGGCCGGCTCCGGAGGCCGGTCGAAATCATGCCGCTGACCTGGGGTGGCACTCGCACGAACGGCTAACCGTACAGCGTGACGCGGCTTTGCCTGTTCGGCCTGCGTATCGGCCGCGCTCCAGGCGTCGACACGAGACTTCACCCCCTGTTACAAACCCCCGCAGACTTTGACAGAAAGTTTTACGCAATATCACGAAGACGCATTCCGGGCGGCAGATCACCATAGGGAAGGCAGTACGAACCCTCTTTCCCTCGGGAGGCGCAGAAATGTCCGCACGTCTTCGCACACTCGTTTTATCCGTCGTTCTCGCGTTATCAGTCGTCCTTATCGGCAGCCCGGCCTCCGCCGCCCCGGAAAAGCCGTCCGTTCCCCTCAAAGGCGGCGCCACCCAGTTGTTCACGATGACCCTCACGAGAAAGGCTGACACCCCGAAGGGCGTCAACGCGCCGGCGGAGGTAATTTACTGCGGCGGTTATCTCAGCCTCCCGTACGTCAACAGCCTGTACAACGACGTACGTACCGAGATCGAGGTGCAGTGCACCGCCGTCGTCGACTCGATCGACCTGTACCTCAACCTCTACAAGGACGGGTCCACCACCACGGCCTACAAGCGCTACAACCCGGCCAACTACGGGATCCATCACTCCAGCGCGCCGTGCCAGGGCACCACGAACACGTACTTCGCCGGCGGCACCGCCGTGTTCACCAAGGCCGGCTACGCCGGGTCCCCGCTGACCATGAACGGCACCACCCCCCAAGTCACGCTCGCCTGCTGAAAGGATCACGATGCGACGCGCCGTCATCGGAATGCTCCTGGCATTCTTCACCCTCGCCCTGTTCTCCCTCCCGGCGAAAGCGGAGCCGGAGCCGTCCTACTTCGAAAAATCCAAGGTTTCCACCACGCTCCAGAAGCCGCCCATCTCCGGAACCATGGAGGACGGCGTCTGCAATTGGTACGACCTGTGCGTCTGGGAAAATCAGAACCTGACCGGCCGCATGGCGGACTTCACGTACATGGACACGACCGGGCACCCTGACTGGTCCGCCAGCACGGCAAACGGGTTCATCGCCAACAATGACGAGTCCGCCATCAACGCGCACCTGTTCCTGAACGCTTACATCTGCACCAACACATACCAGTCCGGCCAGTGCGGACAACTCGTACCGGGTGGTTACGGTAACACCGCGCCCACGTACGCGAACAATTCCGAATCGCACTACTGGAACTGACCCCGTTCCCGGCGGGCGCGGGGCCCGGCCCCCCGCCCCCCCCCCGCCCGGGGGTACCACGCCCCCCCCCCCCCCCCCCCCGCCCACCCCCCCCCCCCCCCCCCCCCCCCCCCCCGCCGGGGGGGGGGGGGGGGCCCCCCCCCCCCCCCCGCCGCCCTTCCGGGAGATACCATGCGCCCCCACCTCGCCGCCCTGCTGACAGCCGCCACGGCCCTCACCGCATCGTGCGCCCAGGCCCTCCCGAGCGACACCACCACCCCGGACGGCGCCGCCCTTCGACTCCCTCTGGACGACTATCAACATTCCCCCACCCAGACCCTCACGGTGGCCAACGCCTACCGCGTCCTCCTCATCCGCTGCGCGCGACGCCACGGCCGCACCCTTCCCATCACCTCCTCCCCCCGCCCCCTGGTCGGCCCCCGAACGTGGATGGAACGCCGCTACGGTCTCACCGACGCAGCCGACGCCGCCTCCTACGGCTACGGCCTCGGCCCCCGCGACCCGGCCCGCCACCCGCCCGAGACCCCGGACCTGGACCCCGCCACCATCGCCGTCATCACCGGCACCGGTGACAAGGCCCCGCCGGGCGGCTGCCAGGAGCAGACGCGCGAGGCCCTCGCCATGGCTCCCTCGGGCGCCGACCCTTCGCTTCCCCAGCACCTGTCCATGCTCAGCTTCCAGCGCTCCCGCACCGACCACCGCGTCCAAACCGCCGTCAAGGAGTGGTCGGCCTGCATGCGTGCCGCCGGCCACTCCTACGCCACCCCCTTCGACCCCATAGCCGACCCGGCCTTCCGCGACGGAACGTCCGAGAAGGAGCTCGCGACCGCCCGGACCGACCTCGCCTGCAAGAAACGGACCAACCTGGTGGGCGTTTGGCTCTCCGTCGAAAGTGCCTACCAGCGGACGATGATCGCCCAGAACGCCACCGCCCTCCAGGGAGCCAAGCGGGCGAATCAGACCACCCTGCGTCTCGCCGAGGAGACCCTCGCTGCCGAGATGCGGGCTCCGGCGTCGACGAGCAGCGGCTCTCCGGCCGATTGACACCGTGAACGGGCCCGCGCGCCGACGGCGGGTCCAGCAGCCGGGCGACGTCGAGACCGAGCGGTGAGGTTCGCGGTGGAGGGGAAGCCGGCGCGGTCGTCCGCGGTGCGAAAGGAAGTCAGCGCTGGTCGCGCCAGGCCTCCGCAAGGATGCGGGTGACGGCGGTGCTCAGCACCCGTACGCCGCGGGTCGAGCCGGGCTCGATTCCGGCCAGCTCGCGAACCCGTTTGAGCCGGTAGTCGAGGGTGCGAGGGTGCACGCGTAGTGCCATCGCGGTGGACATCCGGTTCATGTCGTTGCGGTAGTAGGCGTCGAGCGTCGCCACCAGGTCGGGACCGCTCGCCAGCCGCCGGGTCAGCTCGCGCAGCCACTGATCGACCTGCGGCATCTGGGCTGCCCCCAATTCCGCGAACACGTCGGCCACGCTGTACACCTGGCGGGGGACACTCTCCACGGGTGCCGCCTGGCAGACCTTGCGGGCCAGCGAGAGCGGGTCCGCCAGTGCATGCGTCCGGCCCGGGGCCACGCCGACCGAACAGGGCCCGGACAGCTCGGCGAAGTCGCGGATCAGGGACAGCGCCTGGACCCGGGCCGCCACCTGCCCGTCGATCGGGTCGTCGCCGCCGCACGGCACCAGCGCCGCGAACTCATCCGGCCTGTGCCAGGTCAGCGGGATGCGGTGGCGGTTCAGCAGCGTCTTGACGACCTCGTCGCGCCGCAGGTTGTCGTGCCGGCCGCCGGAGATCCGGGCGATGGTCACCAGGTAGTGGTCCTGCATCGGCAGGTCGAGTTCGCCGGCCAGCTGGGGCGCCGCGAGGTCGTCGGAGAGAAGCATCCGGGCGAGCATCTGGATCCTGGCCACGACGGGCAGGAAGCGCTCCTGGCCTTTGAGGTATCCGCGCGTGTAGGCGTTCTGCGCGGAAAGGCCATGGTGGGCGATCCACCCGAGAATGCGCATGACGTCGCCAAGGTCGTTGGGGCCCGCCGCCTCGTGGATCTCACGAAGCGTGAGATTGGCGTGCAGTAGCAGAACCTGCCGCTGGGATGCCAGCGAGACGCCCACCTCGCCCCGCGCCGCGCCGACCGAGGCCATGTACGCCTGGTCCTGCTCGGTGTACGACTGATCCTCCGCAGCCAGCTCGACGGTGCGGCGCCGCAGAATCACCGCGAAGTCCAGCATCTGGGCGGACCCCCGAGCCTCAGCGGCCAGGCTGCGGTAATCCGCGAGCTCGCGGGTATACACCTCAACCGCACGCCGGGCATTGGCATCCAGGCTGCTGCGTAAGGTCCGGAACAAATTACCCATATCGGCTCTCCTTCACATCCAGCCGTCAATAGACCGCTGATAGTCGGGATCACGCGAACTGGTTAACAGATCTACTTTACTGGAGTTGATTGCGCAAGATGACAAGTTCGGATTGACGTTGCCACTTCACTTTTCCGCCGTAACCGCCATCGGCGAGGACAGGCGGGCCACGGGCCACCCTTTGGTACACGTCACCTGCGGGATCCTCGCATCCGATGCGGGTGAGCGCCTGCGACACAACCGGACCGATCCCACGTGAAGCACAAGGCCCTGACTTGCGGCGACGCTTGAACGACCGGCGGAGGACCCAGAGTTTCCGCAGGCCAGAGATGGCTTCGTTGGATTATCGCCGTTTACTGCGGGAAACCGCTGGTAGCGGGGGCATTGGAGGTGCCGTACGAGGCTGCGTACTTCTTTTCGGCCAACTACAGGTTCCGGTATTCGGGCGCATCGACGAAGCGCTTTTCGGCTTGCAGGAAATGGTCGATCGCTTCGGCGATTATCTGCTCGGCGTGGTGCGCGCCTTCCGACCAGGAGCATTTCTCCTGCTGGACGATGTTGTCGCTGTTGCCTGCCTCCCATTCGTTTCTGGCGGAGAAAAGGTCGTCGGGCAGGGCGATGATGTCGACCCGGAACTGGCACATGGCCAGCAGATCCGGGGAGGCATGGACCGGGGATCCGGCCCGCACTGCTGTTGCCAGCCTCCTGCCGTCAGTGCCCGACTCGGGCCGGTCGAGCGGGTGGTCCCACAGCCAACTCCAGCCGATCGCGTCCGCGAGCAGGTCCAAGACCTCGTCCCGCGCCCAGCAATAGGTCCGGGCGCAGAACCCAACGAGATTCCGAGGGCAAGACCAGCGCGCTTCGCCAGGCCCGTTGCGAGACCACGAGCACGATCCCGACCACGCCCGGAGCGCTGCCGCTGCTGGGGGCACCTCGTCCCCATCGTCCGCGATCCGCTGGCGTTCATGAGGGGTCTGGCACCCCACGGCGACCTGGTCCAGCTCCACCTCGGCCCGGCCCGCGTGGTCGGTGTCGATGCCGACTGCCGCGAATATCGCCATCCAGCGCACCGCAGGCGATCTCGCATCGATCGTGACCGTGGACGAGTGATCCACCTGGGCGGCATGGGAAGCTGCTGACCCGAGCCGATCTCAATCGCATCGAGGAAGCACAGGTGACATGGAACCACCTCGCCGCTAGAGGCATCCATGGAAGCTCGATCATGGCCCACAACCAGCGAGCGTCAACGAGAACGGGCGGGACTCCGTGAGACCGGAGGCCCGCCCGTTCGTACGATGTTCGCCCTGGTCAGCGGTCGGAACCGCTGATCAAGCTCGAGTGCCCCCTGCAGGATTCGAACCTGCGCACCCGGCTCCGGAGAGCATTGCAGGTTTGCTCGTGGACATGCCCTTGACCAGGGGCGATGCACGAATATCACTCGATCAAAGCCATGGATGGCCCACACGTGGCCCACGATCATGCAGAGAGCCTTCTGTTGACTTGATGTACAGCGGGCGCGAAGCACATCACGGGCTTCAACCCACAGCGGTCGTGGAATGTTCTGCGTTGTGATCGCCCCCAGCCAGGAGGTTCCTCGTGTTCCACAAGATCCTGCGAGCCCTCACCCAAACCACTCCAGACCAACGGCATGCAGCCGAGGACGATGCGTGCGCCTACGGAACACAGTTGCTCACAGAGGCCCGCGAGGAGCTCAACCGGGCGGACACCAAAGCCCAAGTACTCCTCGGCATCGTTGGCATCGGCCTCGGCGCCGTCACAGGCGGCCTGCTCGCGGGAAGCTGGTCACCTTTGGCGATGTCCAATGCCGTCGAGTGGCTGTGGTGGGCAGGCGCGGCGGCAGCTCTGGCGTCCGTGGTGGTGCTCGCTGGCGCGGTCTATCCGCGGTTGGATCGGCGGAAGGGGAACAGCGCCGTCATGTACTACGCCGATGTCTTACGCCTCGATTCCACGGTGAGCGTCACCAGCGCTCTGATGCAGTCCTCGACGCTGGACCTGGAGCGGGTCGCTGATCAGCTGTACCGGGTCAGCCGCATCGTCGGGCAGAAGTATCGCCTCATCCGCTGGGGGTTCTGGCTGCTCCTGAGTGGAATGACGGCTACGGTGAGCGCGGCGCTGATCAACGTCGTGCTCACCGGGTCTCCGCCGTGACCGCGCAGGCGTAGGTATGACGCCGCTCCGACAGGCAGGTCACACTCCGCCTACCAGCAGAGTGTCGTCCTCCAATGGAGGAACGGGCAGGCCGAGAAGTTCCAGAGTGCTGCGGAGTACTGATTCGTTAGTGACGACGAAGTTGAGCATGTCCACCGACTGGTAGCTCTGCATGATCTTATCGACGGTGCCAAGGAGTTCCTGCGCTCCCTGCTGCCGCTGCTCGACTAGATCCGCGATGATCTGCGGCAGTTGCTCTGGGGTGACGGCCAGTTGGATCGCGTGCACCACTCGGGCGCTTCCCTCCACGGCGGCGAGAAACTCCTGCCATTTCTGCCGGACCTCGTCGGTGCTCTGGATTTTGAGCAGCGCTGCGGCGGCGTCGGATTTGATGTCGTGCTGCTTTCTGTGGGCATCCCGGTTGAGCTGGCGTATCTCCTCGGGAACGTTCACCTCGGCTCTGACCGTCCATCGGTAGACTCCCGTCATCTCTCCCGAGATCGATCTGAGCTGCTCGTTCGCGGCCTGTTCCGCCGCGCCTGCGTCGGTGATCTCGAACCGCCGGGTGATCGGACGTACCTCCTGGCAAGCGCGCTGGAGAATCGCCTCGGCCTCGGGCACTTCATCGTTGAGGAGGGCTCGGGCCCGTTTCCCGGCCGAGGTCGCGGTCCGGAGCAGGGTGACGGAGAAGTCGTAGGCGTCGCCCTTGGCGGGCGAGGCCAGAACGAACGGCTCGATGTTGACGGGCGGTTCGGCCTCGGGCTCGTTCTGTTGGACGTGATAAAGCACGGGTGCCAGCCAATTGCGCATGTGATCAGCTCCTGTGAACGAGTTGACGCAGGTGGTGGTGAAGATCCTCGGAGATCTCGCCGTGGTGCCGCCAGAGCCGAAGGTAGAGCAGGGCCCGCTTGGCGTTCCGCCTGTCGGTCAGGCTGAAGATCTGGTCCGTGATCTCCCGTACGGTGGGCCGCTCGTCGTAGTAGCGCAGCCATTCGCTCAGCAGCAGGTCCCAGGACTCGGGCACGACCAGGCGACCTTTTTCCTCGTAGCTGAGCGCGTTGCGCCAGAGCGTCACGAGCGAGGGATGGGGATCGAGCCGGCTCAGATGCGGCCGCTCGGGGGTCGGGACGGATAGCGCGGTCAACCGTCCGAAGGCGAGGGCGGCGCTGCGATGACCGGCGGGTCCTCCTTCGTCGACCCAATCGGCGAGGTTGTTCACGATGGTGTGCGCGGTGTCCGCGCGATACAGATAGGCGATGGACTGGGCCACTTCATGGTGGAACTTGTCGCCCCTGGTGAGGACGAGGGTCCTGAACGCGGCGAGGGCTTGGTCAGGGGCGGAGAGACCGACAGATGAGGCATAGGCGCGGATCGCGATCGCCTTCTCCGCATCGTTGCCTTGGATCATCGAACGGAGATGAAGGTGGACGCGGCGTGTCATCGACGGGTCTTCGGCTGCGGCTTCCAGCGCCAGGGCAGCGAGCTGATGATCTCGGGGACGGCGGGACTGGCTCCACACCTGCAGGAATCGCTTGTTGACGAGGGCGAAGTCGAAGGTCGCAAGCTTCCCGACCGCATGCCCGACCTTGATCCTGGTGTGCGAAGATCCCTCGCCGCCGAGCCAGAGCAGCCAGTCGACCAACGAGTCACGGATCGTCGGCTGGTCTTCCCAGATCACACGCAGCATGACGGCCGCCAGTTGGGGGCGTCTCAGCCTGATGTTCCGCCCACCACCGGGCCCAGCAGCTGTTGCCTCCGCATCCACATAATTCAGCCAGAGGGGTAGCTTCTCCCAGAGCTGGACCGGTTTCGGTGAGTGATCACGGCGCCACTTCTCGTCGAGCCGTTCGGCCAGGGCCAGTGCCGCGCCGGAGATCTCCGCCTCGGGCAGCCCATGGAGTACGGCGATGCTTGTCATGAAGCACCGGCCTAGGGTCGGCCTGCGCTTCTCCAGGTCTTCGCCGACCTTCGCGCGCATCCGGTGGAATCGCCGGTTCAGCATGATCTCGATGGAGGTGCTGGCCTCCAGGGTGGCGGCCACCTGCTTGGCTAGTTCGACCACCTGCCAGGGTGCGGAGTGGGCGCGGAGTTCCTCGTCCAGAAGCCGCTGATCGTCCGGGGCGAGCCGGGCGCCCGATGCCTGAACGGACAGATGCTTGGCGAAGATCCGGGTGTTCGGCGGGGCGTCGTGCTCGATCACGGGCGCGACGGAGGAGCTGATGTGCTCCGGCACCAGGACGATCATTCTGCAGTCCGCATTGACGCCGGCACGCTTGAGATTCGTGGTCACCCTGTCCACGGCGTCGGGCGTATCGACTAGGTCCAGCAAGTAGCCGTGTCCCGATTCCAGTTTCCAGTCACGGGGGTTCGGCGTGCTCGCTCCGTGCGGAATGATCCAGCTCGCCCTGCCGCACCAGTCGAGCAGCGCCGCCGTGGCCGTGGTCGCCTTTCCGGTCTCCGCGGAGCCGCTGAGCAGGACCAGGCGTTCGCTGTTGAGCAGCCTGCGTGTTTCCGCTTGCGACTGGGTCGGTACCAGCGTTCGCCGTAGATCCTCGGTTTCGTTCTCCGTTAGCTCGTGAATCGTCGCCGTCGGTTGGGCCCGTCCCTGATCTACGTGGATGTCGCCTTGGGCGAGCCAGATGTTTCCCTTCTTGACGCGGTTGCGCACGCGGCCAATCAGGTCCCGAGTGCCAGCGCTGGGCCGCTCGTCGGCGAACAGGTCGTCCAGGTTCTGCTTGCGTTCCAGCCACTCCTGTCCGGAGGCGGTCATCTCGTTGCGGATCGATTGGTTGTCGGGTTCCTGGGATATCTCGTCCGCTTCCTCGGGAGCAACGGCCTCGGTCTCCGGGTCTTCCTGCTGCGGGGGATTGGATTTCGGTTCCTCAGGCGGAGAGTCGCTCATTTCTTCTTCCCCTTCGGTTCACGAGCGACGTTGATGTCTCCTTGCGCGAAGAGAATGTCACCTCTCTTGACCCGATTCTTGATCGATCCGATGCTCCGCGGCGGTGATGACGGGGTGTCGCTGGACGGCTGGGACTCCGGAATCTCCATGTCGTGGACGTCGAAGTGCGGCACGTACAGGTATGCCGTGTACTCCTGCTTCTTCTCCGCCACCGCGACTTCCAGGAACTCCGACGGTCTCGGCCGCCCCGGCCCCTGTGACACGTAGTCGCGGAACACCTCCCGCGAGACGATCAGCGCCAGATCAGCGTCGCGGAAGGTGTCGAGAGCGGTCCGGATCGGTGCCGAATCGCGCAGCCTCGCGGGCTGTACCGCATGCTGTCCGGGCCACCCGGCCGCGCCGTCCAACTGCAGCGGTCCGACGTGGACGGCGAGCCTCATTCTCATCCGGGCCCAGGTGGGATCGGAGCGTCGGCTGTTGTGGGCTGCGATGGCCACGTCCAGCTCGGTCAGGAACTGGTCAAGGAGGAGAGGAATCGTGACGAAAGGGCCCGGCTCGGCGGGAAGGTGGACGGTCAACGAATCACCGCCCACCTGACGCTCCCACGCGCCATGGTCCAGCTGGACGCGGTCTGCTGCCGTCTCGATAGTGCTGATCAGTCCGGACTGAAGGGTTCGCTGTTGGGCGTCAGTGCGGCCGCCGCAGTTCTCGATGTCTGCTGTGAGCAGGACTCGGTAATCGTGTGTGACCATGGCATCTCCAATGAGCGGATGAGCTCAACGGTGAGGCACGGCCAGCCGAGAGAAGCCTTAGAAATATGGCTTGGTTAATAACGGGAGGTCGGCGAGCGCAGTCAGCCCTGCCAGGTCCTTCACCACCACGTCGCGGTGCCCTCGTCGGATGACCCCCTCCGCGGCCAGTTCGCGCAGCGCCTTCTGCGTCGTGATCTCCTTGGCGCCCACCAGCATGCCCAGCTCGGCTCTCGTGAGCGGGATGCCTATGCTCATTCCGTCATCCGTGGCGCGGCCGTGCCGCGAGATCAGCGCGATCAGCACGCGTGCCAGGCAGATCTTCGTCTCATACCCGGCGAAGTCGAGACGCCGTTGATTGGCCCAACGCAGCCGCTCGGCCACGACCTGCGTCAGCGCCAGCGCCGCGGCCGGGCGCCGGGCCACGAAAGCGCGAAACACCGGGCCCCTGACCTGTTGGCAGACAGCGCGCCCGCAGGTGGTCACGCTCGCCGACCGCGGCGACCCATCCATAGCGGCCATATCACCCACGATGTCACCCGACACCCGAATCGCCAGGGTCGCCTCCACACCGTTCTCAACGCCTCCGGTCACCTTGACCAGCGCGTCCAACAGGATCCAAACCGATGTGCCGCGATCTCCCTGGCTGATCAGCACGTGCCCGGGTGGGAACGAGCGCAAGGTCCCGAGCCCCAGGAGCTCCGAGCGCAGCTCGTCCGTCAAACGGTGCATGAAGGTGCCGGTCGGCCATCGGTTGGGTGCCAAAGTTTCCTCCAGCAGGCGATGTCTCACACATATGCCAGCCGGGTTGTCTCGGCAAGGGAGTAATACGTTCGCGGATCGGTGGAGCCTTTGCACGGGAATCCACCTGCGAGCGTCAGCGAGTAGGCGGGACTCCGGGAAAGGCCCGCCCCTTTTGTACGGTGTTCGTCCTGGTCGGCGACTAGAACCGCCAGTCAAGATCGCGTTCCCCCTGCAGGATTCGGACCTACGCACCAGACTCCGGAGAGGATTGCAGAAATACCTAGCCTTGCTCGGTTGACCTGCGAAAACATCCTGGCAGCCCGTAGTCGGAACCTCTTCGGTCCACGATGGGTCCATGGGCAGGGTTGTCCCCCTCTCCAGAGGAGAGCCGTGGGGCCCCGACAAGCAGACGTCGTCAGCAGGCTCCGCCAGAATGGGAACGGTGAACGTTCCCATGGCCAGTCCTGGCTCACCGGCATCATCACCTCAGGTTCATCCCGTAGATGACCGAACTGACCTGGGAATCCGCGTCTACCGCGTCACGAACTACGACCCGGCTGACCGCAATGGAGCCGGCCACTACGTCGGTCCCGAGGACGTGTACAGCGACCACGGCGCAGTCGAAGAGGCTTACCTAGCTTCTGTGGCCGCTTTCGCTGAAGAGACCGGCATCACCCACCTCACGATTCGGGAACCCGGGGTAACCGGCTTCGTGAACTTCGGCGTAGAGCCTCCGATCGACGGTCATGGCCTGGCCGGATTGTTCCCACCCGACCTGACGGGTTACCACGACGGCGCGCAGGTGCCGATATCCGTCGCCCTGGAGTTGGTCCGGGCGATGCTGCGCGACAACGGTGCCTGGTGCCGTTTGGAGGCCGAGGACCAGTTCTTCGTCCACGTAGGTTACGACCAGTACGTCTATGTCGGCAGCGCGCTACCGTGCCCGCGCGCGGTGGCGCTAACGCACCGGCGTGGACTCTTCGCCGAACCGATCAACCAGTCACCGTACGACCCGCAACTCGATGAAGACGATTCTGTACGGCGACGCCCCGCTGATGACGCATTCTGGGCCGAGCTGAATGCTCTCATTAGCAGGCGAGGCGCGGTGTTGCTTGAGGAGGGCTATCTCTCCAACGCCTCACGCTGGCACCGCATCACCCTTGATGGGGTTGCCCCGATACGGAGCCGGCTCGCCCCGCGGGCCAGGCTACTGATTTGGCCCGACCTATCGACAAACGTGGACGCAGCCCTTGCCGAACTTCCCGACGACGGCCTCGTTGAGATCGTCTGGCAGAACCCTCAGGGGCACATCACCAGCCTGACCGTCGACGAAACTGAATATCCGGCACTGCCCGCCATGCTGGCTGAAGCCCACGCGGTGCTGATTCTTTCCTGCTACGACGACGAACGTACCCCGCTGATGGCCGCCGTGATGCCCGACCCCGATGGCGTACTCCGCGCACGATGGATGCCCTAACGCTCACCACCCATAGAGGTGTAGTCAGCTTAGGCAGATCGGATGTCCGGGGCTGGCTCCGGAGAGGATTGCAGCTTCGCCAACAGAAACGCCCTTGACCAGGCATGATGCTTGAATGACACTTGATCAAGTTGATTGTGGCCCACCGGTGGCGGCCCACGATCACGCACAGTAGAGCCCCTGCCAACGTCGATTTACTGCGCCGTAGTCCGCAACTGTAGCTCTGTATGGTGGGCGGCGTGTTGCATCCAGATGCGGTTCGTCTCGGTCGTGAAGCCGCTCGGCGCCTGGCGTTGTCTGGTACCTGTGAGGTCAGACCGGGTTTGACCGACAGGGAGTTCACCTGGATCGAGAGAGAGCATGGCATCGAGTTCGCTGACGATCATCGTGCCTTCCTCGCCGCTGGACTCCCGATCAACTCCGCTCGGCCGGAGGAGGGGGCGACGTGGGAACGGGCTTGGCCGGACTGGCGCGACGGCGACGAGGAGGAGCTTCGTCTCCATCTGGAGTGGCCTGTTCGCGAGGTCTTGCGTGATGTGAGAGGCGGTGCCTGGCTGACATCATGGGGAGCCCGGCCCGAGGATAAGACGGAGGCACTGCGAATCGCAGAGCAAGGGCTGGCGAGGGCGCCGGTGCTCATCCCGCTCTATGCGCACCGCTTTCTACCTGGCGGTTCTGGCACATACGGGAGTCAGGTCCAGTCGGTATGGGGAGCGGACATCATCCGTTACGGCGCAGACCTCGCTGATTACGTTACCCGTGAGTTCTACCCGCTCGATGAAGATCACAGAGCTCGGGGTGAGGACGGGAGTCCCGTATGCTCCAGAAATCCTTCGACCAGCAGCCACCCGCCAGTGACACCGTAGATATCCTCGAGTGACCACAGCTCCGCTGGCACGTTCACCGCACCGGCCCGGAGCCAAATCTCGTCGTCCGTCGGACTGGCAGGCGCCCACTCCGGAAGCTGGACGAGCGCCGCCGGTGGCTCGTCGGGGAAAGTCGGGGTCGATGTCGGGCGTCACGTGGCGCCAGCCTCCGACCCACCGATCCCGACTGTGCCTGACGCTTCGCCTACTGGCTACGTCAGAAGTGGAGCTCCCCACTACAGACCCCTGCAGTGAAGGCCGTCCGTTTCTGATGCCCTTGTCCATCGCCTTGGTGGGCAGGGGTCGATGCCGCCTGATCGCACGTCCCGAGGACGTCGCCATATCATGATGAGTCCGTCCTGGGGATGTGCTTGCCGAGCTCCTTTGCGGCCTCCGCCGTCTTCATTACCACGACGAACAGCTCTTCGAAGGCAGCCGAGAGCTCGGTCTCCGTCTCTGCCTGCTCGGCATCCAGGCAGCGGAGCATGGTGTTCTCGACTCCGCTGATGTACCGGGACCACGCCTGGTCGAGCTCGTCGTTCACGGACGGGCTGAGCAGCCGGGCCTCTTCTCTGGCATCTGCCACGATGCCGGTGAGCTTGGCGCAGGCGGGTGCGAGGCGCTTCGTTCGCGAGGAGACGTCCTCCTGCGGGCTGGACGCGTACGGCTGGGCGACATCCGCCAGCAGTTGGAGGGCGGCGCTGTACTCCCGCAAGGTCGTGCCCACGTGGCGCAGCCAGTTGGCCATCGGGGAGATCCCTGACCGGATGGGACCGGTTGGGGAGATCGTGTACTGGATCAGCAGATCCCGCCGGGGCAGTGGAGCGTCCATGACGATCGTCTGGTACGTGGTGGCGCCGACGACGACGGCCACGGCGATCGTGTTGAGGAAGCCCACGCCCGGCATGTGCCTGGCCAACTGACCGGCGCCCGGGGCGGGCAAGGGGGCGCGCCGGCTGAGCAGTCGGGCAATCGACTGGGACAGTGCCGCGCCGAGGGCGCAGAACAGCAGCCCTGGGCCCATCAAGAAGCCGAGTGAGTACTCGACCAAGGGCATGTAACGGGCAGGCTCCCAGGCGCACGTCGTCGCCAGGCTGTTCAGCGGTCCCAGACAGCCGTCGAGGGTGCCCCTGATCGCCTGGCCGAGCAGGCCGATCGTGCACGTGATGCCCGAGGTGATGAGAGCAGTGATCAAGGGGTAGCCGCCACGGGCCGTCACCCCGGCAACGATCGCCACCACGAGCATCACGGCGAAGCACGACACGATGATCCAGCCTAGGCTGACGATGCTGTCGACCTGCCAGTCGCCGGACCCGCGTGCGGAACGGGTGGCCAGAGGCTCGGCCAGCAGACCCAGGCAGCAGACCAGTCCGCCAATGATGCCGATGCGGACAAATCGGCGCAGTTCAGGAACGTTCATGATTGGTGGTGCCGATCCTGGCTGTGCCCGCTCCAGCCAGGATCGGGTCGCGTTGCGGCGAGCCCTCCGCCAGAACAGCAGGATCACGAGCCAGGGCAGTATGGCAAGGACGAAATGCCCCGAAGGTCCCGCCGTCACGAGGGAGAAGAATCCCCACAGCACCGCGAACAGAACGACGATGGACATGAGCAGAGCGAAGAAGGGCACGAGCGGCAGCTTTCCGAGCTCCTTGTTGAGCTGCGTGTTCGCCCATTCCTCTGAGCGCTCCCACCGGTGGGCGGCCGCACGGCTCACCCGTACGAGCCACTTTGGTGCCACCTGCGGCAGCCGGCTCGGCCCCGTACGCGGCAGCCGCGAGAGCCACAGCTGAAGTGGAAAGAGCCACAGCAGCGGCACAGACCACCAGAGTCCCATGAAACTCATGTCACTGCCGGGCACGGCAATCAGCGCCGCGACCAGCCGCAGGAGCTGAGGCGCGGTCGCGGAAGGGAGCTCGGCCTCGCGGAGCGCCTCGCCGGGGGAGAAGTGCCAGCCGGTTACCCAAGCCTCCTGGGTCCACCAGAGCAGCACGAACGCGAGCACGAGGCCTGGCGCCAGCAGGCCGACGTTCATGGCGACGTTCAGATCCTCGCCCCGGTAGGTCCTGATGCGCAGTTCCGCGAGCTGCGCGGTCCAGGCCATGAGCAGTGCGATCACGGCGATGAGGATCAGAAGGGCTTCGGGATGGGCGGGGAGCAGCCGCCCTTCCGCGAGCCTGCCGTTCGTCAGCTCGCCCAGTACCAGCCCGAGGCCCAGCCAGATGCCCGCCCGCCAGCCTGAGGGAATCCGGCGGCCGGTCTGGACCGCGTGGACGATGGCGCGCCAGAGCACAACGCCCCCCACGGCCGTGATCAGCCCCGAGATCAACAACTGCTGCGCCATGTCTAGCCAGGGCCGCGGGGATCCGAGCGGCCAGATCATCAGATCATGAGCCGAGGGCGGCGAGATCTCGGCCAACCCGAACTGCGAAGTCAGCTGGGCCGACGCGATGTAGGCGGCCAAGCCGGTGATGAACAGCGGAAAGGTCCGCTGGACGAACAGCCCGTCGGGGGTGGTCAGCGCCCGCCTGCGAAGTCGCCAGGACGGATGGGTCCGCCAGATCTCTGCGAAGGCGGATATGGCGTGCGTACGCAGGCTCTCGTCCGGCTGCAGCAGCCGGACGCCGGAGAGAAGGTCGGCACGGTTCACCCGCCACAGATGCACCGCCGTACGGTCGGCGTAGATCTCACGGGTGCGCAGAATGTCGGCGCGGGTCAGATAGACCATCACGATGATGAGGACATCCTGGATCAGCGCATGGGGCCCGACAGCCAGGGAACCGGTCAGCGAGGTGGCGAGGATCATGGCGGCGTCGGGAATCAGGGCGGCGATCAGCACGACTCGCCACATGGCGATGGTCGCGTAAGTGATGCCGACATCGCGGTTGTGGATATGGGCGAACTCATGCAGGACGACGGCCCGGAACCGGGAGGGGGCGGTCGTGGCGGAGGCGATGAGACCGCCGTTGAGGCAGACGATCGGCCGGCGGTCGGTGCCGTAGACGACGGCACCGGCGGACCCCGCTCCGGGGGCGTAGACGAACTCGGGTGTGACTTTGAGTGCAGCGCATGCGACGAGACGGTCGAGTTCGTGTTGGAGCCGGCCGCCGTCGGCGATCTCCTGCACCGGGATGACGCCGGTTCGCCGCGCCTTCCAGCTCGGCAGTCTCCTGTACACCTGGAGGGCCGCGGCGATCAGAGCCGGCGGCGCGACATAGGGAATCCAGGTGAAGGAGACATGACCGCCGAAGAGCTCGGTGAGACGCTGGGCGAAGTCGTGTGCCGTGCCCACGCTCTCAGCGACGAACAGCACCAGTAGAAGGACGAAGCGCCGATTGGTACCGGCGCTCAGCACCCTCTCATCGAGCTTCGACCTCTCCGGCGGGGCCGGGGCGGCGGAGCGCTCATGCCTCCCCGTCACCGAGGCCGCCCATGACGAGACGGCTGACGACGCTGTTCGCGAGTTGCTCGGCCTGGGGCCGCTCCATACCGGACTCCGTGGCCTTCTCCACAATGTTCTCCCAGATCTCCCGCAGAGCCTCTGGATTGAACCCGGGGAGCAGTGCTGCGGGCTCCGGCCGGCGCAGCAGCCTGCGCACGAGCTTGGCGGCGCGCGACTGGAGCCCGTCCAGCGCCGAGTCCGTCACCCGGTCGGCGGCTCGCTGCAGGACGGCCCAGACAATTGGAGTCACCAGGACGACGATCTCGCCCATCCCGAAGCCGAGGGGGTCGTCGCGCTTGGCCGAGCGGGTGAGCCGGACGCTGATCTCCGCGTCGTCTAGCCGCTGCAGTCCGGCGAGGAGCGGCAGCTCGTGAGGTGCGACGTCCTCCACCACGTCACGGACGATGTCGAAAAGCCGCTGGCTCCGGCTGCCGCCTTGCTCGTGATGAGTGGACTTGATACTCAACAGGCCCCCTCTTCACCCAAATGGCTTTGATCCGCGCAAGTGTAGTCAGCCACGGAGATCACAGCGGGGGAGTTCGCCGATCTGCCGAAGGCCGCGACTTGGGAACATCAGCGGGTGCCGCCACGGGGTTTGAGCCGGATGCCGGAGAGGGGGCGGGGAGTGGGCCGCCTGCGAAGCCTTCGACGTGACCGAAGCCCTCGCCCTCCATCCACACCTTGCGGAACGCGACGATCTCGTTGTGGGAGCGGCCGACGAAGTTCCACCACATGACGATCTCCTCGCCGAACGGCTCCCCACCGATGAGCAGCCCCTGCCCCCGCCCCGACAGCCACAGCCGTTCGCGCCCCGGCGGCAGGTACGCCAGCGACCCCCGCCACCTCCGCCACTTCACCGTCGAGCATCAGCAGCCCGTGCTCGAAGCCCGGATCGAGCGGCGCCTCGCAGGCGCCGTCCACCGAGATCTCGGCCTCCTCCAGCGGGCTGTACGTGGTGGCGGGCGAGACCACCCAGCCCAGTGACTCATGATCACGGCCGCCTCGAAGCCGGGACCAGAGAGGACCGGCAGCGACGCTTGGTGCTCGAAGCCCGGACCGGTCTGCCGGTGCCCGTCGGACAGGCCACCCAGAGCTGCACCCCGTGCAGGGGTGTGCGGCGACTCCTCATAATGCGAGATGCCGCGCCCTGCGGTCATGAGGTTGAGCTGCCCCGGCCTGATCTCCTCAGGCGTGCCGAGGCTGTCGCGGTGCAGCACCTCTTCCGCCATCAGTCAGCTCACCGTCTGCAGTTCGGTGTGCGGATGCGGCGGCACCCGCATCGTCGCTGGCCTGCGCGTGTTCTAGTCAGCCGAGCGGACCGTCCCCGGACTCGTCGGCACCGGCGGCCCTGGGGGCGAGCCCTGGTACGGCGGGGACCTACCCGGCCCTCCGCCCAGCGCTACGAGCGTGAATCCGCGCACGGGAAGGAAGCCGATGAGCGACGGCTGGCGACCGCGTTCGGCGGACGTGCTGGCGCTCCTGATCCAGGCGTACCTGGCGTACGTCCCCTGGCTCCTGGAACACGTCGGCGGGGCCTGGTGAGTTACCACCAGATCCCGGCCGAGGTGGCCGGCCCGGCGGCGGCCGGGCACCGGTCATCGGGTCACTTGACGATGATCTGATGGGTGGCCTGGGCCGGTCCGGTCCCGCCGTCCCCCGCATAGCTCGCGAGGTAGCTGTACCTGCCGGCGTTGGCGGGCGTGTCGGTGAACGTGTACGTGCCGTCGGCGTTCACCCTCACCGGCGGGAGCTTGACGGTCTTACCGCTGGTGCCCTTGACGTACAGGGTGCGCTGCACGGTGAGCGTGGACCCCGGAGAGGGCGGCCTGCCGCCCGACGTCAGGACGCCGCTCAGCTCCATGGCCGTGCCGGCGACGCCGGACTGTGGCCCTGTCAGGGTGAGCGTGGCTTCGCGCTTGACCGTCACGGTGACGGAGGCGCTGCTGCGGCGGTGGCCGTCGTCGCCGTCCCAGAATACCCAGTAGATCACCTCGCCGACGTACGGCGGCAGCTCGAAGACGGGCGTGTCCTGGAAGGTGAACGTGCCGTCCTGCCGCGTCGTCACGCCGGTGATCGGCAGTTTCGTCCAGCCGGGCAGGTACTGGATCACCGTGAGCGGCTTGAGCCCGAGCGCCTCGCCGTCGGCGCGGGTGAGCCGCCCCTCGACGGTGATCGGCGAGCCAGCGTACGCGTCCGCGGGGGCTGTCACCGTGAGCTTGGTGGCCGGTAGCGCGACGCCCGTCACCCGCCACAGCAGCAGCCGGTCCGTGGAGCTGCGCAGCAGCGCGAAGACGTCCGTGCCGGAGAACGCGACGCCGTCCGGGAGCAGTTCGGCGTCCGGCTGGTCGGCCGCGAACAGCTCCGCGCCCGTCGCGGCGTCGTAGAGGGTGAGGTCGGTGCTGCCCCACTGGCGTCCGGCTGCGACGTACGCGCCGTCCGAGCCGAGCGCCACGGCGGACGGGTACCCGTCCCAGCCGTCGCCGTAGGTGCCGGTCGCCGCCAGGGTCCTGGTGTCGTACCTGGTGAAGTGACCGGGGGTGTCGGCCGCGCTGAACAGGGTGCCGCCGTCGGAGCTCAGGGTGAGGTCGCGCAGGGAGTCGATGCGCCACTCCTCGCCGTCGATCGTGCCGCGCAGCGCGGGGGCGCCGTCGCCGAGGTCGTAGACCAGCATGTCGGCGTGGTGCAGGGCGGTCTGGCCGACCACGAGCGTGTCGCCGGAGGCCGCGAGCACGGGAGGCCGCAGGTGCTCGCCCCCGACCGCCACGGGCGCCGGTGTGGCCGCGCTCAGATCCAGGCCGACGACGCCGCCGGGGCCGTTGTCGCATCCGTGCCCCACCCACAACCGCTCGCCCAGCAACGCCAGGGTGGACGGGCAGGGGTGGGCCGACAGGTCGATCCGGCGGGTGACGGCGAGGCTCGCGGTGTCGATCTCGGCGACCTCGTTCGAGCCGGTGAGAGCCGCGTACAGGCGGGTGCCGTCCGCGTTCACGGCCAGCTCTTGGACGCCGGGCAGGCCGGTGACGACGCCGCCGGTGAGGTTTCCGTCAGTGTCGGCCACGATGATGCGGTCGCTGGCGGGAACGAACACCCGGCCGCCGCCGACGGCTAGGTCGGCAGTGTAGGAGTCAGTGACCCCGAGGTCGGTGGTGGTGCCGGCCGCCGAGGCGGCGGGGGCCGTGACGGTGAGCAGGCCGGTGATCAGGCCGGCGGCGCCGCAGTAAGCGGCTAATCGGCGAAGCAGGGATGGGGACACGAGAGCCTCCTGCCGGGATGTGAACATGCGTTCTAATAACGTCTCATGGGTGCTCCCACGTCAAGATCATCCGGTCGCGCGACACCAAACCGTGATCAAGCACCCTCCGGCGTTCGAGACCGGGACGATTGTCGGTGCCCGCTGACATAGTCGTCGCCATGACGATTCCCCTCACGTGGGTCCGCGCCGTCCGTGGCCACGAGCTGGCGCTGGACGGGATGACTCTGCGCTGCCGGAAGGCCGGCGGCCAACTGCTGGGGTCCGTGCCCAGGGCCGTGCGGTCCAACCGGGTCGGTGAGCAGTTCGCGGCGCTGCTTGAGCACCTGGACGGGCACGAGAAGGAGTGCCGCGCCACCGTAGAGTCATGGATGCTGAACGGGCTGCTGGGCTCCTCGCCGGGTGTGGCCCAACCCCTGATGGCGGGCCTGCCTGCGGCACCTGGTGGTCCGCGTAGAGGGGCGGGCCGAGCTGCTGGAGGAGGTGTCCGAGGACGGGCGGGTGAGCGTCAGGACGGCAGACGGCGTCCCGTGCGAGTCGCCACCCGGCGCCCTGGTGACTCCGGCGCACCCCCTCCTGCTGGACGCCCCGAGGCCGTGGCGCCGGCTGCTGGCGGAGCATGACGCCGTTCAGGGCATTGAGCAGGTGAGCCGCCGGGTCCATCGCGGGCGGGAGGGCCATGACCCCGAGCCATGTGACCCCGACCCTTCAAGATCCCGAAGTGTCACTGGAGTACTGGGTCACCGCGCCTCTTGCCCCGCCGCTGGGCTGCCATACCGTCAAGCCTGGCTAGGCGGGCATACGCGACCGACCATTACGTCACGGTCACTGCCGCATCCCGCCGCGGACCGAACGGCGCGTCATGCGAAGGTCCGCTTGGCCCGACGGTGGGGGCCGGGCCGGCCCCGAATGCATGTCTGCTTGGGCTGCCTCGCTCGACTGAGTGCTGTGGTGGCGGCCCACAGCTGGCCCACACCCAGCGAGCTTCAACGGGAACGGGCGGGACTCCATGGGACTGGAGGCCCGCCCGTACCTGCGATGCATGCCCTGGTCAGCGGCCAAAACCGCTGATCAAGATCGTGTGCCCCCTGTAGGATTCGAACCTACGCACCCGGCTCCGGAGACCGGACGGATTCATGCTTCCGACCTGCGGAAACGTTTGGTATGTGCCGGTGTCTGTACGTCTCTCGTACGTGATCAAGCCGCGGAGTCACTCCGTCCGACGCGGCAACCCCGACAGGTGCCGCCCCCACCAGTCGAGGATGGCGTCGAAGCGGGCCACCCGATGGCTGGGAAGCCCCGAGCGGGACAACTCATGCCCCTCCCCCGGGAACAGCAGCAGCTCCGTCTCCACCCCCCGCAACTGAAGCTTGACGAACAACCGCTGCGCCTGCTCCACCGGGCACCGCCAGTCGTGCTCCGAGTGGATGATCATAAATGGCTTGTCAATCTTGTCAGCGTGCGTGAGGGGGCTCTGCTCCACCCAGCGCGCCGGGTCTTCGCCGTACAGGTCACGCGCGAACGACCACCCGATGTCACTACTCCAGTGGAAACTGTCGATCGCGTTGACCGCGCGCTCGCTGATCGCCGCCTTGAACCGGTGGCCGTGGTGAGCAGCCATCCACGTGGCCATGAAGCCGCCGTGCGAGCCGCCGAGCACTCCGGCGCGGGAGGCGTCCAGGCCGCCGGTGGCCAGGGCGGCGTCGAACAGCGACAGCAGGTCGAGGGCCGACAGGTGGCCGACGTCGCCGAAGATGTGCCGGCCGTGCGCCAGGCCGGAGCCGGAGGAGCCGCACGGGTTGCCCATGACGACCGCGTAACCGGCCGAGGTGTAGATCTGAGCCTCGTCGAAGACGTGCCAGCCGTACTGCGCGAAGGGGCCACCGTGGATCATGAGCAGCACGGGGTGCGGCCCCTCGCCGGCAGGGCGGACGATCCAGCCGTGCACGGGTAGCCATCCGGGGCCGTGCCGGTGACCTCCTCGACGGGAGTACGTCGAGGCCGGGGCCGAAGGAGGTGAGGGGAATCTCCTTATCCTAGCGGAGGGCGACCAGTTCGCCGGGCCGGAGGTATGGGCGTCGGCGACGGCCACGACGGTGACATCGACGGCATGGGCGACGCCGTCGGTGAGCGTGCTGCCGCGCTCGTCATGGCAGGCGGCCACGAACGCCAGCAGCGCGCCGGTCGAGGAAGAAGCCCAGGTTGTCCCGCCGGTACTTGAAGCCGGTGATGCGGCGCGACCGTTCCTTCTCCGGCTTGTTCTCGCCGTACCGGCCCTCCTCGGGCACGCGCCCGACGAGGGCCAGCCGCCGCGAGTCGGGGCTCCACACCGGCTCGCTGACGCCGTACGGCTCGTCGGTCACCTTCCGCGGCTCGCCGCCGCCGGTGGGCATAACGTAGAGTTACCTCGCCCCGGCCGCCTACAGCGCCCTGCCCAAGGCCCTGCCTGCCGGCAACCGCGACACCGACACCCACACTCGGATACGCCACGACCGCATCGACCTCCCCGGTGTGGTCACCTTGCGTCTGGACGGCCGACTCCACCACATCGGCGTGGGACGAACCCACGCCCGAACCCACGTCATTCTGCTAGTCGCTGACCTGCACTTCCGCGTCGTCGACGCCGGTACCGGAGAGCTCTTGCGCGAGCTGACCATCGACCCCACCCGCAACTACCAACCCCAGGCAAACCCCAAAACGACGAAACCCCCGAACCCGTAGGTTCGAGGGTTTCCGATGTCCTGAGACATCACAGAGTGCCCCCTGCAAGATTCGAACCTGCGCACCCGGCTCCGGATAGGGGTGCAAGTTTACCCGTAGACATGCTTCCGACCAGGCGCTATGCACTGACGTCACTCGATCAAGGCAATGGACGGTCCACACATGGTCCACGATCACGCCCTGGCCTCATCGAAGGGTCCACTCGCGTGGAGTACTCTCGCCGCTGGACGCACGAAAGATCGAGGTTAGCCCCCCTGATACACCTCGACATTTATAATCACAGACGCTTCGGTCTTCGCGGACGTGTTCTTGAGCGTCTTCAAGATGTCCGGATGGCTCGCTAAATGCACAGACTGGAACGAATCGATAGCCAAAAAAGTGTTCCATTTAGTGGATTTCATCATGATAAACCACGGCCGCTCTTTACCGATTATCTCCCATCCACGCTCACGGAGGAGGCTGGCCGCTTTTCCGGTCGCCGCATTGGCGCTCGCACTGCCAAGGTCGATGACGAACGTATTCGCGAACTCGCCCGAGTCGTCCATGTCTACTTCTACACTGGACTCTGCCTGTACCAGCCCAATGCTCCGTACCTCATCAAGCGCGGCAGGAGGCACCTGATAAGTGGCAAGAGCCACCTGATGAGTAGCAGTAGTCATCTGATAAGCAGCCGGATCGTTCGCTCCGCATCCGGCGATGAAGGAAACTGCTCCAACGAACAGAGCAGCCAGCCTCCACACCCTGCCTCGCAGCACATGATCTTCTGTGCCTTGGCGGCGAGTTCCCCTGCCGCCGACACCAACCGTAACCAAAGCCGCCCCCATCCGATTTATCACATGAATATCCAAGCCTCGCCAGTGCCTGGCGCTAGCATTCTGTCCAGATCATTCTTGCGCTGGATTGCATTGCTTGCATTCGTGGAGTCTAGGTACTTATATTCACTTTGCACCCAGATGCGGAACTTGTCATATTTCGGAACCGGGTAGTTGACCGACCCGTCCTTGTTCCTGAACACCACTCCGGAGCATCCACAGTAAGCATACGCGGCCTCTTTATCGCTGATATGACGAGTGACCCCACTGCCCGCGTCTGTAACGAAAATGTTCTGCTTGAGATGCTTCATCCAGGCGGCAGTTATATGAATAGCTCTGACCGGATTGAACAGCTGCTTTGCAACATCTTTCAACGTCGCTTTCGTCCAGTCCCTTTCATGACTGTAGTACTTGATGAGCATCCATCGAGCCTTGTAGGCCTCCAGTTGACCAACGCCGAGCGACGCGTTCCACCCCTCTTCCTTTAGTGACACAAAGGCACCTACCCCTAGGCCTTCTGTCGCGTGCGTGCTCTCCCACATGAGCACTGCCGCGAGAACATATCTGCTGATCCCGTGCTTATCGGCGGCCTTTGCGATATCGCCACGATACTTGACAATCGCCTTGTATTTATCATAAACAGACTGCTTGCTCGGAGTATTGGAGGCGGCGTTGGAGCCAGCCGGGCCCCCCATTTCCGAATATGACACAGTTTGAGTGATGCCGAGCAACTCCTCCTCCGTGATCGAAGGATTCACGAAGTTGACCCACGAGATGAAATCTGTGAGTGAGGCACGCTCCTCGGCAGACATTTCCCAGTAGTCGGCTGGAGCCGTCATTCCGTTCGTCATCACGCCGATTCGCTTAGCCTCCTCGTCGCTGAAGGAGGGAAGACTCGGCAGGACATAGTTCTCGAAGTACCAGTCCATAGCGCCGTCCTCGGCGAAGTTCCAAGTCGCCTCGCCTGCGGTGGCACAGGCAGTGCAAACCTCCACGGCGCCGCCGCCTCCGTAGCAGCTTCCGATGCACGTGCCCCCGCCGCTCTTGCTGCTGCTATTGCCGCCGCCGATGATGATGCCGTGTTGGGCGTAGATGCTGGTAGCGGTCTGGTAGTCGACGCCTGAGGAGGAGGAGTTTCCTGGGGTGGCGATGGAGCCGCCGCCGATGACCGTGTAGTGGCCAGTGGGGTCGGTGCCGGTGACAGGTGAAGCGTTGGCGTAGGTGTAGCGGTTGGCCTGCACTGACGGGCTGGGGTTGAGGGCTGCAGTGTCGCGGCTGGTGAAGGTGCCGGTGCCGGGCTGATACCAGCGGGCGTGCATGTTGACCTTGTCAGTGTCCGGGTCGGTGTACTCGCCCTGGTAACCGAGCTGCGCCTTGGTGCCGGTCTGAGCGGCGACCTTGCCGAACGGGTCGTAGGCGGCAGAACTCTGCAGGGTGGTGGTGAAGGTGGCCACCACGTCACCGTGCAGATCACTCAGCGCTGCCATGGCCACGCCGGTGCCCTCCTTGAGCCCGAGCAGTGAGCCGCCGGGGTCGCGGGCGTACTTGGCCTGGACAGCGCCGCTGCTGTCGGTGATGGCGGCCAGGTCGTTGCCGAGTCCTGCGTAGGAGAAGGTCTGCTTGGCGGTGCCGCGAATGCGGCTGGTCATGCGGTCGAGAGTGTCGTAGTTGTAGAGGCTGTCGCCGTCGGCGGTCAGACGGTCGAAGGCATCGAAGGTGTAGTTCGTCGTGGCGCCCGCCTTGGTACTGCTGGCCAGGGTGCCGCGCGGCGTATAGGTGTAGTCGGTGCCGTCGCCGCTAGTCAGCCGGTTGCGCTCGTCATAGGTGAACGTCGCGTTCCCGGCCTTGGTGCGGTTGCCGGAGGCGTCCCACTCATACGCGGTCACCGCGCCGCCCGGTGCGGTCCAGGAGGTAAGCCGACCAGCATGGTCGTAAGTGTAGGCGTTGGTGCCTGCTCCCGCGGTGCCTGTGGTGGTTTTGGTGGTGAGGTTGTCGTCCTTGTCCCACCCGTAGGTGATCTTGGCCAGCTGGGTGCCAGAGCCGTTCTTCAGCGTTTGGCCGGTGACCCGATTCACGTTGTCGTAGTCGAAGGTCAGCGTGCTAGCCGTGCCACCGGTCGCGGTGACGGTCTTCAGCCGGCTGGCTGCGTCATAGCCGTAGGTGAGGGTGCGGCCTGTGACCGGATCCGTCGTTGTCTTCAACCGGTCGGCAGTGTCCCACGTGAAGGTGGCGGTGCCCGCGGCATCGATGCGTTGGGTGGGGTTGCCAAACGCGTCGTATGTGTAGGCGGTCTCCTGAGTAGTGCCGCGCGAGACCTTGAGCGGCAGGCTACGGTCGTTAAAGTCGACTGTCAGGTCCCCTGCCGTGGTGCGTCGGCCGGCCAGGTCGTAGCCGAACGTGCGTTCCGCCGTGGTGGCGCCACCGCCTGCACCGCTCTCCTTGGTGAGGCGGCCCAGGTGGTCGTAGGTCCGGTCAGTGCGCACCCCGCCCGGCTGGATGGTGGCCGTCTGGTTGCCCGCGGCGTCGTAGATGTGCGTCCAGGTGCGGTCGGCCAGGTCCGGGTGGGAGGTTGTGGCCGGCTCTGTCACCGTCTCGGCCAGCCCGAGGCTGTTATAGCTGGTCCAAGTGGCGTTACCCCGCCCGTCGGTGAGTCGGGTACGCGCGCCATTGGCGTCATAACCGAAACTCGTCGTGATCGACTTACTCGCCGACACCGGCTCCACCAGCGAGGTGGCACGATTCAGCGCGTCAAACGTCTGTTTAGCGACGTATCCTTCGGGCGAGATAGAGCTGGTCTGGTTGCCCACGAGGTCGTAATCCATGCCGTGAGTGCGCAGCACCGCGCCGGTGGAGTCCAGGTCCTTTGTCGCGATCTTGCGACCGGCCAGGTCGTACTCGGCGGTCGTCGCGTTGCCGTTCGGGTCCGTCGTTTTGACAGGACGGCCAGCCAGGTCGTAGTCCATGCTGGTCTTGCCGGCTGGGTCAGTGACCGTCATGGTCTCACCGGCTGCGTTGTGCGTGAAGCTGGTGACCTTGCTGCCCGGTGCGGTCTGCTTGATCAGCCGGCTCGCGTCGTCGTACTCCATCGTGGTGGTGTAGGCGGCGTTGGCGGGCCTGCGTTCGATCTGCGTGGCGGTGATCTGACGGCCGAGGTCGTCGTAGGTCGCCTGCTGGCGAGCGCCGGTCGAGTCTACGGTGGCGAGCGTCTCCCCTGCCAGGTCGTATTCCGTCACCCAGGTGCCAGCGGTCTGGCCGTCGAGGGCGGGGTCGGTGACGCGGACCTGACGACCGAGCTGGTCGTAGTCAAATGTGGTGACGTAGCCGCGCGGGTCGGTCGTGCTCTTGAGCTGCCCGGCCGCGTCATAAGAATGTTGGACCGACGGCGTGATCGCGCTTGCACCCGGTGGCGTGTACGTGGGTGCAGTACTGCTGGTCTGCCGCCCAGCCTTGTCGAAGGTCGAGATGAAGGTGCGGCCCTCGGCATCACGCTGGTGGGTCTGGTTGCCCACAGTGTCATAACCCGCAAGGTTGGACGGGCGGGCCGGGGCGGTGGTGCCGTTCTTGTCCACCTGCACCTGCGGCGCCTTCGTCTCCACCAGCCGTCCTAGCACGTCATAGCGCATCGTGGCGGTGTAGTCGGCCGCAGTGGCACCGTCGGCGTTACCTCGCGGGTCGGTGCTGGCGACGGCCAGACCACGATCGTCGTAGCTGGTGGTAGAGACGATGTCCAGGGTGCCGTTCTCGATGGTCTGCTTAGTCTGCTGGTTGATCTTGTTATAGGCGTAGCTGGTCGTCTCGGTGCGGCTGCTGCCGGCTGCTGTGCGGGTGGTCTTGGTGACGTTTACGTTCGCGTCATAGACGAACTCGGTGACCCGCTCCAACCTGTCCGGGTCCAGAACTCGGGTCATGAGCCGGCTGGCCTCGTCGTATTCGAAGAGGGTGATGGTGGTGCCGTTGCCAGCCATCTGCTCGATCAGGTTGCCCGCAGGGTCGTACTCCTCGGCTGCGACCACCACATCGCGGGCCGTGGCAGAGCCGTTCAGTTTGGCGTCGTCGGCGATCTGCTCCTTGAGCCGGTTGTCCCTCCAGTACACATTGGTGGTCTTGCGGCCCATCACGTCTACGGTGGAGGTCAGTCGTCCGCCCGGGTCGTAGCCTCTGGCTTCCAGAGGTACGTCCGTGGCCGGTTGCGGGTTGACAGGGCTACCGGTCCAGCCCTTCAGCGTGCTTGTGTACAGCTCACCGCGCTTGGTGTATGCCTGCTCGATCACCGTGCCACGCGCATCGGTGGTGCGGACAATCTGGCCTCGCGTGTTCCAGTCCTGCCGAGTGATCCCGCCTTCCGGGTCGGTGATCGAGTTCCGCCGGCCAAGCGGGTCGTAGGCATAGGTCATCAGCCGGTCTGGCTCGCCCCCGGTCAGGTCGTCAGCCGTCTGGGTCAGCACGTTGCCATCAGCGTCGTAGGTGATACGGGTCTGCGCAGTGTGGGTAACGTTGCTGATCTCGTTCTTCACCCCCGGCGCGGTCGTGGTGACCACCCTGCCACGGCCGTCGTAGACGAAGGTCGTCTTCGACCCGTCCGGTACCGCCTGCGACACGCGGGTGCTGGCGATCATCCGACCCAGAGCGTCGTAGTCCAGCTTGACGACCAGCCCTTCGGGGTTGGTCTGCTCGGCCAGGTCACCGGCGGCGGTGTAGCGGTATTGCCAAGCGCTGCCTCGAGCGTCGGCCTTGCTCTTCACCAGACCGGCCGGGGTGGTGCCACCGCCCACGGCGGGCTCGGTGCCGTCGGTGTAGGCGGTGCTCTCCGAGCGGCCCTGCGGGAAGTCTGTGGTGGCCGGGGTGGTCTGCTTGGTCTGCTCGCCGTAGCTGTTGTACTCAGTGGTGGTGGCGAACGTATTGTCGGTGTCGCTGGCCGAGCGGCCGTCCCGGTAGTCCGTCACCCGGTCGTTGCGCGGGTCGAACTGGTCGTTGGCGTTGAGGTAGTAGGTCCAGAATTCGATCGCGCATTCGCCCGCTGCGCGGCAATACTGCCGACCGAGAGTGTTGCCGCGCTTGTCCTGGTAGATCTCATTGGCGATGTCATTGCGATCAATCACCTTGGTCAAGAAGCCCGCCTGGTCGTACTCGTGCCAGGTGGTGTAGCCGAGCTGGTCAGTCTCGCCGCGGATGCGGTAGCCCCGCCAGGCGTCATACAGGTAGACCAGCGTGTTGTTGTCCGGGTCGGTCACGGTGACCTGGGCCTCGCCGGATTGCTGCTCGATCCCAACCGTGCCGATCTTCCAGGTGCCGCCGTTTTGGTCGACGTGGGTGGCGATGCGGTCGGTCTTGTCGTCGTAAGTGTTGGCGGCCCAGACCCGCCCAGACGGCAGGTTGACCTTGGTGAGCTTGTGTGGCGCGCCCGTGCGAGCAGCGTAGTGGGTCTGCACCTCGGCCGCAGTCAGCGGCTTGCCATACAGCGCGACCTCATCCAGCTGCCCCCGAAACGGGAACGCCTGTGCACTGGCGGGTACAGCCGGGGATTTAGCCGGATCGGTGACCCCGTTGCCTATCGTCGCGTACGGCCGCCAGGCCGTCACCGCGGCTGTCATGGTGCCGACCTGCTGACCATCCAGATACAGCGTTTGGTTCTGCCCAGCTACTGTCAGCGCCACGTGGTGCCATTGGCCGTCGTTCACCGCGCTGGTGGAGGTGATCGGGGAGGTGACGGCGTCCAGCGAGCCGCGTAGCTTGCCGTCGGTGCCCACATACAGCATCGCGCCCTTAGCCAGGCCGCTGCTCTCGCTGGTGCCCGCAGCCATGATCACCCCGGACTGGGCTGTCTTAAACCATGCCTCCACCGAGACCTGATCCCCCAGATGCGGGATCGTATTGGAGGGCAGCTTCACCACCGACCCTGCTGCGAACATAGCGGAGGTGTCGGTGGTGCCGGCCAGCGCGCCCTGCTGCCCCAATGTGATGCCCTGGTAGGAGAGGTCTCCGGCGCCGCTGCCGAGGTCCTCCCCGCTGCTGGTGCCGGATGCTTCGCCGAGCCGCCAGTAGCCGAACGGGTCGGAGTTGAGCATGTTGCTGCGATACAGCGACCCGCCGCCGTACTCGTACGTGGTGCAGTTCGGCGCCGCCACCGGCGCGCACACCTGCGTCAACCGGCCCTGGTCGTAGCTGTAATTCCATGTCAGGGCCTGGCCATCGACGGGGTCGCTGGAGATTGTCGCCACCTGGTTGCCCTGCCAGGTGAACGTCACCGACCGGCCACCCACCCCGGTCACCTTGGCCAGCTTCCCTCCGGTGTCGTAAGTCAGTTGCTGTGCCCGATTGCGCTGGTCCGTGATCGACGTCAGTTTGCCCTGGGCGTCGAACCGGTAGGTGGCTGCTGCCTTGTCCATCAGCCGCCAGGTGCCGCCGCTCTCCTCAGTCAGCGTGGCGTACATGCCGGGCGGCGGTTGGAACGTCCCATCTCCATTAGCTCGAAAGCGCACCTGCCGCCCATCCGGGTAGGTCACCAACGCCGACGTCGAGGTCCCGCGCACCTCCTTGACGATCTTCATGTCCCAGCGCGTCGACCAACCCGGCCCGAACATGCCGTCCGTACGCGGATCCATGCTGTTGTAGGTACGCACCACCGACAGCGGCGGCCCCACTGTCGCCACCTGCAAGTCCGTCGAGGTGGTGCTGTAGTTGCCCGTCTGCTGGTTGAACTCCTGCCCCGCCACACCCGAACTGGCCAGCTGCGAGGTCACCGCCGGCTGCCGCACACCGGTCGTGAACGTCAGCACTGGCGACGTCGTCGTCGAGAAATCGGAGGGATCCCGGATCGTGACCGTCCACCAGTACTGCGTCCCCCACGCCAGCTTCCCCGCCGGGACGGTCCAGCTGTTGCCGTTGCCCGCCACATACCCCGACGTCGTGCACCCGGTGCCAGACATCGACTCGACATCACACACCGTGAACGAATACGACAGCGCGCTGCCGCTGAGGCTCTGCCCCCACGCCCGCAACGACGGCGTCAACGAATCAACCAGATACCCCGACTTCGGATACACATCCACCAAGCTCGGCACGGCCAGCACCGACCGATCTGCCGCCTCCGCCCTAGCCACTCCCGGCGGCAAACCAGCCGTCTCCGGCGCAGCGGGCGCCGAATCGGTGGTTCGATCCTCCGCCGGCACCGCCCCCTTTGGCGCCTTGACCTCTGACCGCCACCCATCCGACGGCGCTGACACCGCCGAAACCTGCGTGGCCGACAGCAACGACGGCAATCCCGCAGCAGACCCCGCCATCTGCTCCGGCATCACCAACGACGACGCACTACCGTCCTCAACCGCCGCGACCGTGGAGGTCGCCACGGCTGGCTGCGCCGGTAACACCAGCAGACCAGGCGCCAAACCGGCCAGCGCAACAACCATTCCAACCGGACGAGGCCATGACAAGAACCGGCGCATGCGCCATCACACTCCGAACCACAACGAAGAACACCGACAAGGGCGCTAAACGTCACTCTCCGCCGCGGCGACAAGCGCCCCCGAACGGCTCGGAGCTGATCACTAGCCGACGATCAACGTAAGAAATCCCGACCTTCCCGACAAGACGCACGATCATCACAAATCGGAAACAAGCCTTATTTGGTACGTGACACTCCGTTAACGGTCAGACAGGATCCACTACAAGGACTCACCGTCTAAAAGCGCCAGTGCGAGAGCTCCCATTCGGCGAGGCGCGATCGTTACGGTAGGTCGTACTGGCTGGTGAGGGCCAGGGGTGCCCCATTCCGACTGTTCGGCGGCGCCGCATCGAACGGCCGGTCACGCCCTCAGCCCGGCTGGCCCCATTCGGATGGCGCCTAATGTCGGCAGGGGTGAACCCGGAGGGTGTCTTCTGCGTACATCCCGGCGTCTGGGCGTTTCAGGAGCCGGGGACGAAGACCAGCTCCGAAGAAGTGGTCGAAGTCCGCTTGCCACTTGGACACCAATCCAGCCGGAGCGACCACAAGAGCACGGCGGATCAGCCCGTTCCGCCGCATCTCCCGCAGGTACAGACCCGCCATGATGGTCTTTCCCGTACCTGGTTCGTCCGCGAGAAGGAAGCGAAGCTGTGGTTGCGGGAGCATCGCTCCCATACACCGCACTGATCTGGTGGGCATACGGTCGGAGGGTGGATTCGGGGGACGCGCTTGCGACCGACACCAACTACTCCACATGGCCGCCAGCGCCCGCTCCGATGGAACGCCACCGTCGGGAGTGAGGACAGAGACACTTGAGGCTTCATCGCTGGTGAGGGCGACTTTGTGAAAGAGATTTTCACCGTCTACACCGACGTAGAGAACCCACAGCCCGCGCGTCCACATGAGCAAAGTCCACGGTGACCCATTCCGCAGGGCCTCGCGGCAGCCGTACCCGCTGGCCGGGTTCGAACACCATCCGCGTTCCCGCCCGCAGCACGGGCTGACGTCCACGAGCTGCCGCCGGCGCTCGTCGTGCCGTAGCCGAGCCCTTTCTGTCAGGGCGACATGGATTAAGTCGGTCGGCCTGGCTCGACCACCGTGGAGCCGAGTTCAGCGAGTCAGCCTGCCGACTCGGCGCAGCCGTGGACGTCCAAGGTTGACCCTGCTCGGCGACGATGAGGAGGTTCTGCTCATACCGCGAGCAGTAGTGTGTGGTAGTTCCGCCCTCCTTGGCGGCAAGATGGTCTCAGGCGAAGATCGTGCGCACGACGTGGCCAAGTTCTTCCGAGGCCAGGCAGACCAGCTGTTTGGGACGCTTTCCCTTCATGAGTCGGGCACGGTCAGATTGGATAGCGGCGTCAGAAGTCAAACTCTCCGTTGCGGACACCAGCGGTAAATGCCGCCCACTCAGAGCGGGTGTACAGCACCACTGGCCCTTCGGGATCGAGGCTGTGTCGGACCGCGATGTGCGTGCCAAGGTCGGCAGCCTCGACACACTGACCGTTGCCCCCGCTGAAGCTGCTTTTGAGCCATTCGGCTCCGGTCAGGCCAATCTCTTCCATTAAGCCCTCCTCTCAGTCCTCTTCCAGCACTTTGGCCAACAGAGCATCTGTCGCCTCTGGGCCGAGGGCCAACTCCTGCAGGTCCGTGAACATAAGGCTATATCGCCCGATATCTTCCTGACTCTCCAAGAAGAGGTCGTTCGTGCTCGACTCGATGTAGACGACGTCCTGTGCTTCCTCGAAGCGCAGGATCGCGAAGCTTCCGTGCATCCCGGGATGAGCCCCGGTCTCGTACGGGATGACTTGCAGTCTGATGTTCGGCCGGCGCGACGCCTCCCTCAGGTACTCCACCTGCGTACGCATGGCGGCCTTACCTCCGACCAACCGGTGCAGCACCGCTTCATCGATGACGGCGTCCAAGGTCAGTGGTTCCTGCTGCGTCAGCAGCTCCTGGCGCTTCAGCCTCGCCGCCACTCGGCCATCCACCTCTTCCGGAGACGCTTTCGGCGCCGAGCCCGCGATGACTGCCCTCGCGTACGCCTCCGTCTGAAGCAGACCGGGAACGAAGGAGGGCTCGAAGTTGTGGAGGGCGGACGCCTCTCGTTCGAAGCCGATGTACGCGGCGTACGGGCCAGGCAGGTATTCCGCGGTGGGCTGCAGCCAAGTCTCCTCTGACGCCGCCCGGAGAAGGGCCTCCAACTCTTCCCGGCGTTCCGGCGAAGTCCTGTAGAGGTCGCAGAGCGTCCGCAGGGTGCGGAGTTGCGGTTTGGTCTTGGCCGTTTCGAGGCGGAACAGGGTGGACGCCACCAGTCCTGTCTCATTGGCCACCTGCTGATGACTGAGGCCGGTTTCCTCCCTGAGCTGGCGCAACTGCAGAGCAAGTCGCCTCAGGCGGGTCGTAGGGGCCTTATAGCGTGCCACGTCGGACAGCGTAGCCGACCTTGGTCGCGAAGTGCAGGTGCAGTATTGCATTTGCAGTGATGCTCATGCACGATGGCTTTGCGTAGCCGGAGCGTGGCGATTGGTGATCGCCTCGTCGTCTGTCCGCTACGCGCGCATGCCCTCGATCCCCGGCGATGAAGGGTGGATGAACCCGTGCGATGGCCCCGGGCGCGAACATCACAGATGCCAATACCTCAAAGACGACGTACGCCTCAGGAAGAGCAGTATGTCTGCCTGGGGAAACTGGCATGGTCCATGCGAGAGGCCGGCGTGGCCCTCTCGATCTCGCTCGTCTTGCGGAAGCAAGACGAGCCCTTTGTGCTCGTCTCACGCGCCTCCACTTCGGAAGAACTGCGGGTGCAGGCCGCCATCCGAGAGGGGCAATGCGTCTTCACCTGGGGGCGCGGACGTGAGCGATGGGCGGACATCAGCGATGCCGGTTTCCAACGGCTCTGGAAGGCGGCGCAGTGAGCAGATTCCTCGCTGAACTGGTCGTCCCCGGGGAGCCCTGGTCAGTGCCACTGCTTCGGCACTTCGTTGGACGGGTGCTAACGGTGGCTGGGCACCGCAACATCGACAACGCCCAGCTAGTGACCAGCGAGCTGGCGGGAAACGCCGTCCTGCACACTCGATCGGCACGGCCCGGCGGCCTGATCACCGCCGAGGTGACCGAAGTCAACAAAGCGCTTGTCCGCATCGAAGTGATCGATGAGGGATCCGTGACCCTCCCCCGTCCCCGAACGGTCAGTGACTACGCATGTCACGGTCGCGGGCTGCGTCTGGTGGAGCTCCTGTCCGAACGATGGGGCATACGTCTGAAGCCCCTCAGGTGGAAGACCGTATGGGCTGAGGTGCTCACCTCCGAAGACGCTCTGGCCGCGACCATGAGCGTCTCCCTAGACGAAGCCGAGACATGATGGCTCTCCATTGGCGAGCCGGAGGGGTAGGCCCGGCCGGTGGTCAGGGCAGCCCGCGTCTGACATCGCAGGGCTCCGGCTGCGAGCAGCCGGATTGGATCGCTCCATCTGTCGATGGTCGATCATGAACGGCCCCTTGACTTCAGGTAGCCAAGTGAAGATCACGGGGCTGGAGCACAGCCCACCAGCTACTCGGGCGTGCAAGTCGCTGATCGGCGAGTGCGGGGTGATCGTGGCGGTGTCGCACTTCGGCAAGCGCGCCTTGGTCGAACTCGATACCCCAAGGTCCGAGTGCCCTCAGGGTATACGGCGCTGGTCGGTGGGTTTGGATGACCTGACCCATCTGGGTCCCGGGATCGGTCCTCGGAGACGAAAGGCCAGCCCAGTCACTGGCCTCACCGGTAGCGGTTCGCGCATCGTTCAGCACGCGGTGTGGGAGGGCGAGGAAAAGAGTCTCTGCGGCGAACTCGTGCGCCCTCTACCTTTCACCGGCTGGTCTGTGCCGTTCTCCGGCTCATCCCGAAGAGCCTGCCGCGACTGTGCCGGCCTGACGGCGGACGCGTTGCCGCCCGAGTCAACAGACTGAGGGGGTGTGGTCTGCGCTGACGACGCCCATGCGCTCCGCCAACCCGGACCATGAGAAGGCGTCCTGGTCTCCGCTCCGGAAGCGGAATCCGTGCACGCCTGGCTCCACCGCACCGGTACGGCACGCTTCACCGTCCGCGAGGCGTTCACCGCCCTGCCTCGCAACCGCTTCCGCAAGGTGGGCGAACTGGAGACACCGCTCGACCTCCTGGAACAGCTCGGCTGGATCCGCCGTGAGCCCGAGCCACCTCGCACTGGCCCCGGCCGTCGCCCTTCGCCCGCCTACGCCGTCCACCCCTGCCTGCACGACCCGAGCCACACAGGGATGCGCCCGTGAAGCCCACCGCCATCAGCATCGCCCACGCCAGTAACCGCACCGGCATCTGGATGACCGTTCCAGAACTGCTCGCCGAACTCGACGTCAAGCGCCGCACCTGGCAGCGATGGCGTGCCCTCGGCGTGGCCCCACGCTGCCACCGGCTACCCAACGGCGAACTCCGCATCAAGCGCCGTGACTTCGAATCCTGGCTCGACTCGCTGGCCGAAACCCGGAGGGCAAGCTGACTATGAAGAGCTACAACGTCCGCATCTGGAAGATCTCCACCCGGAAAGACGGCCTCAACAATCACATGGTGCGGTGGGTCGTGGAAGGCAAGGTGTTCACGGAGCACTTCGCCACCTGGGAACTCGCGGACAGCTTCCGGTCCGACCTGAAGAAGGCGACCCAGAACGGCGAGGCGTTCGACACTAAGACCGGCATGCCCGACTCCAAGAACCGCACGCACGGCTCCGTCACCTGGTACACCCATGCCTGTGACTTCGTGGACACCCGCTGGTCGAAGGTGTCCGGTAGGCAACGCATCTCGATCGCCGAAACCCTCGCGGCGGTGACACCGCTCCTGGTTCGTGATCGGCGCGGCGCGCCGTATCCCCGGGTTCTGCGCTCCGCCCTCTACCAGTGGGCGTTCAACAAGCAGCACCGCAACGCCGACAAGCCTGACGAGATCGCCGAGGCTCTCGCGTGGATCGCTAAGGCATCCGTTCTTGTGACTGATCTCGCCGAGTACGACCGCATCACGACCGCGCTGGACGCCTGCGCCCGCAAGCTTGACGGTACAGCCGCTTCTCCGGGCTACTACAGCCGTCGTCGTCGTGTCCTCTTCAATGTGCTCCGCTACGCCGTCTTCAAGAAGCGCCTAGCCAAGAACCCGCTCAGCGAAGAACTCGACTGGAAGGCACCCGAGGCCGAAGTGTGCGAGGAGGTAGACCCCGCCGTGGTGGCGTCTCCAAAGCAGGTGCACGAGCTGCTCACCGCCGTCAGCTACGCCGGATGGCGACGCGGGGATCGGCTCGTCGCGTACTTCGCCTGCATGTACTACGCCATGATGCGGCCGAGTGAAGTAGCGGCCCTTCATCGGGAAGACTGCACGCTCCCTGAGAAGGGCTGGGGACGACTCCTGCTCAGCGGTTCCGCTCCGACCGTAGGAACCAAGTGGACCGACAACGGCCAAGCCCACGAACAGCGCGGCCTCAAAGGGCGTCCGCGCAAGGCAAAGCGCATCATCCCGATCCCGCCCGTGCTGGTTGCCATCCTCCGCACTCACATTAAACGCCATGGCGTAGCCGCGGATGGCCGGCTGTTTCAAACCGAACGCGGAGGCGTGCTCTACAAGTCCGGCTACGTCCGCACCTGGAAGACGGCCCGCACTCTGGCATTGACGCCGCCGCAAGTCGCTTCCCAACTCGCCAAGCGGCCCTACGACCTGCGCCACGCTGGCGTATCACTGCGTCTCAATGCCGGGGTGCCCGCCACTCAGGTAGCGCAGTGGGCAGGCCACAGTGTCGAAGTACTTCTGACCTCATGAATTCGCGAGCCATTCGGCATCCGCTACGTAGCGTCACATCATGACGAAGGTCCCGTTCTGACCTGGCATGATCTGGATTGTCGAGATCAAGTTCATGCAGGAGACCGGGACCTTCAAGGTGAAGCGTACGGCACCCGCCGGGTTGCGGCGGAAGATCAAGCGTGTCAGGACCGAGCGGCGACGGCGCAAGCTGGATAAACGCGCCCGCCGGTGGGCAGGCGGGCTGGAGCTGACCGGCGGTGGATCCGGCCTGATCGGCGCGGTGGGAGTACCGCTGCTGAGGCTGCTGGCCGAGGGATCGGGCCTGCGGGGCCGGCTATCGGCGGCGCTGGCCAAAAAAGGCTTCGCGCCCGGCCATGATCGCGGCCAGGTGCTCGTCGACATGGCCGTCGGGCTGGCGCTGGGCGCCACCTCGGTGGCGGGAGCGATACGGCAGGTGGCCCAGACCGGGCCGGTCATCGGCCCGGTCGCCTCACCGGTGACAGCCTGGCGGGCCTTCGACGAGGTCGACCAGGCGGCCCTGGAAGCGATCGCCGCAGCGCGGGCCGCACATCGGCGGCTGATCTGGGAGCATCTGGCCGCCCGCCCGGAAGGATTCCCGCAGGTCGAGGTGGCCGGGCACGTCTGGGACGGGTGGATCGTCGTGGACCTGGACTCCAGCCTGGTCGAATGCCACTCCGGCAAACAAGGCGCGGCGGCGACGTGGAAGAAGCACATCTTCGGCATGCACCCGCTGCTGGGCTCGATCGCCAACACCGGCGAGCTGGCTGTGGTCCGGCTGCGGGAGGGAAACGCGGGAGCCAACACCGCCGCGGACAATATCGAGGTCGCCGCCGCGGTGGTGGCGCAGATCCCGGCCCGCCGACGCAAGAAGGTCATCTTCCGCATCGACGGCGCGGGCGCGACCAAGGAACTGCTGGCCTGGATCAAGACCACCGCCGCCGGACACGGCTATGACTGGCGCTACTGCGTCGGGTTCGACGTTACCGAGCCGGTCCGGCGCGCGATCGCCAAGGTCCCCGCCGACGTCTGGGCAGCGGCGATCACCCCGGAGGGCACGGTCCGGCCCGGCGCCCATGTCACCGAGATCACCGGCCTGCTCACCCTGGCAGATGGCTGGCCGGGCGGCATGCGGATCCTGGCGCGTACCGAACCCTTGCACCCGCGTCATCACAAAACGCCAGCGAGGCGGAGAGGAAGCGCGGCCGGCGTTTCCAGGCGATCGCCACCGACCTGCCCGGTCACCACTACCCCCGCCTGGACGCCTTCGCCCGCCACCACGCCATCGTGGAAGACGACGTCAAGGACGCCAAAACCTTCGGCCTGAAGACGTTGCCGTTCTACCGCTTCGCCGCCAACCAGGCCTGGTGCACCGCCGTCGCCCTGGCCGCCGACCTGCTCGCCCACCTACGGCTGCTCACCCTGGACCACCATGAGCAGCTACGCAAGGCCACCCCCGGCCGGATCCGCCAAGCCCTCCTCCACGTCCCGGCCCGGCTGGTCCGGCGAGCCCGGAAACGACTGCTCCGCCTGCCCGACGACCACCCCCACACCGGCGACCTCATCCTCGCCTGGACCAGGGTCCGACAGCTCAGCCACTCGCTATCCCCACCCTGACCAGCACAAACACGGACCCGACGAGATGAAAGGCCCCGCCCTGCCAGCCCACCAGGGGAGACCACGGGCACACCCGGCACACCCAGCCGGGCTCTCGGCATGCCCGAACCCCGTCACACCACACCCAGCAAGATCATCTATGCGACGGAGGGGCGTCCGTCATGATCGTGAAAGATCAGGGCTGAAGGTTTACGCCAAGTGCATCGACGGTCAGGACCAGCTCTGGCACGACATGCTGGATGGTGCGCTCGGCAATAGACCCACCTTGGAAGAGGATCAGGACGAATGCAGAGATCGCTAGTCCGCGTAACCGGAGGCGATGCGAGGTCCAGAGGGGCCTCTAGACGGAGCTGACGAGGTGGCGTCGAGAACGGCCTCAGCATCATCGAACGCCTCCGGAACCTGCCAGTGGCTTCTCGGCCTGACGAACCGCTCAATCCGCTCCATGTGGGGGTGCCGCACCAGGCCCCTGCTACCGACATATCGGACATCTTCCCTGTCCAAATCTGGAGGTGTTGGGCCGAGCACAAGTTCGTGCTGGAGCAGTCAGCAAGAGGGGGTGCTGGAGGGCTGAATCGAAGTGGTCAGCCCTCCAGCCAGCAGTTGCGGAGGCATTCAGCTTTTTCGTGTCAGCGACAGCCTTCCGCGTCCTCCGAAGCCGCCCTTCTCGATTTTTCCGTAGCCAACCCTTCCGCCTTTCCCGAGCTGCTGGCGATTGAGGAGCAGGCCCAGGAGACGCAATCCCGATTCCCCTTGGCGGATCGCATGGCGATGAGAGCTATGCAGCATCATCGTGTTCACCACAAGATAGAAAACGGACGCAGCACCAAAAACGGCAGCTGTGCCGATTGCCTGCACGGAGCCCAAGTTCGGGGCCATGAAAACGATGATGACGCTGATAGCGGCGAATATCACAGCCACCAGCCCAAGAGGGGCAGCCGACGGAAGTGGCAGCCGCGGCTTCGTTCTCGTGAGCTGCGGCTTCGCGAGTGATGGGCCACTGTGGATTTCTCGCCCCTCGTTCCGCTGGGCTTCGTGCGACGCGGCGGCCTCTTGGAGCGACTGGTCGGAGCGGACGACGATCTCTGGCTGAGCATCCGCCCCATTGAACTCGACGGTGACATCGACGAACGGTTGACCATCTTCTTTGAGGGCGACGATGATTTTCGGCCGAGCACCGCTGCCATTGAAGATTAGCTTAACGGGAGAGTGCGCGCCTAGGAGTTGAGTCTTGGGCTCAGCTTCGCTGACTGGGTCAAGCGCGTCGATCTCATCGACGAGAGCATTTATGCGAGCTGCTTCTGCTGGGTCTTCCTCTAGCTTGGCGAGGGCGGCTTGAACCATCGCGACTTGCTGCTCGATGCCGTCTTCGAGCAGGGGATCACGGTCATGTAGTTCATTGTGCTGGTCGCTCACTGTCCCTCCCCCTTCTCACCATATTCGTTGCCTCTATCGATTTCACGTTGGCTCATCACGATTCTGCGAAGGTTCTTGCACCCGTCTCTGGCTATTTCCTTCACGGTTTGTGGCGCGATCCCTAGCTTTCCTGCTACCTCGAGCACGCTGTAGTCCGCGAGGTAGCGCAAGGTGACGACCTCACGCTGTCGGGGAGGGAGCTGGCCCAGCCATTGCTGGACTTGCTGGCTCTCAAGTAACAGCTCGACCACCGAGGGATGCGAGTCGACAACCTGCTCCAAGTACTCTTGATCGGGCAGTTCCCTGCTTGGTTGGTTCCCGGCTTGTTTGCAAGCGCTGTGGTAAGCAACCGTCTTCAGGTAGGAGAAGGGATCACGCAGGTCTTTTCCGCGGTTTCTCGCAACCTTCGCAGCCATAAATGCGTCGTTGACTGCTTCGCTGATCAGCGTCGAGTCCTTGAACCCGCAGCCTTTCAGGTAGTTGTGAAGCCTGCCCACGTATGCGCGGATGAACGCCTCGTGGTCTGGGTCGGTGGGTGTCACGCGCCGCGCTCGCTCTCTTGGGCGGTGTTCCCAGTGCGAGCAACGTCGATGGACGGTCCGCCCGGATGGATTACGATCACTTTGTGAGTGTCCGATGAGGCGCTGAGGGGCGTTCTGCGGACGAAGGTCCTGCGGTTTCCGTCGACGTCTTCGGCCACGTACTCGATCACGTCCTCTGAGAGTCGGGTGAGGTGTTCGGCAACGGCCTGGTCGTGCCCCTCATTCCTTTTGATCTTGTAGTCCCGTTCGCTCATCCGATCACGGTGCTCAATCCAGGCGATGATCATCGCCCAAAAGCCATGGGCTGCGCCCGGGCCCTTCGCCGGGTTGGCCATGTCGTCCTCCTCGCGATCGCCAGCCCTGTTGGACAGTCACGTGAAGAAGGGGGCTGAGACGAGACAGGCGGTAGGGGTGTGACTCGAAAATTTTCCCAAGAATCTTCGGGCCGAAGCAGCCCAGCGTTCCTTGAACCGACGCCGTCTGGGCGTGGCGTGAACGCGACGGTCTGCGAGTCGCGGCGCACTACCCGCACATCGATGCCCAGGCCGGCGCCATGACCCGCGACCGCGTTTTGAACCGGCTTCTGTCCGTGCCTTGGTCACGCTCGGTTAGCGGCGGCGCCCTTGTCCAGCGGCGCGATGCCGATGACGTTGTCGTACACGCTCAGGGCGATCACCACAGCGATCATCAGCCCGAACACGCCGGAGGTAATGCCGCGCTTGCGCCCCAGTTCCGGCCGTGCGAGAACTGACCTGGCCAAAGTGCGCGCCGACGTCCGGACGCCAATCCGTGGTTGAGTTCCTGGGACACGTACGGGGTCGGCGCACAGTCCACCTCGTCACACCCGGGCGGAGCTACCCTGTGAGGCGCCGAGCGGAGGACGCGCTGGGACCTTTCCGCGCTTCGGGCAGAGGCCGCTTGTGCGTTCAGGGGGCCGAACCACAGCGCCATTGCCTAGGGCCAGCCGTGCCGATCGCGCCCCCGACACATCCTTCCTTTTAGCAGTCTGTGCAGCGATTATCTTCCTCGATGCTTGAGGAAAGGCTTGTTACCCGATAGTGGCAAGCTCACCGAGAGGGGGACTTGGCCGGGGCGCCGGGGGTCGGAGAGAGTTGGACGGAATCCGGCATAAGCGCGGTTCGCGCCGGTCGATGAGCCGTGGCGGTCCCTTAATGGGGCTCGGTCGACCGGGGGTCACGGCAAGACGAATCGCTGGGCTCGCTGATATCGTCGACGCCCGCCTCGCTCTGGAGACTACCTTGCTGACGGCGTGAACCTCGGCGCGGACCTGGATGGCGAACTTTTGGCCAGTCCTCGGTGGTGGCAGAAGCCAGAGCGTCGCCCAACGCCTCCACACTCATGCTGCGATATGCCTGCATCAAGGCGGCGACGTTACCGGGAGAGACCTCGGCGTTGACGACCAGGGCCGCGAGCAATTGGGATCTGCTTATGTTCTCGCCGGCCGCGAGTCCTGCGGAAACGAGCCGCTCGAGACGGTCGTCGACAGCCTGAGGCCACGTGATCAGGGTGTTGCGGCGTCGAGCGCGCCACAGCAGTTCCATCGACATCCCAACCTAGATCCTATACTCAATATATATTGAGCACATGGTACGCATGCTGCAAGCCCAACCCCCACCACAGGTGGAAGGCTGTGAGCCACCTGCTACCGTGCGGATCGCCAGGCGTACGTTGCGGCCCACGCCGGTGTTCGACACCTACTGGCGCTTCGCCGCGATCAGGCAGCACATGTATCTGGCTCGGCTGGGCGAGGCCCCACCTCCCGCGCGCCAAGACCCGGTGCTGGCACAGCACCGCTTCACAAACTGCTTCCGTGCCGCGGACCGGGTCAGCCAGTACTTGATCGGCCACGTGTCCTATCGGGGAGATCAAGACTGGTGGGAAGTGTTCTTTCGTACTTTGCTGTTCAAGGTCTTCAACAAGATCCAGACCTGGCAACTCCTCGAGAAGCACCTAGGCGAGGTGACCTGGAGCGGGTACGACTTTCGGGCAGTGGACTGCGTGCTGTCGAAGGCGTTCGCGGCGGGAGAACGGCTGTACTCTGCGGCCTACATCACGCCCCCGCCAGCGCTGGGGGAGCAACGCAAGCACCGCAACCATCTGCGGCTCGTCGAGTTGATGATGGACCGGGGGGCGCCGGAGCGGGTGCAGCAGTCCGCTTCGATGCGTGAGGCATACGAGATATTGCTGGACTTCCCGGCGGTTGGCCCTTTCCTGGCTTACCAGTACCTGATCGACCTCAACTACGCAGCACAGATGTCCTTCTCAGAGATGGACTTCGTCGTTCCCGGCCCGGGGGCCCGTGACGGGATCCGCAAGTGCTTCGGTTCTGAAGCCGATGGCATCGAAGCCGAGGTGATCCGCTACATGGCGGACACGCAGCAGGAACACTTCCGCCGTCTTGGACTTCAGTTCGCCGGGCTGCGGGGCCGCCCCTTGCAGCTGATCGACTGTCAAAACTTGTTCTGCGAGGTCGACAAGTACGCGCGGGTGGTGCATCCAGAGGTCGTGGGTATCAGTGGGCGTAGCCGCATCAAGCAGTTGTATCGCGCGGACACCGCGCCCTTGACCGCATGGTTCCCGCCCAAGTGGGGTGTCAACGGTCAGGAACCTCAGCCGGTATGAGCACGCCGTCTCCTACGATCAGGCGGAAAGCTGTATCTGGTTCTGGATCACTGGGCGAATGGCAGTGACATGGTTTTCGATCTGGGCGTGTCCGGCGACTACGGTCAGGCTGCCTGGATGCAGGTTCGCCTGCTGAGCCAGGTAGGCCAGCAGACGTCCCAGGCCCAGGTAGTTGCCGTAGGCGCGGGCCACCATGTAGTGGCTGCGGTACAGGGCCACCGCGTGGAGGGTGCGGTCGCGATCCAGTTGGAATGAACAGTGGCTCAAGCAAGGGAAGCCGCGATACCTGTTGTCTTTGCCAGCGACGTGCACCGGCGTCGACCAGGTCTCCTCTGGGACCACATCGTCTGGGTGGGCGACGTCCATCTCGTAGGCGGCGCTCATCGGCCCTGAGCTTGAGGCCTGTAGACGAATGCGGGCGATTAAGGCGGTCAGCTGGTTGACCGGCCCGCCTTCCCCGGGGTAAGCCACGATACGGCCGAAGTAGGTCCCACCTCTGTTCCCCCGGTCCATACGCTTCAACCGCTCGTATATCTCCCGGTACCGGCGCACGAGTTCTTCAGGGGAGGAACACGTGGCGGCCAGCATGCTGGGGAAGATGGTGTTGGCGACGGTTTCGATGGGTTCATACCCGTACTCGTCGCGCACCCGGTCGAAGTGGGCACGCACCTGCGGATCTTCGGCAGTAGCGTCGGCGATGCGAACCACGGTGTGGAATCCGTCCCGGCGGGGATTAGCGGCCACATCGAGGGCCCGGCAGGCGGCGGTCCAGGCCAGGGAGGTGTTCTTCTCGGCGATGGTGAAGGTGTGCATCGCTGCTCCTGAGAATGTGATGGACCAGGGGGGTGCGGGAAAGCCTGAGTGGTGCGGTCAGGTGGGCCAGAGACGCTGCTCACCGACTCGTGGTGACTGCCGCGCGACGGTGAACTGGAGCACATCATCAGCGCCCGGCACGTGAGCGATCACAACTGCCGTGTCCCTGAGCGCGTCGGTGACTTCGGCAGCGGCTGCGGGGGCAGTCTCGTCCCAGAACAGCTGCCCTTCCGAGATGTTCGTGGGAAGAAGGGCTTCGGGCAACGTGTCGAAGCGAGCACCAGGGATCCGCAGCACGACGAGGTCTCCCACGTCGACCCGTACAGTCGTGTTATGGGCGGCCGTGTCGATCACATGGACATGCGCTTTGCTGGGAACCGCTCCGTCCGCCAACGTCGCTTTGATAGCGGCCGGCTTCATCTTCAACCAGAGGGCCTTCTGCTCCCGCGTCAGCAGGCGCAGCCGGTGCAAGTGGTGCACGGTGCCCGCGTAGGAGGTACCCAGCCATCGGGCTACCTGGTATGCATGTTCGGGCTGTCGAGGGCGGCCGACGCCGATTCGTCCGAGCGCCGAATGCAAGGCTGGCGGGGGCATGAGGAACCAGGCCGCGAATGCCTCGGCGAGCTTCTCCTCGTCGGGCCAAGTACCGTCCCCCCAGTGGGAGGAGCGGTCCAGTTCCTTGTCGTATGCCGTGCCGTGCCGCAGGCGGTGGTGCCCCAATTCATGTGCTGCCGTGTGACGTTGAGCGATGATGTCCAGACTGGCGTTGAGCAGCACTGCGGGCCCATCATCCTGCGGAGAGGCGTACATCCCGAACAGCCGCGGCATGCGTCGTGCCATCCCGATCACCCCGGCCTCGCGCAACGCGGCGTACACGTCGACGTACTCGTGACGGTCGACCCCTAGATCACGGTGTGCCTGCACAGCAGCGATCGATGCGATCCGGTGGGCGATGTTCCAGTTCATTCAGCCCGCCCGGTAGGCACCGCGTCGTCGCTGTCATGCTCCTTGTCCGACGCCTGCTCATGCGCACGCCGGTACTTCAAGAACTCGGCGAAGCTGATGACCTCCTCCCAGTCTCCATCGGTCAAGCCAACCAGCGCACGGGGAAGCCCGGCCAATGCGTGCTCACCAAGGTCGGCATCCTCCTCCTTGTCGAGGAAGTACGACACCGGCCGCGTGTAGAGACGGGCGAGCTTCTTCAGCTCCAAGCTGTCCACGCGCCGGACGGCGCGCTCGATGTCGCTGATGGCAGAACGCGGGATCCCGGTCATCTCGCACACGTACTGCTGGGACATGCCCAGATAGTCACGAGTGCGACGCAGGCGTTCCGCGAGGATTTCCAGCTCAGGGTCACGGCCGCGGAAGTCAGCGGGAGAAGGGGTCATGATTGTTGCCTTTCCTTGATCGCCTGCAGGACGGTGCCGGCGAAGGTGTACACAGACCGCGTGGAGCGGGCGGCCTCGGCGTCGGCGCGAATGGCGATGCCATAGCGCTCCTCGATACGGGTCAAGATCTCGACGACCAAGATCGAGTCGACCGGCAGCTCCTGGCCGGCCGTTTCCAGTTCCATGCGCAGCTCATCGGGATCGCGGCCTTGAAGCTGCGCCAGAAACTCCACGACCACGGCAACGATGTCCTCTAGGGACGGCTCGATCGCGTTCAGGAGACTCTCCTGTTCGTCGGATTTTCCGGCATCACTGTTCTAGTATACGACACATGTCGGCGATGCCGACCATCATGCTGGATTTCCCGACAGGAGGAGGAGCCATGGACTTCGCCCGCTATCAGCAGGCGGCGATCAAAACCCTGCAGCCCCCCGCCCCCGAGACCGACCCCGTGCTCGTCCCCCTACTCGGCCTAGTTGGTGAGGTCGGCTCCCTCGCCACCGCCTACAAAAAGCACCTGCGCGACGGACCCGGTCTGGTCTCCGGCAAGCAGTACCTTCGCGAAGAACTCGGCGACGTCTTGTGGTACGTCGCAGCTCTCGCGCACCGCTTCGGCCTCGACCTGGAAGACATCGCCGCCGCCAGCCTCGTAAAGATCAACGACCGGTGGCGTCCCACCCCGAAGACTGACCGCACCCATTTCGATGCCACCTTCCCCGAAGCCGAACAGTTCCCGCGACAGACCACCCTTAAATTCGCACTGGAGCGCGACCGCAAGGGCCGCACTGTCGCGGTGCTGACCCACGACGGCACCCCATGCGGTGACCCCCTCACCAATGCTTCACACATCGACGACGACTACCGCTTCCACGACGTATTCCACCTGGCGCACGCCGCCGTCCTGGGCTGGTCCCCCGTCACGCGCTTCCTCCTCGGCTGCAAGCGCAAAAGCGACCGCAAGATCGACGAAGCCGAGGATGGCGGCCGCGCCATCGCCATCGAAGAGGGCATCTCCGCGCTCGTGTTCTCCTACGCCGCCCGCCACAGCTATTTCGAGAACGTGCACCACATAGACCACGAGCTACTCAAAACCATCGCTGCCATGACCTCCCACCTCGAGGTGAGTATCCTGCGCGCCGCCGACTGGGAACAGGCGATTCTGACCGGATACGCCGCCTGGCGACAACTCCGCGGAACCAGGGGAGGTAACCTCCATCTCGACCTGGATCAGCAGACGCTAACTGTCGAGTAACTCACCCAGGAGAAAGCCCAGGGCCCCGGCGTTGATTCGCTTTGTCAGATTCGGTCATGTTGATCAGGTGTTGTAGACGGCGAAGGCGTCGTGATGGTCAAGGAGGTCGCGGCGCGCGTGGGCGATGTTGGCGCGGCCGGCCAGGCGGGCTGTGCTGATCGCGAGGTTTCTGAAGGTGGCCAGGGCTCGTGGCGCGTTGCCTGTCCTGACCTGGGAGTGGTCCTCTCGGAAGGTCACATCGCGGATCCAGTGGAGACGGTTTTCCACGCCCCAGTGCGCGCGTTCGTAGTGGTTGAGCTGGGCGGGCCCGGCCAGGTCGGCGGGCAGGCTGGTGATGCCGTACACGATCTCCTTGCTGGTCCACGCGCCGTCCAGTTCGCCGACGTCGCGGCGGAGCCGGAAGGCTTGCCGTGCGCCGGGGAACAGGGTGTCGTCGGCTTCGGCGGTACGGATGGTGCGTCGTTCGGTGCGGCCGTGCCCGCTGTCGTCATCGATCGCGCTGGTCTGGGCCCACTCGGCGTCGGTACCCGTGAGCAGGGCGTGTGTGGCGGCGCGGGTCAGCGGCTGATTGCCTTTCACGATCAGGACGTAATGGGCGCCCAGCTGCTCGGTGATCAGGCGCGCGGTGGTCTTGGCGGTGTGCAGCGCGTCCAGGGTCAGCACCATCTTGGCCACATCCAGTCGCTTCAGCAGGGTACGGGCGGCCGGTCCCTCGCCCCGCTTGCTCGGGACCTGGCACTGGCCCAGGACCACGCCGTGCTCGTGGCTGATCGCGCCGACCAGGAAGACCCGTCCACCCTCGACGGTGCGAGCGCCGCGGCAGACCTTGCCATCGATCGCGGCGCCGGGCAGCAATCCCGCAGGATCAGGGTGGGTGACCTGCCGCTGAAGCGCCCGCCGCTGCTCGCGCTCCAGGGGGCCGGGAGTGTCGGGATCTGCGGCACCGGTGCCTCGCGCCGGACCACCTCGGCCACATATCCGCTGATCGCCGTGTCCAGCGCATCGGCGTCCAGCCCGGCCAGGACCCGGCGGAAGGTCTTCTCGCTGGGTACGACGAACAAGCCGGTGAACGGGTCACGGTAGGCGCCCAGCCGCTCCAGCACCCCTTGCGAGGTCCGCGCGGCCCACTGCCAGATCGCCGCGACGCCGTCACTGCCGACCACCAGCGTCGCGCACGCGGTCAACGTCAAGATGACCACCAGCGGGTGCCGCAATCCGCAGGCCGAGCGGCGGTCGGGAACCGTCGCCAACCGTCGCATCAACGCCGATTCCACGATGAGCGGGCCGGCGGCCAGTTCGGCTTCCCACAATGCCAGGTCGGCGAGCTGGTCAAGAGCGGGGATGAGACGGGGGCTGGTCAGGGAAGATGGGGACACGAGCGCGACTCCTGCGACGATCTTCGGATTCGAGACCTGAAAGATCAGCAGAAGTCGCGCTCTTTCACACTCCACCTGGCCAAACACTCAACGTCGCCATACCGCATCAGAACCCAGGAACGCCGGGGCCCTGGGAGAAAGCCCGGGGCCTTAAAGCGAGCCAGCGCCCGAGCCGCTCTACTCTTGCAAGAAAGACCTCCGCCTGAGAGGTGCGAAGTGGAGCAGCAGAAACTACATTTCCGGCCGGGCGCACTCGTGGTACTCGAGGGCCTGGACCGCAGCGGAAAAACTACTCAACACCAACTGCTGTCCAACCTCGATTGGGCCACTCCCGCCCCGTTGTTCACACACATGCCGTCCGGCTTGACCCCTGTGACAACCAGCATCTACGCCCTTACCGAGGACGTCGAGATCAAGTCATCGTTAGCGCGTCAGCTTCTACACCTCGCATGTCACGCAGAGAACATCACCGCAATTGCGGATGCTCGCCAAGAGCGCGGCGTGGTACTCGACCGCTGGTGGTGGTCCACCGTGGCCTACGGCTGGCATGGCAGCGACCTAGCCAGCCTCGGCGTGGATGAAGATGCATTCTTCGGAGTGATCAACTCAGTTTGGGCGAGCCAGCCAGCAGACTTAATATTTCTATTTACCTCCCCCTTCGAAAGGGATGAGCTCAACCGTGATCAAGTTCGCCATGGTTACGCAGCGCTCGCTCGTCAGCACGCCCCCATCACCATCGAGGTGCCTCCCGCAGATGCCGCAACGACCATGGCATTCCTCGTCGACCAACTAATTTCGCGGAGGCTCGTGAAGATGTAGCCTTCGCCCGCGAACTGCGCCCGGCCGGGGGCACCACCGGGGAGATGGCGCCATCTCGCCCGGCTCTCGATCACCGCCACTGCATGCCAGTACGACATCCACGCAGCCACCGCTGCGGCCTGCCAGCACCGTGACCGTCATCGATTAACGGTTCAGCCGGTCCTGCCACGGCGCGTGGATCGCGACCCCGTCATCGCAACTGGTGCATTCGACCGCGACCGGACCGCGTCGCTTCGGGCGAACGATCGAGATGACGAGATCGCCGGACGGTGAGATGGGGGCGCTCTTCCGCTCGGCCTCGCGGTCATTGCTGTCCGCTCAGGTTGGCATCAGGATGTCGCCGCGATGGACCACTTCGATCAGGCTGCTGGAGTGGTCTCAAGATCCGTACGCTCCTCGTACGTGATCACGGGCATCTGGCTGCCATCGGCGACACCCAGTGGCATACCCGGAACGCGAAAGGACCTGCGTTTCAGCAGGTCCAGGCGCATCTTACGATGTAGATCTCGAGTGCCCCCTGTAGGATTCGAACCTACGCACCCGGCTCCGGAGGCCGGTGCTCTATCCCCTGAGCTAAGGGGGCTCGACGAGTGAAAGGCTATCAGCATCCCGGCACCACTCGGCACAGGATAAAGGTCCTTGAACACATCCGGCGAAAACCGCCCGTGACAACCCCGCTACGGGTTAACTTGGCGCCCGTGGGCGAGGTTCTTGGGAAAGTACTGGTCGTGGATGACGACGAGGTCATCCGGCAGCTCATCGCGGTCAACCTGAACCTGGAGGGGTTCGAGGTCGCGACCGCCACCGATGGGCAGGACTGCCTTGATCGCGTGCTCGACGTCATGCCGGACGTCATCACCCTGGACGTGATGATGCCGTTGCTGGACGGGTGGACGACGGCGCAGAAGTTGCGGACCGAGGAGGCCACCCGTCACATCAAGGTCGTGTTGATCACGGCGCGGGCGCAGGACGATGATAGGCGGCGGGGGCTGGGGATCGGGGTCGACGCTTATCTGACCAAGCCGTTCGATCCGGCCGAGTTGATTCAGGTCGTACGGGATCTGGCGACGGCGGCCGGCAAGGGGTAGTGCGGCCCGGGTCTTCGCTCCCCACGTGGCGTCCGAGGATGCGGTGGGAGTGGTGGGTGTGGACGGGCGGCTTGAGCGGGCCAATGAGCTCTATGAGCGGGCCGTTTTCGGCGGGGATGTGGCTGGGCTGGAGGCCGCCGAGCGGGAGTTGAACGGTGTGGAGGCCGATCTGGCTCTCGCACGGGGGCGGATCGTACATGCCCGGTCTCTGGACGGGCAGGGCGAGGACGCGGGCGCGGGTGAGCTGGAGCTGTTCGAGAGGGCGGCGGAGCTCTACCGGCTGGCCGGGGATGTTCGGGGTGAGGGCGAGGCGCTGCTCTGGGTGGGGATCTTCCACCAGGTCGTCCGGCGGGATGAGGCGCCGGCGGCAGCGGCTTTCGAGCGGGCCCATGAGCTGGCGGCGCAGGCCGGCGACAAGTTGACGCTCTCGTACGTCCTGCGCCACCAGGGGATCGCCGAGCACATGGCCGGGCGGCTGCCGGTGGCGCGGGAGCGGCTGGAGGAGTCCGTACGACTGCGCAGGGAGCTCGGGTTCATGGCCGGTGTGGCGGCCAATCTGGTGGGGCTGGCTTATATCGCCGTGGCCGAAGGGCGGCGTGATGACGCCGTGGCGGTGCTGGACGAGGCCGCTGAGATCGCGGAGGCCGAGAAGGCGGCGGCTGTGCTGGGGTGGGTCGAAGAGGCGCGGCGAAAGGTGTAGGTGTACGTGTAGGCGTAGGGCGGCCTCGGTGCGATGCGCCCAGCGCGAGCCCTGGTGCGGCCCCCGGGGCGGTGCGCCCGCGTGGGCGCTGGTGCGGACCCGGGGCGGTGCGCCGGTGCGGGTTCGGGGCGGGCGATGCTTCGCTGCTTCTTTTGTGGAATGTTTGCGTACGGTGGCCCTAGCGTCTGTCTGTCCCACAGGTTGTCCCGACCCAGGAAGGTCCCGCCGTGCGTAGCTCTATTTTCGGCAATCTCGACTCCCAGCAGTTGCCACCCGGCTTCGCGCTCCAGAACGGCAAGATGCTGCGCGTGCAACTGCCGCACGAAGTCCTGGCCAAGCAGGGCTCCATGGTCGCCTTCCAAGGGAAGATGGACTTCGACTACGAGGGCGGCGGGATCGGCAAGCTGCTCAAGAAGGCCGTGACGGGTGAGGGCGCGCAGCTCATGCGCGTACGCGGCGAAGGGCTGCTCTACCTCGCCGACAACGCCGACGACATTCACCTGTTCTACCTGGAGAACGAGGGCATCACCGTCAACGGGCGCAACCTGCTGGCGTTCCAGCCGCAGCTCACCTGGGACATCCAGCGCGTGCAGGGGGCCGGGATCGCGGCGGGCGGGCTGTTCAACACGACGGTCACCGGGACCGGGTGGGTGGCGGTGACCACGCATGGCACGCCGGTGCTGCTCGACGCCGCCGGCATGCCCACGTACGCCGACGGCCAGTCCGCCGTGTGCTGGAGCACCGGGCTGCGCGTCGGCGTCAACCGGACGATGAAGGTGGGGGCGTTGATCGGGCGGGGCAGCGGGGAGGCCATGCAGCTGGCGTTCAGCGGGCAGGGGTTCGTGCTGGTGCAGGCCAGCGAAGGGGCCCCTATCGTGACCCAGTCATAGGTAGACAGGCAATTAGCTAATTGCCATAATGCCTATGTGCTGGACGTCGACCTGGTCAAGGCGCTGGCCAATGACAAGCGGCTGCGGATCCTCGATTGGCTGCGCGATCCCGAGCGCCACTTCCCGCCACAGCGCGACGGCGACCTCGTACGTGACGGAGTCTGCTCGCTCTTCATCGCCGAGAAGCTCGGCGTGAGCCAGCCCACCTGCGGCGAGCACCTCAAGGTGCTCGCCAAGGCGGGCCTGATCCGCGGCAAGAGGATCAAGCAGTGGGTGTTCTACCAGCGCGACGAGGACCGGATCGCCGCGGCGAAGGAGTTGTTGAGCAGTGGCTGGTGAGCTGTACGAGCGGCTGATCGCGGACATGGACGCCGCCGGCGCCCGCTACCGGGTGATCGAGCACGCGCCGGAAGGGCGGACCGACGAGGTCAGCGCCCTGCGCGGGCACGACGTCGCGCAGGCGGCCAAGTGCCTCGTCGTGATGGTCAAGATCGGCAAGAAGCAGACCCGCCACGTGCTGGCCGTGGTGCCCGGTGACGCCCGGCTCGACCTGCAGGCGGTCAAGGCGCTGCTGGACGGCACGTACGTGGCCTTCGCCGGCAAGGACAAGGCCGAGGAGCTGGCCGGCAGCGTGAGCGGGACCGTGCTCCCGTTCAGCTACGACCCCCGGCTCGAGCTGGTCGCGGACCCGTCGCTGCTCGACCAGCCCGAGCTGTACTTCAACGCCGCCAGGCTCGACCGGTCCGTCGCGCTGGCCACCGACGACTACGTTCGGCTGGCCGAGCCGAAGCTGGCGGCCATCGCCGCCAGCTAGGAGCAGGTGGGCGTGGGGGCGGTGTTCGTGCCGCTCCACGAGGCGATGAAGCCGAACGTGGTCGAGGCCCCCGGCGCGAGCGAGCCGTTCCAGGCCACGTTGCGGACGGTCACCGCGGACCCGTTCGCGCTCAGCGTGCCGTTCCAGATCTGGCTGATCCGCTGACCGTTCGCGAACGTCCACTGCACCGTCCACGCGCTCATGGCCGCGGCGCCGGTGTTCTTGACGGTGACCTCGCCCTGGAAGCCGTCCTGCCACTGGTTGGCGTTCTTGTACGTCGCCGTGCACCCTCCCCCGGTGGTGGGGGTGACGGTGGGCGTCACGGTGGGCGTCGAGGTGGGGATTCCCGACAGGGCGTTCACCAGGGGCGGGTACCACTTGTCGGACATCTTCTGGTCACCGGTCGCGTTCGGGTGCACGCCGTCGTAGGTGTCCGTGCTCGTGCTGAACCCCGTCCACTGGTCCACCACCGTGATCGGCGACTGCTGCGTGGTGGTCGCGGCCACCCAGGCGGGGATGGCGTTGTTGAAGTTCACGGCGCGCTGGCCGCAGTCGGCGCAGGTGGACGGGTTCATGGGGATGATCTTGGCGACGAGGATCTTCATGTTGGGGTTGCTGGCGCGCATCTGGTTCACGAGCGTGGTGAACGCGCTGAGGATCGTCGCCGGCGCGATGTTGCTCCACACGTCGTTCGTGCCGAGGTGCATCAGCACGATGTCGGGTTTGGTCGCGGAGAGCCAGCCGGGCAGCTGGTTCTGATTGGCGATGTTGGTGGCCAGGAAGCCGCCGTGGCCCTCGTTGTCGCCGTCGTGCGAGACGCCGCAGCCCTGAGGCGGGAGGGTGCCGACGAAGTCGATGTTGTTGTAGCCGGTGCTCTGGAGCCGGTTCCAGAGCAGGGCCCGCCAGCAGCCCGGAGAGCCGGTGATCGAGTCGCCCAGCGGCATGATCCGGGTGGCGGCGGCACCGCTCGCCTGCGTGGTCGTGACGAATAACACCGCCGCGGCGAATGCCAGCATCGCCGCCAGCAAGGTGCTGGTCCTGCGCATCGTCTGCTCTCCCGTCGTAGCCTGCGCAGATCGTAAGGAGGGCGCCCGCGCGACGGGAAGGCGGCGGGCCAGGCACGCGGCGGCGACCTGCGCGAACGCGCGGACCGGCGTGTAACTTTCAGACCAGCCTGTGACTTTCGAACCGGCCCGTGACATTCAGACCGGCCTGTTACATTCAGACCGGCCTGTGACTTTCGAACCGGCCCGTGACATTCAGGCCCGTGACATTCAGGCCCGTGACATTCAGGCCCGGCTCCTGCGGATCACGGCGAGCGGGCAGGGGGCGTGGTGGAGCATGGCCTGGCTGATCGAGCCCATGAGCATCCCGGCGAACTGGCTGCGCCCGTGCGTGCCGACCACCAGCAGGTCCGCGCCGGCCGCCGCCTCCCGCAGCACCTCGATGGGATGACCGTGCACGATCTCCGCCACCACCTCCACGCCAGGACGCCGCTCCCGATGCCCCGCCAGCAGCTCGTCCAGCTCACGCGACCGGTCCCCCGCCCTGCCGCGGTCTGCCGGCTCGAACCCGCTCGGGTGCGGCCAGGCCCACGCGTGTACGACATGGAGATTCGCGCTGCGCAGTTCGGCCTCGGCGAACGCGAAGTCGAGCGCCCGCACGCCCCCGGGAGAGCCGTCGACCCCCACCACGATCTCGCCCCGCGGGGTCGAGGGACGAGCGCGTACCAGGACGACGTCCGTGAGCGCGTGCGCGGCCACGCCGTACGCGACGGACCCCACCAGCAGCCCGCGCACACCGCCGACGCCCCGGCTGCCGACCACCAGCAGCTCGGCGTTCTCCGAGGCCTTGACCAGGGCGGAGCGGGGATCGCCCGGAAGCAGGACGGTCTCCACCACGACCCCCGGCCGCTCCCGCAGGGCGCGGTCCCGCGCGGAGACCAGCACCGATTGCGCGCCCCCGCGCATCCACCGGCCGATCTCGGGGTAGTGTCCGCCGGTTTCCTCGCACACCCACTTCGGAACGGCGTGCGCCACGGTAAGCGGCACATGTCTCAGCGCCGCCTCCGTGGCGGCCCAGCCGGCGGCGTCGAGCCCGGTTCGGGAACCGTCGACGCCGACGATGATCATGGAACTGACTCCTCAGGCGAAGGCGTAGCACTCCACCTCGGCGCGCCGGTACGACAGTCCCGCGGAGACGGAGGAGCGAATGCACTGGCGTTCGGACTGGCTGAGCTTGAGGGTGCCGCATACGGTCACACCGGAATAGGTGCGACAGTCGAGCGTCTTGTCGAATTTGCCGATGCGGTACATCTCCTTGACCGCTCGACGGCACTTCGCCTTGCCCTGGTCGGCATAACGGCACTGGGAGATGAGGGTGTCGTACTGCTGCTGACTCACTTCCTGCTGGGCGGTACCGTCCGCAAGGGCTGCGGCGGTCACGCCGTACGTGGCCAAGGCCACGAGTCCTGCGACAGCGGCGATCTTTTTCATATTTCCCCTGATGGGGACCATACCGCCCAGGGCCCTCGTCAAACCTCGACCGCTCCCGCGAACGCGCCCGTCCTCGTGCGATCTCCCGCAGCCGGGGTAGGGCTTCGACTGAAGATTCCTTCGACCTTCTCGGAGGAGGTAGAGATGGGCACATCGGGACTCGGAAAGACGGTTCAGGACGTGATGCACCGCGGAGCGCAGTGCATCGGCGAACACGACAGCCTCCGTACGGCCTCGCAGATGATGCGTGACCTGTCGGTCGGCGCCTTGCCGATCTGCGGGGACGACGACCGGCTCAAAGGGATCATCACCGACCGCGACATCGTGATCAACTGTTGCGCCGAGGGCAAGGACATCGACCGGACCACCGCGAGCGAGTTGGCCCGCGGGCTGGTGTGGGTGGATGCCCGCAGCAGCGTCGAGGAGGCGCTGCAGAAGATGGAGCAGCACCAGATCAAGCGGCTGCCCGTGATCGAGAACCACCGGATCGTGGGCATGGTCACCGAGGCCGACCTGGCAAAGGAGCTGCCGGACAACAAGCTCGCCGAGTTCGTCCACCGCGTCTACGCGCCCGCGTGACGCGATCTATCTGATGCGAGGGGGCCCCAGAGCGGGGCCCCCTCACCATGTGAAAGCAGCGACGGATGTGCAACCTTTCGCCCCACGGGCCGCATTGGTAAGGGCGAGAGGAGAGCACATTGGATCGTCACGACGGCTTCCGCGAGTTCGTGCTCGCCCGCCAGCAAGCGCTGATGCGGACCGCGTACCTGCTCGTGGGAGACGCCCACCTCGCCGAGGACCTGTTGCAGAGCGTCTTGACCAAGATCGTTAAGCACTGGCCCAAGCTGGCCAAGGAGGGCAATCCCGAGGCTTACACCCGAAAAGCGCTGGTCAACCAGTACCTCGCCTGGCGGCGCCGTCCCCGGCCCGAGGTGCTGAGCGCCGAACCGCCCGAGCGAGGCGCCTCCTATGACGACGCCCTGCTCGACCGGATCGTGCTGCGCCAGGCGCTGGCCAAGCTGACCCGCAAGCAGCGGGCGGTGATCGTGCTGCGCTTCTGGGAGGACCTCACCGAGGCGCAGACGGCCGAGGCACTCGGCTGTTCGATCGGCAACGTCAAGAGCCAGACCCATCATGCCCTTGCCCGCCTGCGCGCGCTCGCGCCCGAGCTGGCTGACCCGTACCTGCAGGAGGTAGTTCGATGACCAGGCTGCGCGAGGCGCTGAGCGGTCTCGCGGAGGAGGCTCCGCTGGTGAGCCTGGCCGACGCGGCCATCGCCGGCCACCGGCGCAGGGAGCGCGTCACGCTGGCGGCGACCACCGTCGCGACGGTCGCGGCGCTGGTGGCGTCGATGGCGGTCGCCGTGGTGGTCTGGCCCCGTGACGCCTATCCGGCCACCCCGCAGAAGGCGGACACGGTGCCCGACCTGCCCGACGGCAAGGTGGACGCCATCCAGTACGCGTACAGGTCGCCCTGCGACGTCTCCAAGGACCAGCAGGTCACCAACTGCCGGGTCCAGAAGTGGCGGGTGGTGACCCGGGCCGGCAAGACGTACCAGGTGCCGCAGGCACTGGTCAACACCCGCAAGGGCGGTCGCGTCCCCTTCGCGATCAGCCGGGACGGGCGCAGGCTGGCCTACTACAGCCGCGAGGCCCAGGCCCACGTGGTCCGTGACCTGACGACCGGCGCCGTGACGACCTCCCCCTTCAAGGTGAAGGAGGAGCAGATCCAGATGGGCAGCCAGCTCGTCGTCTCCGACGACGGCCGGTACGTGGGCTTCGATCCGCGCGTGGGGAGCACGAAGGACACCAGCCTGCTGATCGACGTGCGCACCGGCAAGACGGTCCGGGTACCCGACACGTTCGAGATCATCAGCATCAAGGGCGGCGTCGCCGAGCTGGTCCGCTACGTCAAGACCGACATGTGGATGATGCCCGTCACCGGCGGAGGCAGGCCGGCGCGCTTCGACGGCACGTTCATCCAGTTCAGCGAGATCGCTCCGGACGGCCGCACGCTGGTCGCCCACGACTTCAAGGACCAGCACAGGACGACGCTCACCGTCCTCGACGCCAAGACCGGGCGGATCGGCCGGAAGGTGCTGATCAGCGGTCTGCCGAAGAACGCCGGCATCGGCGGCGTCTCCGTCTGGCAGAGCCCGTCCGAGGTCGTGGTCCTCAGCAGGGGCAGGACGTTCGGCACCTACGCGGTCAACATCGAGACCGGGAAGGCCAGGCACCTCACCGACCTTCCCTCGCGCCTGGAGTGGCTGGTCCTGCCCGGGACCGCCAGCGGGAAATAGCCGCAAGGGGATCGGCGGATCCTGGCCAGGTCGGTGATCACGTTCTGGACCGCCCGCGGCACGAGGCGGGTCGACGGCGATGAACCGGCCGTCGCCCAGCCCGAGCACCGAGGACATGGGCAGGTCCCGTTCGGACGAGCCCTCCTTCCTGCGCGCGCACCGAGGGTCGTCTCCCCTCAGACGGACCAGGCGCTGGATTTGCTGAATGGAGGGGGATCGGACGCCGTCAGATGCGGTCGGCGGCGATGAGCAGGTACTGGAAGCTGCCGTCCTTGTACGCGTCGAGGAACGCCTGCTCGATCCCCGTCGCGAGGTTGGTCTTGGCGCGCAGCTCCCAGTAGGGGATGGTGGCGGCGGTGAGGTCGATGACGTTGATGGGGACGAGCCGGTTGGCCGCCATCTCCCTGAAGTAGGTGCTGCGGGGATGGATGTCGCAGATGTAGTGGGCGTTGATCTGGCTGACGGCACGCGAGGGCAGGCCGTAGGCGTCGTTGTAGCATCCGGTGATGCACACGTACCGGCCGCCGCGGTTCAGCAGGCGGGCGTGGGCGGCGAACAGCAGCGAGAGCTCGACGTACATCGTGCTCTCGTTGTTCCAGATCGCCTGGAACGATCCAGGCTCGAAGCCGGTGTCGAGCATGTTGCGGAAATGGAAGCGCACCTTGTCGGACACACCGCGCTTCTCGGCCTGCTCGTTGGCGAAGGCCACCTGCGACTCGGAAATGGACACGCCGTCGACCTGGCAGCCGTGCCTGAGGTTGACCAGGAGGCTGGAGCCGCCGCGCCCCGAGCCGGCGTCCATGACCCGGTGCTCGGGCCGCAGGGCGCCGAGCTGGCCGATCAGCAGGTCGGCCTGCGCGTGTTCGAGCCGGTGCAGCTCCTCGATGACGCGTTTCTCGCGGGTGTCCTCGGGGCCTTCCAGGACCGACCAGTCCACTTCGCCGATGCCATAGTGGTGGTGGTAGATCCCGTCGACCTCGCCGAGGCGGAGGTTGACCGGGTTCTTCTCCGTGTTCCAATAGTCGGCGACGGAGTGCTGGTAGTAGGTGCTGAGGACGGGGCTGACCGTCATCGGCAGGGCTCCTTTCTCTAGGACTTGTAGCGGCTGGTGGTGTCGTGCCATTCGACGCACCCGGCCATCCATCCCTGCGCCCCGCGCAGGAACCGCTTCAGCTCGACGGACGGTACGGCGTCGAGCGCTAGCCGGCTGGCCTCGAAACCTCTGACGAAGTCGTTGTGCATGGACACGGCGCGTTCGGTCGCCTCACGGATCGAGCACCCCTCTTCTGCGGCGATCAGCAGGATCACGTTGGAGTCGGGGAGCTCGTCGGCCGCCTCCTTGGCGACGGAGTGCAGGTCGTTGACGAGGACGCTGGCGGTGCCCGCCTGCATGAGCGCAGTGTGGAACCTCCTGTCGGAAAAGAGATTGGCGGGCAGTTCGTACGCGCCCACGATGTCGATCAGCGTCATGGACGTGTAGAAGCTGTCGTGCTGCCGGGCCGCGAGGTAGCGCCACACGGGTGGCGGCGTCTCCAGGTATCGCCAGGCGGCGTAGGCGGCCCAGCTCACGTACATCTGGGAGGTGATGTTGCAGATCCGCATGACCTGCGACGGGGTGGCGTGGCGGGTGATGTGGCTGACGGACGACCTCAGAGAGACCAGGACGGGGTCGGCCTCGATCGCCTCCTCAAGCTGGCGCGTGTAGTCGCCCGCGGGCGGCGGCGGGTCCATGGCCGAGGTCACGAGGGCGAGCCTGGGCGGCAGCTCCGTCGGGGTCGCGCCCAGCTCGGTCTCGTCGGCGTAGTAGTCGTCGGCCGCCCACCAGGCGCCGTTCATCTGGGCCGCGATCAGCAGCAGGTCGGGGTCGTCGGCGTCGGGGTGGGTGAGCATGGCCAGCCGCCCGTACCCGGTCTTGTGGAACTCCTCCATGCGCCCCTCGTGCAGGCCGATCCGCTCCGCCCACGCCACCAGCCGCCGGTCCACCTCCTCGCCCAGCGCCTGGTCGTTCCGGACGGGCTCGGGGCAGTAGAGCGGCGGATAGGACCCGTCGCCCCACTGCCGCTCCCGGTAGGACAGCGGGGCGAGACTGTGGCGGTACGCGGCGCCGCGCGCCGCCTGCGCGGGGTCCACCGGAGCGGTCCTGGGAGGCTCGTGCCCGTCCCTCGCGTCGGGCCGTGGCACGGGAAGACGGTCGAAGATCGGGAGGCGCAGCGCGGAGGTGCCCAGACCGGTGGGACCTGCTGCGATCTCGGGCATGACACGCCCCTTCCTTGAGTCGAGCCGGGGTCGAGCGGTCAGGAACGGGGAGTCGCGATGTCGACGTTCTCGAGGATGCCGATCGCGTCGGGCACCAGGATCGCCACCGAGTAGTAGGCGCTGACCAGGTAGGACATCACGGCCTGGGAGTTGATGCCCATGAACCGGGCGTTCAGCCCCGGCTCGTGCTCCTCCGGGATGCCGGTCTGGTAGAGGCCGACGACGCCCTGGTCGTCCTCCCCCGTACGCAGGGCCAGGATCGAGGTGGTCTGGTGCCCGGAGATCGGGATCTTGCCGCACGGGAAGATCGGGATGCCGCGCCAGGCCGGGATCTCGTGGCCGTCCACGTCCGCGCTGCCCGGCACCAGCCCGCGCTTGTTGCACTCCCTGAAGAACGCGGCGATCGCCTTGGGGTGGGCGAGCAGCATCTTCGTCTTGCGGCGCATGCTGATCAGGTCGTCCATGTCGTCGGGGGTCGGCGGGCCCGACCAGGTGCTGATCCGCTGGTCGTACTCCGTGTTGTGCAGCAGGCCGAACTCGCGGTTGTTGAGCAGCTCCCACTCCTCGCGCTCGCGGATCTCGTGGACCGTCAGGCGCAGCTGCTGTTCGAGCTGGTTCATCGGGTCGTTGAAGAGGTCGGCCACGCGGGTGTGGACCCGCAGGACGGTCTGGGTGACGCTGAGCTCGTACTCGCGGGGCTGGATGTCGTAGTCGACGAACGTGCCGTCGATGACCGGCTCGCCCACGTGCCCCGACGCGAGCGCGACGGCCGCCTCGCCGCGGCGGTTGACCGGCTTGCGCGTCTCCTCCAGGTAGCGCACGACGTGCTCGCGCAGGGCGGGGGTGTCGCCGAGCAGCTGCTGGATCTCATGCCGCGGCGAGGCCAGGATCGTGCCGGAGCCGGCGGCCCTGACGGTGAACGGCCACAGGGGCCCCTCCTGCACGAGCGCGTCGTCGCCCAGGTGCTGACCGTCGGTGATGACGCCGAGGACCTGCGGGTCGCCGTACTTGCCGGTGGCCACCCGTTCGAGCCGGCCGTGGGCGATCACGTACGTCTCGGTGATCGGCGTGCCGGCCTGGGCGATGACCTCTCCCGCCTGGAACTCCCGCGGCGCGAACGTCGTGGCGATCGCCGCCAGCGCGTCGAGGTCGTCGATGCCGCGCAGCAGGGGGAGCTCCTGGAGCGTCTGCGGGACGATCCGCACGTCGTCCGCCCCGTTGAGCACCACGCTCACCCGGCCGCGCCCGATGTGGTGCGTCAGCCGGCGGTTGACCCGGTACGTCCCGCCGCGCACGTCGACCCAGGGCAGTCGGCGAAGGAGCCAGCGGGAGGTGATCGCCTGCATCTGCGGGCGCGTCTTGGTGGTGGTGGCCAAGTTTCGCGCGGCCCGAGTGTCCAGGCTCAACCGGGGCTCCGTCGACATTTTCCCTCGCAATCGCTCGGCGGGTCTCCACTGAACGTAGTCAGCCCACCACGCTACGTAGAGTGTCCTGATGGCTACGTACTGCTTACCCGGCCGCTCGCCCGCCGTCGATCTAGCGGCGGCGGGCGCGGGCCAGGAGCCACAGCAGGAGAGGCGCCCCCAGTACGCCGGTGACCACGCCGACCGGCAGCTCCACGTCCGGGATCAGCAGCCGCGCGACGACGTCGGCGGCCAGCACGATGAACGACCCGGCGAGCCCGGAGGCCAGCGGCGGCGGCCAGGCGGTGCGGGCCAGCCGCTGCGCGATCTGCGGCGCGGCCAGCGCCACGAACGCGACGGGACCGGCCGCCGCGGTGCCGAACGCGACCAGGGCCACGCCGGTCAGCAGCAGCGTCAGCCGCGCCGCCTGCACCGGGGCCCCGAGCACGACGGCCACCTCGTCACCGAGTTGCAGCACCCGCGTCCAGCGGCCGAGCAGGAGCGCGGCGGGCACGAGGACGGCCAGGGCGAGGGCGAGCGGCGCCACGTGGCTCCACTCGCGCGCGTTCAGGTTGCCGAACAGCCAGCCCAGCGCCTGCTGCGCCTGGAAGTCCCCGGTGGTGACCATGAGGTATTCGGTGGCGCTCGTGCACATCCACGACACGCCCACCCCGACGAGCACGATCCGGTAGCCGCTCGCGCCGCGCCGCCAGGCCAGCAGGTACGTCAGCAGCGCCACGACCACCGCGCCCGCGAAGCCGAGCACCTGGGTTCCCCCGACGCCCATGACGATCCCCGCGACGACGGCCAGGCCCGCCCCCTGCGTGACGCCGATCATGTCGGGGCTGGCGAGCGGGTTGCGCGTCATCGTCTGGAACAGCGCGCCCGACACGCCGAAGGCCACGCCCGCCAGCAGCCCGGTCAGCGCCCTGGGCAGGCGCAGCTCTCCCACGACGAACGCGGTGCCCTGGTCGCCCGCGCCGAAGAGCGCCTGGACCACCTCGCCGAGCCCGAGCGGGACCTCGCCGAGCCCGATGCCCAGGCAGAAGGCCAGGAACGCGGCCGCGGCCAGGGCCAGGCAGACCACGATGACGCGCGGGTGCAGCACCCCGGAGACGGGCGGCACGGACAGCCTGAAGGTCAGCTGGGTCATAGCTCCGCCAGGTGCTTACGGCGGGCCAGGACGACGAAGAACGGGCCGCCGATGAATGCCACCAGCAGCCCGGCCTGCACCTCGATCGGCGGCGCCACCAGCCGGCCCACGATGTCGGCCGCGATCAGCAGGCAGGGCCCGAGCAGCGCGGCCAGCGGCAGCAGCAGCCGGTGGTCGGTCTCGGAGCCGCTGTGGCGTCGACTGGGCCTGGCGACGAGCCGGGCCAGATGCGGCACGACGAGCCCGACGAAGACCACGGGTCCGATGGCCGCCACGGCGGCCCCGGTGAGCAGCATCACGGCCGCCGCCGCCCGCGCCCTGACCAGGCCCACCCTGCGGCCGAGCCCTCTGGCCACGTCGTCGCCGAGCGCGAGGCTGTTGAGGGCGGGCCCGCAGGCCAGGGCGAGCGCCGACCCGGCGAGCACGAAGGGCAGGAGCTGCGGCAGCACGTCCGGGCCCGTGCCCGACAGCGACCCCGCCGACCAGAACCGGTAGCGGCTCAGCGACTCCGGGTCGACGAGCACGAACGCGCTGGTCACCGAGCTCAGCAGGAACGTCACCGCGACCCCGGCGAGGGCCAGCTTGACCGGCGTGGTCCCGTCGCGCCCCAGCCCGGCCAGCGCGTAGACGAGGACGCTGGATACCAGCGCCCCCGCGAAGGCGAACCAGACGAATCCGGCGAGCGCCGAGATGCCCAGCACGCCGATGGACACGACGACCGCGAACGCGGCCCCCGCGCTGACGCCGAGCACGCCCGGGTCCGCGAGCGGGTTGCGGGTCAGCGCCTGCATGAGGGCGCCCGACAGGCCGAGCGCCGCCCCCGCCAGCACGCCGACCAGCGTGCGCGGCACCCGTACGGACCAGATCACGTCGAGGACGTCGCGGTCGGTCACCGTTCCGGCCAGGGCGCCCAGCACCTGGTCGGGCGGGATCTGGCGGGCGCCCAGCGAGAGCGACAGCAGGCAGAACAGGACGAGTGCCCCGACCGACAGCGCGAGGGGTCTCACGCCTTGGTCGCCGGGTCGCCGTCGGCGGCAGCGGCGAGCCGGGGCACCAACTGGTCGAGCGCGTACGGCAGGCTCAGCACGGTGACGAAGGAGACGGCGTTACCCTGGTCGGTGTTCTCCTGAAGGAAGACCTCCCGGCCCTCCTTCACCACGCCGAGCCCCTTGTAGACGCTGTCGGCGTGCAGCGTGCCCTGGTCCTTGGCGACGTCTGCGGAGCTCCAGACGATCACGCCGGTGTCGACCAGGTCGAGGCGCTCCCGGCTGATGTTCGCGCCGAACTTGTCGCCGATCGCCTGGTCGAGGCCGTCGGGCAGCTTGAACCCGAGCGAGGCGAGCATGCGGGAGCGCGGGTCCTGGCTGCCGAAGACGAAGTAGCCCTCGTAGACGGTGGCCATCAGCGCGGTCTGGCCCTGGAACTCCGGATGTTCCGCGCGCACCTTCGCGAACCGGTCCTCGACCTGCTTGACCAGCTGGTCCGCCTCGGCGGCGCGGCCGACGGCGATGCCGACCTTCCTGGTGAGCTCCTCCCAGGGGATGCCGTAGTCGATGTACTCCTTGGGCTGGGCCACGGTCGGCGCGATCTTCGACAGCGTCGTGTACTGCTCCTGGGTGAGGCCCGAGTAGAGCGCCAGGATCAGGTCGGGCTTGAGTGCCGCGATCTTCTCGAGCTGAGGGCCGCTGCCGGTGTCCTTGAGCACCTGCGGGAGGGCCGCGGCGCCCAGCTTGTCCTTGGCCCAGGGGCCGATCGCGCCCGGGTAGTCGCCGATCCACGTCGTGGTCGCGACCGGGGTCACGCCCAGGGCCAGCAGGGTGTCCTGTTCGAGCAGGCCGACGGTGACGACGCGCTTGGGCGCGGCGGGGATGGTGGTCTCGCCGTACTTGTGCGCCATCTTGACGGCGGCGGCCGCGGAGGACGGGGCGGAGGACGACGACGAGGGGGCGGCGGGGGCCGTCGAGCCGCAGCCCGCGATGGTGATCAGGGCGAGTGCCACGAGGGCGAGTGCGCGGGTCATGGAAGGGCTCCTCATTCGTTGTGCTCTGCTCGGCCCTGGCGCCAGTAGCCCATGAAGGCCACCGCGCGCCGGTCCATGCCACGCTCGGCGACCAGGTATCGCCGCAGGTTCCTGATCACCGCCGCCTCGCCGGCCAGCCAGGCGTACAGCGGCTCCTTGCTCTCGCTCTCCTCTTCCGGCACCTCCCACAGCTCGTCCACGTCGACGTCCACGTCGACGAACGTGTCCGGCACCGGCAGCGGCGGCAGCAGCCGGCCGGCGGCCGAGCGCAGGGCCGGCTCCAGCAGGGCGCCGCGCCCGGCGCCGTTCCTGGCCAGCCACTCGATCTTCACCTGGCTGGCCGTGCGGATCTCCAGGAAGTCCTGCTCGCAGGGCACCTCCATGAGCGCCGTGCCCGCGAAGCCGTCGGGGAGCCGTTCGAGGATGGAGCAGATCGCGGGCACCGCCGTCTCGTCGCCGGCGATCAGCACCGTGCTGGTGCCGTCCGGCGGCTGGAAGACCACGTTCCCGTGCGGTTCGGGGTGCCGCGCGTCGCCGCCGAACAGCACCGCGACGTCGTCGGGCCGCACCGCCTGCGCCCATTGCGCGACCGGCCCGTCGCCGCCCGGGTGCATGACCACGTCGACGTCGACCTCGCGCTCGTCCTGCCTGACCAGCCTGGCCGTGTACGTGCGGATCGGGTTGCGCTTGCCGTCCTCCAGCGCGCGCCACCTCGGGAACCAGTCGGGGCCGTAGGGCAGATGGGTGAGGCCGTGGTCGGCAAGGGGCAGGATGAGCTTGATCCGCTGGTCGTAGCCGTTGTCGGCGAATAAGCCCAGATCCTCACCGGTGAAGGTCACCCGGAGGAACGATGGGCTCAACCGTTCCAATCTGGCCACGCGCACGTCGAACATGCGATAGGGCTCCACCAACGCCAGCCTCCCACACTACCTTTAGGTGAGGCTAACCTAACTCATCACGATCGCGAGCGCCACGCCCGCCCACATCCCGGTCAGCGGCGCAGGAACTCGCGCAGGTGAGCGAGCAGGGCCTCGGGGCGCTCCTCGGCGATGAAGTGCCCGCACTCGGGGATCTCGGCTGCCGTGACGTCGTCCGCGTAGGCCCGCCAGATCTCCTCCGACGGCAGCCGCGCGGGCAGCCCCACCGACCCCCACAGGGCCAGCACGGGCATGGTCAGGCGGCGGCCCGCGGCGGCGTCCTCGTCGTCGAGCGCGAGGTCGCGCTCGTGCGCCCGGTAGTCGTCGAACCCGGCGCGCAGGGCCCCCGGCCGGCTGAACGCCCGGACGTAGACGTCGACCGCCTCGGCGGGCAGGCCGTGCCGGTTGTACGTCCAGCGCTCGAAGAAGTACTCCAGATAGCCCCGGACGTCCTGCCCCACCAGGCGCTCGGGCAGGTCGGGCTGCAGGTGGAAGAGCCAGTGCCAATAGCCCGCGGCCACGGACGCGTCCAGGCGGCGGAACATCTCGCGCGTGGGGACGATGTCCAGCACCGCGACCTTGCCGATCTGGTCGGGGCGGTCGAGCCCCCAGCGGTGGGCCACCCGGGCGCCGCGATCGTGCCCGACGACCGCGGCCCGCCCGAAGCCGAGCCCGTCCACCAGCTCCGCCATGTCCGCGGCCATCCGCCGCTTGTCGTAGCCGGCGACCGGCTTGTCGCTCAGCCCGTATCCGCGCAGGTCGGGCGCCACCACCGTGAACTCGGCCGCCAGCGGCTCGATGATGTGCCGCCAGCAGTGACCGGTCTGCGGCCAGCCGTGCAGCAGCACCACCAACGGCCCGTCACCGGCCCGCGTGTAGTGCAACCGGATGCCGTCCACCTGCGCAACGCCCGTCGTCTCCATGGCCTCAGTAGATCATGGGACGATCCCGTGACCCCACAAAGCACGAAAAATAGGGGCATTGACGAAAAATCCTTACATGGTACTCATAGATCGAGTCGGAAAGTTTCAGGCCCCCCACCGAGACCGTCCAGAGCTCACCTGAGGAGGACGCGCATGGCGCGCACCCAGACCCCCGACACCCCCATCGACTTGTACGCCGCGGTCCAAGGAGAGGTCTCCTGGTTCTGCTGCGGCACCGCCTGGGGACCGTGCAGCACCACAGGCAAGGGCGCCTGCGGCACCTGCAACTCCGGCAGCCTCCAGCACGCGTGGCCCAACACCTCCGACGCCTGCTGGGCCATCACCCACCCCGACACCTGCGGCTTCAACCTCTCGCGCAGGACCTGCGGCTTCCAGCACCGCACCACGAACCTGTGCAGCGGCGTCAGCGTCGTCACCTCCATCGCCGACTGCGGCCCGCAGACCGACCTGTTCTGCGGAGAGCGCAGCTGCTGCGGCTCGACCTGCGCCACCGACCGGATCATCGACCTCACGCCCGCGGCGTACAGCAAGATCGCCAGCCTCTCCACCGGCCTGCGTCCCTGCTCGATCGACGCGGCATGAGGGGGCGACGATGACCAGCAGAAGAGACATGCTCAAGTCCGCCCTGCTCGGCGGCGGCGCCACGGTCGTGGCCGCGAGCGCGATGGGTTCGCTCGGCCCCGAGGCGGCCTTCGCCGGCACCGCGCTCGACGTCGACCCGGGCGCCCCCGACCCCAACTTCGCCGAGGGCCGGATCCGTTCGATCAAGGACAACACGCTGCTCGTCCTCGGCTCGAACATGGTCATCCACAACATCAAGGTCGTGGACGGCACGAGCCTGTGGAAGCTCGGGCCCGTGGCGTTCGACGCGGCCAAGCCCGGCGACGGCCTGTACGCCCGCGGCGTGCGGATGCCGGACGGCACCCTCGCCGCCGAGTCGGTCTGGCTCAACATCGTCAACATCAAGGGCCACATCAAGAACATCACCGACCAGACCATCCACCTCGACCACAACGGCAAAGAGGTGCTGTGCCACGTCGTGGCCGGCAAGTCGGTCGCGATCCACTCCGAGGCGCCGCCCACCTCGGACCTGTCGATGCTGAAGGTCGCCCAGCACGTGCAGATCCTCGGCGCCTGGCGGCCTGACACGAACGAGGTCGACATCGCCACCGTCTTCTCCCCGCACTAGCAAGGAGCCTGAGCATGCACGGGATCGCCGCGACGCAGCCGTACGTGATCGCCCTGTTCCTCGCCTGGGCGGGCCTGATGAAGCTGTTCAGCCGGCGGATGCGGGCGCGGGCGGGGCAGACCGCCCTGGCCCGGCTGGTCGGCGCGACGCGCGCGGTCCCGGCGCTCCGGCTCGTCGGAGTGGCCGAGCTCGCGGTGGCCGCCGTCCTGCTGCTGCCGCCCGTCTCGCCGTGGATGGGCCCGGTCACTGCGCTGCTCGCCGCGCTGCTCTCCGCCGGGTTCCTGGCGTATCTCACCTATTCGTACGTGGCCGCGCCCACCGCGTCGTGCGGCTGCCTCGGCGCCCACTCCAAGCCGGTGGACGTGCGGGCCTTCGCCCGCGCGGGGCTCCTGCTGGCCGCGAGCCTGCTGGCCGTCCCGGCGGACCCGGGCCCGCCGCTGGTGGCGCTCGGCCTGGCCGAGGCCGTGGCCCTGATGGCGCTCTCCGCGGAGCTGGACCGCTACTGGCTCACCCCCTTGCGGCGCCTGCGCGTACGGCTGCGCGCCCCGCTCGCCGTGCCCCCGTCGGAGGACGTCCCGCTGGGCGCCTCGCTGCACCTGCTCTACCACAGCCCCGCGTACTGCTCGGCGTCCGCGCAGATCACCTCCGACGTCCAGGACACCTGGGACGAGGACGGCCTGCGGTTCGTCGTCTTCGGGGCCCGCGAGCGCACGGCGGTCTTCGCCATCCCCCTCGCCGGGAACGACCCCACGGCCGTCCTGGTCACCCTCGTGGCGGCCTGACCGGCGCACCGATCATCCGAGGTACAAGGCCCCCTGGCACCTCCCGTGCCCGTCCGCGCGGGGACGGGCACGGGTGCCGTCAGGCCAGGGCCACGGGGCCGCGAGGGGTGTCGAGCACCGCCCGCAACGCCGCCTCGGGCCCCTTCGAGACCTCCAACTCCGCGCCGACCGCGGCCAGCTCGCGCCGGAGCGCGTCGGGGTCGGGGTGGGTGGCCGTGAAGGAGGCCAGGCGCAGTTGCGGCAGCCCGGAGGCGGCCGGGTGCGCGGTCCGGCCCCAGTCGATGAGGAACGGCACCGGGTTGATCGCCGCCGGATCGGCCCACCTGGTGAGACGCCATTCCAGCAGCGTCCCCGCGGGGGTGCGGCGCGAGAGGGGCTGGACCTCGCCGGGGTCGACGCCGAGCTCGCGGGCCCGCCGTACCGTCTCGTCGATGTCGTCGGGCCGCACCGCCCACCCGGCCAGCCGGGGCGCGGTGAGGGTCTCCAGGCCGAACGCGCGTGGCCGCGCGCCCGGCACCGCCGGATCCGGGCCGATGATCTCCAGGTACGCGCCCGCGCCCAGGCCGACCAGGTAGTTGGCGGTGCCGCCCGGGTGGCTTCCACCCGGCACCGGGGTCACCCCGGTGACTTCGGCGAACGCGATGACGCCCGCGGCCAGGTCGGGCACCGCGTAGACGAGGTGGTCGAGCTCCGCCGTCATGACGCGGCCTCCTCCGTGGGTTCGCCGAGCGAGAGCATGAGCCGGTTGGCCCAGTTGAAGAACGCCGCCGCGTGGATGACGTCGCTGATCGCCAGATCGTCGAGCCCGGCCGCCCGCAGCGCCGCCACGTGGTTCGCGGTGAACTCGGCCGGGGTGGCGGCCAGGGCCACCGAGGCGTCGACGATCGCCTGCCACTCGCCGTCCTGGGGCGCGTTGACCCCCTCGTCGAGCAGCCGGTCCACGTCGTCGGCCCGCTTGGAGTAGTGGGCGGCGAAGCGGGCGTGCACCGAGGCGCAGAACACGCACCCGTTGCGGCGCGAGGTCGCCGTCGCCGCCAGCTCGCGCTCCGCCCGCGGCAACCCGCCGTCGGCGTTGTAGAAGATGTCGTTGTCGGTCTTCGTCCTGGCCTGCAGGATCGCCGGGTCCCTGGCCAGGAGCAGGAAGTACGCGACTTCGCGCGCGCCTTGTCGACCAGCGCCTCGTAGTGCTCGTCGGTCAGCTCGTCCGTGGCCAGGGGCGTCAGCCAGGGCTCCCACCCGAGCTGCTCCCGCGTGAACGCCGGTCGGGTCATGAGGTCGCTCCGTTCTGCAGGTGACGCAGCCCGGCCACCACGCGGATCTGGAAGGTGAGGAAGGCGACGAGCTGCGACAGCGTCACGACGCCCGTGGTGCTCCAGCCCGCCCCGGCCAGCGCGTCCAGGGACTCCCGGCCGGCCTCCCTGGGCCGGAACACGAGCAGGTGAGCGTGCTCGAACGCGGCGGCGAGCCGTACGCCCAGGTCGGCCGGGCGGTGGGCCCGATAGCGCAGCCCTTCGTCGCTCTCGGCCGACAGCGGGCCCTCGCCCGGATAGACCCCGTACGGGCCGGTCGTGGCCCCGGCCGAGACCTCCGACTCGACGGCCTTGAGCAGCCCGGGCGAGAGCTCGGCCAGCCGGTCGGCGTAGAAACGCGCGATGCCGGGGTCATGGTGCAGCCCGGCCACGAAGGCGGCGATCGCGTCCCGCTCGACGAGCGTGATCTCCTGCTCCGTCTCGGGGCTGAACAGCGCGTCGTAGCTGCGCTGGGCGTGCTCGCGGGCGGCGGGCCGGCGGGCGCGCAGCCGGTCGAGCGGCGAGCCGGGCTGGATGCCCGCCAGGTGGTCGATGACGTCAGCGATCATGTGGAGCTCAATTCTGCGGAGGGAACCCAGCCGAGCGCGGGCGCGACCTCGGTCGCCAGCAACTCGATCGAGCGGAGGACGAGGGGGTGCGGCGGGTCCACCGAGTGCACCTGGAGGACCAGGTCGGTGACCCGTTCGAGGGTCGGGTCCGCCTTGAGGCTCTCGATGACGTCCTGCGGCGTCCCCACGTGCACGTCGAACGCGGCGATGCGCCGGTCGAGGTCGCTGTCCGGCAGCTCGAACGGCAGCCGCCCGCGCCCGAGCCCGAGTTCGGCGTAGCGCAGCGCCTCGGCCCGGCTGTCGGCCACGAACGCGGTCCGGGAGGCCATGATCCGCGGGGCGGTGCCGGGCGGCAGGTGTTCGAGGTAGGCGTCCACGATGGGCCGCTGGATCTGGGCCAGCGTGGCCTGCGGGTCGTCGGCCGGGCGGGGCTGCGTGCGCGAGAGCATGAGCCCGTGGCCCGCCCGCCCGGCACGTACGCCGCCGCCGACCGAGAACGTCGCCTGCCAGACCGCCTCCAGCAGCCTGGGCGCGGGCGGGTAGAGCCGGTTGCCGGCCCCGAGGTCGCCCCCTGACCAGGCGTTGAGCAGCACGTCGAGGTTGCCCGCGTAGACGGCCGAGCGCTCCGCGCTGTCGTGCCCGAACGGCGCGAACGACGAGGGCGTGCCGCCGCTGCCCACGCCGACCTCCAGCCGCCCGCCGGTGAGCAGGTCGAGCACGGCGGTGTCCTCGGCGACCCGCACCGGCTGCTCCAGCGGGAGCGTGATGATCCCGGTGCCGAGCCTGATGCGGCTGGTGCGGGCGGCCACGTGGGCGAGGAACACCAGCGGCGCGGGCAGGCCGCCCTCCGCGCCGTCGAAGTGGTGCTGGGCGACCCAGGCGGTGTCGAACCCGTACGCCTCGGCGTGCGCGATCTGCTCGGCGGCCAGCCGGTAGCGCTCGCCCGCGGGCACGTCGTCCAGCAGCCGCGTGAAGAAGCCGAGCCTCATATCGCCGGCTCCGGGATGGCGGCCAGCAGCTCGCGGGTGTATTCGTGCCGGGGGTCGGTGAAGACCCGCCGGGTCGTTCCTGATTCCACGATTCTTCCCTTGTTCATGACGGAGACGGTGTGCGAGATCTGCCGCACCACCGCCAGGTCGTGCGAGATGAAGAGGTAGGTCAGCCCCAGGTCGCGCTGGAGCTGTTCGAGCAGGTCGAGGATCTGCGCCTGCACGGTGACGTCGAGGGCGGAGACGGCCTCGTCGAGCACGACCACCTCGGGCCCGGCCGCCAGCGCGCGGGCGACGGCCACCCGCTGCCGCTGGCCGCCGGACAGCTCGCGCGGCCTGCGGGTGAGCACGTCCCGCGGCAGCGCCACCCGGTCCAGCAGGTCGAGCACGCGGGCCCGCCGCTCGGCCCGGTCCCCGAGCCGGAAGTTACGCAACGGCTCCTCCACGATGTCGCCGACCGGCTGCCGGGGGTCCAGCGAGCCGTACGGGTTCTGGTGGACGAGCTGTACGTGCCGGCGGAACCCGCGGCCCTCCCCCGCCCCGGCGATGGTCACCGTTCCCGAGGTGGGCTCGGCGAACCGCACCACCATCCGGGCCGTGGTCGTCTTGCCCGAGCCGGACTCGCCCACCAGCGCGTGCGTGGTGCCGCGGGCCACCTCGAACGAGACCCCGTCCACCGCCCGGAACCCCTTGAACTCCTTGACCAGGTCGCGCACCACGATCGCGGGCTCGCTCTCGGGAGGAGGGTCGCGGAAGGGGGACGCCGACAGCGACGGGGCGTCGTCGAGCAGGCGTCGGGTGTAGTCGGCGGCCGGGGACGCCAGCACCTCCGCCGTCCGGCCCTGCTCCTCGATCCGGCCGGCCTTCATGACGACCAGCCGGTCGGAGCGGGCGGCGGCCACGCCCAGGTCGTGGGTCACCAGCAGCAGCGCGGTGCCGGACTCCGCGCGCAGGTCGTCGATGAGGTCCAGGATGCGCCGCTGCACGGTGACGTCCAGGGCGCTGGTGGGCTCGTCGGCGATGATCAGGCGGGGTTCGAGCGCGATCGCGATGGCGATGAGCACGCGCTGGCGCATGCCGCCGGACAGCTCGTGCGGGTACTGGCGGGCCCGTGCCTCGGGGTCCGGCAGACCGACGCGGGCCAGCAGGTCGACGACCCGGCTGCGCACGGCCCGACGGTCGCCGCGCTTGTGGATGCGCAGCACCTCGGCGATCTGCGCGCCGACGGTCTTGACCGGGTCCAGCGAACTGGCCGGGTCCTGGGGGATCAGGCCGATCTGCGCGCCGCGTACCGACTCCATGCGCTTCGGCGACCAGGACGCCAGGTCGGCGTCGCCCAGCAGGATCCGGCCCGCGTCCACGGCGCCGTTCGAGGGGAGCAGGCCGATGACGGCGTGCGCGGTGGTGGACTTGCCCGATCCCGACTCGCCGACGACGGCGACGACCTCGCCGGGCTCCACGGTGAAGGAGACGCCCTCGATCGCGCGCCTGCCGTCGTAGGAGACGGCCAGGTCCCGGACCTCCAGCAGACTCATCCGTGCCTCCCTGCTGAACGCGGGCTCATCCGTGCCTCCCTGCTGAACGCGGGCTCATCCGTGCCTCCCTGCTGAACGCGGACTCATCCGTGCCTCCCTGCTGAACGCGGGCTCATCCGTGCCTCCCGATCGAGCGGCTGATGCGGCCGGCGGCGAGCACCACCACGACCACGACCGAGCCGGGCAGCGTGGTCAGCCACCACGACGTCGCCAGGTAGTTGCGCCCCTCCGAGATGAGCAGGCCCCACTCGGGCGTGGGCGGCTCGGCGCCGTACCCGAGGAAGCCGAGCGTCGAGATGGCCAGGATGGCCATCCCGAACTGCAGCGCCGCGAGCGCGATGACCGGGCCGAGCGAGTTGGGCAGCACGTGCCGCCACAGCACGGCCAGGAACCGGCCGCCGCTGCCGAACGCGGCCTCCACGTAGTCGGTGCGCCGCACCCGGACCACCTCCGAGCGCGACAGCCTGGCGAAGGACGCGACCGAGCCCACGCCCACCGCGATGGCCACGTTCACGGTGCCGGGGCCGAGCAGGATGATCACGGTCAGGGCCAGGAGCAGGCCGGGCACCGACAGCAGCACGTCGACGATCCGCATGACGGCCTCGTCCAGCACTCCGCCGACCGACCCGGCCAGCAGTCCGAGCAGCGTGCCCAGCACCAGGCCCACCGCCACGGCCACGAACGCGCCCGACAGCGAGTGCACGGACCCGTGCACCACCCGCGCGAACAGGTCGCGGCCCACCGCGTCGGTGCCGAACAGGTGGTACGAGCTCGGCGCCTGGAGCTTCTCGGCCGGGACGCCGGCGATCGGGTCGTACCCGGTGAACACGCCGGGCACGACCGCCCAGAGCACGGCCAGGCCGATCACCGCCCACGCGAGCGCCGGCCCGCCCCGGCGCTTCACGCGGCCGCCTTGAGACGCGGGTCGAGGACCGGGAACAGCACGTCCACCACCAGGTTGACCAGCACGAACACCGCCGCCGCGAGCACCACGATCGCCAGCATCACCGGCGTGTCCTGCGCGTTGACGGCCTGCTCGGTCAGCCGCCCGATGCCTGCGCGCCCGAAGACCGTCTCGGTCACGACCGACCCGGCGATCCGCCGAAGACGGGCTGCCCGCCGCTCTTCGCCGTCTGGGCAGCTCCGCCACCGCCACAGGCGCCGAGAAGCCCCACGACGGCGAGCATCGCGGTGCTCGCCACGGCTGTGGTGCGCAGTCTGGAGGTTGACATGAGGGATCTGCCCTTCGTTGTACGGGAGCCATCGGCGCAAACCACTATAACCTACCTATAAAGCATGAAATAGCGTAAAGCGACCCCCTTGGGGTGCTGCGCGGGCTAGGAGGAGGCCACGATGTCGGCGAGGGTGATCTCCCCCAGCAGGGCGTCCTCATGGCTGCGCAACTGGGCCCAGATCGCGGCCAGCGGCGCGGCGGCCTTCGGGAAGGGCCGGGTCGCCTGCTCCACGCCCTCGGTGACGCGGATGATGTCGGCCAGGGCGATCTCCTTGGCCGGGCGGGCGAGCCAGTAGCCCCCGTCGGGGCCGCGCTGGCTGTGGATGAGACCGGCCCTGCGGAGCTGGAGCAGGATGTTGTCGCAGAAGCGACGCGGGATCTCCTGGCTGGCGGCGATCCATTCCGCGTGCACCGGGCCGTCCGCCACGGCCAGGGCCAGCATGGCGCCGAGAGCGTACTGGGTACGGGCAGAGATTCTCATAGGCATCAATGCGTCGGGCTCGGCTCCCCCGCGGGAAGCCGAGCCGTCGCGCGTGGCCTCAGGCGGAGGCCGTCTCCTCCTCCGCCGCCGTACGGGCCCGCAGCTCGGACTCGACCGCTTCGACCGACTCGTTGGCCTTGTCGCGGCGGTACTCGCGGACCGACCAGGCGATGGCGGCCGCCCAGATGATCGCGATGACGATGTACGCGACCGTCTGGACGCCGCCGGAGGCCTTGATCCAGTCGCTGCGCAGCAGGCTGCGCACGTTGGTCAGCACGATGACGCCGCCCACGGCCGAGCCGAGGATGCGCGGCGGGATGTGCCGCACGAGCCACGCGGCGATCGGCGCGGCGATGACCCCGCCGAGCAGCAGCACGGCCACCCAGGCGAAGTTGATGTTCTCGGAGCCGATGCCGACGAAGAAGCCGACGCTGGCGGCGATGGCGACGAGGAACTCGCTCGCGTCGACCGAGCCGACCACCTTGCGCGGGGCCAGGCGGCCGCTGGCCAGGATGGCGGGGGTGCCGACGGGACCCCAGCCGCCACCGCCGGTGGCGTCGACGAAGCCGGCCACCAGGCCGAGAGGGGCGAGGAAGCGCCTGCGCAGCGGCTTGCCCAGGTTGCCGCGCGGCAGCCCGAAGGCGGTGAAGCGGATGAGGATGTAGACGCCGAGGCTGAGCAGGATGAGCGACATGACCGGGGCGGCGACCTCGGTCGAGAGGCTGGACAGGAACGTCGCGCCGGCGAAGGCGCCGACCGCTCCCGGGATGCCGATCTTGGCGACGACCTTCCAGTCGACGTTGCCGAAGCGCCAGTGGGAGATGCCCGAGGCGAGAGTGGTGCCGATCTCCGCGAGGTGGACGGTCGCCGAGGCGGCCGCCGCGTTGGTGCCGATGGCCAGCAGAAGCGTGGTCGACGTCACGCCGTAGGCCATGCCCAGGCTTCCGTCGACGAGCTGGGCCGCGAGACCGACCAGCCCGAGCAGTATGAGCGCTCGCACAACCGCCCCTTTCCTATTTTTCCTACTATACAAGTAGGATTAAGGATTTATTAGTTTCAAGATCGAGTCAAGTCGTGGACCGCTCTTCTTGAACAAGCCCGTATGTCGGCGTCCGGATCGTCGAGGACCGCGCCCAACGCCTCCGAGACCTCGGGCGCCGTGGCCCAGGGGGTCAGCGCTGCGGGTACTTCTCCCTGGCCACTGTGGTCCCGACACCCGGGCACCGGCCGACCAGGCCCTCCTCGCGCAGCGGTCCGAGCGCCTCGCGCACGGTGTTGCGCGAGGCGCTCGGACTCGCGCGCCGGCGCCGCCTCCAGCGGCAGCCGGCCCCCGATCAGCCGTTCTCCCTGGATGACGGCAAGATCCGCCACCCCCTTCCACGGGCTCCGCCGGGTCAGGCCGCCCTGAGCGGGCTGAGGGCGCCACCCCAGGCGAGGACCTGGTCGAGCAGGGTGGCGAGCTTGTCCTCCTGCACGGCGGCGGGCTTGAAGTCGCTGCCGTTCTCGAAGTCCGTGAAGAGCGAGAGCCCGACCTGCTGCTGCACGGTCGCCACGCCGAGATTGGCGAGGCTCTGGCGCAGGTGCCCGATGGCCTGGGCCGCGCCGCCCACCCCGTAGCCCACGAAACCGGCCGCCTTGTTGGCCCACTCCGCGTACAGGAAGTCGACGGCGTTCTTCAGCGAGCCCGGGATCGACTGGTTGTACTCGGGCGTCACGAAGACGAACGCGTCGAGGGAGGCGATCTTCGCCGCCCACTGCTTGGTGTGCTCGTGCGCGTAGTTCCCGATGGAGGGGTGGTTCGGCTCGTCCAGGTGGCGAAGGTCGTAGTCCTTCAGGTCCACCAGCTCGTACTCGGCGTCGCCGCGCTTGGTGGCCAGGTCGTGGACCCACTGCGCCACCGCCTCGCCGTTGCGGCCTGGACGGGTGCTCCCCACGATGATGCCAATCCGGATCATGTCAATCGTTCCCTTTCAGGAGGTCAGAAAAGTGCGTGACCAACAGTAGGAGCCCGAGTTGAGATATCCAATGCTTCAATGTCTAGTTTTTATACGCGAGAGTCTCTTGCCTTAGACTTCTGGCATGGACGTGCTGAGCGACGTCGTCGCCCTCATGCGTACCGGACGCCCGACCTCCGTCCGCGTCTCCTGGCGGGCCCCCTGGGGCAAGGAGTTCCCGCCGGTGCCCGGATCGGCGGGTTTCCAGGTGGTGCTGCGCGGGTCCTGCTGGCTGATCCCGCGCGACGGCGACCCGGTCCCGCTGAGCGTAGGCGACGTGGTCTTCTTCCCGCACGGCGGCGGCTACGGCCTGGCCGACGGTCCCGGCACGCCGCTCGCCGCGCCGATCTGCAACCCGTACCTGGAGACCGAGCTGTTCGCCTCGACCGTCGTGGGCGGCGACGGGGCCGAGACGGTCACCCTCTGCTGCGGCTACCAGCTCGACCCCACCAGGATCCACCCGATCCTGGGCGGGCTGCCCGACGTGATCCACCTGCCGGCGACGCTCGGCCACCACCCCGAGCTCAGGGCCGCCGTCGAGCTGCTCGCCGGCGAGATCGACAACCCCCGGCCGGGCGCGGACACCGTCGTCACGTCCCTGCTCGAAGTGCTCCAGCTCTATGTCCTGCGGGCCTGGTTCGAGCTGGAGTCCGGGGCGTGCAGTGAGTCGGGGTGGGCCGCCGCGCTGGCCGACCCGGCCATCGGCCGCGCGCTGGACGCCATCCACCGCGCCCCAGCCGACCGCTGGACGGTCGAGTCGCTCGGCGCCCACGCCGGGCTCTCGCGGGCCGGCTTCGCCCGCCGCTTCACCGCCCTCGTCGGGCAGCCGCCGCTGGCGTACCTCACGTGGTGGCGCCTGGCCACGGCGGCCCGCATACTGCGCGAGGCCCCCGACAACTCGGTGGCGGAGGTGGCACAGCAGGTCGGGTACGGGTCGGAGTTCGCGTTCGGGACCGCTTTCAAGCGGCAGTACGGGCTGGCGCCCGGCAGGTACCGCCGCCAGGTCTGCGAAGGGGCGCGCACGGCCTCCTGAGATTTGGGGGGTAGCTGGGGCACATGGTGACCAGCTACCCCACAATGGAGCAATGGCATACCCTCCGCAGCCTCCCCAGCCCCAGCCGGACGGACCGTGGGGCGCGCAAGGAGCGCCGCAAGGGTACGGCCCACAGCAGAACCACCCCCCACAACCGAACCACGCCCCTCAGCCGAATTACGGCCCACCACCCGGCCAAGGCGGCCCCCCACACCCTCAGCCCGGCTACGGCCAACCCGGATACCCACCCCCTCCACCCGGCCAGAGCCCCCCGCCTCCCGGATACGGTCCGCCTCAGGCCCCGCCCGGGTACGGCTCCCCTTCCGGGCAGGCGGCCCCGCCTCCCGGATACGGTCCGCCTCAGGCTCCACCCGGGTACGGCTCCCCTTTCGGGCAGGCGGCCCCGCCGCCCGGGTACGGCCCGGCGGGCGGGCAAGGCGGCTACGGGCCCGGGCAGGGCCATCCGCCGGGAGCGGGCGGGCCCCCGCCCGGCGCCCCGGCCGGGCCGCAAGGGACGCTGCTGCTCCCGGCCCCGGGCCCCCTCCCAGGGCCGCCCCCGGCCGCACCCCCGAAGAGCGGCAACGCCCTGGTCATCGGCCTGGTCGTGGGCCTGGTCTCGGTCCTCCTGATCGGCGGCGGGGTCATCGCGTTCCTCTACATGCGCGACTCCGCCCAGAAGACGACCGTCGCCCTCTCGACCACGGACCCGTTCCCGACGACCACGACCGCGCCGCCGTCCGACCAACCATCGGCCTCCCCGTCGGACCCGCCCACCTCCGAGCCCGCCGAACCCACCCCGGACCCCAGCGACACCAGGCCCACCACCTCGAAGCGCGTGGATCCCGACTCGCCGCTGACCGACGACGAGTTCGAGGACTGGGACTTCAAGCTGGGGGACGTGGAGCTCGAGGCCAAGAAGGTGGCCGGCTGGACGTACGACAGCTGCGACCCGGTGGACGGCCAGGGCGTACTGGCCAAGAACGACTGCCAGCGCGCCGTCCAGCTCGCGTACTCCGCGTACGGCGGGCACATCAAGGCGGTCCAGCTCCTGATGTCGTTCCCCAGTGAGGCGGCCGCCAAGACGACGGCCTCGCGTCTGGCGAAGCTCACCTCGGACGCGGTCAAGTGGCGTACGGACAAGACGCACAAGAGCTACGTCTACGGCAAGATGCGCTCGGGCGCGTCCAAGAAGTACGTGGTCGTGACGGTCCTCACCGCGGACAAGGCGGCCAAACCCATGGCCACGTACTACCACCAGTACCTGCAGAGCGATATCGCGAGCTACTTCCTCTTCCGCGACCTCACCGTCACCAGCTGACGCGGCCCGGCCGGCGCTTCATGGTGTGCCCCTGCGCCACCATGAACACCTGGTCAGACCCCGGTTGGTGCTGCATTCATCGCAAGTATGCGCGCTCCTCGCCCCGCCGGTCTGTGTCCTAGTGCACAAATCGCCCAAATGGGAGCAACGCTAGGACTCCTAGTCATGCTAGCGTCCCGAGTATGTCGATAGCCGCCCGCCGAGCACGCGAACGTGCGCAACGCCACCAGCTGATCATCACCGCCGCCCGCGAGCTGGCCGAGTCCGAGGGCTGGGACGCCGTGACGACCCGGCGACTGTCGGAGCGCGTCGAATACAGCCAGCCCGTGCTCTACAGCCACTTCAAGGGCAAGGACGCCATCGTGCGCGCGGTCGCGATCGAGGGGTTCGCGGAGCTGGCGAGCAAGCTCCGGGCGGCGCGGACCTCGGCGGCGGGCGGCGACCCCAAGGCGGTGCTGCGCCGGGTGGCGACGGCCTACCTCGACTTCGCCCGCACCCACCGTGCCCTGTACGAGGCCATGTTCGTCATGCCCGTGGCCATCCCCTTCGCCACCGAGGAGACGCCCGAGGAGCTGCGGGCGGCGTTCGGCGAGTTCGTGCTCGCGCTGGAGCCGGTGGCCGGCGCGCACCATCCCGGCATCTTCGCCGAGGTGGTGTGGGCCGCCCTGCACGGCCTCGCCACCCTCGCCCACGACCGGCGAATCCCGGCCGAGCACCAGGAGGCCAGGACCGACCTCCTCATCGACCACCTCACCCGCCCCGGATAACGGACCGCTCGTCCACAAGGCCTGCCCGGGTGAACGGACCGCCATCGGCAACGACTGCGGACGCCCCTGCTAAGGCAGCAACCCCCGCTGCCGTGCGGCCGCGGCCGCCTGGGTGCGGGTGGAGACCTCCAGCTTCCCCAGGATGTTGGACACGTGCACGCTGACCGTCTTCTGCGCGATGAACAGCCGCTCCGCGATCTCCCGGTTGGTCAGGCCCTCGGCGACCAGCCGCAGCACCTCCACCTCCCGTGCCGTCAGCCCGCCGCCACCGGACCCGCCACCCGACCCACCACCGTGCCCACCGGCCTGCCCACCGGCCCGGCCGCCGCCGAACCTGGCCCGCCGCCCGAGCTCCAGCAGCGCGTTCGCCAGCGGCGTGGCCCGCAGCCGCTCCGCCGTCTCCAGCGCCAGGGCCCACTCCGCCTGCGCCCCCTCCCGGTCGCCGGCCGCCAGCAGCGCCTCGGCCAGCCGCCAGCGGGACCGCGCCACCTCGTAGACGAACCCGAAGTCGAACGCGTCCACGACCCGGCGCCACAGGTCCACGTCGAGCCGCCCGTGCACGCGATGCCACTCGGCCTCCACCCGCAGCGCCCAGGCCAGCCCCTCGGGCCCCAGGTGGCCGGGCTCGCCGGCGGGCCCGGAATCGACGGCGAGGCGGGCACGGGCGCGCAGCTCGTCGGCGCCCTCGGTGGTGCCGAGCTCGGCCAGCGCCCAGAGCCCGACGGCGGCCAGCCGCAGCGCCCTCGCGTCGACCTCGACCATCGACGCCGTGACCGCCCGCACATGGCCGAGCGCGGTCGCGGGGTCGCCGTGCCAGAGCGCGTGCTCGGCGGCCAGGCCACGGGACATGTACGTGGCCAGCTCGTCGTACCAGAACGGCCGCAGCCAGCTCAGCCGTGCCTCGACCGCGGGCAGGTCCCGCGCCACCTCGACGAACAGCGCGAACGACGACAGGGTCGCCTCCGGCAGCGTGCCCACCCGCGCGCCGAAGCCGGCCGCGACCGCCTGGGCCTGGTCCCACTCGCCGGCCACGTAGTGGATCAGGAACCGCAGGAAACGCAGGTCGGTGCCGTAGGTGCTCCACTTGAGCCCGGTCTCGAACGCCACGCGGATGCCGTCGTCGGCCACCTCGGCGGCCTTGACCAGCAGGCCCTGCTCGTAGTGGATGCGGGCGTGCTGGAAGCGGGCGCGCAGATCCATCGCCAGGTCGCCGGAGCTCTCGGCCGAAGCCGTCTCGATCAGCTCGTGAGCCCTGGCCACGTCGCCCTGGAGCTCCACGGAGACGGCCAGCGTGAGCAGGGCGCCCACCTCGGCGTCCCTGGCGCCGGAGGCGCGGGCGGTCTCCAGCGCCCGCGTGGACAGGGCCTCGACCTCGCGGTGGCGGGAACTCCAGAGCAGAGCGCGGGCATGCGTGGCCAAGGCGCGGGCGAGCGCGGGCTGATCTTCGGCGCTCTCCACCGCGCGCTCCGCCGCCGCGATGGCGCCCGGCTGGTCGTCGGCTTCGTACAGGTAATAGGCCAGGCGTTCGCTGACCTCGGACGTCGGCGGCAGGGCCTTGAGCTGGTTGATCGCACGATGGTTGTCGCCGCTGTCGGCCGCCGACACGGCGCTGCGCATCGCCAGCGCGAACCGGCTCTCCCCGGCCAGCTCCGCCGCGCCCTCGACCCGGTCCCACAGGCCGAGCACCTGGTCGTAGTGGCTGTGCGCCTCAGCCGGCGCCCCGAGCCGCTCGGCCAGGCGCCCAGCCTCGGCGGAGGCCGCCAGCGCCCCGGCCAGGTCGTGACCGGCGAGGTGGTGGTGGGCCAGCTCGGCGGGCGAGGTCAGCAGCCGGGCGAAGGCGGCGTGCAGCCGCGTGCGCTCGCCGGGCAGCAGGTCGGTGTAGACCGCCTCCTGGAGCAGGGCGTGGCGGAACGCGTATCCGTAGCCGTCGACCCTGAGCAGCCCGCGCGAGACGATCTCCCTGACCGCCTCCTCGAACTCCGCCAGCGGCAGCCCCGACACCTCCCGCAGCAGCTCGTCCTCCACCCGGCGGCCGGCCACGGCGGCGGCCCGCAGCACCCGCTGCCCGGCCTCCGACAGCAGCTCGACCCGGGACATCAGCAGGCTGGCCAGCCCGTCGGGCAGGCTGTCGCCCTCGGACATGGCCGCGAACAGCTCCTCCGCGTAGAACGGGTTGCCGTCGGCGCGGGTCACGATGAGGCCCAGCTCCTGAGCGCCCACCTCCCCCAGGGTGGCGACATAGTCGGACATGTCGCCGGAGCCGAGCGGCCCCAGCTCGACCCCCATCACCGTGGGCAGCCGCCGCAGCTCGGCCAGCACGGAGCGGAGCGGGTGGCGGCGGTGGAGGTCGTCGGTGCGGTAGGTGCCGACCACGCAGACCCGCTCGCTCTGCACCATGCGGCTGAGGAAGACCAGCAGGTCACGGGTGGACCGGTCGGCCCAGTGCAGGTCCTCGATCACGAACAGCACCGGCTGCACGTCGGCCAGCAGCCCCAGCAGCGAGCCGAACAGCCGCTGCTGGGTGAGCCCCGCCGACGGGGCGCTCTCCATGCCCGGCAGCAGCTGGCCCAGCATGGGATGGGCGGCGGCGGCCTCGCGCACGGCCGGCTCCGCGCCGCGCAGCGCGTCGGCCAGCGGCAGATAGGGCAGCGCGTCGCCCAGCTCGGCGCACTGGCCGACCAGCACGTGGAAACCTTGCTTGCGGGCCTCGGCCACCAGCTCGGTGACCAGCCGGGTCTTGCCGATTCCGGCGTCCCCGCCCACGAGCGCCACCCCGGCAGTGCCTCCGGCCGCCGATCGCAGCACTCGCACGAGCCCGGACAGCTCAGCAGAGCGCCCGACAAGAAGACCGTTCACGCCAGAAACTATGCCATGCTGCGCCGACAACTTATTGGTCCAGGAAATCGGACCGAGATTGGCCCTCATCGACATACCAAAGGCATTTTACGCTGCTGTTTCGTGATTCCTCCAACGACTTTCGCCCTCTTCGTCACGGCCTCGCTCGCCCTGGTGCTCATCCCCGGCCCGAACCACCTCTACATCACCGCCAGGGGCATCGCCCAAGGCAGGGCGGCGGGCCTGGCCAGCGCGTTCGGCGTGGAGGCGGGCACGCTCGTGCACATCGCGGCCGCCGCCGCGGGTCTCTCGTACGTGATCGCGCAGTCGGCGACCCTGTTCGCGGTCGTCAAGTGGGCGGGCGTGGCGTACCTCGTCTATCTCGGCATCCGCGCGTTCACCGGCAAGGAGACGGAAGGCGTGGCGCCGCCGCCCCAGCCGCTGCGGAAGGTCTTCCTCGAAGGCGTGCTGGTCAACGTGCTGAACCCCAAGGTGGCGCTGTTCTTCCTGGCGTTCCTGCCGCAGTTCGTGCGCCCGGAGGCGGGCTCGCCCGCGCTCCAGGTGGTGCTGTTCGGCCTGACGCTGCTGCTCCTGGGGCTGATCTCCGACATCGTGTACGCGTGCTCCGCCGGCGCCCTGGGCACCCGGCTCGCCTCCCGGGCCAGGACCCTCCGGTACGTCAGCGGCTTCGTCTACCTGGGACTGGGAGTGGCCACGGCGTTCGCCGGGAGAAAATGACCACATGGCCCCGAGGAAACAGCAGGAGATCTTCGATGCGACGTTGCGGCTGGTGGCGGAGAAGGGCTACGACGGGCTGACCGTCGAAGGGGTCGCCGAGCACTCGGGCGTCAACAAGACGACGATCTACCGCTGGTGGCCGTCCAAGGCCGCGCTGCTGGGGGCGGCGCTGGTGGAGGCGGACGTGCTGGGCTTCGAGGCGCCGGACACGGGAAGCCTGCGCGGTGACCTGACCGCGCTGGTCGAGGGGGTGAGGCGGCTGCTCACCGAGCCGCCGGCCAGCGACATCGCCGTCGCCGCGCTGGCCGCCGCCGTCCGCCACCCCGAGCTGGACACCCGCCGCTTCTTCGCCGACCGGTTCGCGCGGGAGCGGGAGGTCTTCGAGCGCGCGGTGCGGCGGGGCGAGCTGAAGGAGCCGGCGGACCCGATGCTGATCGTCGACCTGCTCGCCGGGGCCGTATGGATGCGCGCCGTCTTCCGGGGCCTGCGCGTCACCGACGACTTCCCGGCCGCGGCGGTCTCGGCCGTCCTCGACGGGCTACAGCGCTTCTGACAGGGCGGCCGGGATGCGGTCCAGGACCGGGTGGGGCACCAGCCCGTACGCGTAGAAGTCCACGGCGAGGGCACCCGCCGCCTTCGCCCCCCGGGCCTTGGCCACCAGCCGGTCCACCGAGTCGCTGTCCGGGAATCCGGGCCGCAGCACCGCCCGCACCTCCCGGTCCTTGCCCACGGACCGCAGGTAGGCGCCCACGTCGTCGGCCACCCGAGCCGCGTCCCGCGCGTACGCCAGCACCCCGAAGGCCGGGACGAGGTCCCCCAGCGCCACCAGGTCGACCCCGAGCTGCCAGGCGTCGTGCGCCGCGAGCCCGGGCGTGGGCAGCCCGTCCGTGTAGCCCTTGACCGCGCCGGTCGAGTCGATGAACACCAGCTTGGAGCCCTCGTCGGCCACCGCCGAGGCCACCTCGGACACCAGCGTGGTGACGGTCTCGGACCGGGCCCGCGCGTAGGCCACGACGTCGGGCCCCGCGTACGCGGTGAGCGCCGCCCGGGTCACCTCCCCCTGCGCGGGCGGGTCGCCGTCGAACACGCCGCCCACGATCCTGGCGCACTCGTCGCGCGCCACCTCGGCGTTCACGCCCAGGTCGGTGGCGCGGCGCATGCAGTAGTCGCAGAAGCAGAGCCCGAACAGGTACGCGTCCATCGGCCCCAGCGGCACGAACGAGCGCTGCGGCTTGAGCGGCCTGAAGTGCAGCGACTCCGCCACGACGCTGTCGACCCCGAGCCTGGCCACCGCCCTGGCCAGCGCGACCGCGTATTCGCGCACGTCGGGGTGGGCGGGGCACAGGTCGGTGAGCGAGCCGCGGTCGCCGAAGCAGTCGCGTACGGTCACGTCCGGATGCTTCGTGCCGAGCGTGGCGTTGCGCAGGAAGACCGTCCATCCGTGGAGCTTCATGGACCGTTTCGCACAAGCCTCGCGAAGCCCGTCGAGGCCGTTCAGATAGCCGGGCACCGGAGAAAGGCGGAGCCCGGCGAACAGATCGGACGGCGGGGTGAAGTGCGCCCCGTCGTGGCGGATGGTCAGGCGGGACAGTCCGTGCGGGGTGACGTCGCGGGAGGCGTGGTGCACGGCACCGACGGTGATGCCGCTCACGCCGTACGCGCTGATCCTGTCGAGCACCCGCTCGACGCCCTCGCCGCGCAGGTCCTCGACGAAGACGTACACCGAACTGTCCACAACCAGACCTTAAGCGCTCTTGTGAGCGACGAAGTCGATCTCCACCAGGATGTTCATCAGCTCGGATCCCACGGTGGTGCGCACGGGGTACGGCTGGCTGAAATACGACTTGTAGACCTCGTTGTAGGCCGCGAAGTCGCGCTTGAGGTGCTGAAGGTGGACCGTGGCCTTGACCACGTCGTCGAAGCCGAGGCCGTGCGCGGCCAGGATGGCGCCGAGGTTGCGCATGACCTGGTGCGTCTGCGTGGCGACGTCGTCGCCGACGATCTCGGCGGTGTGCGGGTCGAGCGGGCCCATGCCGGAGGTGTAGACGAAGTCCCCCACCACGAGTCCCTGCGAGTAGGCGCCGACCGGGGCCGCGCCTTCGGTGGTCTTCAGCTCCTTTTTCACCGTGTCTCCCTAGAAATTGGTGGTTATCTGGCCAACGACACGGTAGTCCCGGTCCACCAGGGGCAGCACGCGCCACTTGTCGAACGCGGTGCAGGGGTGGGAGATGCCGAAGGCCAGCAGGTCACCGGGCTTGAGCCCGTCCGCGCGCACGACGGTGTGCTGGTCCTGCATCTTCACGATCGTGACGCCGTCGCGCCGCGGGATGGGCAGCCCCTCGTCGTAGGGCGCGTCCCGCTTGCCCATGCCCACGATCGCCAGGCCGGGCTCGGGCGTGGACAGCACGTGCGCCCAGACCTCCAGCGCGGGGCGCAGCTCTCCCTCGATGCGGTTGAACGGGGTGCGCTCGCGGTAGTAGCCGTCGTCGTGGGTGACGTACGCGCCGCTGCGCAGCAGGATCCGGGCCTGGGTGGCGACGAGCTCGCGCCCGATCACGTCGAACCACTGGCTGCCGCCCACGGTCAGGATCGGGCTCTTGAGGCGGACGTACTCGACGGCCTCCTGCAGCGAGTACAGATATTTCCGGACATCGTCGGCGGTCTTCAGCGCGCCCTCGTAACCGGCGACCCCGGCCAGCTCGACGTTCGAGACCCCCTGCACGTACGACACCAGGCTCAGCAACTGGTCCAGGGACCGGCACCCGGCCCGTCCGCCTTCGTGCCCCAGCTCCACCAGCACCCGGAACGGCCGGGACGAGGCATGCCGAGCGAGAATGTCCACCCCGGCCTCGGAGTCCACGAAGCTCAGGAACTCGAACGCCGGATCCCGCTCCAGCTCGCCCGCGGCCCAGTCGAGCCCCGCCGGGTCCACGACCTGGTTGGCCACCATGATCCGGCCCACCCCGAACCCGCGGACCACCCGCGCCTGGCGCGGCGTCGCGACGGTGAGCCCCCAGGCGCCCGCTTCGAGCTGAAGCGCGGCGATCTCAGCGGACATGTGCGTCTTGGCGTGCGGCGCCAGCTCCATCCCGTGGTCGCGGACGAAGGCCGCCATCGTCTCGACGTTGTGCTCCAGCGCGTCCTGGTGCACCACCATGAGGGGGAGTTCGAGCCCACCTGCGAAGATCTGCTGCCCGAACACGACACCCCTTTCATCCGCGTCTGACCCTATCCCAGCCATCTCAGACCTTTGCCCAGATCACGGATGAAGCGCACGCCCCGAGGTGGCGCCGGTGAGCTCTCCCCCGGCCAGCACGCGTACGCCCGACACGAGCACGTCGTCGACCCCGGCCGCGAGCGTGCGCGGATCCTCGTAGGTCGCCCGGTCGCCCACCACCGCCGGGTCGAAGACCACCACGTCGGCCGCGAACCCGCTGCGCACCAGCCCCCGGTCCGTCAGCCCGAAGCGCCTGGCCGGATGGGAGGCCAGGTGCACGACGGCCTGCTCCCAGGTCCAGTCGGCCAGCTCCCGCACGTGCCGGCCGAGGAACCTGGCGAACGCCCCGAAACCCCGCGGATGCGGATGGCCGCCCACATAGATGCCGTCGGAGCCGCCGGTGTGCGAGGGGTGCCGCAACATCCTGCGTACGGACTCCTCCCCCTCCGGGCCCTCGTCGGGGCGGGCGGACACGACGCCCGCCTCCAGCCGCGTCTCGGTCAGGAGGCGGCGGCAGAACTCGGCGGGCGGCGACCCGTCCCGCTCGGCCGCCGCCACGATGGTCAGGCCCTCGGCCCACTCCATCCCCGGGGCGTGCGAGACGGTCAGCCGCGGCCAGACGGCGTCGAGCGTCGGCCACCAGGCGTCCAGCTCGTCCGACGCGATCATCTCCAGCGCCCGGTCGGTCTCGGCGCCCGGCACGGAGTCGGGCAGCACGACCATGGCCAGGATCGTGTTGCCGCGCAGGTAGGGGTAGGTGTCGAAGGTGAGGTCCACGCCCTTGCCGAGCGCCTCCTCGACCAGCGGGAGCAGCACGTCCGCCGGCCCGTGCAGGTGGGAGACGTGCACGGCGGCGCCGGAGCGCTCGGCGATGTCCATGACCTCGGTCATGCCCACGCCCGCCCGCTGGCCGTACGCGCGCATGTGGGTGACGTACGGCAGGCCGCCGAGCGGGGCGCACAGGGCGGCCAGCTCCTCGGCGTCGGCATAGCGGCCGGGGAGGTATTCGAGGCCGGTCGACAGGCCCACCGCCCCGTCCTCCAGGCCCTTCTCGACGTGCCGCAGCATGGCCGTCAGGTCGTCGGGGGAGGCCTGATCGGGCGAGGGCCCCATGACGTCGTAACGGATGGTGCCGTGCGGGAGAAGGTAGGCGGTGTTCAGCGCCACGGCGCGGTCGTAGCCGCCCAGCAGCTCGCCGACGGTCAGCGGCCCGTCGAGGGCGAGCGGGCCGTTGACGGCGGCGAAGTAGCGGGAGGCGTAGGCGACGGTGGCCGCCGAGCCGGGAGCGAAGGACAGGCCGTCCTGCCCCAGCACGAACGTGGTCACCCCCTGCCGGAGCGCCGCCCGCTGAACCACCGGGTCGAACACGGCCGCGTCGCCGTGGGCGTGACAGTCGACGAAGCCGGGCGCGATGAACCGCCCCGTCGCGTCGATCACAGTCTCCGCCTCGGCGCCGCCCAGCCTCCCGATCGCCGCGATCCTGCCGCCCACGACCGCAACGTCCGCCCGGTACGGCGGGGCGCCCGTCCCGTCGAGCACCCGGCCGCCGTTGATGACTACGTCGAACCTCACCCCAAGATTCAATCAGAGCCGCGCGAATATGCCGGAGGGCATTGCACGGACTTGTCGACGGGTCGCGCGGCCAGCACCGCGCGAGCCCTGGCCCGGTCGAGGTTCCAGCCGTTCCAGGGGTCGGGGCGGGACAGGCCGTTGGCCGCGACCACGTCGGCCAGCACGCAGCTGCGCTGCGGCTCCGGCAGCTTGTCCAGGGCCGGTACGGCCTCCGCGCCGAGGTCGCCCAGGTAGTCGGAGTCCAGCTTGGCCACGCCGCGCACCTCGACCTGCGTCTGGGCGACCTGGAGGTCGGGGTTCACGATGGCGAACGCGCCCAGGCCCAGCCCGGTGACCAGCACGACCGTACGCGGCAGCCAGCCGGAGCCGCGGCCCAGGAGCCGGGCCGCCCCGGCCAGCAGCACCAGCGCGAACAGCGTGCCCAGCCACCACACCGTGGCCTGCACGGACAGGCGCAGCCTGGACAGGCCGTACGCCTCGGTGTAGAGGTTCATGCGGTGCAGGGCGGAGGCCAGCACGACCATGGTCAGCCCGCACAGCACGCCGAGCAGCACAGCCAGCAGCCAGCGTTCGCGCCGCTCGACCTTCAGCAGCCCGCTGGCGACCGCCACGATGCCCAGCACGAAGAGGCTGACCACCACGAGCTGGAAGAACCCCTGCCTGGCGTACTCGGCGTAGGTCAACCCGGCCGTCTTCAGCACCCAGGTGTTGCCGCCGAACAGCGCCGTGATCTGCACCGCCACGAACGAGGCGAACAGCAGGTTCACCGCCGTGAGCGGCACCATCCAGATGCTCCTGCTCACGCTGAACTTCGCCTCCGGCCCCACCGGGTCGACCACCGGCCTGAGCGCGACCAGCACCACGGCGGCCAGCAGCACGGCGAACAGCCCGAACAGGAAGATCCGCTGCGGCGCCGACTCCGCCCAGTCCGGCGCGGTCGTCAGCCGCTCCAGGAAGGAGGCGAACACGGCGTCCGCCGAGGCGAACAGCAGCCCGAACACCAGGAGCAGCACCGCCGTGATGCCCAGCGCGGCCAGCATCGGCATGACCCGGCGCCTGGAGGACAGCTTCTTCAGCGGCTGCGCCAGGAACCACGGCACCGGCCCGAGCGTGAGCATCACGGACATGCCGCCTCTGATCACGCCGAGCCACCCGGCCCCGGCCCCCGACACGGCCAGCGCCCCTAGTCCGGCCCCCGCCACGAGCAGGATCGCGACCAGCCAGTCGGCGTCGCGCACCGCCGCCATCGAGATCAGGAAGTACGCCGTCAGCCCGAACGCCACCGTCCACGGCGTCATCCGCCGCAGCACGGCCGGCAGCGCCGCCGCGCCCAGAACCACGGCGACCAGCACGATCCCCAGCCCGACCTGCGCCTCGGGCAGCGCCACCGCCGCGAACACCCCGGCCCCCGCGGCCGCGGGCAGCAGCCAGCGGGGGGAGTCGGGCAATTCGGGCCTGGGGAAGAGGGGCGGCGGCACGTAGGGCGGCGGCCCTCCCGCGCTCCGGTACGGCGCCGGCCCCTGCGGCATCCCCCCGTTCGGGACACCCGTCTGGCCCGCCGCCGGACCGCCCGCCGCGTGGGCCGCGACCTGCGCCGACTGGTAGGCCGCCGCGGCGGCCCTGCGCCCGGACCCGGCCCCCATCCCCGCGCCGACCGCACCCATGAGCGCGGTGCACATGACGAGCGTGGCGAGGGCCATCGTGTCGCTGACGGCCAGGCTGACGAGCACGGCGGCGAACAGGCCCAGCAGGAAGCCGACCAGCACACCGACGATCGCGCCACCGATCATCCTGGCGAAGGGGCTGCCCACCGACAGAGCCGGCGGCACCCCGGCACCGCTCCCGGCGGGCCCAGGGACGGGGTTCCCCCCACCCGGCCGCCCGAGGACGTACCCTCCCGGAACGACGCCACCACCAGCCCCACCGGGCCCCATGGCGACACCCCCGCCGGACGCGCCCGCTCCCACCGCGAGCGCGCCGGCGGGCACGGGCGCGCCCATTCCCGCCACAGCCGTGATGCCGCCCGCGCCCGCCGCGACACCGGTGTCCGTGCTCGCCGCCTTCTCGCCTTCGGCGGCGTCGAGGCCGGGCGTGCCGGCCGTGGCCAGGGCCGCGAGCTTCGCGAGCCCGGCAGCGGTGTCCAGGGCCTCGTCAGCTGACGCCGCGCTGCCCTCCACCGCGACGCCGACCGCGGCCGGCTCGGCGCCCTCGTGCGGAGCCGCCACGACTCCGACGAGGCCGGCGGCCTCTCCGTCGGACGCGACGCGTGCCACCGCGGCCGCAAGCCCGGCGGCGGCATCGCCGTCCGGCACCTGGGCCTCTCCCCCGGTCGCGGCGGCAGCCACCAGATCCCCCTCGGCGGCCCGATCGCGGGCCTCGCGACCCGCCGTCACCGAAGCGGCCATGTCCAGCGCGGAACGCGGAGCCTCGGGCAGGTGCTCGGTCCCCGAGCCCCGCTCGCCGCCCTCCAGCGGCACATCCGCCATCGTCGTCCTCCCTGGTAAATCGACGACCATGCGGCACCCCGCGCAGTCGTCGATGCGAATGGAACCCCCGTGCAGCTCGACGATCTCCTTCACGATGGCCAGCCCCAGCCCGGCGCCCCCGGAGTCGGCCGCCCGCCCGGCGTCGAGCCGGGAGAAGCGCTCGAACACGCGCGCCCTGGCCGAGACCGGGATCCCCGGCCCCTGGTCGGCGACGGAGATCCGGACCCCGGCCCCCTCCGCCGCGACGATCACGGTCACCACCCCGCAGGAAGGGCTGTGCCGTACCGCGTTGTCCAGGAGGTTCGCCAGGACCTGCGCGAGCAGGTCGGGGTCGGCGCGCACCGCCAGGCCGGCGGGGACCGACGCCCGGATCTCGACGTCCTCCCGGGCCAGCGCCCCCTCGCGGACCGCCTGCTCGACCAGCGGCGCCAGCGCGATGGCCTCGGGCTCGATCAGGCGCGCTCCCGAGTCCAGCCGCGACAGGTCCAGGAGCTGGGCCACGAGGCGGCCGAGGCGCTCGGTCTGGGCGAGCGCGGTACGCATGGTGACGGGGTCGGGGGCGGAGACGCCGTCCACGACGTTCTCCAGGACCGCGCGCAGGCCGGTGATGGGGGTGCGGAGCTCGTGGCTGACGTTCGCGATGAGCTCGCGCCGCTGCCGGTCCACCTCGCCGAGGTCGGCCGCCATCGCGTTGAACGCCCTGGCCAGCTCCCCGACCTCGTCGCGGGAGGTGGCCGTCACGCGCAGCCCGTACAGGCCCTTGGCGATCGTCTGGGCCGCGCTGGCCATCTGGCGCAGCGGCTTGGTCATCCCCATGGCGAGGAGCTGCACCATGATCAACGCCAGGATCACGGCGACCGCGATGCGCAGCTCGCGGGAGAGGCCGGAGTTGATGCCGACCTCGTTCACCACGAACGCGGTCCCCACGGCCAGCACGATCACGATGCCGAGCTTGACCTTGATGCGGCCGAGAAAGTCGAGCGGTCTCATCGTCGCACCAGGGCGTAGCCGACGCCGTGCACCGTGCGCACCACGTCGGAGCCCAGCTTGCGGCGCAGCGCCCGCACGTGGCTGTCGACGGTCCTGGTCGCCGCCGCCTCCGAGAAGCCCCACACGTCCGACAGCAGCCGGTCCCGCTCGAACACCTGCCCGGGCCGCTCCGCCAACCGGCGCAGCAGGTCGAACTCCGTCCTGGTGAGCTGCGCCTCCACGCCCCCGACGAACACCCGGCGGGCCGCGGTGTCGATCTCCACCTCGCCGACCCTGATCACCGTGTCCTCGGCCGCGAGCTGGGCCGCCCGCTCGACCCTGCGCAGCAGCGCGTGGATCCTGGCCACGAGTTCGCGCATGCTGAAGGGCTTGGCCAGGTAGTCGTCCGCCCCGACGCCGAGCCCGACCAGCACGTCGGTCTCCTCGCCGAGCGCGGTCAGCATGAGCACGGGCACCGGTCTGGCCGCCTGCATCCGGCGGCACACCTCCAGCCCGTCGATCCCCGGCAGCAGCCGGTCGAGGATCACCAGGTCCGGCTCCGCCCTGCCGTACTGGATCAGGGCGTCCTGCCCGTCGCCGGCCACCCTGACGTCGAAGCCCTCGGCGGCCAGCCTGTTCCGTACGGCCAGCGCGATCGTCTGATCGTCCTCGACCACGAGGATGCGTCGCTGCTCTGCCACGTACGAAAGCCTAGAAGCGGCCTGTGCAGACGACACTCCTAAATTTGTGCACATACAGTGCAGACTTGGCTGGTGAACACCGCCGGATACCTCCGCCGCATCGGCCTGCCCAGTCTCCTCAACGCCCCCACCAGCGCAGAAAATCTGCGGGCGCTCCACATCGCGCATCTGGAGAAGGTGCCCTACGAAGCGCTGGAGATCTGGCTCGACCGCCCCACCACCGTGGATCCCGTCGAGTCCGCCGAGCGCATCATCGGCGGGCGCGGCGGCTACTGCTACCACCTCAACGGCGCGTTCTCCGAGCTGATCAGGTCGCTGGGGTACGACGTGACCAGGCACGTCGGCGGTGTCCAGGGCCGTGGCAAGGAGCCCGGCATCACCGCCGACCATCTGGTGCTCACCGTGCGCGGCCTGCCGTCGGAGGGCAATCCGGGCGGTGAGTGGCTGGTCGACCTGGGGCTCGGGGATGGGTTCCACGAGCCGCTGCCGCTGGTCGAGGGCACGTATGAGCAGGGGCCGTTCGCGTACGCCCTGCGCCCGTCGGAGGTCGCGCCGGGCGGCTGGCGGTTCGAACACGATCCCAGTGGGTCGTTCGAGGGCATGGACTACGACCCGGCCCCGACCGGCATGTCGGCCTTCGTTGATATGCACCGGCATTTGACGACCTCGCCGACGTCCGGGTTCGTGCGCATCGCGACCGTTCAGCGGCGGGACGCGTACGGCGTGGACAGCCTGCGCGGGCTCATGCTGAAGCGCGTCGGCGGCCGGACGCTCTCGGTCACCCTGGACAATTCCCGCGACTACTACGCGGCGCTGGCGGACATCTTCCTGCTCCCGCTCACCGACGTGAGCGGCCCGGAGAAGGAGAAGCTGTGGCGCAGACTGTACGACGCGCACGAGGTCTGGCTGGCCAGTGACGCGTCGTGACAGCCTTGCGCTATCGTGCACCTCGACATGGGTGAGACGCGGAAGCTGGCCGGCCGCTACCGGCTGCTGAACCCCCTGGCCGCGGGCTCTGTCCGGCTGGCCTTCGACGAGTCGGAGCACCGTGACGTCACGGTCAGGGAGCTGCGGGTTCCGGCCGAGCTGCGCGATGCCGCGCTGCAGGAGGCCCGCAGGGCATCCGAGCTCCGGCACGCCTCGATCGTGCGGGTGCTCGACGTGGTGATCGAGGACGACACGCCGTGGCTGGTCATGGAGTTCGTGTCGGGGGCGTCGCTGGAGCAGACCATCCGCGCCCGCCGCCCGCTGCCGGCCGCGCAGGCGGCCAGGGTCGGCGTCTGCATCCTGTCGGCCCTGACGGTGGCGCACGAGGCGGGGATCGTGCACGGGCGGGTGGAGCCCGGCAACGTCCTGCTCACTCCGACGGGCCGGGCGGTGCTCACCGGCTTCGGCTTCCCCAGCCTCAGCATGCTGCCCTCCGCCGACCTGTGGTCCCTGGCCGCCATGCTGCACTTCGCGGTGGAGGGCCGCCCGCCCGGCCAGGCGCCCGCGGCGGGCGCGGACCCGCTCAGGACGCTGATCAGAGCCATGCTCAACCCGGCGGGGCCGCCGACGATGGAGGTGATCCGCGAGACCCTGGACCTCCTGGCCGTGAGCCGCCCGCTCGACGTGATCATCGGGCTGTTCGGGCCGCTGCCGATCCCCGTGGTGGCCGCGATGGGGCTCGCCCTGATCGAGCAGCTCCAGGCCGGGGAGGCGTTCCACGGCGGAATCCAGCCCGGCAACGTCCTCATCGACGCCCGGGGCCGGGCCCGGTTGATCCCGCTGCTGAGGTCGGGAACGCTCCCGGCCTACACGGCCCCGGAGGCCTCCCCCACCCTGGCCGCCGACCTGTGGTCACTGGGCGCCACGCTCTTCACCGCCGTCGAGGGTGTACCGCCCTCGCCCGGCGCGCCGCTGACCAGAGCGGGCACGCTGGCTCACGTACTGTTCCGTCTTTTGTCCGGCAATCCATTGGAACGTCCCACTCCGGATGAGCTGCGCCGCGATTTCGAGTCGGTACGGCAGACGCGCACCATTTGAGATACATCGCGAATGGAACCAAGCAATGGGCCCACTCGTTGGACAGGAGACGCAGAATAAGGGAGAGGCGGGGCACGCGCTCCGTGTTCGGAAGCAGCTCGGAGGAAGTTGAGTATGTCGCCAATCCAGAAGTACGCCATTGGCGCAGGCGCCGCGGTTCTGCTCTCGCTGATCTTCTTCGGGGCCGGGTGGATCACCCTGCTGGTCATCCTCGGCGTGATCGCCGCCCCCGTGGTCGGTTACCTGATGCTCGACCCGTCGCAGCGCGAACGGCTCAAGAGGGCCCGCAGGCGCGGCATCGGCCACTGAACTCCACGCGGTGGAGGCCTGGACACGGCCTCCACCGCGGGCTCAGGCCTGCGCCGCTGCCGCCTGCTCCGTCTGGACGCGCTGGGTCACCCGGCGCTCGATGTAGAACGACAGGAACGGCACCGTGCCCCCGAGCATGACGCCGAGCATGTACGGCCAGGTCCAGCGCGCCTTCATGCCCAGGTTCATGACCGCGACCAGGTAGAGCATGTAGAGCCCGCCGTGAATGGGCGCGATGACCTTCGACAACGTCGGGTCACCGAAGCCGTAACGCACCACCATGGCCACGCAGAGCACGAGCAGCATGCAGCCGACCACGTACGCGAGCACCCGGAAGGGCTTCAGAGCCGATTCCACGATTAACCTTCCAGAGCCATCTCAGGGGACTTGGCATGGTCCCGATCGCTTCGTACGGCGTCGCGTACGAAGTGGAACCACATGAACACGGCGAATCCCGCGAAAATCCACCAGTTCGCGGCATATGCCAGGTTACGCCAGGTCAGCGTGCCACCCACCACCGGCGGCTGGACCTTGACCTGCGCCAGCGAGCCGGACGGCGGCTGCGCCACCACGAAGCCGGTGCGTACCTTTTGACCGGTCCACAGGTTGACCAATTCACCCGTGGACACCGTCTGCACCTGACCGGCAGGCAGACCCTCCGCGCGCCGCTGCACGCTGTCGGTGCCCTGCTGCGGCCGCAGCCGCCCGGCCACCGCGACCCGGCCCTGCGGCACCGCGGAGACCGCCGGGTCGTCGGCCTTCGCCGCCCAGCCCCGCACCACCGGCATCAACGTGCCGTCGTCGAGCCGGAGCGGCGTGAGCACCCAGTAGCCGCGGTCACGCGAGACGTTGCCGCCGGGGGCGTCGACGTCGGCCCGCCGGTCGGCGACCAGGAGCTGGCGGCCGGCCTCGTAGACACCTTCCGCCGTGACCTTGCGGCCCACGGCCTCACCGCTCAACTGCGGGCCCACCTGGGCGAGCGTGCCGACCGCGACGGGCCCGGGGTCGGTGGAGGCTTGCGGCTTCCCCGAATCTTGGAAAACTCCGAGCTGCCAGCGCCCCAGCAGGATGAACGCGACGAGGACCCCGATCGTGAGCAGGTGCAGCCCCATGACGCGGGGGGAGAGCAGGGTCCTCAACATGTTTCAAAACTATCCGCCGGGTGCGACGGTCCCCTAATCAGCCCATGCGTACGGTAGGCCGCGTTTCAGCGGACCACCGCAGGCGAGGGGGAAGTTCGCCCGCCTACGGATACCAGCAAACAGTGCAAACGGCGCAGACGCTCACGCTAGGCTACTGGCCATGTCTGACCAGCATATCGACCCGGCGGGCAACACCCAGCAGTTCAAGGCTTTCGCGCAGCGCCGCGAACAGGAAGCCGCCGCCACGCCCAAGAAGTCCTCCGTCGTACCGATCGTCTCGGTCGTCGTCGTCGTCGCGATCGTGATCGTCGGCGTCGCCGCCTTCCTCCTGCTGAAGTAGCCCCAGATCTGATCCACCCGCCGCGGGGGCCGTGGCGGGTTCTCGCTGTTCGCACGGCCCGCCCAACGACGCGCGGGCCCGCGACCCCTCCGCCCGGGTCGACGAGGCGGACGCCCCCTCCCAAGAACCTCGGCCGAAGCACGCGCCGATCGGCTCACCCCCGAGAGCCGCCGCCTTCGGACCGCTGACGGCTGCCGTCACACCGTGCGCCCGCCTGGGGCCGTGACGCGCATGAATGACGCCGCCCTCGGCCTCCGTCCGCCCGGGGTAGCCGACGGAGCATAAAGGGCTAAGTAGACGCAAAGGCGTGATGGGGGTCACTCTGGACCTCGACGGGGAGAGCTCATTACATTGGATATTGCGTCCAATAAGCGCCGCCCCGGGAGGCCACATGCCAGGGTTAGCGATCATCGGGTCCGGGTTCGCCGGGATCGGCATGGCCATCAAGCTCAAAGAGGCGGGGTATCACGACTTCGTCATCCTGGAGAAGGCCGCGGACCTGGGCGGCACCTGGCGGGACAACACTTATCCCGGGTGCGCGTGCGACGTGCCCTCGCACATGTACTCCTACTCGTACGAGCTGAACCCGGGCTGGTCCCGCATGTTCTCCCCGCAGGAGGAGATCTGGGACTACATGCGCTCGTGCGCCGACAAGTACGGCGTGACCCACCACATCCGGTACGGCAAGCGCGTCGTCGCCCTCGAATACGACGACGACCGGCGTGACTGGTCGGTCACCACGGACGACGGCGCGACGTTGCGGGTGAACGCCGTGGTCTCGGCCATCGGCGCCCTACATATACCGAAATTTCCCGAAATTTCAGGGCGCGAGGACTTCGCCGGCCCCGCCTTCCACTCCGCCGAATGGGACCACTCGATCGACCTGACCGGCAAGCGCGTGGCCGTCGTCGGCACCGGCGCCTCCGCCATCCAGTTCGTCCCCCAGATCGCGCCCAGCGCCGGCCGGCTGACGATCTTCCAGCGCACTCCCCCATGGATCCACCCCAAGCCGGACTTCCCCATCGGCCCCGGCGCGCGCCGCGTCCTGGGCCTGCCCGGCCTGGCCAGGACCATGCGCAACGCCATCTACTGGTTGCTGGAGTCGCGGGCGCTCGGCTTCGCCGTCGACCCGCGCCTGATGAAGGCCCACGAGAAGCTCGCCCTCAGGCACCTCGAGGCCCAGGTCCCCGACCCGGACCTGCGCCGCCGGCTCACCCCCGACTACCTGATCGGCTGCAAGCGCATCCTCATCTCCAGCGACTACTATCCCGCCCTCACCAGGGACAACGTCGAACTCGTGACGGACGGGATCACCGAGATCAGGCCGCGCTCGATCGTGGACTCCTCAGGCGCCGAGCACGAGGTCGACGCGATCGTCTACGGCACCGGCTTCAAGGTCGTGGACGCGCTGCAGGACCAGCACATCGTCGGCAGGGGCGGCCGCAAGCTCCAGGACGCCTGGCAGGACGGCATCGAGAGCTACTACGGCATCACCACGGCCGGCTTCCCGAACCTGTTCTTCCTGCTCGGCCCCAACACCGGCCTCGGGCACAACTCGGTCGTGTTCATGATCGAGTCGCAGGTCCGCTACGTCATCGACTGCCTCCGCCTGCTGTCGCGGACGCAGGCCAGGGCCGTGGACGTCAAGCCGGGCGCGCAGCGGGCCTTCGCCCGCCGCCTGCGCGAGCGGATCGACCCCCTCGTCTGGAACGCGGGCGGCTGCGACTCCTGGTATCTGGACGAGAACGGAGTGAACCGGACAATCTGGCCGGGCTTCAGCTTCGAGTACTGGGCGCGCACCAGGAAGGTCAACCCCGGCGCGTACGAGCTCATCTATTGAGAAAACAGGCAGAACTCGTTGCCCTCGGGGTCGGCCAGCGTCACCCAGTCGTCGTACGTGGTCAGCACCGTGGCACCCAGCGCCATCAGCCGGCCGATCTCGGCGTCGAGGTCGTCGGCGCGCAGGTCGAGGTGGAGCCGGTTCTTGACGACCTTGCGCTCGGGCACGTGCTGGAACCACAGCCGCGGCGGCCCGCCCTCGACCAGCACCGTGGGATCGTCCTCGGGGTCCTCGACGCCCTCGCCGCGCAGCCGGGTCAGCTCGGCCTCGTCGTACGGCGCCACGGCGTAGCCGTCGAGCACCGCCGCCCAGAACCTGGCCAGCGACGCCGGGTGGCGGCAGTCGACCACCACGTCACGCAGCCGGGCCACCGGGTTTCCTCGCCTCGATGAGGAATCTGGAGGAATGGGCCACGAACGGACCCTCCGCCTCGATCCGGTCGTGCAGCTCGCGCAGCCGGTCCGCGTACCGCTCCACCGAGAAGCCCGGCACGATCCAGATCACCTTCCGCAGGAAGTAGATCACCGCCCCCACGTCGCCGAACTCCATCCGCAGCCGCTCGGACCGCAGGTCCACGACCTCCAGCCCGGCCGACTCCGCCGCCGCCCTGGCCTTGCCGGGGTCGCGGGACGAGCCGTCGTGGGGGCCCAGGAAGAAGTGCGTCAGCTCCGCGACGCTCCACGGCCCCACCTGCTGCGAGAAGTAGACGCCGCCGGGGCGCAGCACGCGGACGATCTCCTCCCACCAGGTGGTCACCGGATGGCGGCTGGTGACCAGGTCGAAGGCGCCGTCCCGGAACGGCAGGCGCGGCTCGTCGTCGTCGGCCACCACCCACGCCCCGCGCGGGCGCAGCCGCGAGGCGGCCAGCTTGAGGTTGGGCGGCCACGACTCGGTGGCCACGGTCACCGCCGGCAGCCTGGGCACGCCGGCCAGGATCTCGCCGCCGCCGGTCTGGAGGTCGAGCGCGGCCCCGGCCCCGGCCATCCGCTCGCCGAGCAGCCTGGCGTACCCCCAGGAGGGCCGTTCCTCGCGGGCCCGCTCGTCGAGCCAGGAGAAGTCCCAGCCGTCCACGGAGGCCGCGGCGGCCTCCTGGACGAGGTCGTCGTATGTGCGGCTCATCTTTCGACCTTGTCAGCGGCCCCGCCGGACGTTCAACCAAATTTCGCCATGCGACGTGCAACGCCGGGCCACGCTACGCGCAGCGTCCGCGTACCGCCGCGCGGTCGATGCCGAGGTGGTCGATCAGCCCCGCGACCGGGTCGGGCCGCCCCTGCGCCAGCAGGGCGAGCACCAGCTGCCGGGGCGCCTCGGCCGCCCTGGTCTTCATCGTCGTGGCCTTGATGGCCTGGTTGATGGTGGCGCGGGCGCTCGACGTGAGCGCGGTGCTGGGCACCTGCGGGTGCTTGCGCGGCGACCGCGGCATGTCCCCGACCTCCAGGCCGAGCATGCGCAGCGCCGCCCGGTCGAGCTCGTCGAGCGCGGCCCGCGCGCCCGCCACGTCCACGCCGACGGCGCGGGCGAGCTCCGCGTCGCGCAGGACGCCGAGCAGCAGGTGCTCGGTGCCCAGCCGCCGGTCGCCCCGCTGCCTGGCCTCCTCGAACGCGGCTTTGACGATCACACCGAACCGGCTCTTCTCAAAGCCGAACATCGCGAACCCTCACTTTCCGTATTTGGCGTGCACCGACTGCCGTGACATGCCGAGCGCGTCGCCGATCTGCTCCCAGGTCCAGCCCTGCTCCCTGGCCGCCGCCACCGACACCGCCTCGACCTGCTCGGCCAGCCGGTGCAGCGCGCCCACCGCCCGCAGGCCCAGGGCCGGATCGTTCGACCTGATCCGTTCGGAGAGCTCTGTTACGTCCACCCTGTCAGGCTAGATTGACAACCGTGGATTTGTCAATCTAGCCTGACGGCCATGGAAGATGTGCTGATCGTGGGGGCGGGGCCCGTGGGGCTCATGCTCGCGTGCGAGCTGGCCCTGGCCGGGGCCCGCCCGATCGTGCTGGAGAAGAGACCGGAGCCGAGCGAGCTGCCCAGGGCCAACGGCCTGGGCGGGCAGATCGTCGAGCTGCTCGACCACCGCGGCCTGCTGGAGCGCTTCAGCGCGGGCAGCCCGTTCTCGGGGCGCCCGCCCGGGTTCCCGTTCGGCTCGGTGCCGCTGCGGTTCGCGGGGCTGACCGACCTGCCGTTACGGCTGCTGATGATCCAGCAGCCCCGGCTGGAGCGGCTGCTCACCGAGCGCGCCGAGGAGCTCGGAGCCGAGGTCAGGCGGGGCCGCGAGGTGCGCTCGCTCGCCCAGGACGAGGAGGGGGTGACGCTGGAGCTCGCGGACGGTTCCGGCGCCCGGACGCGGATGCGGGCCCGCTACGTGGTGGGCTGCGACGGCGGGCGCAGCGGCGTGCGCGGGGAGGCCGGGATCGGCTTCCCCGGCACGACCGACGACGAGGTGCTGCGGCTCGGGCACTTCGCGACCGGCGCGGACACCCGCGTCTTCGAGGCGCTGGAGATGGACGGCCTGGCACCGGGCTGGAACCGGACCCCGAACGGCCGCCTGCTGCTCACCTCGCTCCAGGACGGCGTGCTGATCGCCGGCGTGCGGGAGAAGGGGGCTCCGGACGACGGGCCCGTGACGCCGGAGGACTTCCGGGCGGCGGTGCGCCGCGTGCTGGGCCGCGACCTGCCCTTGGGCGCCGGAGTTCGGCCGATCTGGCTGTCCGGCACGGTCGCGCAGGCGCGGCTGGCCGAGCGGTACCGGGCGGGGAGGGTGTTCCTGGCCGGGGACGCCGCGCATCTGTTCCCCGCGGGCGGCTCGGCGCTCAACGTCGGCATGACGGACGCGGCCAACCTCGGCTGGAAGCTGGCCGCCGTGCTCCGGGGGCGGGCCTCCGAGGGGCTCCTGGACACGTACGAGTCCGAACGACGGCCCGTCGCCGAGCGCGCCCTCATGCAGACGCGGGCGCAGGCGGCGCTCGACCGGCTGGAGGGCGAGGACGGGGCGGCGCTGCGGGAGCTGCTCGCCGAGGTGTTCGTCTACGAGGAGCCGCTGCGTCATGTGGCCGGGCTGCTGCACGACTCCGGCGTCCGGTACGGCTCCGGAGGGCATCCGCTGGTGGGCCGGTTCGTCCCGGACCTGGCGCTGGCCGGCGGGCGGCGGGTGGCCGAGCTGATGCGCGCGGGCAGGCCCGTGCTGCTCGACCTCGGCGGCGGCGCGACGCTCGACGACGACTGGATCGACGTGGTCAGGGACCGCGCCGACGACCCACCCGCCGGCGCGCTGCTGATCCGCCCCGACGGCTACGTCGCCTGGGCGGGCACCGACGGGCTCGCCGAAGCGGCCCGGCAGTTGTCCGGGATCACAGCCAGCCCGGCTTGACCAGGCCGGATTCGTAGGCGATCACCACGAGCTGGGCGCGGTCGCGGGCGTGCAGCTTCATCATGGCCCGGCTCACGTGCGTCTTGGCCGTAGCCGGTGACATGAACAGCTTGGCCGCGATCTCGTCGTTCGTCATGCCGGTCCCGACCAGGGCGAGCACCTCGCGTTCGCGCTCGGTGAGCTGGTCGAGCCCGTCGGCGGCGATCGGCTCCTTGGCCCGGGAGGCGTACTCGGCGATCAGGCGGCGCGTCACGCTCGGCGACAGCAGCGCCTCCCCCGCGGCCACCACCCGGACGGCCTGGATCAGCTCCGCCGGCTCGGTGTCCTTGACCAGGAAGCCGCTGGCCCCGCCGCGCAGCGCCTCGAAGACGTACTCGTCCAGCTCGAACGTCGTCAGGATGATGATGTGCGGCCCCTGCGGCATCTGCCGGGTCGCGGTCAGGCCGTCGGTGCCGGGCATGCGGATGTCCATCAGCACGACGTCCGGCTGGTGCTCGCCCGCCAGCCGGACCGCCTCGGCGCCGTCGGCGGCCTCGGCCACCACGGTCATGTCCGGCTGGGCGTCGAGCAGGGCTTTGAAGCCCGCCCGGACCAGGGCCTGGTCGTCGGCCAGCAGTACCTTGATCATGAGGTCTCCTCGGGTATCGGCAGCCGGGCCTCGACCTGGAACCCCGTGCCGGACGGCCCGGCGACCAGCGTGCCGCCCAGCGCGGAGGCCCGCTCGCGCATGCCGGGGATGCCGTTGCCGCTGCCCGCCTCGGACAGCACGGGGGCGGTCGCCGCGCCGGTGTCCGCGACGTGGATGGCCAGCTCGTGCTCGCCGTACTCCAGGCGCACGCTCACCGACGAGCCGGGCGCGTGCCGGGCGACGTTGGTGAGCGACTCCTGCACGATCCGGTACGCGGCCCGCTCCACCTGCGGCGGCAGCGGCCGCGAGCCGACGCGCTTGAGCGTCACGTCCATGCCCGAGCGTTCGACCAGGTCGTCGAGGCGGTCGAGCCCGGCCGTGGGGGAACGCGGCGCCCCTTCGCGCAGAACGTTCAGGACCGAGCGCATCTCGCCCAGAACCTCCTTGGACGCCGACTTGATGGTGGCCAGAGCGGTCTTGGCGTGTTCGGGGTTGTCATCGATGAGGTGCAGCGCGGTGGACGCCTGCACGTGGATGAGCGAGATGTTGTGCGCGAGCACGTCGTGCAGCTCCTGCGCCATGGTCAGGCGCTCCTCGCTGGCCTGCCGCCTGGCCTCCTCCTCGGCGACGCGCTCCCGCTCGGCCCGGCGCTCCCTGACGATCCTGACCAGCTCGGCCACGACCATGAGCAGCATGATGAACGTCAGGATCCACACGCTGTGGAAGAGGTCGCGGTTGCCGATCAGCCAGGCGTAGGTGAGGAACGACAGCAGCGTCATCGCCGCCATGAACCAGGCCATCGCCCTCTTGCCCCGCGTGACCAGCAGGAACAGCAGCACCGCCGGGCTGATGAAGCTGGGCCCGTAGGCGTAGCCGCCGGCCAGGAAGAGATCGCACGCGCCGAGCGCGGCGGCGGTCGTGAGCAGCGGGAAGCGGCGGTGCAGCAGGATCGCCAGCGGCCCGACCAGCAGCAGCCCGTACGCGTACGGGTCGAGCGGCAACCTGTCGAACCGCTGCCCCCAGGAGGCGCCCTTGGCGATGACGAACTGGGCGGCCGCCACGATGAGGGCGAGATAGGGGTCGAATCCGAACTTCCGGCGCACGACCCCTACGCTAGATCAGCGCTCTGACCTGCGCATCATCCCAGCGTGTGAGGGGGCCCTACCGCGACGGGCGTACGTGGGCCATCGTAAGGACCATGCGCCGAGTGATCGTCCCCGCAGCAGCAGTCCTCGTCACGCTCGCGTCAGCGCCTCCCGCGCTGGCCGGGCCACAGCAGAAGGTCCCGGTCGCGGAGGGGTACGGCGGCGCCGTCGCCACCGTCGACCTCGACGCCAGCAAGGCCGCCATCGCCGTGCTCAGGAGGGGAGGCAACGCCGTCGACGCCGCCGTCGCCGCGGGCGCGGTGCTGGGCGTCACGGAGCCGTACTCCGCGGGCCTGGCCGGCGGCGGCTTCATGGTGTACTACGACGCCAGGCAGCGCAAGGTCTTCACGATCGACGGCCGTGAGACCGCCCCGCAGACCATGACCTCGACCTCGTTAGAGGGCATCCCGTTCGAGGAGGGCGTCACCAGCGGCCTGTCGGCGGGCATTCCCGGCACGGTCGCGAACTGGGACCTGGCCCTCCGCAAATTCGGCACGATCTCCCTCAAAGAGGCCCTCAAGCCCGCCATCGACGTGGCCTCCAAGGGCTTCGTCGTCGACCAGACCTTCCACCAACAGACCGCCGACAACGCGGCCCGGTTCAAGGACATCGCCTCCACGGCCAAGCTCTACCTCCCGAACGGCGCCCCGCCGCCCGTCGGCTCGGTGTTCAGGAACCCCGAGCTGGCGGCCACGTACCGCGAGCTCGGCAGGCGCGGCCCCGGCTGGCTGTACGGCGGGCAGCTCGGCAAGGAGGTCGTGGCCACCGTCAAGCAGCCGCCGGTCACCCCCGGCAGCACCCGCAACGTCCGGCCGGGCCTGATGGAGCTGTCCGACCTGCGGGCCTACCGGGCGCTCCTCCGCGAGCCCACCAAGATCTCCTACAAGGGCAAGGACGTGTACGGCATGGCGCCCCCGTCCTCCGGCGGCTCGACGGTCGGCGAGGCGCTCAACATCCTTGAGGCTCTGCCGCAGGTGGGCCTGCACGAATACCTGGAGGCGTCGAGGCTGGCCTTCGCCGACCGCGGCAAGTACGTCGGCGACATCCCCGGCGTGCCGCTCAAGGAACTGCTGTCCGACGGCTTCGCCAAGGAGCGGGCCTGCCTGATCGGCGACCGGGCGACGGCCCACCCGGCGGCGCCCGGCAACCCGGACGGCTCGTACGAGCCCTGCGCCCAGCCCACCGGCACCGCCGCCCCGATCGCGAACGAAGGCCCCGAGACCACCCATCTCGTCGTCGCCGACCGCTGGGGCAACGTGATCGCCTACAACCTGACCATCGAATCCACCGGTGGCAACGGCATCGTGGTGCCGGGACGCGGCGTGCTGCTCAACAACGAGCTGACCGACTTCACGTTCGGCCCGGCGCCCGGCGACCCGAACCTGCCCGGCCCCGGCAAGCGTCCCCGCTCGTCGATGTCGCCGACGCTGGTGTTCGAGCACGGTAAGCCGGTGCTGGCGGTCGGATCGCCGGGCGGCTCGACCATCATCACGACCGTGCTGCAGATCCTGGTCAACCGGTACGAGTTGGGCATGAGCCTGCCGGACGCGGTCGCCGCGCCGCGCGCGACGCAGCGCAACACCGCGCAGACCCAGGCCGAGCAGGCGTTCCTGGACAAGTACCGGGCCGAGCTGGAGGCCAAGGGGCACGGCTTCGCGCTCAACCCGGAGATCGGGGCGGCGACGGCGCTGGAGTTCGTCGGCAGGGGCCGGGTCCAGGCCGTCGCCGAGCCCGCCCGCCGCGGCGGCGGCAGCGCGCTGGTGGTGGCGCCCTAGAAGTCGCCCGCGTGGTCCTTCGCCCACTCGGCGAAGGGCCGCGCGGGCCGTCCCGTCACCTCCTCGACCGTGTTCGTCAGGATCGGCGGCGGGCCGTCGAGCATCTGCGCGTACCCGTCGAGCAGCGCGTCCACGAACGAGTCGGGGAAGGAGTCGTCGGCCAGCAGCCGCTGCCGCTCCTCCTCCCTGGTGAGCTCCTGCCAGCGCAGCGGGCGCCCGAGCGCGTCTCCGAGGATCCGCGCCTGCTCGGCCTGGGTCAGCGCCTGCGGCCCGGTCAGCGCGTAGCGGGCCCCGTCGTGGCCGTCCGAGGTCAGCGCCCTTACGGCCACGGCGGCGAGGTCGCGCTCGTGCAGCATCGCCATCCGCAGCGCGCCGAACGCTCCGCGCACCACGTCTCCCGAACGGAGCTGGTCGCGCCACCAGAGCGCGTTCGCGGCGAACGTGCTGGGCCAGAGCATGGTCCAGGCCAGGCCCGACTGCTCGATCCGCTGTTCGAGCTCGTTGTGCGAGCGGCCGACGGCGGAGTCGGGCTGGTCGCGTACCGCGCCCGAGGAGAGCAGGACGACGCGGCGGGCGTGCCTCCTGATCGCGCCGACCACGGCGGGGGCGAGGTCCGCGGTGTGGAAGGGCCAGATGAGGAAGACCGACTCGACGCCGTCCAGGCACCGGTCGATGGTTTCGTGGTCGCCCTTGACCACCTCGACGGCCTCCGGCAGGGCCGCCCTGGAGGGGTCACGGGTCATGGCGCGTACGGGGTGACCCGCCTCGACGAGCTGGTGGACGACCTGGCGGCCGACGTTTCCGGTGGCTCCTGTCACGAGAATCATGGGTCCAAGGCTGGCCCGCGTCCCGAAGCCACCCCAGTTTCTAGCGATATTTCGGTGGTTTTCCTCCACAGCACTAGGCTCATCGGATGGAATCCGCCGAACTCGACGGCGTGGACCGCGGTCTGGTACACGCGCTCCAGCTCGACGGCCGCGCCCCCTTCGCCAGGATCGCCGACGTGCTCGGGGTCTCCGAGCAGACCGTCGCCCGCCGCTACCGCAGGCTCACGGCGGCGGGCGTGATCAGGGTGGTGGGCGGCCTCGACGGCGCGTTCCTCGGCCACACGCCCTGGACGATCCGCGTACGCTGCACGCCCGACGCGGGCACCGCCATCGCCGAGGCCCTGGCCAGGCGGTCCGACACGTACTGGGTGCACCTGCTGTCCGGCGGCACCGAGATCTCGTGCTTCACCCAGTCGCCCGACGCCGTCCTGCTGGAGAAGCTGCCCCGGACCGGCCGCGTCCTGGCCATGACCGCGCATTCGCTCCTGCACGGCTTCACCCTGCCCGACGGCTGGCAGGGGCTGGCCTGGCTGACCGGGGAGCAGGCCGATCGGCTGCGCCCCGACCCGCCTGCCGGGCCGGGCGGCATCGTGCTGCAAGAGGAGGACCACCGCCTGGTGGACGTGCTGGCCAGGGACGGCCGGGCCGGGTACACCGAGCTGGCCAGGGCCACCGGCTGGTCGGAGGCCACGGTCAAGCGCCGGCTCCACCGGCTGCGGGAGTCCGGCGTGCTCGTCACCCAGCTCGACTACTCCCCCAAGCTGCTCGGCTACCGCGCCGAGGCCAGGCTGTGGATGACCGTACGCCCCTCCGAACTGGTCCACGTGGCCACGACCCTCGCGGGCCACCCCGAGATCTCCTTCGCCGCCGTCACCACCGGCCCGACCAACCTCCTCGCCACCGCCGTCTGCCGCGACAACGCCGACCTGTACCGCTACCTCACCGAACGGGTGAGCGCCCTGGACGCCGTCCAGACACTGGAGACCGCCCCCGTCCTCCGGACGATGAAACGCACCAGCGCGCTACCCCCGCAGGCGTACGGGCGACCCGCGTGAACACTCCCCCGGGCTGACTCGGAACAGGGCCTGACGTGCGATTCGACGCGCCCCGCCAACCGGCACGCTGGAGGCACGACATCAAGGAGGAGACATGCACAGCTTCTGGCCGATCTTCCCGTTCTTCTGGGGCCTGTTCTGGGTCGCCCTCGTCGCGATGGCCGTCACGGCCCGGCGCAAGGGTTGGTGGGGGCCGCGCCACGCGCCCGCCGCCGCTACCGCGTCGCCCACCGACGCCGCGGAGCGGATCCTCGCCGAGCGGTACGCCCGCGGAGAAATGAGCGAGGACGAATACTTCGAAAAGGTGTCCGTTCTCAAGGGGTGGGCGTCCTAAACCTCGCTAAGGGTGCAACAACTGTCACTGGCCGCATTCAAGGACCGGCGTTACGTTTCGTCTACCGGATACATGGAGAGCGGGGACAGGTATGCGATCCGTCGCCAAGTTCTGCGGGCAGTGTGACTGCGGCTGCCCCGAACTGTTCGTGGACGAGACGGCGCCCGTCGAGCGCCAGGTGGTCATCACCGACGACTTCGGGCAGCGCGTGGAGATGAGCCTCGACCAGTTCGGCTCGATCGTCCAGGCCGCCAAGAGCGGGACCCTGGACAGTCTGACGCTCATCCGCTGAGCGCCGCCACCCTGTTCGCCGGCGGGGTCGCCGCCGGACCGGTGGCGGGGACGGCCTCGTGCACCGCGGCGCAGGCGGGACCGTCGGCGCCGGGCTCAACCTGGGCGGCTGGATCGGCGGCACCCCGCCTGCCGCACCGGCCTCCGGCGAGCAGACCGTGACCGTCTGGGCGACCCGCATCGACTTCCGGTAGCGCCTTGTCGGCGATTACTGTCCGCAATCGCGCGATCACATGTCACCCTGGTCGCCATGGCCTGGCAAGGAGAGGTCGCGGCGCCGTCCGTACCGGCGCCGCGCGTGGGAGACGAGCCCGAGCTGCTGGCCGCCGCCCGGGCGGGCGACGCGCAGGCCGCGCACCGGCTCGGCAAGCTCTACGCCCAGCACGGCGACCGCGCGGCCGCCAAGCACTGGTGGGAGCGGGCGGCCACCGCCGGCAACCTGGACAGCGCGTACAACCTGGGCATCTGGCACGAGAAGCACGGCAGCCTCGTGGACGCCGTCACCTGGTACGAGCTCGCGGCCGGCGGCGGCGACGCCGAGGCCGCGAGCAACCTGGCGACGCTCCTGCTGGAGCAGCGCGGAGACCCTGAGCGGGCCAGGCGCTGGTTCGAGGTCGCGGCCCACCGCGGCTCCAGCGCGGCGGCCCGCAAGCTGGCGCTGATGTGCCAGGACGCGGGAGAGCCGGCGGCGGCACGCGACTGGCACCGCGCGGCGGCGGCCGACGGCGACATGGCCTCGGCGCACGACCTGGGCTTCCTGGCCTACGCGACGGGCGACGACGAGGAGACCGTGCGCTGGTGGGAGTACGCGGCCAGGGGCGGCCACCCGGACTCGGCATACTGCATGGGCCTCTACCTGCACGCCAGCCGCGACCCCGAGGGCGCGGAGGCCTACTACCGGCTGGCCGCCAGGTGCGAGCACCCGGGCGCCGCCTCCCAGCTCGGCGAGATCGCGCTGTCCAGGGGCGACCTGCGTACCGCCCGCGGCTGGTTCGAGCAGGCCGCCGGCGCCGGACGCGGGTACGACCAGCGGATGGCCGGGTTCGTCTGCGTGGAGCTGAGGGACTGCGCGGCGGCCGGCCACTGGTTCGGCCGGGCGGCGGCCGGCGGGGACGCCGAGGCGGCCTTCAACTACGGCCTGCTGCTGATCGCCGAGTTCGGCGACCTGGCGGGCGGGCAGCACTGGTTCCGGCAGGCGGCGCGGGCCGGGCACCGCGGGGCCGCCGTCGAGCTGGGCGGGCTGCTGTCGGTGGCCGGGGAGCTGAACGAGGCCCAGGAGTGGCTGTCCGATCCGCCACCGGCCACGTGGGTGCGGCACGCCGAGCCGGAGCTGGCCGCCAGGGCCGAACTGGCCGCGGCCGCCACCGGGCGCAGGGGCGAAGCCGCGCTGGACGTGGGCGACCTCACCGAGGTGCTCGGCACGTGGGATCTGGTGACCCGGCCGCTGCACGACCACTCCGACGTGATCGGGTGGCTGGTGGCCCGGAGCGGGCTGCACCCGAGCGCCGTCGAGCACCTGGCGTCGGTGCGCGGCACGCTGCTGCGCCCCGGCACCGCGCCGTGGCCGAGCCCCGGCGAGATCGAGCACGTCCTGGCCACGGCCCGCGACCTGCGAAAGCGCCTGGGCGTGCGCTGATCAGCGCGTGCCCAGGCGCTTCACCGTCGTCACACCAGTTCCGCCACCGGGGTGAACGGCAGGCCGAGCGCCTCTGCCACCGGCCCGTTGGTGAGCAGGCCGTTGTGCGTGTTGAGGCCGCCCGCGAGCCCGGCGTCGGTCCTGAGCGCCTCGCGCCAGCCGAGGTCGGCCAGCTTGACCGCGTACGGGAGGGTCGCGTTCGTCAGGGCGTTCGTGGAGGTGTTGGCCACGGAGCCCGGCATGTTGGCCACGCAGTAGAAGACCGACTCGTGCACCCTGTACGTCGGCTCGGCGTGCGTGGTCGGGCGCGAGTCCTCGAAGCAGCCGCCCTGGTCGATGGCGATGTCGACGAGCACGGAGCCCGGCTTCATGCGCGAGACCAGGTCGTTGGAGACCAGCGTCGGGGCCTTGGCGCCGGGGATCAGCACCGCGCCGATGACCAGGTCGGCCTGCAGGACCTCCTGCTCGATCGCGTACGACGTCGAGACCAGCGTCTTGAGCCGGCCCTGGTAGATGGCGTCGATGAAGCGCAGGCGGTCGATGTTCGTGTCGAGCACGGTGACGTCGGCGCCCATGCCGACGGCGATCTGCGCGGCGTTGAGCCCGGAGACGCCGCCGCCGATCACGACCACCTTGGCCGGCGCCACACCGGGCACGCCGCCCGGCAGGACGCCGCGCCCGCCGTTGAAGCGCATCAGGTTGTAGGCGCCCACCTGCGGCGCGAGGCGGCCCGCGACCTCGGACATCGGGGCGAGCAGCGGCAGCGCGTTGCCGACCTGGACGGTCTCGTATGCGATGCCGGTCGTCTTCGCGCCCAGCAGCGCGTCCGTGCAGGCACGCGAGGCGGCCAGGTGCAGGTAGGTGAAGAGCACGAGGCCCTCACGCAGCCGGTGGTACTCCTCGGCGATGGGCTCCTTGACCTTGAGCACCATGTCCGACTCGCTCCACACGGCGTCGGCGCCGTCGAGGATCTTCGCCCCCGCCGAGAGGTATTCCTCGTCCGTGATGTGCGAGCCCAGGCCCGCACCCCGCTGGACCAGGACGTCGTGCCCGTGGCGCACCAGCTCGTGGACTCCGGCGGGCGTGGCGGCGACGCGATATTCGTGGTTCTTGACCTCGGCAGGTACGCCGATCTTCATGGGTTGATCCTTTCGCGAACCCGGCACGCCGTCGTACCGGACTGTGAGGTGGTTCTGTTGGGCCGTCCTACAGGCGCGTCCACGCTTCGGTGAGCACGCCACGGAGTATCGACCCGATCTCGGCGAACTCCTCTGGCCCCGCGATCAGTGGGGGCGCCAGCTGGATGACAGGGTCGCCGCGGTCGTCGGCGCGGCAGTACAGGCCCGCGTCGAACAACGCCTTGGACAGGAAACCGCGCAGCAGCCGCTCCGACTCGTCTGCGGTGAAGGTCTCCTTGGTGGTCTTGTCCTTGACCAGCTCGATGCCCCAGAAGTAGCCCGAGCCGCGCACGTCGCCGACGATCGGCAGGTCGCGCAGGCCGTCGAGGGTCTCCTTGAACAGCGGCTCGTTCCTGGTGACGTGGCCGAGCAGGTCCTCGCGTTCGAAGATGTCGAGGTTGGCCAGCGCTACGGCAGAGGATACGGGGTGGCCGCCGAAGGTGTAACCGTGCGCGAACATTTCGTCGCCGCCCTTGAACGGCTCGAACAGCCGCTCGTGCGCGATCATGGCGCCGATGGGCGAGTAGCCGCTGGTCATGCCCTTGGCACAGGTGATGATGTCGGGCACGTAGTCGAACTTCTGGCCGCCGAACATCGTGCCGAGCCGGCCGAAAGCGCAGATGACCTCGTCGGAGACGAGCAGCACGTCGTACTCGTCGCAGATCTCGCGCAGGCGCTGCCAGTAGCCGGGAGGAGGCGGGAAACAGCCGCCGGCGTTCTGCACGGGCTCGGCGAAGACGGCGGCGACCGTGTCGGGGCCCTCCATCTCGATGGCGCGGGCCACGCGCTCGGCCGCCCAGATGCCGTACTCCTCGGGCGACATGCCCTTGACGCCGGTGATCTCGTCGGCGCGGTAGTGGTTGGTGTTGGGGACCCGGACCGAGCCGGGCACCAGCGGCTCGAACATCTGCTTGAACGCGGGGATGCCGGTGATCGACAGCGCGCCCTGCGGGGTCCCGTGGTAGGCGATCTGGCGGCTGATGACCTTGTGCTTGAGCGGCTTGCCAATCAGCTTGTAGTACTGCTTGGCCAGCTTCCAGGCGGTCTCGACCGCCTCACCGCCGCCGGTGGTGAAGAAGACGCGGTTGAGCTCGCCGGGCGTGTACGAGGCCAGGCGGGCGGCCAGCTCGGCGGCCTTCGGGTGGGAGTAGGACCACAACGGGAAGAACGCCAGCTCCTGGGCCTGCTTGGCGGCGGCCTCGGCCAGTTCCTGGCGTCCGTGGCCGACCTGGACCACGAAGAGCCCGGCCAGGCCGTCGAGGTAGCGCTTGCCGTGAATGTCGTAGACGTAGGACCCCTCACCGCGCACGATGGTCGGGATCTCGGACTGCTGATAGGCGCTGTGCCTGGTGAAGTGCAACCACAGGTTGTCCTGCGCGGCCTTCAGGACGTCGTTTTCCGGCTGCGTCATGATTATCTTCCCTCGTGTCAACTTCACACAGTCTGCATGCTCACCTGGGGATTTGCCAAGCGAATCGGTCGCATCACTATGCAAGAAAATCGGTATCCGCAGATCACATATGTAACGACGACGAAATCCGCATGTAGATTGGCGCGCGGGTCCCAACCGCCCCGCACGCGGGGTCTACGCGTTCTCGCACGTGGAACGTTGTGTGATCCAATGAGACCGACATGTTGAGACCTGCCCGAACCTTCTGATAACGACCCCGGGGGACCTACCGTGACTCCTGAACAGATAGAGAGCGCCGTCGCCGCCGCGATGCCCCAGGCCGTCGAGGAGCTCAGGCGGCTGGCCGCCATACCCTCCGTGGCCTTCCCGGGGCATCCGGAAGAGCCGGTTTTCGCCGCCGCCGCGATGACGGAGGAGCTGCTGCGCTCCGTGGGCCTGCCGCGCGTCCAGCAGGTGCCGGTCGAGGGCAGCTTCCCGGCCGTCTTCGGCGAGGCCCCCGCGCCGCCCGGCGCGCCCACGGTCCTGCTCTACGCGCACTACGACGTGCAGCCCGCGGGCGACCCGGCCGCGTGGCGCACCCCGCCGTTCGAGCCGACCCTGATCGACGGCAAGCTCTACGGGCGGGGCTGCGCGGACGACAAGTCCGGCGTCATCTCCCACATCACCGCCCTGCGCGCCTTCCAGGGCCGCTTCCCCGTGGGCATCAAGGTCATCATCGAGGGCCAGGAGGAGTACGCGGGCGAGCGGCTGGAGGCGTTCGTCGAGCGCAACCCCGACCTGCTGCGGGCCGACGCCATCGTGGTGGCCGACACCGGCAACCCGAGGGTCGGCGACCCGGCGGTCACGACCTCGCTGCGCGGCATGGCGGCGTTCACCATCGAGGCACGCACGCTGCGGGAGCCGGTGCACAGCGGCTCCTTCGGCGGCGCGGCCCCCGACGCGCTGGCCGCCCTCATGCGCATGCTGACCGCGCTGCACGACGACAACGGCGACATCCGCGTGCCCGGCCTGCCCCGCGGCACCTTCCTGGGGCAGGGGCCGTCGGAGGAGGAGTTCAGGAAGACCGCCGGCGTCCTCGACGGGGCCTCGCTGGTGGGCTCGGGCTCGCTGGCCGACCGGCTCTGGGCGTCGTACGCGATCACGGTGACGGGCCTGGACGTGCCGACCGTCTCGGGCGCGGTGAACGCGGTCCAGCCCGCGGCGCGGGCCCGCGTGACCGTGCGCGTCCCCCCGGCGGGCGACCCGAAGGCGACGGTGAACGCGGTGGTCGAGTTCCTGCGCAAGGTGGCGCCGTGGGGCGTCGAGGTGTCGTTCGCGGACCTGACGGTGGGTTCGGGCTTCCAGGCGGACTCGGGCGGCAAGGCCCGCGCCGCCCTGAACCGGGCCATGGAGCGCGCCTTCGGCCGCCGCCCCAGGGACGTGGGCGCGGGCGGCTCGATCCCGCTGGTCAACACGCTGCTCAAGCAGTTCCCCGCGGCGGAGATCCTGCTGTTCGGGGCGGAGGACGAGGACGCGGCCATCCACGCGCCGAACGAGCGGGTGGACCTGGAGGAGCTCCGGCGGGTGGCGACGACGGAGGCCCTGTTCCTCCACGAGCTCAGCCTCCCCTCCGCGCTCGGGGTCTGAGCGGGCGGGCCGCGACGGCGGCGTCGCGACAGCGGCGGGACGGTTCCGGCGTATCGGGGGCGCCGGGCACTTTCGGCGGGCCATCTTCAGCGGGCCACCTTCAGCAGGTCACCGTGACCAGTCGATCAGCGCCAGAAGGCGGTCGGCCTGGGTGCGGTCCGCGGCGGCCAGCGCGATACCTCTGACCAGGGTCAGCAGGTCGCGCACGTCGAGGTCCGCCCGCACGGCCCCGGCCCGCTTGGCCGCGTCCAGCAGGGCCGAGGCCGTGGTGAGCATGGACGCGTGCCACTCGGCCACCAGCGCGGTGGCGCTGCCGTCGTCGGTGACCGCCAGGGCCAGGTCGCGCTTGGAGGTGATGTGGTCCATGAAGAGCCGCAGCCACTCGTGGAGCGCCTCCGCCGGCGACTCGGCGGCCAGCAGGGCCTGGCCGCCGGCGCACAGCTGGGAGACCTCGTCCGCGTAGACGGCGACCAGCAGGTCCGTACGGGTAGGGAAATGCCGGTACATGGTGGCGTTGCCGACTTCTGCCCGGCGGGCCACGTCGTCGAGCGGCGCGTCGGTGCCGCGTTCGGCGAAGACCCGCGCGGCCGCGGCCAGCAGCCGATCGTAGTTGCGCTGCGCATCCGCCCGCCGAGGACGCGGTCCCATCCTTCTCCTTGCTAAGTGGGGAACTCCCCATCTAGTCTAGCCATACCAACTAAACGGGGAAGTCCCCACTTAGTCCAGGAGGCAGGCATGGCAGCTACGGCCGGCGAAGTGCATCGGCGCATCGTCGAGCTCTACGGGGCCGGGCAGATCGAGGACGGGCTGGCACTCATCGACCCCGACGTGATCGACCACCGGGGCGGCGCGCACGGCGACCACCACGGCCTGGCGGCGTGGCGGGAGAAGTGGGAGCAGGCCCTGTCCGGCGGGACGGGTTTTCACGACATGTCCGTCACGGTGGAGCAGAACATCTCCACGGACGACCTGTCCACCAACGTCTATCTCAGCCGCGGCACGCACACCGCCTCGGGGCGCCGCTACGAGGTGCGCGGCATGGACATGATCCGCGTCAGGGACGGCAGGATCGTCGAGCACTGGGCCATCAGGGACTCCGTGGCCATGGGCCACCAGCTCGGCCTGGATCAGTGATACCGGTGCACCAGCCGGAGACCCGTCTCCACCAGCACCCAGCCCAGCCGCGCCTCCAGGGCGCGGACCCGCGCTTCCACACCGCCGCGGGATCGGCGCGCGCGGGCCTGCCGTCGCGCTTCGGCTCGCAGCTCGCTGGCTCGCGCCCGCTCCACGTACAGGTATAACTCCGGATACATCACACCCTCCTCGGTCACGTACGGAACGGGAAGCCGTACGTGTGCGCGGCCACGTTCTCGCGGCCTTCGACGTCGCCCGACTCGCGGGCGGCCTGCCCGTGCGCCCGCCACTTCCCGATGACCTCGTTGAGCTCGTCACCCAACCGGCGCAGCTCCTCGGCGGTCAGCGAGAGCATGAACTCGGAGCTGAAGGCCGCGTTGCGCCAGTCGTCGGGCCAGGCCGACTGGGTGTCGAGGTAGCTCTCGTACATCTCGCCCTGCTGGCGGGCGTGCATGCGCGACACCGCGGCGTGGACGGCGGCGCGCTCCGGCGCGTCGCGGAAGTCCTCGTCCCGGGTGCTGATCATGGCGTCGGCCGGCTGCCACCAGCGCTCACGCGCGTCGCCGCCGCGCGCCCGCGCCTCCTCGATGAGGCCGTGCGCGGCCAGCTTGCGCAGGTGGTAGCTGACCAGCGAGACGGCCTCGTCGACCTGGTCGGCGAGCTGGGAGGCGGTCGCCGCGCCCGTCACCTTGAGAGCGCGATAGAGCTTCATGCGCAGCGGATGCCCCAACGCCTTGAGCGTGTCGAGGTCCTTGATGCGGCGACTCTTCTCGGCGGCCATGAGACCACCATAGAAGCGAAAGAAAAATTGCGCAAATAAATTTGCGCAATCCAAGTGGGCGTTATGGTGAAGAGCATGGCGACGTTCGCACTGATCCACGGGGGTGGCGGGTCCGCGTGGGACTGGCACCTGCTGGAGCCCGAGCTGCGCGACCGGGGGCACGACGTGGTCGCGGTGAGCCTGCCGGTCGAGGACGAGTCCGCCGGCCTGCTCGACCTCGCCGACGCGGTGGTGGAGGCGGCCGGAGGCCGGGGCGACCTCGTCGTCGTGGCGCACTCGTGGGGCGGCTTCGTCGGGCCGCTCGTCTGCGCCCGCACGCCGGCCGACCTCCTGGTGCTGGTCACGGCCATGATCCCGGCCCCCGGCGAGCCGCCGTCCGACTGGTGGGCCAACACGGGGTTCGGCTCGAAGGACATGTCCGACCCGATCGGCCTCTTCCTGCACGACGTGCCGAGGGCCGTGGCCGAGGAGCTGCTGACCAGGGGGCGGGACCACGCGGACAAGGCCATGGCGGAGCCTTGGCCGCTGGACGCGTGGCCCGACGTGCCGACGAGGTTCCTGCTGTGCCGGGACGACCGGTTCTTCACGCCTGGCTTCATGCGCCAGGTCGTCCGCGACCGGCTCGGCATCACGCCCGACGAGATCGACGGCGGCCACGCCCCCATGCTGGCCCGGCCGAAGGAGCTGGCCGACCGCCTGGAGGGTTACCTCACCGGCAGGTCGTAGACGCGGCGCACGCTGCTGCCGAGCCGGGCCACGTCGGCCCCGTACACGTGGATCGAGACCCCCACCTCGTCGCTGGTGTTGCGGACCTTGTGGATGTCCCCGGGCGGCGCGAACCCGCTCACCTCGCCGGGCCTGTTGTCGACGCGCCCGATCTCCACCAGGTGATCGCCCATGTCGCGATAAAGCGTCTCGTGCTCGATCCCGCCGATGATGCCGAACGCGCACCACGACACGTGGTCGTGGATCTGCGTCTCCTGGCCGGGGCGCCACACGACGCTCACGATGGAGAAGCCCTCCTCGCTGTGGAGCGGGCGGGACACGTAGCCGTCGGGCGAGCCCTCGCGTTCGCGCGGCGTGAGGATGTCGAGCCCGGGAAGCCGGCTACGTAGCAGGTCCGCGACGGCGTACGCGGTCCTGCCGCGCCCGAGTCCCCGCGCCACGATCTCGGAAATGCCGGTCACGAGCGGGTCGAGCCCGGGTCGCACGGCGGCGGAAGCGGCCATATTCATGGTGTCTCCCTAGGGAAAGCAGGCAATTGTCCTTCCCCTTCCACGGTGCTACACCTCGACCGATAGGTCCAACAGAAGTTCTCTGGCCCACCTATAGATACGATTGATGAATGCTGGATGTCGTGCGGCTTCGCGTTCTCGTCGCGGTCGCCCGCAAGGGCTCGCTGACCGCCGCCGCCAAGGAGCTCCACTATTCGCAGCCCTCGGTCAGCCACCACCTGGCGCGGCTGGAGGCGGAGACCGGGGCACGGCTGGTCCAGCGGGTCGGGCGCGGCATCAGGCTCACGGACGCGGGCCGGCTGCTCGCCGAGCGGGCCGCGGAGATCATCAGCCGCCTCGACGCCACCGCCGAGGAGCTCGCCGCGCACGTGGGGCTGCGGTCGGGGCGCGTACGGCTGGCGGCTTTCCCCTCGGCGCTGGGCACGTTCATCCCGAAGGCGGCGGGGCTGCTGTCCACCGCGCACCCCGGGTTGCGCCTGCAGCTCACCGAGATCGAGCCGCCGGAGGCGCTCAGGCTGCTGCGGTCGGGGCGGGTGGACGTGGCCGTGATCTTCCGGTACGACGACACCGCGCCCGAGGACGACGACATCCGCATGATCCATCTCCTCGACGACCCCAGTTACCTGGTGGCCGACGGCCCGGTGGGCGGGCTGGCCGACCACGCGGACTCGGCCTGGATCGCGGGATGCGACCGGTGCAGGAGCCATCTGCTGGACATCTGCGAGAAGGCGGGGTTCGCGCCGCGGATCTCGTTCACCAGCGACGACATCGTGGCCGTGCAGGCCCTGGTGGCGGCCGGGCTGGGCCTGACCCTGCTGCCGGGGCTGGCGCTGCGGGCCCATCGCAATCCGGACGTGCAGGTGGCCGAGGTGCCCGGCTCGACCCGGCACGTGTACGCCGCCGTCCACGGCGAGCCGCCCCATCCGCCGGCCACGGAGGCGCTGCTGGCCGCACTGCGCGCGGCGCTGCGGGAAATCCCGCCGCGGAAAAGCCCGCCGCGGGAAAGCCCGCCGCGGGAAAGCCTTTGACGCCGCCTCTACGATGACCCCATGCCGGATATTTCATCACTTGCCCTCTTCTGTGTGGCCACGCTCGGGCTGCTCGTGGTCCCCGGACCGGCGGTCCTCTACATCGTCACCCGGAGCGTCTCCCAGGGCCGTGGCGCGGGCGTGATCTCGGTGCTCGGCGTGCACGCGGGCTCGCTCGTCCACATCGCGGCGGCGGCGCTGGGCATCAGCGCGCTGCTGGCGGCCTCGGCCACGGCGTTCACGATCGTGAAGTACGTGGGCGTGGCCTACCTGGTCTGGCTCGGCGTCCGCAAGCTGATGCAGCGCGGCGCGGGCGAGCAGGTGGTGGAGTTGCGGGTGCAGTCGAGGCGGCGGCTGTTCTGGGAGGGCTTCGTGGTGAACGTGCTCAACCCCAAGACGGCCATCTTCTTCCTGGCGTTCCTGCCCCAGTTCACCCACCCGGAGCTGGGGCCCGTCGGCCCGCAGATCCTGGTGTTCGGGGCGCTGTGGCTGGTGCTCGGGATCGTGTCCGACGGCACGTACGCGATGCTCTCGTCGGCGCTGGCCGGCCGGCTGCGCGGGTCCGCCCGTGCGCACCGCCGTCTGAACGTGGGCAGCGGGCTGGTCTACCTGGGCCTGGCGGCCTGGCTCACAACCGAGAAGGCCTGACAAGCCAGGAAATTTCTGGCTCATAGTGCGATAGTGAGATCAGATCAGGGGGACGGCACGTCGGGACGTAGCTAAGAGGCGGACCTCATGGACACGCCACCGCACCGCCTCGGGCTCGAACGGGTCGTCGAGGTCTACTCGGGTCACGACGACCTCGTCGGCGTGACCGGCTCCGGCTATGCGATCGGCGCCGATCTGGTGCTGGCCTCTGGGCTCGTCGTGGCCCCCGGCCTGCCGTGCCAGGTGCGCACGGCGGACTCGGGCCGGTGGGCCGAGGCCGAGCAGGTGTGGCGCGGACGCGGCGGGGCGGGCCCGGTGCTCCTGCGGGTCGCCGGAGCCCCGTGGGCCGACGTCCCCGGCATCGAACACGTCCGCTGGGCCAGGGTCACCGCCTCCTCCGGCGGGCCTGGCTTCAGGGTCCGCTGCGTGGCCAGAGGGTTCGCGCGGCTGGGGCGGCGGGCCGGGGTCAGGGACGCGGAGACGGTGACCGGCCTGGTCGACGCCCCCACCAGCGCGGTGTCGAAGGCCCTGGCGGTCAGCGTGCTGAGCCCCGGACCCGGGTCGCCGCCCAGCGCGCTCGCGCAGGGCCTGTCGGGCGCCGTCCTGCTCGCCGAGCCGGCCGGGCAGATCATCGGCGTGATCGGCGGCGGCTCCCCCGGGAACGCGCACGGCCACCTGGACGCGGTGCCCGCGACCGCGCTGCTGGGCGACGAACGGTTCCGCGAGCTGGCGGGCATCGCGCCCGGCCGGCTGGAGACCGTGGCGGAGGACGACCCCTCGGTGATCCTCTCCGACCTTCTGACCCCTGCCCGCGAGCGGCTGCCCCAGGACTGCTCGGACTGGACGCTGCTGATGGCGCGGCACGCGGTGGTGCCCTTCCTCGGGAGGGACGAGGAGCTGGCGGACCTGCGAGCCTGGGCCGCCGAACCGGCCGCCCTGTCGATCGCGGTGCTGACCGGCCGGAGCGGCACGGGCAAGACGAGGCTGGCGGGCGAGCTCTGCGTGGAGCTGGCCGAGGCCGGGTGGGACACCGGGTTCCTGCCGCTGGACTCCGCCGGCGGCCCGCTGGCCGGCCGGACCCTGGAGGCGTTACGCCCGACCCTGCTCGTGGTGGATCATCCAGATCCGTCCCCTCCCCTGGTGGGCGAGCTGGTACGGCGCCTGGCCAGGCACGGGCGCAACCCTCGCGTACGGCTCCTGCTGCTGGCCCGCGAGCTCAGCGAGGCGGACTGGTGGCGGCGGCTCGACACGGCGTCCGGCGGCTGGCTGCGGCGGCTCACCTCCACGACGGTCCAGCTCAACACCCACCCGCTCACGCTCGCGGAGCGCACGGACCACGCGCTCGCTGCCATGAAGGCGTTCGCCCCCAGCCGGGCCGCCCTGCCCGCCCCGCCGCGCCTCGACGACCCGGAGTACGGTCTCCCGCTCCACGTCCACCTGGCGGCCCTGCTGAGGCTGTCCGACGACGAGCGGCCGGTGCCCTCGCCCGACGGCGAACCGCCCGCGCGCGACCGCGACGCCGACGCGCGCACGCAACCGATGCGGCTGCACGGCGGCGGGCTGCTCCGGCGGTTCCTGGCACGGGAGAGCGACCAGTGGGCGCGGGTCTGGCCCGCCGAACACGAGCGCGTGGACGACGTGACGGCACGCCAGGCCGTGGCGGTGCCGACGCTCACCGCGCCGGCGCCCGCAGAGCTGCCCGGCCTGCTGTCGGCCGTGCCCGGACTGCGGAGCGGCACCATGGGCGCGGCCCGCTGGCTGGGCACCGTCTTCCCGAGCGGCGAGCTGGGTCCCGACCTGGTGGCCGAGGAGCTCCTGGCCGAGACGGAGGGCCTGGACGAGCTCGTGCTCGCCCTCCACGATCACGAGGGCCGCACCGTCCAGCACCTCGTTCACCTGCTCCACGTGCTGCGTCTGTCCGCCGACAGGGCGCGGGTCGGATCGGCGCTGCGTTCCCTGGTCGGGGCCAGGATCGGCGCGATGGTCGCCGAGGCCGTGGCCAACCCCGCCACCCGGCTCGGGGACATGCTCAACGCCGCGCTCACGCTGTTCCCCTCCGACCGGGAGCTCGCCGAGTCCGCGTCCGCCCTGCTGGGCGACGAGCGGGGCGCGGGGCTGGGGTTGCGGGCGTTGCACGTCACCCTCGGCGAGCTGGCCGTACGGCACCGCCGGGCCGGCGGCGAGCCGATCGCGCTGGCCGAAGCGCTGTCCTGGCTGTCCGGGCGGTTGGTGGCCGTGGGGCGGGTCGGCGAGGCGGTCGTGGCGGCGGCGGAGGCCGTCGAGATCCACGCGGCCGCTCCTCCGTACGAGGCGGCGGCCGGGCGGGCGCAGGCGCTGTTCAGCCTGGGGGCGTGCCTGCTGCTCGCGGGCGAGGCCGGTTCCGCGCTCAAACCCGCGCAGGAGGCGGCGGCCCGGTTCCGCATCCTGGCCGAGGAGGACTCCGGTTATGCGGGAGAGGCGGCGCGGGCGCATCACAACGTCGCGTGCGCGCTGCTGGAGCTCGGGCGGCTGGACGAGGCGGTGGCGGCGTTCGAGGCGGCGGGCGGCGACCCCGACGTCGCAGGGCACCTGGCGGCGCTCGCCTCCGCATCCCCTCGCCCACCCGCCACCCCGCAACCGGACCCGCCCGTCACCGCGTGGCCGGGCCCCGAACCGACCACGCAGCCGGGTGCGCGCCCCCAGCCGGCCTTCCCGCCGCCTCCGGGGGTCGGATTCCAGCCGGGCGACACGCCGCCGATGGGGTTGCTCGCCGCGCCGACCGTCGCGCCGCCTCACGGAGGGCCGCACACCCCGGCCATGGTGCCGCGACGGGAGGCGGACGGGCCGGTGCCGGTGGCCGCCGGGCCCGCGCCGGGGCCGCTGGTGCCGTTCGAGGAGGCGGACGGCGGCGCGCTGCCCGAGCTGGCCGCCTGCCTCGCCGTCGCCGCCACCGCGGCCGTCAAGGGCGTGGCCCCCACGAACCGGGATCTGGCCCACCACCTCCACCTCCTGGCCGCCTGGCTCGACGGGCAGGGCAGGCCGGCCGACGCCGTCGTCCCCGCCTCGGAGGCCGTCGTACGGCTGCGCGGCCTCGCCGCCCAGGAGCCCGGCCTGCGATCCATGCTCGCCGACGCCGCCGGGCTGCTGTCCGGCCTCCATGCCCGGACGGACGACCTGGACGCCGCCGTGCGCTCCGCCGCCGAGGCCGTACGCAACCTGCGCGCCCTGGTCGCCCTGGAGCCCGACGAGCACCGCCGCGGCCTGACCGGGCAGCTGCTGGAGCTGGGCGAGCTGCTGCTGGTCGACGACCGGCCCGAGGCGGCGCTGGGGCCGTTGCAGGAGGCCATGAGCGTGGCGGCCGAAGAGCACCCGGCCGCGCGGGCGAAGGCCGGGCGGCTGCTCGGCCTGTGCCTGGACGAGCTCGGACGGCCCGCCGACGGCCGGGCCCAGCTGGGGCTCGCCGCCGACCTGTACGACGAGCTGAGCGCCGCGGACGGCTCCTCCACACGTGCCGACGACGGGACCCTCCCAAGAGCGGAGGGCGGGTCCTTCGCGCGGCACGCGTCCGAGACGCGGGCGCGGGCAGAGCGGCTGGAGCCGGAGGCCGGCCACGCGGGCGGCCGGCCGTGGCTGCTGGAGCTGGTCACCTCGCGGCCGGAGGAGGCCGTGCTCGGCGCGGAGCGGCGGCTGGTGGAGTGCAGGCGGGCCGCCGAGGAGGGCGGCACGCCGGAGATCCACGCCTACATCTCCGCGCAGGCCGTGCTCGCCCGCGCCTGGACGGACGTGGGGCGGGCCGCGGACGGGTTGGTGCTCGCGACGCAGGCGGCCGAACTGCTGCGCCGCCACCCCGTACCGGAAACGCCGCAGCGGGAGCCCGGCCCGGAGCGCCCGCACGCGATCGCCGTGGGGATGGTGGCGGCGGCGCTCGGCAGGGCGCTCGTGGGGCTGGGACGGCACGAGGAAGCCAGGCCGCACCTGCTGGCCGCCGTCGAGTCCTACGAGCCGATGGCCGAGACGAGCGTCGTCTTCCGTACGGAGCTGGCCGAGCTGCTGATCCTGGAAACGGCGGCGCTCTCCCGCGCCGGCCGGCCGTCCGACGCGGAGGCGGCGGCCGACCGGCTGGTCGAGCTGTACGACGGGCTCGTGTCGGAAGGGCTCGCGGCCACATCCGCCCTGGCCGGGGCGCTGCGCCTGCAGGGCGGCATCCGCTTCGTCGGGCAGGACGCCGAAGGCGCCCTCCGGTCGGTCACCCGGGCCCTCGACGTCATGTCGCCGGCGGACGCGGCGGGCGACCGGCTGCTCACCGCCGCCTGCCTGGAGCTCGCCGGCCTGTGCCTGGCCGAGCTGCACGAGCCCGGCGCGGCCGGGCCGAAGCTGGCCGAGGGCACCGCGTCGATGGTCGACCCGCCGCCGGATCTCGCCGGCGTGCACCTGCTGGCCCTCGCGCGGCTGGCCAGGATGCGGGTCGAGGAGGAAGGAGCCGCCGCGGGAACCGCCCTCTACCGCCGGATACTCGACCTGCGGCCGCTTCCGGGGACGGATGTGCTCGGAACGCTCATCGAGGAGGTCGCGACCTACCCGGGCGACCCGTCCGAGCTGCTTGCGGCGCTCGCGTCGTTCACGGACGCGCTGGAGCGGGAGGTCCCCCTGAGCGGTGGTGGCGGTCCCGAGACGCACGACCGGTACGCGCGGTGCCTGATGCGGCTCGGCGCCGCCGCCCAGGCAAGCGCGGCGGTGCTCTGCGCCGAGCTGGCCGTCCGGGTCTACCGGGGCCTGGCCGCCTTCTCCGGCGACCACCGGGAACGGCTCGGCCTGGCGCTGGCCGCGCTCGCCCGGCTCGGCCAGGCCGATCTCGGCGTTCTGGAGCAGGCCGTCGACCTGCTCGCCGGGCAGCAGGGCCGCGCGCTGGCGGACGTCCTGAACCGCTACGCCGTCCTGCTGCTCGACCAGGGCCGTCCCGTGGAGGCGCTGGCGCACTGCGAGCGGGCCGCCGACCTCTGCGACGAGCTCGACGACCCGGCCGTGGCCGCCGTCACGTACGCCCGGCTCGGCGCCGCCCTCGCCATGCTCGACCGCCCCCAGGCCGCCCTGGAGGCGATCACCTGGTCCCTGGCCGAGCTGGACCGGACCGCGGAGACCGGCCAAGAGCTGCGCCGCGTGCGGGCTCAGGCGATCCGGGTGCGCGGGCAGGTGCTGCGGGGGTTCGGCAGGGAGCAGGAGGCGCTGGGGCAGCTCAAGGAGGCCCTGCGGCTCTACGCGGACCTGTCGGAGCAGCGGGAGGCCGCCGACACCGCCGCGGTGATCGCCGACGACCTGCTGGCCGCCGGACGCCCGGAGGAGGCCGCCGAGTACGCCGGGACCGCCGCCGCCGGCCAGCCGCCGGGCACGGTCAAGCACGCGCTGGCCACCCAGCGCCTCGTCCGGTGCCACATGATGCGCGGCGAGCTCGCCGAGGCCAACGTGCTCGTCGAGGAGCTGATCCCGCGGGCCAGGCGGTCGCCGGACGATCTCACGTACCGGGCCGTCCTCGCCGACTCCCTGGCGCAGAGCTCCGAGCTGCTGCCCCTGCTCGGCCTGGACGAGGGGACCGAGGCCGAGGCCAGGGCCAGGGAGGCCATCGGGATCTACGACGAGCTGCTGACCACCGGCATGAACGCGCAGGCCCTGCACACCAGCCGGGCGGGCGCCTGCCTCACGCTGGCCTCCGCGCTGAGGATGCGGGGCCTGGCCGCCGACGCGATCCAGCCGCTGCGGGAGGCGGTCGCGGCGCTGGAGCGGTTCAGCCCGGGAAGCCCGGGCGAGCAGCGCTCCGGCCAGGGGAACCCGATGCAGCGCGAGCTGCTGTCCAGGGCGATGCTCATGCTGGGCGACGCGCTCATGGAGGCGGGCCGGGCGCTGGAGGCCGGGCTCGTCTTCCACCGTGCCACGCAGGTGACCAGGGACGAGCTGTCCAGGGCCGTGGCGCACGCCCGGCTCGGCCTCTGCCAGCAGGAGCTGGGCAGGGACGACGCCGCCGACGCGGCGCTGCGGGTCTCCGCCGGGCTGCTGCGGGACCTGGTGGCCCGCGACGGCGTCGCCGACCTGCTCCGCGATGTGCTGCGGGGCAGGCTGAGGCTGCTGGAGAAGACGGGCAGGCGCGACGAGACGGCGGCGATCGAAGAGGAGCTGCAGCGGCTCTGAGCGCCCGGAAGGAGCTGATGATCCCAAGGCGCCCGAAGAGGAGCCGCAGCAGCTCCAGACCTCCGGATGGGCGTCAAGCCTCGCTCGCCTGCACCGTTTCGCGGGCCCAGCGGTAGTCGGCCTTGCCCGCCGGCGAGCGCACCATTTCCGCCACGAACGCATACGTACGAGGCACCTTGTACCCCGACAGCAGCGTCCGGCAGTGCGCGTCCAGTTGCTCGGCCGTGACCTCGACGCCCGGCCGCGGCTCCACCACGGCCGCGACCTTGTTCCCCCACCGCTCGTCCGGCACCCCGGTCACCACCGCGTCGAACACCGACGGATGCCCCTTGAGCACCGCCTCGACCTCCTCGGGGAACACCTTCTCCCCGCCGGTGTTGATGCACTGCGAGCCGCGGCCGAACACGTTCACGGTCCCGTCGGTGTCCACGGTCGCCAGGTCGCCGGTCAGCAGCCAGCGCGTGCCGTCCGCGTCGGTGACGAACGTCCGGGCCGTCTTGTCGGGGTCGTTGTAGTAGCCGAACGCCACCCGCCCGGACCTGGCCACCGTCCCGAGCTGCCCGGAGCCGGGCTCGACGGGCCGGTGCCGCTCGTCGAGGACGGACAGCTTGACCACGGAGTTCGGCTGGTAGCGCAGGCCCTTCTCCGGCGAGGACCCGGCCACGCCCGACGCGGTGAAGCCGGACTCGGTGGAGCCGAAGTTGTCCAGGATCCCGATGTTCGGGAGCGCCTCCTGGAGCCGGTCGCGCACCGCGCCCGACAGGATCGCCCCGGTGGAGCTGACCACGAACAGCGAGGAGACGTCGTAGCCGCCCTTCTCCAGCGCCTCGGCCAGGGGCCTGGCCATGGCGTCGCCGGTGATGTTCATGGTGAACACGCGCTCGCGTTCGACCGCCCGCCACACGTCCTCGGCGTCGAACTTGCGCACGTACACCATGGTCGCGCCCATCCACCAGGCGATGAACGTGGCCATCTGCGCGGCCCCGTGCATCAGCGGCGGCGCGGCCATCATCACCATGGGACCGGCCTTGACGGCCTCGTCGATCACCTCGCGCGGGGTGGCGCGCGGCTCGCCGTACGGGTTGCCGCCGCCGAAGGCCATGAACAGGTCCTCGACGCGCCACATCGCCCCCTTGGGCATGCCCGTGGTGCCGCCGGTGTAGATGATGTAGACGTCGTTGCCCGAGCGCGCCGGGAAGCCGCGTTCCGGCCTGCCGCGTTCTAAAGCGGTCTCGTACGGCACCGCCGCGCCGATCGCCGACGGCCCGCCCACCGAGATCAGGTGCTCCAGCAGCGGCGCCCGGTCCGCCACGGCGGCCACCCGCGCGTCGAACTCCACGTCGTAGACCAGCGCCCGGATGTCGGAGTCGCGGTAGAGGTAGAGCAACTCTGCCTCGACGTAGCGGTAGTTGACGTTGATCGGCACGGCCCGGATCTTCAACGCGGCCAGCAGGCCCGCCACGTACTCGACGCCGTTGTAGAGGTGCAGGCCGACGTGCTGGCCGGGCTGGATGCCGAGGTCCATGAGGTAGTGGGCGAGCCGGTTCGACTCGGCCTCCAGTTCGGCGTAGGTGCGCCGGTCGGAGCCGCAGACGACGGCGGTCCTGTCCCCGATCGCGTCCGCGAGCCCTTCGAACAGGTCAGCGTGGTTGAACTCCATCAGGGTCTCTCCCGTCCGACGATCCACATCGCGAAGAACTGGGCTCCCCCGCCATAGGCGTGGCCGAGCGCCGTGCGGGCGCCGTCCACCTGGTGCTCGCCCGCCATCCCGCGCACCTGCAGCGCGGCCTCGGCGAACCTGATCAGTCCCGAGGCCCCGATCGGGTTGCTCGACAGCACCCCGCCCGAGGCGTTCCACGGGATGTCACCGTCGAGCGCCGTCGCGCCCGACTCGGTGAGCTTCCATCCCTCTCCGTCCGCCGCGAACCCCAGGTTCTCCAGCCACATCGGCTCGTACCAGGAGAACGGCACGTACGTCTCGGCCACGTCGATCTGCCGCCGCGGGTCGGCGATGCCGGCCTGGCGGTAGACGTCGGCCGCGCAGTCCTTGCCCGCCTGCGGGCTGACCGTGTCGCGCCCGGCGCGGAAGATCGGCTCGGAGCGCATGGCGGTGCCGTGCACCCAGGCCGGGGTGCCGGTGACCTTCGACTCCGACGACAACACCATCGCGCAGGCGCCGTCGCTGGACGGGCAGGTCTCCAGATAGCGGATCGGCTCCCACAACATCGGCGTGGACTCGACCATCTTCTGGTCGATGCCGGGGATCTTGAGGTGCGCGTACGGGTTCTTGAGCGCGTTGAGCCGGTCCTTGACCGCCACCAGCGTCCCGATGTGATCGGGCGCGCCCGATCTGCGCATGTACTCGCGGATGTGCGGCGCGAAGTAGCCGCCCGCGCCCACGACCAGCGACGCGTTGAACGGCAGGTGCGTGGACAGCGCCCACGTGGCGTTCGACTCCGACTGCTTCTCGAACGCCACCACCAGCACCCGGTCGTGCACGCCGCCCTGGATGAGGCTGGCGCCGACCAGAGCCGTGGAGCCGCCCACGCTGCCCGCCGTGTGCACGCGCATCATCGGCTTGCCCGCCGCGCCGAGGGCGTCGGCCAGGTACGACTCCGGCATCATCACGCCCTCGAACAGGTCCGGCGCCTTGCCGATGACCACGGCGTCGATGTCCTTGAACGACAGCCCGGCGTCCTCCAGCGCCCGAAGCGCCGCCTCGCGCACCAGCCCGGCGATCGACACGTCCCTGCGTTTGGTCGTGTAGTGCGTCTGCCCGACGCCGATGACCGCGCATCGGTTGCCCATCATGCCTCCAGGACGGTGACGAGGTTGTGCTGCAGGCAGGGGCCGCCGGCCGCGTGCCCGACGGTGCGGCTCGCGTCGCCGTCGAGGATGCGCCGCGCGGCCTCGCCGATGCGGATGAGGCCCGTGGCCATGACGGGGTTGGCGGCCAGCGGGCCGCCGGACGGGTTGATCACCGTCTCGCCGGGCAGCTCCAGCGCGCGGCGCAGGATGATCTCCTCGTGGGGGAACTGGGCGTGCAGCTCGGCCACCTCGACGGGCCCCTTGCCGACCCCCGCCGCCCGTGCCGCGTCGGCCGCGGAGGCCGACACCGAGAGGTCCCGCATGCCCAGGTAGTGGGGCTCGATGCGGTGGGCGATGCCCCTGATGTAGGCGGGATTCCGGCACAGCTCCCCGGCCAGGTCGCCGGCCGCGAGCACGATCGCCGCCGCGCCGTCCGTGATGGGCGGCACGTCCGTCTTCTTCAGCGGTTGCAGCGCGAAGTCCTCGCCGTCCGGATCGGGCAGATCGAGCGCGTACGGGTTGCTCCGCCCGTCCGCCCGGCTCCTGCGGACGATCTCGTCGAGCTCCGTCCGGTCCGCGCCGACGGCGCCGGCCTGGAGCGCGGCGTAGGAGAGCAGGTCGAGGCCGAGCGGCGCCAGATAGTACGGGTCGAGCTGGATCGTCATGATCGTGCGCAGATCGCCCAGCGACGACTTGCCGAACCCGTAGACCAGGGCCGAGTCGATGTCGCCGTGCTGGAGCCGGACCCACGCCTCGTACAGGGCCCAGGCGCCGTCCATCTCCACGTGGCTCTCCGAGATGGGCGGCCAGGCGCCCAGCGCGTCGAGGGCGGACACGAACGAGAACGGCGCGCCCGCGAGGTAGTCGCAGCTGCCGGAGCAGGTGAAGCCGAACCTCTTGAGCCCGGTGCGCTCCTTGACCTCGTCGATCACGGGCAGGATCAGCTCGGGCTCGGTCTGCCCGGCGTCGTGGTCGGTGTGCCGGGTCTGGGCGAACGCGACGATCGCGACATCTCTCATGACAGCTCCACATCGGGCTCGCCGGTGGGGGCGAACCAGCGGATGTTCGACATTGACGCCGTACGCTCGCTCTCCGGCACCCAGACCGCCTTGACCCGCATGCCCTGGCGCACCTCGTGAGCGGGTACGTCCCCGATGAGCGCGATCATGGGGATGTCGGCGTTGTCGAGCAGGATGTACGCCGACACGAACGGCACCTGCGGGGCCCGCGGATCGGGCAGGTTGTTGATGGCGAACGTGGTGATCGTGCCGGTGTCGGAGACTTCGAGCGTCTCCGCGATGCCGTTCCCGCATTCGGGGCAGGAGGCGCGGTACGGCACGTACACCTTGTCGCAGCTCTCGCACCGCCCGCCGAGGAAGACGCCGCGCCGGATGCCCTCCAGGAAGACGCGGAGCGCGCCGCCCGCCTGGAGGCGATACTCGGCGCGCACGCTGGACACGATCCTCGTGACCTCGGGGGCGAAATGGGAGATGTCGCGGATGTGGCCGGTGGGCCGGTCGCTCCAGACCGGCCAGACGCGTGCCCCCACGGCCAGCGCCTTGGAGTTGCCCGCGTCCACGGCGTGGACCAGCGCGGTGTCGGCCCCGTCCAGCTTGATCAGCGCCCAGGCGAAGGGGCGGTCGAGCGGGTGGCCTTCGAGCGGCTCGTCCACCCACGCCCAGGTGGTGACCGTGCCGGCCGGGCCGACCTCGACGTACTCGTCGGTGACCGGCTCGCCGGTCGCGGGGTCGTACTCCAGGGGCGGCACGAGCACCTTGCCGTCGTTCGTCCGGACTCCGACGATGCGTCGACCGCGCAGCTCGCTCAGGAACCGGCCGATCACCGGGCCTGTGGTTCTCGTGTAGCCGCCTGGGAACTCCAGGACGTGCTGGGCGACCAGGGGATCAGATGGCACGGTCGTGTCCCTCCCAGTACGGGGCGCGGAGCTTGCGTTTGAGCAGCTTGCCGTTGGGCTCTCGGGGCATCTCGGCGATGAAGTCGACGCTCCTGGGCCACTTCATCCTGGCCAGGCGGCCCTCCAGCGACGCGAGCAGCTCGCGGGCCAGCTCGGGGCCGGGCTCGACGCCCGGGGCGGGCTCGATCACGGCCTTGATCTGCTCGCCCCACTCCTCGTCCGGGATGCCGAACACGGCCACGTCCGCCACCTTCGGGTGGACCATGAGCTCGTTCTCGATCTCGGCCGGGTAGATGTTCGCGCCGCCGGAGATGATCATGTCGGCCTTGCGGTCGCAGAGGAAGAGGAAGCCGTCCCCGTCCAGGTATCCGATGTCCCCGACGGTGAAGTACTCCTTGAGCCGGTTCGCGGCGGTCTTGGCGGGGTCGCCCTTGTACTCGAACGGGACGCCCATCATCTTCATGTAGATCGTCCCGGCTGTCCCGGTCGGCACGGGCTCGCCCTGATCGTCCGCGATCAGCAGCTCGCTGATGGGCCAGGCCTTGCCGACCGTGCCCGGGTGCGCCTTCCAGCCCTCGGGCGTGGCCAGGGTGCCGCCGCCCTCGGTGGCCGCGTAGTACTCGTACACGCAGTCACCCCACCATTCGAGCATCGCCCACTTGACCGGGACCGGACAGGGGGCGGCGGCGTGGATCATCCACTTGAGCGAGGACAGGTCGTACCGGGCCCGGGTCTCCTCCGGCAGCGCGAGCAGCCGCTTGAAGTGGGTCGGGACGAGGTGGGAGTTCGTGACGCCGTGGCGCTCGCAGAGCCGGAGCATCTCCTCGGCGTCCCACCTGTCCATGTAGACGAGCGTGTGTCCCATGTGCAGCGCGGTGCCGCCGAACTGGGTCACCGCGGTGTGGTAGTTCGGGGAGGTGACCAGGTGGGCGTTGGGGCGGCCCTGGGTGATGCCGAACAGTCCGAGCAGGAACGTCATGAGCTCTGCGGAGTCGTCCGGATCGAGGCCGTTCAGCCGGCGCCTGACGCCCTTGGGCTTGCCGGTCGTGCCCGAGGTGTAATGCATGGTGGCGCCCGCGGTGCGGTCCTCGGGCGCGGTGTCCGGCTGACCGTCGGTCAGCTCGCTCGCCTGGCGGAAGCCATCGGTCTTGTCCTCCCCGACGAGGAAGCGGCGGTGCGGCTCGACGGCCTCGGCCGCCCTGGCGCCCTCCGCGAGGTAGCGGGGGTGCACGAAGAACGCCTTGGCCTCGCTGTCGGAGACGATGTACGCGATCTCGGGGCCGGTCAGATGCCAGTTGACCGGGGTGTAGTACCAGCCGGCCTGCATGGCGGCGAGATACAGCACGAGCCCGTCCGCCCCGTTCGGCACCAGGCCGCAGATGCCGTCGCCGGGCTGGAGCCCGAGCCCGCGCAAGCCGTGCACGAGGCGGTTGGAGCGGGCGAGCAGATCGCCCGCGCGATGCTCCGTGCCGTCGGGGTCCACGGCCGCGATCCACTCGGGATCCGCCTGCGCGAGCCTCCAGAAACCGAGCGTGCCCATCTGAACTCCTTGGAGTCGTGGCGCGAGCAAAAAACAGGAACCTGTTCTCGTTTGCTGCTGGGAGCGTATCCTGGGGCCGAAGTTCGTAGCAAGCGCTTGATTAGACACTTCGGAGGCGTCCGTGGAGCTCCTGCCGATCAGCACTCCCCACTGCCGGGTCGAACGCGACGGCCATGTCCTGATCGTCACCATGAACCGGCCGGAGGCGCGCAACGCGCTCTCCTCGGACATGCTGATCGGCCTGGCCTCGGCATGGGCGTACGCGTCGGCCGAGTCCGGGATCCGGGTGGCGATCCTGACGGGCGCGGAGGGCACGTTCTGCGCCGGGGCCGACCTCAAGGCCATGGGACAGCCCTCCACGGACCCGGACGTCCAGGCCAGGGCCGCGCAGATCCCCAACTTCCACTGGAAGGGCCTGCTCAGGGAGGACCTGCCCACCAAGCCGATCATCAGCGCGGTCGAGGGCTACGCGGTGGCGGGGGGAACGGAGCTGCTGGTGGGAACGGACCTGCGGGTGGTGGCGGAGTCGGCCACGCTGGGGCTGTTCGAGGCCAAGCGCGCGCTCTTCCCCATGGGCGGCAGCGCCGTACGCCTGCCCCGGCAGATCCCGTACTGCCACGCCATGGACCTCCTCCTGACCGGCCGCCCGATCACGGCGGCGGAGGCGCTGTCCATGGGGCTGGTCAACCGCGTGGTGCCCGACGGCCAGGCGCTGGCCGCGGCCCGGGAGGTGGCCGAGGACATCGCCGCCTCGGGCCCGCTCTCGGTACAGGCGATCCTGCGCACGTACCGGGACACCCTGGGCATGCCGGAGCCGGAGGCGCTGAAGGTGTCGGACGAGATCGGCTGGCCGGTGATCGGCTCGGAGGACGCCAAGGAAGGCACCCGGGCCTTCCGCGAGAAGCGCCCTCCGACCTACCACGCGCACTAGTCCCGGGTGAGGCGCTCCAGGCGTTCGAGCGCCTCACCGTACTCCTCCACCAGGCCGAACACGACGTCCTTGGTCGAGCGGACCTGGTTGGTGATGCCGATGACCTGGCCGGCCGGGAAGGTGGCCAGGTCGGACGCGTCGGAGCGGCCGATGCGCCGCAGGGCGTCCGACACCAGCATGAACTGCAGGGGCATCGGCAGCGTGCCGGGCGACTCCTCCGACTCCCACGCCTCCGTCCAGGCGTTCTTGAGCAGCCGTGCCGGCTTGCCGGTCCAGCTGCGCGAGCGGACCGTGTCCCGGGAGGTGGCCTCCAGGATGCGGCGCCTGGCCATCTCCGGGGTGTCGGCCTCCTCGACCGTGAGCCAGAGCGAGCCGGTCCAGACGCCCTCGGCGCCCAGCGCCATCCCCGCCGCCATCTGGCGGCCGTTGCCGATGCCACCGGCGGCCAGGACGGGCACGTCCACCGCGTCCACCACCTGAGGGATCAGCACCATGGTCGAGATCTCGCCCGTGTGGCCGCCGGCCTCGGTGCCCTGGGCGACCACGACGTCCACGCCGACCTCCACCTGCTTGAGCGCGTGCCGGGGCGTGGAGGCCAGGGCGGCGACCTTGACCCCCTGCGCGTGGGCGAGGTCCACCACGTCGGCGGGCGGCGGGCCGAGCGCGTTGGCCAGCAGGGCGATGGGGTGACGCAGGGCGACCTCGACCTGGGGGCGCGCGGTGGCGTCCGTCCAGCCGAGCAGCACCTTGCCGGGGTCGGCGTCCGAGGACAGCGGCGGCACCCCGTGCCCGGCCAGGAGGTTCTCGACGAACGACCGGTGGCCGTCGGGGATCATGGACTGCAGGCGGCCGACCAGCTCCTCGGGCGCGAAGTCGGCGCCCTCGTAGGAGGCGGGCATGACGACGTCCACGCCGTACGGCTTGCCGTCCACGTGGTCGTCGATCCACTTGAGCTCGGTCTCGAGCTCGTCCGGCGTGAAGTAGAGCGCGCCGAGCACCCCCATGCCGCCCGCGCGGCTGACGGCGGCGACCACATCCCTGCAGTGACTGAAAGCGAAGATCGGGAACTCGATTCCGAACATGTCCGTGACACGGGTCCGCATGGCCCGACAATACGTCCGGCGCGACGCTAACTGCAACGTGTTCTAGACTAGAACCTTTCGTCGGGTACCAGCGAGTAACTTTCCACGATAACGAGTTCTAGTTTGCTCTTGTCCGGGCATGGAAAAGGGGCCCGCATAACGCGGGCCCCGGAATGCTCTTCGCGCTGCTCGACAGCGCTACTCCACTGGGCGGCGGCGGCCCAGCACGACGCCGGTCACCACGAGCGCGGCGCCCACGATGAGCAGGACCAGCGGGATGATGTTGCGCAGCAGGTTGATCTGGCTCTTGCCCGACTGAGCGTTCTTGACCAGATCGTCCACGGTCTGCTGGGTCATCTTCGCGGTGCCGACGAAGGCCGCCTTGCGCTCGATCCCGTCCTGGGTCTTCAGCACCTCGTGGCGCTGCACCTCCTGCTTGACCGGCGAGCCCGTGACCGGCTCGATCCAGTACGTGGTCTTGCCGTCGTACCAGCGGTCCACCTGCACGTCACCGGTGGTGCCGGTCACCCCGAGCACGTTGGCGGGCGCGGAGCGGGTCTCGGTCTTGGTCGGCGGCACGTCCTGCTCGAAGACGTAGACGGGCAGCCCGTTGACGTTGTCCTCGCGCACGAACTTGGCGTCGAACGCCTTGCCCACCGTGCCGTTGAACACCTTGTACGTCTTCTTCTCCACGTCGAACGGGAACTTGTAGATCTGCCCCTCAAGCGTGACAGGCGCCTTGTCGATGTTGCTCCCGCAGCAGTTCAGGCCCACGCCGGTGCGCCGGTCGAAGGCGCTGCGGCGCTCGGAGAGGTCGATCTGCGGCCGGCTGTTCGTCACGTCGTTGACGACGGTGGCCTCGTCCCAGACCACCCGCTGCGAGTTGGCCTCCTTCACGTCACCGCGGGTGGTGACGAAGATCTGGAGGTCGCCGGTGAGGACCTTCAGGTCCTGGAGCGAGAAGTACTGGGCGCCCTTGGCCTCCAGCCGCGTGATGCCGAACTGGTTCGCGGGGGCGGAGATGACCTGGCCGGCCGCCCAGAATTTCAGCAGCGGCGCCAGTGCTATGAAGAAAGCCCCGAACCCGATGAGGACGAGCGTGGAGATACGACCCATCGAGGCCTCCGTATAAGTAGAACGTGTTGTCGTCTAGCGCGATCGTCGAGCAACAAAGTATGACAGTGAGTGATGCGCGTCACTGCCGGGCATACCACCGCAATCAAATCGATAGAAACAGGTTCTATCGTGGTTTCGCCGAGCCGATCGAGAGGGTGTGAGCAGGGGTGAGGAACCGGGACGCGGCCCTCGACGGCATCCGGGCGTTCGCCGCTCTGGGCGTCTGGCTGCTGCACGTCGGCAGCAACACCGGCGTCATGTACCGCGAGGGCATGTACGCCTGGATGATGGCCCGGCTCGGCATCGCCGTCCCCATCTTCTTCCTCCTGTCGGGCCTGCTCCTCTACCGCCCGTGGGCACGCGCGGTGATCGAGGATACGCCACGCCCCGCACCCCTGCGCTACCTGTGGCGCAGAGTGCTGCGGGTCATGCCGGTCTACTGGCTCGTGGCCGGGCTCGGGCTGTGGGCGTGGAGCTCGCTCGACTGGCTGGGCTGGGTCAAATGGATGCTGCTGGTGCAGAACTACTTCCCCGGCGACCACACGGCCGAGGGCCTCTACCAGATGTGGACGCTGCCCATCGAGATGGCCTTCTACATCGTGCTGCCCGCGCTGGCCTGGGCGCTGCACAAGTGGGCCCGCCGCGGCGCCAACCCGCCGGTCAGGCTGCTGGCGGGCATCGCGGTGCTGCCGGTGATCACGGTGGTCACCGTGGTCGTCACGCGGGAGTTCGAGCAGCCGCAGCTCGCCCTGCTGCTGCCGTACCACCTGGTGTTCTTCGCCTGCGGCATGGCGATGGCGGTGCTGTCGGTGTGGATCGGCCACAGCAAGGCGATCGACTCGCTGGCGCCGCAGTTCCTGGTGCTGGCGGCGCTGCTGTACGCGGTCCTGAGCACCGACCTGGCCGGTCCGCGCACGCTGACGCTGCCGACCCTGTCGCAGTCGCTGCTGCGGATCAGCCTGGAGGCGGCGATTGCGATACTCCTGGTCGCGCCGTTCGCCCTGGCCTCCAGGCCCGGCTCGCTCAGGCAGCGCGTGCTCGGCAACCCCGTGACCGCCTACCTGGGCCGCATCTCCTACAGCTTCTTCCTGTGGCACGCGCCGGTGGTCACGCTGCAGCTCAAGCTCACCGGCGCGCCGCCGTTCGGCGGGGACTTCCCCAGCGTGGCCGTGGTGTCGTTCGTGGTGTCGCTGCTGCTGAGCGTCGGTAGCTACCATCTCATCGAGATCCCCGCGCTCAAGCTCGGCCGGCCCCGGTCAGCACCTGCTCGGCCTCCTGCCGCTCCGGCTCCGGAGCCGGCCGTGCCGGCGACCTGACCAGCTGGCCGAACAGCACGCCCATGGCCGCGCCGGCGGCGAGCTGCGGCACCACGTCCTGCAGGAGCGCCCCGCCGGGCAGCAGCGTGGCCGCCGCCAGCGACAGCGTGGCCACGCCGAAGAGGGCGGCCGCGAGCCAGTGCGCGGGCAGGCGCCGGGCCCGGAGGACGAGCGTCACCAGCAGCGCCCCGAGGACCGCGAGCATGCCCTGCCAGCTCGCCACCCAGCCGCCGAACGCCAGGCCCAGCACGACCGCGTACGGCGCGCGCAGGCGCCCCAGCCGCGCGGCCGAGGCGGCGGCGGTCTCGCGCACGTGCTCGGGGCGCGGGCCGCGCATGACGAGGGCGATCAGGGTCAGCAGCGCGATCCCGGCCAGGCCCAGCACGAGCGCGAGCCGGTAGGCGCGGTCCGGCAGGTATTCGAGCCGCGCCGTCCCCGCGGTCCCGGCCGGCAGCTCCCACGCCTGCTTCCAGCCGTCGATCCGGACGGGTTTCAGCGTCCTGCCGTTGATCTGCGCCCGCCAGCCGGCGTTGTAGTTCTCGTTGACGACGAGGAAGGAGTCCTTCGGCGCGGTCACCTTGACCTCGCGCTCGGACGGCGTCCAGGTGCTCTGCACGGCGGCCCCCTCCACGCCGCGCGGCTCGTCGGGCAGCGTGCCCACCACGAGGTCGTCGATGGACAACGACTCCCAGCCCGCGACCCGCACCCGGTTGTCGCCCTCCCGCAGAGCCGTCTTGGAGCAGCCGAGGATCTGCACCGGCCGCTGTTCGATCAGGTCGGCGAAGGTGCCGGCGACCTTGGTCTGGATCGTGCGCCCGTTCACCTCGATCCTGGGGCCGGCGCCGCAGGCGAGCCTGAGCGGGACGTCGGCGGGCCGGCCCACGGGGTTGACGCCGGGCACGGCCAGCTCGGTCACCTGCAGCCGCTTCGAGTACGGCGTGAAGCGGAGCTTGAGGCTGGAGGTGACGAGCGACTTGAACGTCAGGACGCCGTGCTCGTCGACCCGGCCCGCCCGGACGGCGCCGTTGTCGCCGGTCACGATCATGTCCAGCGGCTGCTTGTCACCGCCGGGGCGACCGACCTGGAGCCGGGCGATCCGCCGCTTGCCCTTCCAGGCGATGGTGAGCGTGGGCTCGGCGTCGTCGGCGGCGGGGACCCAGGTGGTGGTCCAGTCGCCGTCGAACGCCGACCTGGGCGACACCGGCGCGTCCAGGGTGAGCTGGGACGAGCCGACCACACCGGTCAGACCCGCGCTGATGCGCGTGTACCGGTCGGCCAGCGCGGGATCCTTCAGCACGGCCGTTCCCCGCACGTTCACGGTCGAGGCGGACTCCGCGCTGAAAGTCCGGTCGAACCCGCGCTCCTCGCCCGGCTTGGCCAGCGCCCCCGCGTTGCAGATCCACCGGAACTGGTTGCGCATGCAGGCGGGCCGCTCGTCGAGCCCCCGGTCCATGACGAACACGTCGCCGCCCTTGCCCGGCAGCCGGATCGTCCGGCCGGGCGCGACCCCCGGGATCGACAGCTCGATGATGCCGACCCGCTGGCCGTAGCTCCACTCGCCGGACACGGTCTGGAGCACCTTGATCCGCACCCAGCTCGTGGGCCCGTCGGGCACGCGCAGCCGCTGCGGGTCCGTGACCTGCCCCACGTCCTGCGCCAGGCTCCCCGCCTCGGTCTCCACGGCCACCCGCTTGATCTTCTGGCCGAGCAGCAGGTCGGGGGCGAGCATCACCTGCAGGTACGGGATCCGCATCCGCGTCGGCAGGTCCACGCGCAGCCATTCGCCCTGCGGCGCCTTCGAGCCGTCGCTCTCCCAGCCGGTCTCCACGCTGCCGTCCATGGCCGCCCACGGGCCGCGGCCCGTCGTGCTGATCCCGGCGATCGCGTACGGGTCCGCGACCGAGGACGAGGCCGTGATGCCGGCGATGCCGGCGTACTCGGCGGTCGCGGTGTCGTCCAGCCAGCCGTCCTCCAGCAGGTCCAGCGTCCGTACGCCGGAGAAGTCGGCCTTCTTGTCGGCCGTCAGCGTGGGCGACCAGTTCGACCTGATCTCGCCGAACGAGCGCTCGCGCAGCCGCAGCGCGTCGCTGACCACGGTCGGCGCCTGGCGCTTGCCGGCATCGCCGTTGACCAGGACCGGGCCGTCGCCGAGCAGGCCCAGGTCGCCCATCGCGAACAGGGAGTCCGGCCCGCCGCGCACGGCCAGCGCGTCCGCCACCGGCTGCACGGACACCAGGTCCGAGCTGCCCGTCACCTCGTACAGGTCGAGCGCGGGGAACGGCGCGTCCAGCGACTCCACGGCGTCGTCGGTGCCCTCGTCGCCGACGAGCTCGCCGAACGAGCGCACCCGCTTGATGCCGGGCGACTCGCGCAGCGCCTCGAAGATCCGGGCGGGCCAGGCGCCCTGGAGGTTCGCCCGGTTCAGGTCGTTCCTGACGAGCAGGTAGCGCACGCCCATCCTGCGCAGCACGGCCGTCAGCCCGGCCGAGCCGTGTCCCGCGGTGAGCCGCTGGTCGATGGCGTCGAGCAGCCTGGTCAGGCCCACCGAACCCGGTGGCGTGATCTGCCTGGTCGTCCAGCGGGAGACGGACAGCGCCTGCATGGGCTCGTCCATCGGGCGGCCCCAGACGTACTCGCCGAACTTGGCGCCCGGCACGATCAGCACGCCGTCGTCTTCGGCGTTCCGGTTGAGCCAGGTCGCCGCCTCCCGCCAGTGCGCCGGCACCTCCTTGAAGTCGCCGGGCGCGGCCAGGCCCACGTTGAACACGGGCAGGACGAGGGCCGCGAAGGCCGCCACCGACACCGTACGCAGCGGCAGCCGGGCCCGTACCAGCAGGTGGGCCAGCCCGAAGGAGAGCGCGAGCCGTACCAGCGGGTCGAACTTCCGCAGGTTGCGCAGCGGCGCGAGCGGGCCGTCGAGCAGCCAGCGCACCGGCTCGGCCACGATCGGCTCCAGGGCGCTCATGTGCCCGGCGACCAGCGCCGTCACGCCCACCAGGAACAGCGCCACCACGAACCCCTTGGCGGGCAGGTCGCGGCGGGACACCCCGGCCAGGCCGAGCGCGGCCAGGAGGCCGGTGACCACGACCATGGTCGCGGAGGTGGCGATGGCGAACCCGGGCGGCTGGTCGAAGACACCGCTGAGCGGCAGGTAACGCACCCAGTCGGAGGCGCCGCGCAGCACGTTCGTGAGCGAGGTGACCTGCGTGGTGATCCCGGCGGTCTCGGTGTACGGCAGGAACGAGAACGCGTACCGGCCGACGAGGAGCAGCGGCAGCGTCCAGAACAGGGTCGCGACGGACACGGCGGCCGTCCACCAGGTGAGCAGCCGCCAGCGCGGCACGGGGCGCGGCCTGGTGAGGATGAAGATGACCGGGCCGACCAGCACGGCCAGCACGGCGACCGCGTTCACGCCGCCGCACAGCGCCACCGCCAGCGCCGACCTGACGGCCCCGCGCGCCCGCTGGCCCGTCTCCGAGGCGGTGAGCAGCGGGATCAGGATCCACGGCAGCATCGCGGCGGGCAGCCACTCGATCGAGATCTCGCCGAGAATGGACAGCGTGCGGGGGGCCAGCGCGTACGCCAGCGCGGCCACGAGCCGGGTCCCGGGGGTGCCGATGCCGAGCTGCCCGGCCAGCCGCTCCACGCCGAGGAACGCCACGCACATCAGCAGCGTCAGCCAGAGCCGCTGCGTCACCCACGGCTCGACGCCGGCCAGGTCGCCCAGGGCGAAGAACGGGCCCATCGGGAAGATGTAGCCGGCGACCTGGTTCTGGAGCTGGCCGAAGTGCTGCAGGTCCCACAGGTGGGCGGCGCGCTCCAGCCAGCCGAGGGGGTTGAGGGCGAGGTCCATCTTGGTGTCGGAGATGAGGTTGCCCGGCCGGGTGGTGAACGCCAGGACGGCGAAGCCGAGGCAGCAGATGAACAGCCACCAGCGCCGCCGCGCCCGCTCACCGACCACCCCGCCGGCACCCGCCCCTCCGGCCCGCAGCCCACCCGCCGCTTTCCCGGCACCCGGCCCTCCGGCACGCCGCTCGGCGGACGACCGTCCCTCCACACGCCGGTCAACAGGCGGTCGCCCCTCCGCCCGCCCGGCAGCGGTGGGCGGCGGGTCGGTAGAAGGCGGGGGGGCGGGTTTCGGGCCGCCGGTGCCTGGGTGGCCGGCGACGAGGCGGTCGGTGGGGGGTTGCTTGGGCGATCGTCCGGCCACGAGCCGGTCGATCGGTGGTTTGCGGGTCACCGGGCCTCCCAGCCGGGCTCCACGGCGTGGCCGAGCATCAGCGCGGTGAGGCGTTCCGCGCTGCGGTCCCAGGAGAAACGGTCCGCCCATTCCCGACATTTCACGGAATAAGTGTCGTCCACCTCGTCGAGTGCGGCGGCGATCCCCTTCGCCAGCCCCGTCCCCTCAGGCAGCAGCCACCCCGTCTCACCATGCCGAACCGCGTCCCGCAGCCCGTCCACGTCGAACGCCACGGTCGGCACCCCCAGCGCCGCGGCCTCCAGCACGCTGAGCCCCCAGCCCTCCCCCTGCGAGGCGCTCACGTGCACCCACGCCTGCGCGACCAGCCGCGCCTTGTCCTCTTCCGGCAGGTAGCCGTGCATGGCGACGCCCTCGGGCAGCCGGGCGCGCAGCGCGCCCTCCTCGGGCCCGCGGCCGATGACGTCCACGGTCAGGTCGGGCCAGCGCTCCCTGAGCTCCGCCACGGCGTCGAGCAGCAGGTGAACGCGCTTGTGCGTGACGAGCCGCCCCAGGCAGACGAGCCGCGGCGCCGGGCTCCGCACCGAGTTCCCGGGCTGGGCGACGCTGACCCCGTTCGGCACGATGTGCACCGGCCCGTCCCATCCGAGCCGCTCCCGCATGGCCCGCACCGTGGACGGCGACACGGCCACGCTCGCGTGCCGCCGGTAGCTCCACCTGGCCACCGGCCCCTCCAGGAACCGCCCGAACGCCGCCAGCCACCCCGGCATGTGCACCCCGAACTGCCGGTCGTGCACGTGGTGCATGACGCAGAACACCTTGGTACGCCGCCGCACGACCCACGGCGTGAAGAACGGGATCCCGTTCTGGCAGTCGAGCACCACGTCGAAGCGCCCGCGCCGGATCAGCAGCCAGCACAGCACCAGCGGATAGACGGTGAACACACCGCCCATCCGCGCGATGCGTACCCCCTGGACGGTCTCCCCCCGGCCCTGCCCCGGCGCCCGCGCGGTGACGAAGCAGACCTGGTGGCCCGCCCGCGCGAAGCGGCGGGCCAGCTCCCAGGCGAACGTCTCAGCGCCGCCCGCCTGGGGATGCCAGGGGTCCCGCCAGTTGACTACAGCGATCTTCACGGATATCCGACGGGGTCGAGCGGGGGTTCCCAGGCCGGGCGCGCGGCGGGACGCGGCTGAGCGCGCAGCCGCAGCCAGATCCTGCCCAGCTCCATCACGATGCCGAACGTGTGCCGGGCCGGGGAGAAGCGCGAGCCGGGCATGTCGTGCCAGCGCACGGGGATCTCCTTCACCGGCGAGCCCCGCCGCACGCAGCGCGCGAGCAGCTCGACGTCGAAGGCGAAGCCGGGAGTGCGCAGCTGCGCGACGCTCTCCCGGGCCAGCGCGCCGTCGAAGAACTTGAAGCCGCACTGGGTGTCGCTCACCCCCTGAACCAGCACGCCCGCCAGCGCGCGGAACCCGAAGGCGCCCAGCTCGCGGACCTTGCTGTGGCGGTTCTCGACATGGGAGTCCGGGTGCGCCCTCGACCCGATCACCACCCGCTCCCCGGACAGCAGCTGCCCGAAGGCGACGTCGATGGCGTCGAGGTCGGTGGCCATGTCGGCGTCGACGAACCCGACGAACGGGGCACTCGTGCCAAGCAGCCCAGCGCGTACGGCAGCGCCCTTGCCCGGAGCCGGGCACCGGACAAGGCGAACGGGCACGGGGCCGTGCGGCCAGTCCCTGACGATCTCGGCCGTGCGGTCCGTGCTGTTGTTGTCGACGACGATGACGGCGGTCGGGAACGGCATTCGGGCAAGCTTCGCGCACAGCTGCAGGAGGCCCCCGGGAAGTCGTCGTTCCTCGTTGTACGCGGGAATGACGATCTCAAGCAGTGGTGGTCGGCTCGTCTCCTCGTCCCCTGGTGGAGAGGGCGGCATGTCGGCTCGGGTTACCGGTCGCCGTAGAAGTAGAGAGGCTGGTTGACCGGCGTGGCGGTGGCGCCGGTGAGAGAGACGGTGGTGACCGTCGCCACGAGAGCCGCTACGGCGACGCCGATGATCGCTGCTAAGAGGATCTTTATCACGGGGGGTTCCTCCTTGAGCAATGGAGCGGACCGTCCCCAACCTAGAACCAATTCTTGCTACTCGGAAGTAGCTCTACGAAATCTTTATAAATCCCCTGATCAGGGCATCTGTCGTGACGGCAGCGGACCGTCGAACCGGTACAGCCGCAGGTCACCCCCATCAACCAGCATCCTCGCGTTCCGTAGCCACAAGCCGAAACGCTGCCGTTCTTCAACTGTCCCGGCGTTGACTATCACGTAGCGAAATCCGGCCGCGGGAAGATCGGGCGAAGACCCTTCTAGTACGTGTTCTACTCCCTGGGCGCGCGGATCCTCGCTCTTGACGGCCATGCCGCCGACCCGTACCACGTCGTTGGAGACCACCCTCCGGCCCGGCCCGGCGAAGAAGCGCTGCGCCGGATCCAGCACGGCCCGGCCCCCGTTCCACGGGAAGCGCCGGTAGGACTCGAACGGGAGCACCAGCACGTCCCCGCCCGCTGGATCGCGCCGGATCGCCTCGCGCGCGGCCGTCCAGCTCTCCGGATAGGAGACGGAGCCGAGCGCTCCGAGCGACCCCCACGCCATGGTCGGCAGCACGGCCACCGGCACCAGCGCCATCGCGCCGACCCACACCCGATCGCGCGCGACCGACTCGACGAGCAGCCCGAGCCCGAGCGCCGCCACCAGCGCCAGCGGCGCCACGAACTGCTGGGCGTCCCTGAACACCGCGAACCCGCCCCACACCCCGACGAGCCACGCGAACGCCTGCCTGCCGGGCTCGCTCACCCCCACGCACGCGATGCCCAGCCCGACGGCCGCCGCCACGGCCAGCCCCTTCTTGTACGGCACCGCGCCCCGCAGGAAGAAGACCACCCCCGCCAGCACGAGCAGCAGCCGGGCCAGCGCCCCGACGAAGGTGCCGTAACCGGGCGGCACCGCGTACGCGTTCCAGATCCCGCCCAGCGACAGCAGGCTCCCGACCGCCCCGAACGGCGTGTCGGCCCTGGCCGCGAACGCGTACACGCCCACCGGGTCGCCCTGGATCCCCTCGGGCCGCAGCGCGGTCGGCACCAGCCACGGCAGGCTGAAGGCCGCCAGAACCCCGGCCACGACCAGGATCCGGCGGGCCACCGGAAGCACCGTGATCGCGGTGACCGTCATCGCCGCGAACCCGCCGACCGCGGCGGGCAGCATGGCCGGCACCAGCCGCCGCCCCGTCCACGCGGCCCGCACCACCCAGGGCAGCCCGGCGTACCCGAGCAGCAGCGCCCACTGCCCCATGAGCAGCCGCTCGGCCACGTACGGGTTCCACACGTAGAAGGCGCCCGCCACCAGCCGCGGCCCCAGGGACTCCGACGGCAGCAGCAGCGCGGCGCCCGAGCACCCCAGCACGAAGATCGCCAGCAGGATCGCCTTCTGCACCAGCTCCGCCGGGATCACCTGGGCCAGCGCGGTCACCACCACGTCGCTCGGGACGACCCGCGCGGCCCCGCCCGCCAGCCCGAACGTCCACGCGCTGAACCCCGGGTCCGGCACGAACACCATGTCCTGGAGCAGCGTGAACCCCCAGCCCAGCGCGGGTCCGAGCGCCAGGCAGCCGAGCGCGAGCCCGAGGAGGGCGGAGGCGCGCCCGGCTCGGGGCGTGTGCGGCATCCCGCTATGACATCACAACCCTGCTACGGCCATTCCACCGCCGACCTCCGACATGGTTGAGTCGTCGCGGGGGTGATGGGGAGCGGTGGTTGCAGCTGGGGCGCGGCAGTGGCTACGCGGTGGCGACGCCGTGCTCGCCGCCGGCCTGGTGATGGTCGCGGTCCAGCTCGTGTGGAAGTTCGAGCTGGTCAGGCGGACGTACTTCCGCCAGGACGACTTCATGTTCATCGCCAGGGGCCTGGAGAACTCTCTGTCCTGGGACTACCTCATGCGGATCGACTTCGGCCACCTGATGCCGGGGGCGTTCGCGATCCACTGGGCGATGGGGCGGCTCGGCGTCTACAACGACGCCCTCGCGCACGTGCTCACGATCAGCCTTCAGGCGGCGGCCGGGCTGGCGATGCTGCGGTTGTTGCGGCTGCTGTTCGGCACGCGTCCGGCCATTCTCGTGCCGCTCGGGTTCTACCTGCTGACGCCGATGACGATCTCGGGGCTGTCGTGGTGGGCGGTGGTGGCCGAGACGCTGCCGTTCCAGATCGCGCTGCCGATGGCGCTCGGCTCGCACGTGCTCCACATCCGCACCGGGCGCTTCAGGCACGCGGTGGCGGCGGCCGCGTGGACGGTGTTCGGCATGGTCTTCTTCGTGAAGGCGCCGTTCATCCTGGTGCTGGCCTTCGTGCTCACCCTCGGCTGGCTCGGCGGGTGGCGGCGGTGGCGGGCGTGGCTGCTCTACCTGGGCGTGCTGATTCCGTACGCGGTGCTGTTCTTCCGGCAGTTGTTCACGTCGGTACAGCTCACGAACGACACCTTCCGGCCGGTGCTGCCCACCGCCGAGGTCGCGGTGAAGTCGGCGTGGACGCTGCTGACCGGCTCCCTCGTGCCCACGTCGCTGGGCGGGCCCTGGCAGTGGCAGCCGATCGGCGAGGACTACGCGCTGGCCGCCACCCCTCCCGTGCTCATGTGGGCGAGCCTGGCGGTCGCCGTCGTCGCCGTGACCGTGTCCGTGATCTGGCGGCGGCGGGCCTGGCTGGCGTGGCTGACGCTGCTGGGCTACTTCCTGCTGGCCGACGTGGTGCCGATCATGCTGGGGCGGGTCGAGGCGCTCGGTCCTGATCTGAGCGGATTCGAGCTGCGGTACGTCTCCTCCACCGCCACGGTCGTGGCCCTGGTCATCGGGCTGGCGTTCATCCCGGTCGAGGGTGAGGAGCGGCCCTGGCGCCGTCCGGCGCTGCGGCTCAGGTGGGCGTGGGTGCCGGTGGCGGCGGTGTTCGCGGCGGGCTCGGTGTGGTCGGGCGCCGCCTACGCCGACCGCCCGCTCGGCGCGAACGTCAGGAGCTACGTACGGACCGCCGCGCAGGCGCTCGCCCGGGTGCCGGTCGGCTCGGTCATCCTGGACACGCACGTGCCGGCCAAGATCGCGTTCCCGGTGTTCTTCTACGACTACGCGCTGCACTCGCGCATCCTCGGCCCGACCGCGCCGCGCCGGATCACCTGGGCCAAGCAGCTCACGGGCCCCGTGCCCGTCCCGCTGATCTTCGACGAGCAGGGCCGGCTGCGCCCGGTGGCGATCGACGGCGTCACGATCCCGGCCGGCTCCGCCTGCAAGCCCGTCGGCCGGGCCGAGGTGCGCTTCCGGCTGCCCGTCCCGATCGAGGACGGCGAGCACACCGTCCAGATCTCCTACCTGAACGGCGCCCAGACCACCCTGAACGTGCGCATGGGGCTCGCGCAGAGCGTCGTGCCCGCGGGCAAGGACCTGGGCACGACGTACACGACGATCGTCGGCGGCGGGAACGAGCTGGCCATCCGCACGGACGGCCCCGGCTCCTGCCTCGGCGAGATCAGGATCGGTGCCCCCGTTCCCGCCGAGGACGTCTCGCCCGTTCCCCCGCTGCCCGTCCGCTAGTCCCTGTCCGCTAGTCCCTGGGCAGGCCCAGCATGCGCTCGCCGATGATGTTGAGCTGCACCTCCGTGGTGCCGCCGTAGATGGTCATCGCCCTGGTGGCGAGCACCGCGCGGTTCCAGTAGCCCGGGTCGCCGAGCTTGATGTCGGCCCCCACGACCGCCGCCGGGCCCAGCAGGTCGACCGCCGTCTCGGAGACGTGCTGGGCGTGGGAGGTGGACAGCAGCTTGCGTACGGACGCGTCCGCGCCCGGCTCGGTGCCGGCCAGCTGCTTGAGCGTGACCCGCAGCGACAGCGCGTTGATCGAGTGGCCCTCGCAGACCACCGCGGCCACCTGCTGCGCCTCGGCCGGCGTCAGCTCGCGGTCGAGGCGGCCGATCAGGCCCAGCAGGTCGGGCACGGACGCGCCGGTGCCGCCGGAGCCGGACGACAGCGAGACGCGCTCGTTCGAGAGCGTGTTGCGGGCGACCTTCCAGCCGTCGCCGACCTCGCCCACGACCAGGTCGTCGGGGACGAAGACGTCGTCGAGGAAGACCTCGTTGAACAGGTTCTCGCCGGTCATCTCGGTCAGCGGCCGGACCGTGACGCCCGGGGCCTTCATGTCGACCAGGAAGTACGTGATGCCTTCGTGCTTGGAGCCCTCGCTGGAGTTGCGGGCGATGCAGATGCCCCACTCGGCGACGTGGGCGACGGAGGTCCAGATCTTCTGCCCGGTCAGCTTCCAGCCGCCCTCGACCTGCTCGGCCTTCATCTGCAGCGAGGCCAGGTCGGACCCGGCGCCGGGCTCGGAGAACAGCTGGCACCAGATCGTCTCGCCGCTGAGCGTCCCGGGCAGGAAGCGCTCCTGCTGCTCCCGGGTGCCGTACACGGCGATGGACGGCACCACCCACGCACCGATGATCATCGCGGGCAGCCGGACCTTGGCGGCCTTGAGCTCCTGGGCGATCAGCACCTGCTCCAGCGGCTTGGCGTCGCGGCCCCACGGCCTGGCCAGGTGCGGCATCACGAAGCCGCGCTCGGCCAGGGCCCGCTTCTGCTCCTTGCCCTCCAGGCGGGCGATCTCCGCGATCTCGGCGCGGATCGACTCGCGCAACTCCTCGGCGTCCTCGGGCAGGTCGATCTGCATCTCGCGGCTGACGCCCCGCAGGGCCAGCTCGCTCACCTTGGCCGCCCACTCCGACGAGGAGCCGAGCAGGGCGCGCAGGGTGAGGGCGCGGCGGTAGTAGAGATGGGCGTCGTGCTCGAAGGTGTAGCCGATGCCGCCGAACGTCTGGATGGCGTCCTTGGCGCACTGCACGGCGGCGTCGGGGGCCATCACGCCCGCGATGGCGGCGGCGTACTCCAACTCTCTCCCGTCGCAGCGGGTGGCGTCCCAGACGGTGGCGCGGGCCTGCTCCAGCGCGACGAGCATGCGGGAGAGCTTGTGCTTGATGCCCTGGAACTGGCCGATCGGGCGGCCGAACTGCACGCGTACCTTGGCGTACTCGGCGGCGGCCGTGACGCACCACGAGGCCAGGCCCGCGGCCTCGGCGCCGAGCAGGATCGCGGCGAGGTTGAGCACGTCGGGGCGCTGGACGCCGCCCAGGATGCCCTCGGCGGGCACCACCAGCTCCGACAGCTCCACCCTGGCCACCGGCCTGGTCAGGTCCAGCGACTTGACCTCGGTGACGGTGGCGGCGGAGGCGTCGATGAGGATCCACTCCTCGCCGTCGTCCGTGGCGACCGGCAGCACGAGCGCGTCGGCCAGTGAGCCGCCGAGCACGGGGTCGGCGGTGCCGGAGACGACCAGGGAGCCGTCCTCGGTGCGGGTGCCGGTCAGCGTGCCGGTCAGCGCGACGGCGGCGGTGCGAGTGCCGTCGGCGAACGACTCAAGGTGCTCCGGGCGCTTGGAGGCGTTGATCACGGCACTGGCCAGCACGGTCGGCAGGTAGGGCCCGGGGGCCATGCGCTCGGCCAGCGCCTCGACGGCCACCGCCGTCTCCAGCAGCCCGTAGCCGGAGCCGCCGTACTCCTCGGGCACGTGCAGGCCGAGCAGCCCCTGCTCGGCGAGGCCCGCCCAGAACGGCGGACGCCCGTCCGTCCCGGCGCGCAGCAGCTCGGACGGGATGTTCCGCTCGGCCCAGCCGCTCACCGACTCACGGAGCGCCTCGTGCTCCTCGCTCAACCCGATCGCCATGCTCATCCTCCATGCCAGGTCCGACCCATGCCCAGAACCATATTCTAGAGGATGCTTCTGGCCTAGAGCGGTCGAACCCGTTGGACGAGGGTGTTGATGTCCCGCCAGTACTTCTTGTTCGTCTCGGGGATGGAGGCCAGGAGCATCGCGGGCTTGGTCTTGCCCACCTCCACGACCGTCACCATGGCCTGGGCGACCTGCTGCTTTCCGTTGAAGGTGTAGGTGACCTGGTAGCCGAGCGTCCAGCCCTTGCCGACCGGGATCTTCTGGGAGGCGGTCCAGGCGAGCGTGGCGCCCGCGGGGTACTGCGTGCGCAACGACCAGCGGGCGGCCTGGGTGGCCAGCTCGCGGTAGTCGGCGTCCTTGGAGGGCTTGGTCGCGGGCGAGTCACCCGGGAACATGGCCGAGCCGATCACCGTGTGCGGGACGGCCACCTTGCCGATGCGCTGCGCGATGGAGAACGGCGGGAACGACTTGGCCTTCCACGGCGCGGCCAGCCGGGGGTAGGTGATCCCGGCGTTCGTGTCTCCGATGAGGCCGGTGACCACGGACGCCGTGCCCGACAGCGTCGGGTACGCCTTGCTCTTCGGCACCGGCGGCAGCACGAGCGGGCTCTCGGTGGCGGTCGGGGCGACCGACCCCGAGGGGGCGCCCGAGCTCGGCACGGGGGCGACGGGGGCCACCCGCTCGACCGGCTGCTTGTTGGTCGGCACGTCGCCGGAGAAGACCACGAAGATCAGGAACACGGCCAGGACGGTGGCCAGGATGGCGCCCAGAAGATAGACGGCCTTGATCGGGATGTCGCCGATGCCGCGCCTCGGCGGCTTGGGGATGGGCAGGGGCGGGGACGGGGGCGGGTACAGCGGCTGCTGCCGCATCGGGGGCTGCGGGAGCGGGCCGGGACCGCCTCGATCGGCCGGGGGCTGCGCAGGAGGAGGCTGCTGGGGAGGAGACTGCCGGGCAGGGGGCTGCTGCACCGGCGGGTTGCCTGCCGGGGGCCGGAGGGGGACGGACGGACCCGCCGCCGGCGGGCGGGGGATCTGGACCGTCTCCTCGGCGGGCAGGACGACCTTGCGGAACGGGGTGGTGGGTGAATCGTATGAAGGTCTCTTGTCGCCGACGTCCGCCATGGCCTTGAGGTTACGTCACGAGAGCGCAGGATAATTCCTCTAATACCCCTGCAGAATCTAATTCTGTAAGGTCTGCGGACATGAGGGGTTTCTATGAAATCGCAGCCCATGACCCTGAACGTCCCGCACTTCTCGGTGACGCCCGCGCCACTTACGGTGAACTTCTCGCCCGGGTGAACCAGGCCTCCAACGGGCTGACGGCACGCGGAGTCGCCCCCGGCGACCCCGTCGTCACCGTGTTGAAGAACGGGCTCGACGCCCTCACCATGATGCTCGCGACGTACCAGATCGGCGCCTACCTCGTCCCCGTCAACTGGCATTTCACCGCCGAGGAGATCGGCTACATCGTGGCCGACTGCGGGGCCGAGGTGGTGGTCTCGCCGGACGCCTGCCCGGTCGCCGAGCTGACCGACGGGCAGCCCGGCACCGCGCCCGCGCACCGGCGGGCCGGGTCCATGATGCTCTACACCTCCGGGACGACGGGACGCCCGAAAGGGGTACGTCGGCGGCTGCTGGACCTGACGCCGGAGGAGCTGTACCCGATCCTCACGCGCAAGAGCTGGCGCCACTTCGGGCTGCCGCTCGGCGGGGTGCACCTGGTGTGCTCGCAGCTCTACCACTCGGCGCCGTACGGGCAGGCCATGATGGCGCTGCAGTTCGGGCACGCGATCGTCGCGCCCGAGCGGTTCGAGGCCGTCGAGGCGCTGCGGCTGATCGAGCGGCATCGGGTGACGAACGCGTTCATGGTGCCCACGATGTTCCACCGGCTGCTGGGGGTGCCGGAGCGGGAGTCGTACGACCTGTCGTCCCTCACCCACCTGTACCACGGAGCGGCCCCGTGCCCGCCGGCCACCAAGCAGGCGATGATCGACTGGCTCGGGCCCGTGCTGTGGGAGTACTACGGGTCCACCGAGGCGGCCGTGGCGACGATGGTGTCCTCGGAGGAGTGGCTGGCCAGGCCGGGCACGGTCGGCAGGGCGCTGGACGGGATGTCGTTCACGATAGTCGGGGAGGACGGCCAGGAGGTGGGGCCGGGCTCGCCGGGGCTGGTCTACATCGGCGGGATCAACCGGTTCGAGTACCACCGCGCCCCGGACAAGACGGCGGCGGCGATGCGCGGCCAGGCGTACACGCCCGGGGACATCGGCTACCTCGACGACGACGGTTACCTGTTCCTGCTGGACCGGCGGACCGACCTGATCATCTCCGGCGGGGTCAACATCTATCCGGCCGAGATCGAGGCGGCGCTGCTCGAACACCCCGCCGTGACGGACGTGGCCGTGATCGGCGTACCGGACCCGGAGTGGGGGCACAAGGTCGTGGCGCTCGTGCAGCCGGCGGCCGGCGCGGTGGCCGGGGACGAGCTCACGGCTGAGCTGCTGCGGCACTGCGCGCCCCGGCTGGCCAGGCTCAAGCATCCCCGGGTCATCGAGTACCGGGAGTCGCTGCCGCGCACGCCGACAGGCAAGCTGAGCAGGCATGACGTGCGGGAAGCGTATCTTTCGGGCTGAGCTGGGCAGAGTCCTCGCATGAGGAGGATCGCCACGGGACTGGCCGCCGTTTTCGTGCTGCTCGTGGGCTGCGGTCCTCCTCCCACCTCCAACGCCACGCCGTCGGCCGCACCGTCATCTCCTTCGCCCGGCACGCCGTCGGCGGCGAACCCTTCCGTGGCGTCGCTGCGCTCGCTGGAGTCGGCGTACGAGGACGTCATCGCCAACGTCCTGCCGTCCATCGTGCAGATCACGACCAAGGTCGGGCTCGGGTCCGGCATCGTGTTCGACGGCGCGGGACACATCATCACCAACGCCCACGTCGTCGGCCAGGCCACCAAGATGGAGGTCACGATCGCCACCGGCGGCCCGCCGCGCTCGGCCAGGCTGGTCAAGTCCTTCAACGCGGGGGACCTGGCGGTGATCAAGGTGGACAGCCCGAGCGGGTTGCGGCCGGCGCGGTTCGGGGACTCGTCCAAGCTGCGGGTCGGGCAGATCGTGCTCGCCATGGGCAACCCGCTGGGCCTGTCCGGCAGCGTGACGAACGGGATCGTCTCGGCCCTCGGCCGTACCGTCTCGGAGCCGCAGGAGGCCGGCTCTCCCGGCGCCACGATCGCCGGCGCCATCCAGACCTCGGCCGCCATCAACCCGGGCAACAGCGGCGGGGCGCTCGTGGACCTGTCGGGCGACGTCATCGGCATCCCCACCCTCGCGGCCACCGACCCCGAGCTGGGCGGGGGCGCCGCGCCGGGCATCGGGTTCGCGATCCCGAGCAACACCGCCACGGACATCGCCACCCAGATCGTCAAGTACGGCAAGGTCACCAGCAGCCACCGGGCCGCGCTCGGCATCCAGGGCAGCACGGTGATCGGTCTCGACGGGGAGCCGGTCGGGGTGGGCGTGATCCGGGTCGGGCCGGGCGGCGGTGCCCAGAAGGCGGGGATCAAGGCCGGTGACGTGATCGTCTCGATCAACGGCAAGAACACGCCGACGATGGCGTCCCTCTCGGAGTCCATCGCCCCCCTCAAACCCGGGGACCAGGCCAAGGTGGGGCTCCAACGCCCGGACGGCACCACGGCGACGGTCACGGTCACCCTGGGCCAACTCCAGTCCGACTGACACCCGGCCACCGGCCCTGGGGCCCCGCGGGGTCACTGCTTGGCGGTGAAGACGATCTCCACTCGCCGGTTCTGCGCCCGGTTCTTCTCCACCGGCTTCCCCTGCACCACGTTCGGCCGCCGCGGCCGGCTCTCGCCGTACCCCCGCGCCTGCAGCGTCACCCCCGCCCCGGTGAGCAGCCCGCGCATGCCCGTCTCCACGGCCTGCGCCCGCCGCCGCGACAACGTGCGGTTGTACGAGTCGCTCCCCTGGTCGTCCGTGTGGCCCTCGATCCTGACCGCCCCGCCCGCCCCGTCGGCGTTCACCTTCGCGGCCACCTCCTGCAGCCGCTGCCTGGCCTTGCCGGTCAGTTGCCACTTGTCCAGCGCGAACAGCACGTCGCTGGTCAGCGAGACCGTCACCTGGCGCCCCTGCTTGGTCTCGCTCTCGGTGCCGTCCAGCGACTCGACCTCGCCGATGATGTCCTCGACGGGCAGCACCAGGTCCTCGACGGCGCCGACGGCGTCGGCCGGCGCGCTGGGCACGGGGGTCGGCGACAGGACGAGGGCGAGGACGACGCTAAGAGATCGGAACATCGGTGAGCACGCCGATCATGGGCATCTCAATGTTGATCTTCGTGACGTCCGCGGGAGGCGCCGCGAAGACCGCGTACAGCGTGGACGTCTCCCCCTTTTCCAGGAACTGCCCCTGGGTGCCGGAGCAGACGCACTTCGCGTCCTGGCCGGTGCCGTTGCGGGCCACGCGGTAGCGCTTGGCGTTCACCGGGTCGATCAGGGAGACGGCGGAGACCGTCATGTCGAGCGGGCCCGTGCCCAGGCCGTTGTGGACGTTGACCTTGCCGTCGAGCGCGGTGATCGTCCAGTTGAGGCTGAGCGTCCTGCCCTGGCGCTTGAGCCCGAGGATGTCGACGCGGGCCTTGCCGTGCTGCCCGCCCGCGTACACGTCGGCCTGGCGGCCGGCGATCGCCTTGGTCTCCTGCGGGGGCACCTCTTCCGCTGAGGCCGTGGCGAGGGGTTCGGTGGTGGTTTCCGCGACGGTCTGGGGTTGCTTCTCCTCGCCGCCGCCACCGCCGGCCTGCCGCCCCGGGAGCGCACCGCAACCGGCCAGCGCGACGGCCGCGACAGCCAGCGCGATCGTCTTTCGCATTGTGAGATCACCTTCGTTGTCGGGGATGTGGCCCTCACCGTAGGGGAGCGATGTTCAGGATCCGCATAGTCCGCTATATCCGCCGGCCATGCCGCCTACGAACCTCCTGCGCGAGCCGGCCGGCCTCCGCTCTGCCCTGCTCGTCACTGAGGCGGTCAAACTCTCCCATAGCACGCGTAAGCGCCTCAACCGCACCTTCGACATCATCGAGGTCCAGCGCGGCCCGGGCGAGCGCCATCAGGGCCTGCGCGGCGCCCCGGCGGTCCCCGTACGAGCCGAACGTCTCCAGCGCCTCGCGCGCGGAGCCGGCCGCGACCCCGGGCGCGCCCTCCGCCCTGGCGATCTCGGCCAGGACGAGCAGCGCCCCCGCCTCGGGCAGCCGGTCGCCCAGGCGGCGGTTGATCCGCAGCCGCCGCTCCACGCAATCGCGCGCCTCGGCGAGCCGGCCTTCTCCCAGGTTCAGCCTGCCCAGGTCGAGCAGCGCCTCCGCCTCGCCACGCGGGTCGCCGAGATCCTGGTAGGCGGTCAGGCTCTCGTTGAGCCGGCCCTCGTCCCGGCGCGACGCGCCCAGCGCCCGTAAGGCATCGGCCCGCCCGCGCCGGTCTCCGGCCTCCTCGAAGACCCGCAGGGCCCGGACGAACGCCTGCTCGGCCTCCGCCGGGCGGGTCTGGACCAGGCCGAGCCGGAGGGTGACCCTGGCCAGCTCCAGCCCTTCCACCAGCGGCTGGGCCGCCCGCAGCGCCGCGACCGCCGATTCCGTGCGCCCCTCGGCCCGGTGCAGGTCGGCCAGGCCCCGGAGCAGGAGCGCCTCGCCGTGCCGGTGGCCCGCCGCCCTGGCCGCGTCCAGCCCGGTCGCCGTGGTGGCGTGCCAGTCGTCGTGGTGCGCGCCCAGCTCGAACAGCGGCGTGAGGTAGAACGCCAGCCGCCAGGCGGCCTCGTACAGGCCCACCCGGTAGAAGTCCTCGACGGTCGCCACCAGGAACCGGCGCTCGGCGCTCAGCCAGCGCGCCTCGTGCCGCAGCCGGCCGGTCTCCAGCCCCTGTCCGTACGGCTGCCGGTCGGGCAGGTGGACCTCGGTGCGGCCGGAGCCGGGCTCGGCGGGCAGGAGGGAGGCTCTGGCCTGCCTGGCCCGTTCGAGGATCGCGCCCGCGATGACGGCCAGCACGCGTCCCGGGCCGCCTCCCTCCTCGGCCAGGCGTTCGGCGGCGTAGAGCCTGGTCAGGTCGTGCCGGCCGTACCGCTCCTGACCGGCCTCGTCCAGGCCGCGCGACTGCAGCAGCCCGGCCTCCGCCAGCGGCTCCAGGTCCGTGCCGAACACCCACGACGCGAAGTCGGGCGCCGACAGCGCGCCGAGCTCGCGCAGCAGCCGCCGTTCCGGGTCCGCCAGGCCCCGGTAGCCGAGCGCGAGGCTGCCGCGCACGGCGAGGTCGCCCGCGCTGAGCTCGTCGAGCCTGCGCCGCTCGTCGCCCAGCCGGCCCGCCAGGTGGTCGAGCGTCCAGCCCGGTTTCCTGGCCAGCCGGGAGCCGGCGATGCGCAGGGCCAGGGGCAGGTGGCCGCAGAGCCGTACGATGCGCAGGGCCGCCTCGGGCTCGGCCCGCACCCGCTCGTGCCCGGCCACCTCGCCGAGCATCGCCACGGCCTCGTCCCCGTCGAGCACCCCCATCTCGTACGCCCGCGCCGCCTCCAGCCCGGCCAGCGGCGACCGGCTCGTCACCAGGGTGAGGCTGCCGGGACCGGTCGGCAGCAACGGGCGCACCTGGGCCTCGTCGGCGGCGTCGTCCAGCACGACGAGCAGCCTCCTGCGGGCCGTCATGCTCCGGTAGAGCCGCACCCGCTCGTCCAGCGCCGGCGGGACCGCGCCGTCCGGGCAGCCCAGCGAGCGCAGCAGGTCCTCCAGCACCGCGCCGGGCGGCCTGGCTCCGAGCGAGGCGTAGAGCCGGCCGTCCGTGCGCTCCAGCCCGGTGGCGGCGTGCACCGCGACGGCCGACTTCCCGCAGCCGGGCGGGCCGTGCAGGACGAGGTGCACGGGCGCGGACGCGTGCTCGCGAGCGGTCCGGACGATCCACTCAAGGACGGGCGATCGGCCGACAAAATCGGAAATGTCGGGGGGTAGCTCGTCGACCGGGCCCCGGTCGCCGCCGGCTGGTGTCGAGCGGCGGCTCTCGCCGGCCAGGACCCGCCGGTGGGCGTCGGTCAGCTCGGCGCCCGGCTCCAGGCCCAGCTCGTCCACCAGCGTCCGGCGCGCGTCCTGGTAGGCCCCGAGCGCCTCCGACCGGCGTCCTGCCTGGTCGAGGGCTTCGATGAGGCGCGCCCATGCGCGTTCGCGCAGCGGGTGCGCCCCGACCAGCGCCCGCAGCTCCCCCACCACCTCCGCGCCCCGGCCCAGCCGCAGGTCCAGCTGCACGCGCTCCTCCAGCGCGGTCAGGCGCAGCTCCTCCAGCGGTACGGCGTGCGCCCGGCGCAGCACGGACGACTCGACGTCGGCCAGCGCCTGCCCCCGCCACAGCCCTGAAGCCGCCCTGAACCCGTCGGCCGCCTCCGCCACCCGGCCCGCCGCCCGAGCCTGCCGGGCCCCGCCGACCAGCCGCTCGAACCGATGGCAGTCGACCTCGTCCCGATCGACGTCGATCAGGTAGCCGCCCGGCACGGTGTGGATGCCGGCCACGAGCTTGCGCAGCGCGCTGACGTACACCCTGAGCACCGACCCCGCCGAGGCCGGCGGCCGGTCGTCCCACACCACGGACATCAGCCGTTCGACCGGCACCGTCTCACCGGCCGACAGCAGCAGCGCGGCCAGCAACGTGCGGTGCTTGGCCGGCCCCGGCACCTGGCCGGCCTCGATCCGCAGCGGCCCGAGCACGCCGAAGCGCACGTTCACGCACCTCTCGGCATCATTTGCCCGCCGGCCTGAGCGCGAAGGAGTCGAAGCGGACGCGTGCGGAGGCGGTGGCGCCGGAGGCGGCGTGGACGCCCGACTCGCCGGGGCCGTAGGGCGCGTCGGCGTCGAACGCCTCCGCGACCAGGCGTTCGTTCAGCCACATGCGTAGCGTCACCTTGCCCCCGCTCTCGCCGCACTCCGCAACGATGCGGTTGGCGGCCGCGCTCTGCGCGTCCGCCGGGCCGTACAGGGTCGTGCCCCTGGTGCCCGTGCGGCGCTTGACGATCGTGACCTTGCCCGAGCCGCTCACCCCGAACTCGTAACGGTCTCCGGAGCTCGCCGAGCCATGGCACCACACACCGTACTCCCCGGCCCCTTCCGCAAGGGTGGCCTTCGCGCTGACGATCACGCCGCCCTCCGGCTCCTGCCTGGGGGCCGACTTCCACAGCCGCCAGCCCGGCTTGACGGTCAGCTCGTAGCCGGAGCCCGCCTGCCGCGCGCTCCCGCCCTCCGACGAGCCGATCGCCCAGGAATCGCCGAAGCCGGCCTCGTACGGCCAGCTCTCCTGCGACAGCGCGGGCACGGTCACGGCGGCGGCGAGGACGATTCCAGCGGCTCCGGCGACCCACGGCCACCGCCGCCGCTTCGGCCTGGGCCCCGGCTCCGGTGCGAGCGCGGCGGGCGACATCCCGGACGCGGACCCCACGCCGGCGGCGGGGCTGCCCGTCCAGGTGCGCTCCACCACTTCGGTGGCCGTGGCCAGGCGGGTGCCGCCGACCAGGTCCGCCAGCAGCCGCTGGGCCGTCGGCCGCAGGCGCGGATCCTTGGCCAGCGCCCGCTCCACGACCTGCCTGATCCCCTCGTCGAGCCCGTCCAGCCTGGGCCCTTCCTGCGTGATCCGGTACAGCACCTCTCCTGGCGCCCCGCCCCCGAACGGCAGCCGCCCGGTCCCCGCGAACGCGATCACCCCGCCCCACGCGAACACGTCGGCCGCGGGCGTGAGCGGCTCCCCGCGCACCTGCTCGGGCGCCATGAACGCGGGCGTCCCGAGTATCGCCTGGCTGACCAGGCTGTCGTTCTCCACGAGCTGGGCGATGCCGAAGTCGATCACCCGGGGACCGAGCGGCGAGAGCAGCACGTTGGACGGCTTGAGGTCACGGTGGATCACCCCGGCCCCGTGGATGGCGCTCAGCGCGGTGGCGATGCCCACGGCCAGCGCCTCCAGGTTCCCGCCCGAGAGCGGCCCCTGCTCTTTCACGGCCTGCGCCAGGTCGGGCCCCTTGACGTATTCGGTGACGAGGTAGGCGACGTCGCCGTCGATCCCCGCGTCCAGCACGGGCGCGGTGCAGAACCTGGCCACCCGGCGGGCCGCCGCGACCTCCCGCTCGAACCGCCGTCTGAACGCCGCATCGCGGGCCAGCGTGGGATGGATGACCTTGAGCGCCGCCAGGCCGCCGGTGGGTGTGGAGGCGAGGTGCACCTCGCCCATGCCGCCGCGCCCGAGCAGGCGCCGCAGCGTGTACCCGCCAATGACCTCGTTCATCGCAGACAGACTAGCCAGATCCCGGCGTCTCCCGCCGGACCAGGGCGATCGAGACGAAGGCCCCGGACCGGGTCACCCGGCCGCCTGGATCAGCCGGTAGCGCGACGGCGGGATGCCGTACCGGTCGACGAACGCCTGCCGCAGGGTCTCCGCCGTCCCGAACCCGCACCGCACGGCCACGGACGCCATCGGCAGCGACGTGGACGCCAGCAGGTGCGCGGCGGCCTCGGTGCGGGCCTGCCGGACGTATCGCCCGGGCGTCAGCTCCAGGTGCTGGAGGAAGAGCCGGGTGAGGTGCCGCTCGCTCACCCCCGCCTCGGCCGCCAGCGCGGGCGTGGTGAGGTCGTCGCGCAGATGGGCGGAGATGTACTCGATGGTCCGCCTGACCAGGTTGTTCGCGGGGGCGGGCGCGTTGACGAACATGCTCATCTGCGCCTGGTCGCCGGGCCGCTGCAGGTAGGTGACCAGGTTGCGGGCCACCGTGCGGGCCAGCTCGGCGCCGTTGTCCTCCTCGACAAAGGCGAGCGTGAGGTCGAGGGCGGCGGTGACGCCGGCGGAGGTGGCGACGTTGCCGTCGCGGATGAAGATCGGGTCGGCGTCCACGGTCACCGCGGGATACCGGGCCGCCAGATCCTGCGCCAGCTGCCAGTGCGTGGTGGCGCGCCGCCCGTCGAGGAGCCCCGCGGCGGCCAGCACGTACGCTCCCGTGCAGACCGACGCGACGCGGCGGCTCTCGCGGGCCAGCCGGCGGACGTGGCCGACGATCAGCGGGCTGGCCGCGGCGTCGTCGTGGCCGACCCCGCCGGCCACCACCAGCGTGTCGAGCGGCCCGTTGACCCGCTCCAGCGCCAGCTGGGCCTGGATGGTCAGCCCCGTGCCGCAGGTGACGGGGTGCCCGCCCGGCGTGGCCACGCGCACCTCGTAGCAGGGTGCCGCGCCGCGCCAGTTGGCCTCCTCCAGCGTCGAGGTGACGCAGGCGACGTCGAGTAACCCCACCGCCTCGTACGCGACGACGACGACCCGGCGTACCTCCATGGTCACGACTCTAGGGCCGAAGGACAGAACGCCCAAGTTTCCGGACCCTCAGCGGGACGATGATGACGGCGGCGCACGTGGCGATGTTCCCGCTCATGCCGGCGGCGATGCTGCGCCGCCTCGACGAGTACGCCGGTCACGCTCACTGAGCGCCTTGCGGTAGCCGTCCAGGACGTCCTGCCGCAGCAGGTGCCCGAACCCGGCCCGCTCCAGCCGCAGCCCCAGCTCGGCGGCGCTCACCTGGAGGCGCTGCGCGGCGGCGGGCAGGCTCCAGTCGTGCTCGGCCAGCGTGCTCAGCAGATGACCGCGCCTGACCTGCGCCTCCGACAGCCTGAACGTCTTCAGGTAGGCCAGCTGCCCGTCCGCGTCGGTGATCGTCTCGCCGATGTGGTTCTCGGTCTTCCGCTCGAACGCCGGCAGGAACCGGCTCAGCGTGAACCTGCCCATCCGGTAGACCTCCTCCACCCGCGCGGGGGCGCGGAGGAGGCCCGCGGCCATGACCGAGTCGTGGAAGCCGGCCCAGTCCCGCTCGGCGCGTACGGCCTCGGCCCGCAGGTCGGCCAGCGAGGCGACCGCGCTCTCGTCGATCACCGCGGGGAAGTCCCTGGCGGGATAGAACAGGGCATAGTCGTGGATCAGCTCGCCGTACATGTCGCGGATGAGCGTCGGGTGCAGCGCCCGGTAGTCCTCGGGGTGGGGCACCACGAAGGCGCTGGCCAGCGTGTCACCGGCGTACAGCAGCAGCCCGCACTGCCCCGGGTAGATCTCGAAGATCTTGAGCGCGTCCTCCAGCCCGCGCACCTCCGCCCCGGTGTAGGCCTCCTCGGTGCGGGGGGACAGCCCGTGGGCGAGCGCCTGCCGCGACCACTCCTCCCACGCGACCACGGGGCCGCCGAAGTGCAGCGCGAGATAGCCCTCCATGGCCAGGTGCAGCGGCAGGAACCGGAGCCGGCCCGGGTCCACCCGCCGGGCCATCCTGCGCCTGGTCCTGATGCACATGTGCCGCAGCGGCTGCCCGAGCTGCGTGCCGTAGGCCGCCGCCGGGGTGCCGTCGCCGGTCCACGACGCGACGAAGGCGTGCGGGATGTACGCCGTGTAGCGGGTCTTGTCCGCCAGGTGGACGACGGACAGCTCGTCGCCGTACACCTTGGCGTGCAGCCGCAGGTCCTCCACGGGCTCGCGGCGCACGAGCGGCACCAGCCGCAGCCCTCCCCAGGTCTGCGCGGGCCGGGTGTCCAGCCCCGTGAGATCCATCATCGCCCCGCCGCCCGATCCTCCAGGTACGTCCTCAGCTCCCCGAGCCCGGTGCGCCCCTCCGCGAACCTGGCCAGCTCCACCAGCGCCGGCAGGTCCTCGGCGTCGCGGATGCCGGCCGTCGGCACCATGGGCGACAGCCGCCGCACGTCGAACTGGTCGGCGTCGTAGACCGGGTTCACGTGCACGATGCCGACCTCGCCTCCTGGGTCGAGCTTGCGCCGCCAGACGCGCAGCACCTCGCCCGCCAGCCCCGGCGGCGCGTTGTCCCAGCCGTCGGAGACGATGACGAGCAGGCCCGGCCGGTGTTCGAGCGCGTCGAGGATCCGCTGCCCCAGCGGCGTCGGCCCGTACGGCCGCACCTGGAGCGGGTCGGCCCCGCTCGACAGCCACAGGCCGCGGTAGTCGCCGGCCAGGGCCTCCAGCAGGTAGTGGCAGGCCAGCGCGACCGCCAGCGGCCGGCGGCGCTTCACCGGCGAGCCGAACGAGGAGAAGCTGTCGTCGAGCACCGCCGCGACGCTCCCCCACGTGCCCGCCCGCGCCCCGGCCACGCGGCCCGCCGCCGCCCGCAGCGCGCCCACCAGCTCGGCCCGGCGGCCCGCGCGCACGTCGGCGCCGAGCGAGAGCACGTACGAGGCCAGCCTGACCAGCGGCATCGCGGCCAGATCCGCCTCGGTGTCCACCCCGCCCCGGCTCGCGGACTCCGTCAGCCGCAGGCGCTCCAGCCTGGTCAGCCGGGGCGCGATGCGCTCCATGAAGAGCTCCCTGCCGATGCCGTGGCGAGCCGCGAACCCCTCGGCGACGGTGTACGGGAGGTCGTACAGCGCGCTCTTGTCGAAGTGGGCGCGGCGCCACGCCTCCAGCACGGGCGTCTCGTAACGGGCCCGGCTGAACGGCGCGAACAGGAAGTCGCCCAGCTCGCCCGGCAACCGCAGGTGGGCGTGGCGCACGGCCGACTTCACCCGCGCGCGGTACTTGACCGCGTCGAAGGCCAGGTCGGGACGGCCGTTGAGCCAGTCGCGGATGAGGGCTCTGGTGCGCCGGTTGTTGACGCCGTCGCGGCGCAACCGCTGGAAGAGGCGGTAGACCCTGGGCGGGCTCATCCGCTCCAGCCGCCGGGCGATCAGCCGGCCGTCGCCCGCGTGCCCGCTCAGCAGGTTCGCGATGATCAGGGCGGCGTTGTGGTCGTTGATGTCGAGCGCCAGCGTGGCCGCGTACAGGTCGGGATAGTTGCCCTGGACGTAGCGGTGCAGGAAGTCGAGGGAGAGCCGCTGCTCACCGGCCGAGCCGTGGAACTCGCGCTGGCCGGTGGAGGTGATGGCCGCGTTCGCGAAGATCAGCACGTCTTCGCACTCGATCAGGTCGGCGTAGGTCTCCATGGGCTCCCCCGGGGATAGGCGGACTGGCCGGGGAATGGAGGCACGGGCTGCGAAGCATCGCTGTACAGGCGGGTTCCGGAAGTCGTACCGGAGTCCCGCGGCCAGTCTGGTCCGGACCCTATCGAGCCTTACGCGCTGATGCGACGGTATTTATCAGGGTTCGGTGCGCGCCGTACGGGCCTTGATCTCGCCGAGCGTGGCGTGGTTCTCGCGGATGACGGAGATCAGCACGTACGCGACCAGCAGCAGCCCGAGACAGAGCGCGTCGGCGGCCCACCAGGGGATCTCGGCGAGGAGCAGATAGCCGTCGCCGTCGCTCAGCGACCTGATCACCGCCGTGACCACGGCCACCACCAAGGTGACCAGCAGCCAGCTCCGCAGGCGCGGCAGGTTCCCCTTGTTCCACAGCCGGATCCGCCAGCCCATGAACACGGCGAGCACGCCGAGCAGGGCGCAGAACCCGATCAGCCACCACGGCAGGGCGAAGGCGGTCTGGGAGGCGATCTGCTCCTGCGTGGTGCGCAGCTCCGTCTCGGCCTTCCGCTTGGCCTCCACGGCCGCCTCAAGCTGCTTCTTCAGCTGGGTGACGCTCTTCTCCGGGCGCGCGGGCGTCGCGGGGACGTCCGTCGGGAGCATCCGCGCCACGACGGTCAGCATGATCGCGACGAACGACAGCGCCAGGACGATGGCCATGAACAGGTCGATGAAACGCAGATCGAGCGGCGGGGCGAACGACCGGGCCGGCCGCCTCCTCACGGCTCCCTCACCAGCGTGTACTTCTGCGGGCGGCTCTCGGCCGCGCTCAGCCGCTCCACCGCGGTACGCAGCGCGTCCAGCCCCTTGACGAGCTCCTCGGTCCTGCCCCTGGACTGGGCCAGCTCCTGGGTGAGCCCGTGCATGGCGGGGGCCGCCTGCTTGGCGGGCAGCCGCGCGATGTAGATCAGGAACACCTCGTCGGCGGCCACCACGCCGGCCCGCTCGCCCCGCTCCACCAGGGCCATCGCGCCGAACGCCAGCACGCTCAGGAACAGCGCGACCAGCGTGACGCCGAACGCGGAGGCCAGCTCGGGCAGCACGTGCTGCTTGAGCGCGGCGATCAGCACCCCGGGGTCGCCCTCGCGGTCGAGGGCGTTCGAGAACGAGTTGACCATCGCGCCCATCGTCAGCGCGGTGCCGATGAACCCGAAGACCGGCAGCGCCCAGATGAGCGCGTGGTCGATGTGGTGCTTGTTGGCCATCTCGCTCTCGTCCAGCGCGGACCGGGCGCTCAGCACCGCCTCGCAGTCGTTGCCCGCCTCGGCCGCCTCCCTGAACAGCTTGAGCCGCCGCGCCACCAGCGTGTCGTCGGTCGGCTTCACCGCCTGGACGTTCGTCACGGCCCGAGCCGTCGCGGCGTTCTCCCGCCGGATGTCCGGTACGGCCCTGACGATCCTGAGCACGGCGGTCAGGAACACCGCGATGATCAGCGCGACCACAAGCTCCGCCGCCACCGGGGCCGTGGTCGCGCCCACGGACACCAGCAGCATCTCCACCACTCCGGCCGCCATCAGCAGCGCGGAGAACACCACGCTCACCACAGGCGCGAACACCGAGTGACGCCAGCCGTACCTTGACACCCTCTACCCTCACTCCGGCACACAAAAAGTCAGGGACCCACCTAAGCACATGTAAAACACGCGTTGGTTACGTTCTGCGGTGCAGAGGGTACGAGATGTGCTGAATTTCAGGAAGGGAACGATCTGTTCCCCTCTTGCTTGCCGAGTTTCGGGGGGCGCTCGGCTCCTCAGTGGCCCCCAGGCGCGCCTGCGATGCGCCTCCAGGGCCTTCTGGGGCGGGGGTGACGTCGCAGGGCGCGTTCGGGCTCTCGCCCTCCGTAGATTCGACGTAGGACCGCCGACACCCGAGCCGGACGCGACACGGGCACGCCTCTGCCCCCGTAAACGCAAAACCGCCCCTGACCTGCGATGTTTCGCAAGTCAGGGGCGGTCTGATGGTGTGGAGGTGGCGGGAATCGAACCCGCGTCCTTCAACCCCAAGTCAGGGCTTCTCCGGGCGCAGCCTGCTGTGCTTTTCTCGGCCCCGGCGATCACGCAGGCGAGTCGCCGACGGGCCCAGCCACTGTTTGGTTTCCCGCTCTCCCCCGTGGCCGGGTCGAGCGGTTGAGCCTTCTAGCGATGCCAGACACCGGGCCGAAGGCGCTCCCGGGCTGACAGTGGTTTCGCTACTTAGGCAGCGAGGCCCAGGGAGTCCTGGGCTACCACAGTGCGCTTGGAATTGGCACTTGTTGTTTGCGGTCACAGGATTAACGAGGTTATGTCCGCAGTCCTCGGCCCGCTTCACCTGGCTTGCAAAGTCGAAGTCGAAGCCAGTCACCCCCTGTGCAGTTGTCAACACACCCGGCGCGCGGGTGAGCAACAAGAATCTACATGGGTCAACGCCCTCAACGCCAACTTAATTCCTCATGACGAAACCCCCGGGAGCGCGGCTCAACGGCGCGCGCTCCCGGGGGCCGACCGGCAGGGTCGAGCCGGTCCGGACGGCAGGACTTCCCCCGAGATGAAGTCCTGATCTCATCACGGCGACTGGATCCGCAACCCCCCGAGCGGGCCCAGTCACTCAGTAAGACGCAACCGGACGCCCGAATGGTTGCTCAGCGTGACGACTATTTCACTGCGAGTTGCCGAGGCCCGCGAAGAAGCTGCCCGCCACCGCTCCGGCGTCGTGGTTTCTCGCCAGCACGGCGACCGCCACGTCCCCCTGCCAGCCCACGAACCACTTCAGCTGACTGCCCGCCGTGGCCGTCACGCCGAAGACCCTGCCCTTGCCCGCCTGGGCGGGCGTGCCGGTCGCGCCGGCCGCCATCATCCGCTTCAGCGTCGCGTGGACCTTGGCGTCCATGGGCACGGGAGCGGGCTGCGGGGCCTGTGCGGCCTCCGCCGCCGGGTCGGGCGACTTGGGATCGGTGACCAGCACCGGCGGGCGCCAGGTGCCCGAGGCGACCGCGGCGGCCACCAGCGCCATGCCGAGCGGGCTGACCTCGACGTTCTGGCCCGCGATGGCCTTGGCCTTGTCGGCGTCGCCGGTCAGCACGGGCAGGGAGCCGCTGAACGACTTGAGCGGCAGCCGCCACGGCTGGCCCACGCCGAACGCCTTGGCGCTGCTGTTGAGGTTGTCGGCCGTGACGCGGCGGGCCAGCGAGGCCAGCGCGGTGACGCAGCCCTTGGCGAAGTTCTCCTGGAAGGTGGCCGAGGCCGTGGCCCCGGTGGACTCCGCGGCGAGCTGGAACTTGGCGCCGCCGACCGTGCGCTCGTCCGGGCAGGCCAGCCGCTGCTTCGGGCTGACGTTGTTCTTGAGCAGCGCGTCCGCGGCCACGATCGAGAACGCCGTGCCCGCGGGGAACCTGCCGCCCAGCGCGCCCATCTCCTGGCTCAGGTCCTTCTGCCGGGTCAGGTCGCCCTCGGTCCCGACCGCGAGGATCTGACCGGTGTCGGCCTGCACCGCGACCAGCGCGCTCGCCTCGGTCTCGCCCACCGCCCGCTCGGCCGCCGCCTGGACGGACCGGTCGATCGTGGTCTTCACCGAGACGTTCTCCCGGCCCCGCCACTCCTGCAGCAGGGCGACCTGCTTGCCGGTCTTGAGGTCGAGCGTGATCACCTTGGTCTGCGTCGAACCGGTCAGGTAGTCCTGGTAGGCATGCTGGAGGCCGCTCCTGCCGACCGAGTCACCGGCCCGCTCGGGACCGCCGAGCTTCTGCTCGGTCTCGGGGGTGAGCGCGCTGACGCTGCCGACGATCTGCTGGGGCGGCTCGGGGTTGACCGGCTGGTCCTGCTGCGCCGTCTCGATCCCCTCGATGGCGTCGAGCTTCGCCCGCATCGCCTGGTAGCGCGAGCGCCCGAACGTGACCAGCGGCACGAACTTGTCGGGCGGCGACGACCGGATGCGGCTCAGCAGGCGGTCCTGCGCATAGTCGGTGATCTTGGACAGCTTGGCGGCGACCTCTTCCGCCTTGTCGCCGATCTTGGCCGGATAGACGCCCGCGCTGTAGAAGATGGTGTTGCCCTGCAGCGGCTCGTTCGTGCGGTCGACGATCGGCTTGCGCGGCCTCGGGTCGGTGTCGACGGCGAACCGCTGCCCCTCCTTGAGCTGGGGATGCAGCACCGAGGGCGACCAGCGCACCTTCCACATGCCGTCCACGAGGTGGAGCGGGAGCAGCCCGTCGTACTCCCAGAGGGGGTTGTTCTCCCCCAGGTCGACCTCGGCGTGGAAGTCGGCCTTCGCCTCCTCGCCCGTCATGCCGAGGCTCTTGATCTTGAACCGGAACGAGGCCGCGTCGAGCTCCAGCTTGGCGTCGGACAACGCCTTGCGAACCGTGGCCTGGTCGCCGTCGGTGCGGCCGGCGGCCAGGTCGTAGTCGCCCGACTGCCAGCCCACGAGGAAGTCCCGCACCGCGTCGTGCGGCGAGGGCTCCTCGAAGCAGCCGGTCAAGGTCGTGCTCGCGACCACCAGAGTGGCCGCGGCGGAGAGGATGCGGCGAGCGCGTGTCATGGGGTGCGGTGCCGCCGTCTCATCGGTTGCGGTGCCGCAGGGCCCGGGCCATCTCCCGTTTCGCCTGCTGCTCCGCCAGCGACTGCCGCTTGTCCCAGTCCTTCTTGCCGCGGGCGAGCGCGATCTCGACCTTGGCCCTGCCGTCCTTGAAGTAGAGCGTCAGCGGCACGATCGTGAGCCCGCCCTCCTTCGTCTTGGCGGCGAGCTTGTCGATCTCCTTGCGGTGCAGCAGCAGCTTGCGCTTGCGGCGGGCGGCGTGGTTGGTCCACGTCCCCTGGGAGTATTCGGGGATGTGGACGTTGAGCAGCCACGCTTCGTCGCCGTCGATGCTGGCGTAGCCGTCGACGAGCGAGGCGCGGCCCTCACGCAGCGACTTCACCTCGGTGCCCTGCAGCACGAGACCCGCCTCGAAGGTGTCCTCAAGGAGGTAGTCGTGCCTGGCACGCTTGTTCTGGGCGATGACCTTACGCCCGGTCTCACGTGGCATGCTTCGACTTTACCGGCGATCCCTAGACCCTCAGGTAGCGGCGGAGCGTCACGAACGATGCCAGCACACAGATGACCACACCGATGACCATGGTGATGGTGATGGTCTGGGCCACATCGTTCCAGCCCAGCTGCGCTGTCGCGTCGCCGAGGTAGCGCCCCAGCTCCTCGAAGAGGAAGACTTTCGTGACGATCAGGATGACCGCCGCGAAGACACCGCCGATCAGGCCGGCGATGACGCCCTCCATGACGAACGGGAGCTGGATGTAGAGGTTGGACGCGCCGACCAGGCGCATGATGCCCGTCTCTCTACGCCGGTTGAACGCCGAGAGCCGTACCGTGTTACCGATCAGCAGGGCCGCCGCCAGCACCAGGATGATGGCCACCGCGAGGGCGTAGAAGGCCAGCTTGTCGAGCATCTCGAAGAAGGGGCCGACCAACTGGGCCTGGTCCAGCACCTGCGACACGCCCGGCTGCCCCTGCAGGGCCTGTACGACGGTCTTGTAGTTGTTCGGGTCTGCCACCTTGATGCGGAACGACTGGGGCATGTCCTCGACCTTGGTGGCGCTCACGAGGGCCTTGTTGGTCGCGTACAGCTTCTGGAAGTTCTGGTACGCCGTCGACTGGTCCTCGAAGAACACCTCCTTGACCCCAGGGGTGCCCTTGATGAGCGCATCGAGCTGCTGCGTCTGGGCCTTGGAGATCTCCTTGCCCTTGCAGGCCTCCATGGCCGAGCCCTTGCTGCACAGGAAGACCGAGACCTCGACCTTGTCGTCCCAGTAGCCCTTCATCATGCCGACCTGGGCGTTGATCATCAAGCCGACGCCCAGCATCGCCATGCCGACGGCAACGGTGATGACCACCGCGATCGTCATGGTCAGGTTGCGACGGAGGCCGATCCAGACCTCGGAGAAGATGAAATTCGCCCGCATGTTCTGTCTGCAGCTCCCTGTCAGTACGCCTGGCCGTAGACGCCACGCGACTGGTCACGGACGATCTTGCCGTCCTCCAGCTCCACCACGCGCTTGCGCATGGAGTCGACGATGGCCGCGTCGTGAGTGGCCATGACGACCGTGGTGCCAGTCCTGTTGATGCGGTCGAGCACCTTCATGATGCCGATGCTCGTCGCGGGGTCGATGTTGCCCGTGGGCTCGTCGGCCAGCAGGATCATGGGCCGGTTGACGAACGCGCGGGCCATGGCGACGCGCTGCTGCTCGCCGCCGGACAGCTCGTCGGGCATGCGGTGGGCCTTGCCTTCCAGGCCGACCAGCTCGATGACCTCGGGCACCACCTTGCGGATGAACCGCCGGGGCTTACCGATGACCTCGAGGGCGAACGCCACGTTCTCGTAGACGTTCTTGTTCGGGAGCAGCCTGAAGTCCTGGAACACGCAGCCGATGCGGCGGCGCAGGTGCGGCACCTTGAAGTTGGAGAGGCGGGCCAGGTCTTTCCCGGCGACGTGGATCGCGCCGGAGTTGGGCCGCTCCTCCTTGAGGACCAGACGCAGGAACGTGGACTTGCCTGATCCCGAAGGACCGACGAGGAACACGAACTCGCCCTTGTCCACGTCTACGGACACGTGGTCGAGGGCGGGCCGGTTCTGGTTCGCGTAGACCTTGGTGACATTATCGAAATGGATCACGAGAGCATCACGGCATGCCAGTCTAGGGGTCAGGACGGAAGCGAGGGTGGCACATGCCCACTTCCCGCCACCGGCCGATCGGGTTACGCGGTCTTTACTGATGATCGACGTTCCGATTGGCCAGACGACAGTCTAGGGGGAAGACTGGCATGGAAAGTCCATAACGGAAACAAAACGATTGTGCGGCTAGACTTGGGGCTGTCATGAGTTGTGAACACCTCGTATGCGCGCAGTGCGCCCACCCTGTGATCGAGGGACGCTGCCCCACCTGTCGTGCCAGCAGGGAGCGGATGCATCAGCACGGCTTCGCCGGGCTGTCACCCGCTCTGATAGCCCTGCTGCTGCTCGTCCTGCTCTTCGTGAGCCTGGTGATCAAACACCTGAGCGGGCTCTAGTCGGCGGTCCCCGCCTCCTGGCGACGCATCCAGCGGATCTCCGACTCGATGAACCCGTCGAGGTCGCCGTCGAGCACGGCCGACGGGTTGCCGGCTTCGGTGCCCGTGCGCAGATCCTTCACGATCTGGTACGGGTGCAGCACGTAGTTGCGGATCTGCGTGCCCCATGACGTCGTGGTCGCCCCGCGCAGCTCCGACATCTTCTCCGCCTCCTCCTGCCGCTTGCGCTCCAGCAGCTTGGCCTGGAGGACGTTCATGGCGGTGGCGCGGTTTTGGAGCTGCGAGCGCTCGTTCTGGCAGGAGACGACGATGCCGCTCGGGAGGTGCGTGATGCGCACCGCCGAGTCGGTCGTGTTGACGCCCTGCCCGCCCGGACCGCTCGACCGGTAGACGTCGACGCGGATCTCGTCCTCGATGATGTCGATGTGGTCGGTCTGCTCGACGACCGGCACGACGTCGACCCCGGCGAACGAGGTCTGCCTGCGGCCCTGGTTGTCGAACGGGCTGATGCGGACCAGCCGGTGGGTGCCGTGCTCGCCACGGAGCGTGCCGTACGCGTAGGGCGCCTTGATCGTGAACGTGGCCGACTTGATGCCGGCCTCCTCCGCGTAGGAGGTGTCGTAGACCTCGGTCGAGTAGCCCTTGCGCTCAGCCCAGCGCAGATACATGCGCAGCAGCATCTCGGCCCAGTCGGCGGCGTCGACCCCGCCCGCCTGGGAGTTGATCGTCACGAGCGCCTCGCGGGCGTCGTACTCGCCCGAGAGCAGCGTGCGGACCTCCAGGGCGCCGATGTCGGACTTGAGCGTCTCAAGCTCCTTGTCGGCCTCGGCGCGCGTGTCGTCGTCACCCTCCTCCGCCGCCAGCTCGTAGAGGACGTTGAGGTCGTCGAGGCGGCGCGCGACGCCCTCGACGCGGTTGAGCTCGCCCTGGAGGTGGGAGAGCTTGCTGGTGACCTTCTGCGCCTGGTCGGGGTCGTCCCACAGGTCGGGTGCGGCAACCTGCTGCTCCAGCTCCTCGATCTGCTTGCGCATCGCGTCGAGGTCGAGCACGTCCTGGATGCTGCGGAGCGTGCCCGCGAGCTCGTTGATCTCTTCTGCCGGATCGATGCCTGCCACGTTTCCCAAGCCTACTTCCCCCGAAGGGTTGAGCCCCCCATCCCGCCCGCGTGGTCAAGAGGCGCCTTCCGTTCGGGCGCCTGAGGGCCCGGCGCCCCGCGGGCGCGAATAACATGGCGAGGTGCGTGCATACGGTCGGCGGAAAGTGCTGGCGCTCGCCGCCGGCGTACTGGCCGCGGCGACCGCCTGCACGGGCAATTCCCCGGCCGAGCCGTCCAAGGCCGCCGCGACGTCCTCGGCGACGCCCTCCGCGTCCCCATCGCCCTCCGCGGCCGAGCAGGCCGTGACGCTCGACGAGGCCGCCAAGGTGTTCACCGAGCTCACGGTCACCGACGACACGCTGAGGGCGAAGAGCGACCTCCAGGGCCGTCTGGCGCTGGCGGTCGACCTCGCGACGGGCGGGCAGACGTCGCTCACCGTGGCCGCGTACCTGGCCGCCGACTACGCGCCGCCCCGCTACCGCTGGGGGCCGCCGACGCTGTACGTGCCGAAGTTCCCGACGGGCGAGCGCGCGCCGTGGTTCAGCGCGCTGGCGACCCGTAACGGGAGCCCGGCGCTGCTGACGTTCGCCAAGTCCGACCGCTGGCGGCTCAGCTCCGCGGCCCAGCTCCTGCCGGGGCAGAAGGTGCCGGAGATCGAGCTCGACGCCGACGGCTACGCGACCACGGTCGCGCCCGACGACAAATCGGTCACGATCAGCCCGCAGTTCATGGGCCCGGTGCACGCCAGCGTGGCCGAGACGGGCTCCGCGGGGGTCACCGGGGGCCTCCTGGCGGCGGGCCCGTACACGACGGAGGTGGCCGAGCAGATCGCCAGCCTCCGGGAGAAGGCGAAGAACGACGGGTTCAGCTACGACTCGATCTTCAGCGCCGACAACTATCCGGTCTACGCGCTGCGCACCAAGGACGGCGGGGCGTTGATCCAGTACTCGCTCACCCGCACGACGTCCACGACGACGAAGACGGCCGAGGACGACTACATCCCCGTGCCGGAGCAGGCGCGGTGGGCCATCACCACGCCGGTGCTGCGGCGCTCGCTCAAGCTGATCGAGACGCACCAGTACGCCACCGTGGTGCCGCCCCTGAAGGCCCCGGCCGCCGCCGACGTCATCGCCCACGACGGCGCCCTGACCCGCGCCTCGGGCCAGTGAATTAGCAACTTGAGTTGACTATCCGCTTGGGGGTCAACTACGGTTGCTCGCATGCCGGCTGATGACATTCCCGTATCCCAGGAGCCCGCTGACGCGCTGGCGGCCGTGGTCGCATTGCGGCGCCTGGCCGATCAGCTGGAGGACGCCGCCGTCGAGCAGGCGATGCGGGACGGCTGGAGCTGGCCGCAGGTCGCCGAGGCGCTCGGAGTCACCCGTCAGGCGGTCCACAAGAAGCACATCAGGCGGCTCATCGACGCAGGCGTCACGTTGAGGAGACGACAATGAGCGCGATCGACCACTACATCAACGCCGTCACGCAGCAGGGAGAGACCGAGGCCAGGCAGGACGGGTCCGCGGCGATCGAGGCGCACCACCTGCTCCTGGGCATCGCCGCCCAGGAGGGGAACTCCGCCCACGAGGTCCTGACCTCGGCGGGGCTGGACCGCCAGGCGATCCGCGACGCGCTGGACCGGGAGTTCGAGCACAGCCTGGGCGCGGCCGGAGTGTCGCTCGCCTCGTTCGACCTCCCCCCGGCGACCCCCGACCCCAAGCGCCGCGTGAGCCTGGGCGCCTCGGCGAGGCTCTGCCTCGAACGCGGCTTCGCCTCCGCCACGGGCAAGAAGGACCTCAGACCGGGCCACCTGCTGCTCGGGATCCTGGAGGCGGAGGTCGGCACCGTGCCCCGGGCGCTCGCCCTGGCAGGCGTGGACCGGACCGCGCTGACGACCCGCCTCCAGCAGTCGCTGTCGGACGGAAGCTGGTGACGCTCCGGAGCGCTCCGCGAAAGGCCGCCCGGAGCGCTCTGTAGTCCTCCGGAGCGTCCTGTGGACGGGAGCCGGTGAGCCCCCTTCCCTCCGGAGCGTCCTGTGGACGGGAACCGGTGAGCTCCTCTCACTCGAACGCCCCGGATGGGGCCGTGCCCCGGTCGGCGCCCGCGCCGTGCGGCGTTGCGGGCGCGCCACCGGGGCGCGGCGGCAGGGCCTACGCCTCCGTGTGCGGCAGGTTGCTGGCCGCCACCAGGGTGCGGATCGCCCGCAGCGCGACCGACAGGGTGGCCAGGTCGAAGTGGTCGCTCTCCCAGATCTCCGAGAGCGTCTGCCGCGCCCGGGAGACCGCCGCCGAGTTGGCCTCCGACCACCGCGCCAGCCGCTCCTCCGGCGGCAGCCCCGGCGTGCTGTGGGCCAGCACGTCGCGGGTCAGCGAGGCGTGCGCGGCGTAGAGGTCGTCGCGCAGGGCGGAGCGGGCCATCGAGTTCCAGCGGTTGTCCCGGGGCAGCGCGATGATGCGCTCCCGCAGGCGGGCCAGCTGGAGCCGGTCCGCCAGGTCGAAGTAGACCTCCGCCACCTCGGCGACCGGGCGGCCTGTCAGCGACGCCACCTCCACCAGGTCCAGCATGGAGTACGCGGGCACCATGGCGGCCGCCCGCTCGGCCAGCTCCAGCGGCACGCCCCTGGCGACGAACGAGTCGCGCCGCTCCTCGTAGGCGGCCAGGTCGGGCCCCGTGAGCAGCTTCGGGATGTGGGACAGCAGGCCGTTGACGCCCTTCATGAAGAAGCCGACGGACCCGGCCAGATCCAGCGGCGGGCGGCGGTTGACCAGCAGCCAGCGGGTGCCGCGCTCGGCGAGCTTGCGGGCCTCCAGCAGCATCGCGATCTGGGTGGCCGTGTCGACCTTGTTGTCCAGGGCCTCCACGGCCCGGTGGAAGCTGGGCAGGTCGAACACCTCGCGCGCCACGAGGTGGGCGCGCACGATGTCGGGCGTCGAGGCCCCGGTCTCCTCGCCGAACCGGTACATGAACGTGGTGCCCATGGAGTTGACCAGCTCGTTCACCACGCAGGTGGTGATGATCTCGCGCCGCAGCGGGTGGGCGTCCATGTAGGGGCGGAACCGCTCGCGCAGCGCGGATGGGAAGTACGACACCAGCCACGAGGCCAGGTAGGGGTCATCGGGCAGGTCGGAGCCCAGCAGCTCGGCGTCGGCGACCAGCTTGGTGTAGGCCAGCAGGACGGAGAACTCGGGCGCGGTCAGACCGAGCCTGGCCTGGCGGCGCTCGGCCAGCGTCTTGTCCGAGGGCAGGAACTCCAGCTCCCGGTTGACCAGGCCGTCCCGTTCGAGGCGGCGCAGGTAGCGGGAGTGGATGTGGAGCATCTCGACGGCCTGGGTGCGGGCCGCGGCGAGGACCACGTTCTGGGCGTAGTTGTCACGCAGCACCAGGTCGGCGACCTCGTCGGTCATCGAGGTGAAGACCTGGTTGCGCTGCTTGTCGGTCAGCTCGCCGTCGCGGACGACCTGGTCGAGCAGGATCTTGATGTTCACCTCGTGGTCGGAGGTGTCGACCCCGGCCGAGTTGTCGATGAAGTCGGTGTTGACCAGCCCGCCGTTCAGCGCGAACTCGATGCGGGCGAGCTGGGTGAAGCCCAGGTTGCCGCCCTCGCCGATGACCTTGCAGCGCAGCTCCGCGGCGTTGACCCGCAGCGCGTCGTTGGCCTTGTCGCCCACGTCGGCGTTGGACTCGGAGCCGGCCTTGACGTACGTGCCGATGCCGCCGTTCCAGAGCAGGTCGACGGGGGCCCGCAGGATGGCGCTGATCAGGTCGTTGGGGGCCAGGGACGCCACCCCGGCGGGGATGCCGAGCGCCTCGCGCATCTGCGGCGTGATGTGGATGGACTTGGCCGTGCGGGGGAAGACGCCGCCACCGGCCGAGATCAGCTTGGTGTCGTAGTCCTCCCAGGAGCTGCGCGGCAGCTCGAAGAGGCGCTGCCGCTCCGCGTACGAGCGGGCCGCGTCGGGCGAGGGGTCGACGAAGATGTGCCGGTGGTCGAACGCGGCCATCAACCGGATGTGCCGGGACAGCAGCATGCCGTTGCCGAACACGTCACCGGACATGTCGCCGATCCCGGCCACCGTGAAGTCCGTGCTCTGGATGTCCACGCCCATGGTCCGGAAGTGGTACTTGACCGACTCCCAGGCGCCGCGGGCGGTGATGCCCATGACCTTGTGGTCGTAGCCGATCGAGCCGCCGGAGGCGAACGCGTCGCCCAGCCAGAAGCCGTACTCCTTGGCCACGCCGTTGGCGATGTCGGAGAAGGTCGCGGTGCCCTTGTCGGCGGCGACCACGAGGTAGGTGTCGTCGCCGTCGTGCCTGACCACGTCGGGCGGCGGCACGATCTTGCCGTCCACGAGGTTGTCGGTCACGTCGAGCAGGCCGGAGATGAACGTCCGGTAGCAGGCGACGCCTTCGACGAGCATCTCTTCCCGCGTTCCGGACACTGGCGGCTGTTTAACGACAAATCCGCCTTTGGACCCAGTGGGGACGATGACGGTGTTTTTCACCATCTGCGCCTTTACCAGGCCGAGAATCTCCGTGCGGAAGTCCTCCATGCGGTCCGACCACCGCAGCCCGCCCCGCGCCACTTTCCCGAAGCGCAGGTGCACGCCTTCGACCCGCGGCGAATACACGAATATCTCGTACTTCGGCCGCGGCAGAGGCAGGACGCTGACCGCCAACGGGTCGAACTTGAGGGATATGTACGGTTTACGGTGCCCTTCCATCGTTTGGAAGTAATTCGTACGCAATGTCGCCTGGATCATCTCCAGGTACGCCCGCAGGATCCGGTCCTCGTCCAGGGAGGCCACCTCGTCGAGCGCGCCCAGGATCTCCTCGGTGAGCGCCTCGGCCAGATCGAGCCGTACGTCCTCGCCGCGCCGCGGATCGAGCCTGGCCTCGAAGAGGCTCACCAGCAGCCGTGCCAGCCGCACGTTCCCGGCCAGCACCCGCTCCATGTAGGTCTGCGAGAACGTGCCTCCGGCCTGGCGCAGGTACTTGGCGTACACCCGGAGGATCTCGACCTGCTCCCAGGTCAGCCCGGCGTTCAGGATGAGCGAGTTGAAGTCGTCGGCCTCGACCTGCCCCTTCCACAGGGCGCCGAGCCCGTCCTGGAACAGCCGCTTGAAGTCGTCCCTGCCGACCTCCTCGGTCGGCGTGTACCGCAGGCCGAAGTCGTAGATCCAGGCGTTCTTGGTGTTGGGGTCGTTGTCACGGTCGATCTCGTACGGCCGCTCGTCCACGACCTCGACGCCGAGCCGCTGGATCAGCGGCAGCGCCTGGGAGAGCGAGATGGGCGAGCCGACCTTGTAGATCTTGAGCCGCCGCTCCCCCTCGGTCGCGTCGTACGGCTCGTAGAGGTTGATGTCGACCTGCGCGCCGTCTCCCACGGCCACGAGGTCCTCCAGGCGGCGCAGGTCGACGACGGCGACCTTGGGCGGGAAGTCCGCCTTGTAGCCCTCGGGGAACGCGGAGGCGTACCGCTTGATGAGCGCGGGCGCCTCGTCCTCGGAGGTCCTCCGCCCCAGCTCGGTGGCCAGGTCGTCCTCCCAGGAGCGGGTCAGGGCGGCCAGCCGCGCCTCCAGCTCCTCCACGTCCACGCTCGGCGGCGGGAGTTGCTTGCCCCGCTCGCCCCGCACGACCACGTGCAGCCGGGCCAGCACGGACTCGCCGATCATCGCGCTGTAGTCGAGGGACCTGCCGCCCAGGGCCTTGAGCAGCACCTCCTGCATCTTCAGCCGCACCTTGGTGGTGTAGCGGTCGCGCGGCAGGTAGATCAGGCAGGAGATGTAGCGGCCGTAGTCGTCGCGGCGGAGGAAGAGCTTGACCTGCTTGCGCTCGCGCAGCCGCAGCACGCCCAGCGCGATCGGCAGGAGCTGGTCGATCGAGGTCTGGAAGAGCTCGTCGCGCGGGAACGTCTCAAGGATCTCGATCAGGTCCTTGCCGTCGTGGCTGTCGGGCGCCAGCCCGGCCTTGTCCAGCACGGCCGCCAGCTTCCGCCGGAGGACGGGGATCCTGGAGATCGACTCGTTGTAGGCCACGTGCGTGAACAGGCCCAGGAAACGCCGCTCGCCGACCACCTCGCCCTCGGACGAGAAGATCTTGACCCCGATGTAGTCGAGGTAGGTCGCCCGGTGGACGGTGGCCCGCGAGTTGGCCTTGGTGGTGATCACGAGCTGCTTCTCGCGCGCCTTGGCGCGCACCTCGGGGGGCAGCACCGAGAAGCTCGCCGAGCCGACCTTGTCGTCGCGCAGGATGCCCAGCGCCGCGCCCGGCAGCGCCCGCAGCGCGTCGCCCTCGTCGGTGTCCTCAAGCCGGTACTCGCGGTAGCCCAGGAAGGTGAAGTGCCCGTCGGCGAGCCAGCGCAGCAGGTCGATGCTGTCCTCGACCTCCGCGGGCTCCAGCGGCGGCGGGTTCATGCTCAGGTCTTCGGCGGTCTGCACGGCCAGTGCCCGCATCTTCCTGAAGTCCTCGACCGCGTGACGCACGTCGGTGAGCACCCGCTGCAGGTCGGCTTCGAGCTCCTCGAGCGCCTCGGGGCCGGCCTGCCGGTCGATCTCGATGTGTATCCAGGACTCGACCAGCATCTGGCCGGTGACGTCCTCCTGGCCGCGGCCGAGCATCCGGCCCGTCATGTCGCGGCGCACCCGCATCTGGGGGTGGACCAGCAGGTGGATGCCCAGGTCGTGGCGGTCGAGCTCCATCGTCACCGAGTCGACGAGGAACGGCATGTCGTCCGTGACCACCTCGACGACCGAGTGGCCCGGGTCCCAGCCGTTCGCGTCCAGGGTGGGGGTGTAGGCGCGGACCACGGCCCGGCCCTGGGGGCGGACCTCGGCCAGCTGCCGCTGCGACATCGCGGGGCCGTACACGTCAACGGGGTTGCGGTCGAGCAGGTCCTCCGGCGCGACATGCCGGTAGTAGAACCGGAGGAAGGACAGGGCCTCCTCGGCGCCCACATGTTCGCTGCTCGCCGCGCAACTGTCTGCGGCTCGCTGGAGCAGCTCGTCCTTGGCCTCGTCGAGGGGCATTTCGGTCTCACTCCTTTGTGAGGGTTTGCCAAAGCTGTTCATAGCCAGGCCCTTAGCTCCCACAGCAGCGGGAAGTAGTGCAAGCGCGTTCTGTCGCGCAGATAGGGGGCGCCTGTCGAGCCGCCGGTGCCCGACTTGGTGCCGATTTGGCGTTCGACCATCTGGACATGACGCATCCGCCACCGCGCGGCGTTGGCGTCGTGCGTCAGCAGGTCTTCGGCCAGTTGCCACAGATCGTCGTACGACCCGCGGTCCCTCGCCACGGCCAGCAGCGAACCCATGATCTCGTCGTCGGAGACCGGCAGGCCACGCTGGGAGAGGGCGGTGAGGTAAGCATCCCACAGCGTGGGCTCCTCCAGCCTGCGGCGCAGCCGTGCGAGCTCCGTGTCGCTGGCGTGCCTGAAGCTGCCGAGATAGCGCTCGTCCTTCAGCCCGGACAGGAACTCCAGCTCCCGGAACTGGACCGACTGGAAGCCGCTGGCGGGCGCCAGCTTCTCCCGGAACTGAAGGAAGTCCTGGGGCGTCATCGTCTCCAGGACGTCCACCTGCTCGATCAGCACCTTCTCCACCGCGTGCACCCGTTGGAACACGTGCCTGGCCCGCCAGAGCTCGCCGGCGAACATGGCCTCGCGGGCGTTCTCCAACTCGTGGAGCAGCAGCTTGAACCACAGCTCGTAGACCTGGTGAATGGTGATGAAGAGCAGCTCGTCGGGCGCTTCCGACTCAGGGCGCTGCTGCGCGAGGAGCTCGGGCAGGCGAAGATAGCCGCCGTACGACAGCCGACCGCCTTCTTCGCCGAACCGCCGATGCGGGGGAACGGGCGCATCACCGTCGATGCCCACCGAACACCTCCCCCTGACCGTCCGGACACGCTACACCGGACGCAAAGCCTCACCGTACCGATACCACCCGAAAAGGGCACAGACGTCAACGTGACATCGACATCGGGGGGTCGTCACCGGAGGAGGCTGAGGGAGCGTTCTTGAGCTCGTCGAGCTGGTCTGGAAGCTCGGCAAGCTCAATCAGCTCCGCCTGACATCTCTCGCACGTATCGAGGTGGCGCTCGAACGCCTCGTGCTCGTCATCGTCGAGGACTCCGAGGACATAGGCAGCCACCCCGTCATGCATCAGCCGGCTACCCCCTTGTCCCGCAGCAGTTCGCGGAGAGCCCGGATCCCGTAGTAGAGCCGGGACTTCACCGTGCCCGGCGGTATCCCCAGAATCTCCGCTGCCTCATTAATCGTACGGTCTCGGAGGTAGGTCTGCTCTATGACTTCGCGGTGTTCTTGAGAGAGGCTGCGAAGCGCATCGGCGACGATCATCGCCGAGAGAGCCCGCTCCGAGCCGTCGGGTACAGCCATCATGTCGACTTCGGGCGGCTCGACCTCTTGAGGCCGGACACTCTTCCGTCGACGTCCGTCGATAACGATGCGGCGGGCTACCGTCAGTAGCCACGCCCATATAAGGCTTGGTTCCCACTGCAGTCTTGCCGAGTTTTTCCAGGCTCGGACGAGCGTCTCCTGCACCACGTCTTCGGCCCATTGAAGGTCGTTACCTGTCGATTTGCGTACGTGGCGCAGCAGAGGGCCGCCGAACTCCTGGTAAAGCACCGCGATGCGATGCTCCGCCTCGGCATCCGCACTCTCGAACCTGCCGTCGAGGTGACCTAGCACGGGGCACATCTTTACACCTTCGTTATCTCGGCGGTAGCCACTCCGATAACTCCAGTCATTTCTAACTATCTCCGACCATGTGCTGAACCAAGCCCGAGAGACCCGCGTACCTCCGACCATGCACAGGTTTTTGCGCGGTGGCGAGCTGTTCATGCTCGGAGGCTTCGTTGTGGCGGCCGCGGTGACGATCGTGCTGGTCATGCCACCTTCGATCGATCCCGCCGCCACTGCGGCGACCCAGACGTCATCGGGGCCCGTCACGGCCGCCGACCGTGACCTGCTCGTCAAAGTGCGGCAGGCCGGCCTCTGGGAGATGCCCGCGGGCGAGTACGCCCAGACCCGCGCCGAGTCCCAGCGCGTCAAGGAAGTCGGCAGGCTGATCATGCAGGACCACCAGAGGCTGGACCTGATAACCCGCCAAACCGCCAAGAAGCTCGGCGTGGCACTGCCCGACGAGCCCAACGCCGACCAGCAGAGCTGGATGGCCCAGCTGGCCTCTGAGCGCGGACCCGCCTTCGACAGGGACTACGCGAACCTGTTGCGTGCCGCGCACGGCAAGGTCTTCACCGTCGTGGCAGCCGTACGGGCCGGGACGCGCAACGCGGAGGTCAGGAAGTTCGCCGAGCAAGGCATCAACTTCGTCATGCGCCACATGGCGCTCCTGGAGTCCACCGGACTGGTCGATCACACCCAGTTGCCCGAACCCCCGACGCCCTCACCCGCTCCACCCGTCGCGATGGCGGTCGAAAAGAGGAGACACGCATGACGAGATCCAGACGCATGGCCGCGGCCATGTCCACATTGGCCGTGGTGGCAAGCGGTTTGGTGTCCGCGGCGGTCATCGGAGTCGGTCCCGCGCTCGCCGACCACTGCGACCCGGCCCAGGCTTCCCAGCAGCAGGGCCAGCGGCAGAACCGGAACCAGAACCAAGATCAGGGCCAACAGGATCAAGATCAGCAGGGACAGGATCAGAACCAGCAACAGCAGGACCAGAACCAGGACCAGAACGGTCAGAACCAAGACCAGAACCAGAATCAGAACAACCAGGATCAGAACGGCCAGGACCAGAACAACCAGCAGCAGAACAACCAGCAGAACGGCCAGCAGCAGGACCAGACCGGCGACCAGCAGCAGAACGCCGACCAGCAGGGCCAGGGCGGCGGCGCCGCCGTGCTCGACCCGGCCGAAAACCCCGACGAGCAGAACGCCGAGACGTTCGGCCGCCGCAACCGCCCGACCAGGAACCCGGGCCAGGGCAACAACAACGGCAACAACGGTAATAACGGCAACAATGGGAACAACGGGAACAACGGCAACGGAACCGCCTCCCCCAGCCCCTCTCCTACCGCCTCCAACGACGAGGACCACAACGAATGCGCCGACCTGGGCCCGTTCGTCGAGGACTTCGTCAACATCCGTCAGATAGCGCCGCGTCAGCTTGACGCCCGCATCGGCAGGGGCGGCTCGCGCGGCACCTTCGTCTCCGCGTGCGGGACGAACCAGAACCGCCACAACAACCCGGACAACTTCATCGTCGCCCCCGGCGTGAGCAACGGAGCGCACCACCTGCACGACTACGTGGGCAACCTGTCGACGGACGGCTTCTCCACGGACGAGAGCCTGGCCGCCGCGGGCACCACGTGCCGACTGGGCGACAAATCCACCTACTTCTGGCCGGTCCTCAGAGACCGCAAGGTGGACGTGAACACCGAGGACCCGGACGGCAACGTCGGCCAGGTGCTGCGCGCACGCAGTGTGACGCTCCAGTTCCGCGGGAACGCCACCTCCCAGGTCGTCGCGATGCCGAGGTTCCTCAGGCTGATCACCGGTGACGCCAAGGCCGCCACGAACGGCACGGCCAACGCGCGCGCCGGGTGGTCCTGCACGGGATTCCAAAATCGCATAAGTCCCGACAAATATCCGCTTTGCCCGCGCGGCAGCCAGGTCCTTCGTATCCTGGACTTTCCTAGCTGCTGGGACGGACAGAACACTGATAGCGCCAATCACAGAACGCACGTGGTCTTCCCTGGTCAGGGAGGCGCCTGCCCGCAAGGGACCAAGGCGGTGCCGGCATTGCGTATGACCCTCGCGTACACCGTGCCGCAGGGCCCGTCATACGCCGTGGACGCCTTCCCTGAGCAGAAGCACAACCCCGTCACCGACCACGCGGACTTCGCGAACGTGATGCCCGATCGGCTGATGCAATTCGTCGTCTCTTGCATCAACCGGGGTCGCCGATGCTGATCTGACAGCCCTCACGGGCTACCCAGCCTTCCGAGTCGCACCCTCACCCGACGTTGGAGGGAACCTTAGATGCTCCACAGACGACACCCCCGGCACACTCCCACGAAGCTGGACACGAGAGGTGTCCGGCTGGGAGCCAGCGCCATGGTCATGGCAGTCGTTCTGTCGGCGTTCGCGCTGACCAGGACAGACCGTGGCATCGCGATACTGGGCCGGGTGGTGGCCTTCCTCGAGTTCTACGTGGGCGTGATGGCCCTGGTGACGTTCACCGCGACCGTCGCGCTCGGCATCATCACCACCGAGCGGGTCTTCCTGTCGCCGGTCAACCGGGTCAGGTCGCAGCTCGCCCACAAGGCCTTCGGCCTTCTCGGGATGATCTTCCTGATCACGCACATCTCCCTCATGATCAGTCTGGGGCACGTGCCGCCAGGCGCGGCGGTCGTCCCGATCGCGGGCATCAACAAGGGCCTCGGCATCCTGGCCTTCGACCTGATGATCCTGGCTGTGGTCACGGGAGTACTCAGGAGGCGCTGGGCGGCGAAGGCCAGGCCGTGGATGTGGCGGGTGATGCACTCCGCCGCGTACATCGGCTGGCCCGTCGCCATCATGCACGGACTGACGGCCGGCCGCCCTCCCGCCGGCTGGGTGGCCTGGTCCTACGTGGCCAGCATCGCGGCGGTCGGCGGAGCGCTGGTCATCCGCGTGCTGGCCTCGGTCTTCCGCCCGCCGGTCACACTCGAGAAGATCCAGGGGCCGGCGGTGACCTCCCCCGCCGCCATGGGTGTGCCCGACGAGCGGATGCAGCCGCAGAAGGTCGCAACCGGGGCCGCCGCCACGGGCCCGGCTCAGGCCCAAGCTCCGGCTCAGGCTCAGGCCCAGAGAAGGAACGCACCAGTGAGCCTCGCCGAGCGGCGCAGGTACCGGGAGGCGGGATGAGACCGCCCGCTATCTGGATGATCCCCGCAACCCGACAGGAGCGACCGTGATTCCGGCCCGAGTGCCGCGGGTCTTACGGATGGGTCCGGCCCGGCTGACCGCCGGGCTGGACCAGACCCGCCGAGTGGACCTGCCCGCCCACCGCACCCTCCATGGCTCTCCCAAGCCGCGCGATCTCGAAGGCCTCATCTCGATGGCCAACGAGGTGGACATGCGCGGCCGTGGCGGCGCGGCGTTCCCGTTCGCGCGCAAGCTGCGGGCCGTCGCCGACGCGGTGGGCTCGGGCGGCGAGTGCGTCGTCCTCATCAACGGCGCCGAGGGCGAGCCCGCCAGCTCCAAGGACGCCATGCTGCTGACCCGCAACCCGCACCTGGTGCTGGACGGGGCGGTGCTGGCGGCCGAGGCGCTGGGCGCCCGCGAGGTGGTGCTCGCCACGGCCGGCGGCGAGGTCGCCGAGGCGTCCGTCAGCGCCGCCGTGGACGAGCGCCGGGCCGCGAACGTCTCCGGCGGCGCGGAGAGCCGCATCCCGATCCGGGTGGTCGGGATCAAGGAGAGGTTCATCTCCGGGGAGGGCGGCGCGCTGGTCAACGCCGTCAACGGCGAGAAGGGCATCCCGCCCGGCCGCAAGAGGCGGGCCGCGATCAGCGGCGTGGACGGGCTGCCGACCCTGCTGTCCAACACGGAGACGTACGCTCAGCTGGCGCTGCTGGCCGAGCTCGGCCCGGAGAGGTACGCCGAGGTCGGCACCGCCAAGGAGCCCGGCACCATCCTGCTCACCGTCAGCGGCGGCGCGGCCAACGGCGCGGTCATCGAGGCGCCGACTGGCACCTACCTGGCGGACGTGCTCGCGCTCACCGAGGCCGAGATCGGCGACGGGGTGCTCATCGGGGGCTACCACGGCGCCTGGCTGTCGGCCGAGGTGGCCCAGACGGCCGTGATCTCGCGCGAGGGCATGAAGGTGGCCGGCGCGACCCTGGGGGCCGGGATCATCGTCCCGCTCGGCGAGTCGACGTGCTCGCTGGGCGAGGCCGCCAGGGTCACCTCCTACCTGGCGGGCGAGTCGGCCGGCCAGTGCGGCCCCTGCCGGCTCGGCCTGCCGGACCTGGCCTGGGCCATGAACTCGCTGGTCGAGGGGAACGGCTCCGTGGACGCCGTACGGCGCTGCGTGCGCGGCGTCGAGCGCCGGGGGGCGTGCTTCCACCCGGACGGCACGGCCAAGTTCGTGCTGTCGGCGCTGGACGCGTTCGAGACCGAGATCGCGCTCCACCTGGAGCACGGCTCGTGCGGCCGGCCGGTGCGCGGCGTGCTGCCGATGCCCGAGCCCGAGAACGACTACGTCGAATACCGGCTGGAGGTCGACTGGTCCCGCTGCGCGGGACACGGGCTCTGCGCCCACCTGCTGCCGGAGTTCGTGGAGCTGGACGACTACGGGTTCCCCTCCTTCAGGACCGTCCCGGGCTGGATGGCCAAGGAGGCGCGCCGCACGGTCGAGATGTGCCCCGCGCTGGCCCTGCGGATGGTCCAGACCACGGGAGACGGCCACGGTGGTCCGGCTCCGAAGCCGGCCGCGTCGCCGCTGCGGCTCGTCAAGGACGGAAACCTCAAGCAGCCCGAGAAGAGCACACCGCGCCTCACCCGGATCGGGTCCGCCACTCCCAGGAGCGCGTTCGGAGGTAGCGCCGGGTGAACCCCGAAGTGATGGAGATGTGACCAAACCTGGCGGGTCATCCCGACGTCTCACCGAGCGGCTCAACCCCGATCACCACGGAGGCGTCCATGGACCGCCGGGACTTTCTGCACGTCGCCGCGCTCGCCCCAATGGCCGCCACCGCGCGGCCTACTGGCACGTCCGGCCTCTCCGCGCCCCCGCCCAACTGGGCGAGGCTGCGGAGACAGCTGGCGGGCACGCTCGTGCTGCCGGGTGACGCCGGATACGACAGCGCGCGCCGCCTCTACAACCCCGCCTACGACCGGATCCGGCCGGGCGGGGTCGCTTACTGCGCGAGCGCGGCCGACGTGTCGGCGTGCCTGACGTTCGCGCGCACCAGCGGCGTGCCCGTCACCACCCGCTCGGGAGGCCACTCCTACGCGGGCTGGTCCACGGGCACCGGGCTGGTGATCGACGTGTCCAGGATGAGCTCGGTCGCATATGCGGGCGGCCGGGCCACGATCGGCGCGGGCGCCAAGCTGATCGACGTGTACGACCGGCTCGCCCGCCACGGCGTGAGCATCCCCGCGGGCTCCTGCCCCACGGTCGGGATCGGCGGCCTCACGTTGGGCGGGGGCATCGGCGTGGTGTCGAGGAAGTACGGGCTCACGTGCGACACCCTCCAGTCGGTACGCGTCGTCACGGCCGACGGCCGGACCCTCGACTGCGACACCGCCCGCAACGCGGGCCTCTACTGGGCCTGCCGGGGCGGTGGCGGCGGGAACTTCGGCGTGGCGGTGTCCTTCACGTTCAGGACGTTCACGGCGCGCGACATCACCGTCTTCTTCCTGCACTGGCCCTGGGCCAAGGCGGGGGCCGCGGTCAAGGCGTGGCAGTCGTGGGGGCCGTCGGCGCCGGACGAGCTGTGGTCCTCGCTGCAGCTGGGGCGCTCGGGCGGCGGCGGCCTGGACGTGGCGGTCGTCGGCACGTACGTCGGCGGCAGGCCCGCGCTCGACCGGCTGCTGGCCCCGCTCGTCGCCAAGGTCGGCCGGCCCTCCTCCCGCTCGGCGCGGACGGTCCCCTATCTGGACGGCATGAAGATCATGGGCGGCTGCGGGGCCAGGTCGACCGCCGAGTGCCGGCAGACGCCCCGGGAGGCGTTCGCGGCCAAGTCGCACCTGGCGTACTCGAAGCTCCCGGCGAACGGCGTGCGGGCGCTGGTGGCCGGGGTGGCCCGCGGCGGGCGGCACTCGGTGCTGCTGGACGCCATGGGCGGGGCCATCGGCCGGGTGGCTCCCGCGGACACGGCGTTCCCGCATCGGGCGGCGCTTTACAGCGTGCAGTATTACGCGGAGGGGACGGATCGGCGATGGCTGCGCGGGCTACATTCCGACATGTCCCCATTTTTCGGGGATCATGCTTACGTTAATTACATAGACCCCGATTTGCGTAATTGGCGGAGTGCGTACTACGGACCTAATGCCGGCCGGCTGGCCGAGGTGAAGTCCACGTACGACCCCGGCCGGCTGTTCCGGCTGCCCCAGGGCATCTAGATCTGCCCGCGTACGTACACCGGCTCCCCCACCTTCACCATGTTGTACAGGCGCACGGACGTCGACAGCGGCACGCGCACGCAGCCGTGCGAGGCGGGCCTGAGGGGCACCTCCGTCGAGCCGTGCATGGCGATGCCGCCGACGAAGTAGGACGAGTTGAACATCGAGCCCAGCCGGCTCTGCGTCCAGCCGGGCGCCTTCCTCTCCACGTGGAAGTCGCCCACCGGCGTGACCGCGTTGCCGCAGTGGCCCTTCTCGCAATACCGCACCTCGGCGCCGGTGGAGATGTGGGTGACCAGCGCCGGGCGGTTGTCGCGGTAGACGGTGAGCAACTGGTGCGACAGGCTGATCTCCACCCGGTCCGCGCCGCCCTGCGGCACCAGCGGGCGCAGGCCCTTGCTCTGGTTGAGCGCCGCCAACGTCTTCTGCCCCACTTCGCTCCTCGGCGTCATCCCCCTGCTCTTCTGGAACCCCCAGACCGCGTACCTCGTCTGGTCGTCGTAGATCCCGTGCGACTGGCCGAAGTAGAAGCCGCCGTCGTGCAGGCGGCGCTGGAGCTGCCGGACCGCCTCGCTCCGGTCACCCGGCCGCAGCGGGACGATCTTCCCGGGATGGGCTCCCTTGACGCCTTTGACGCCCTTGACCGCCGGCACCGTCTTCACGGCCGGCACGGGCTTCGCCGCCGGCACCGGCTTCGCGACCGGCCCTGGCTTCGCCGGCGGCACCGGCTTCGCCACTGGCACGGTTATCACCGCCGGGACGGCTATCACCGCCGGGACCGTCTTGACCTCCGGGTCGCCCGGGTCGCCCGGGTCGGTCTCGAGGCCCGTGTTCCCCTGTGCCGGTCTGTCCGGCTGCGAGGGCTCGTCCGCCAGGGCGGGCACCGCGGCCAAGAGCGGCAGAAAACATCCCGCGGCCAGCGCCGCCATTCCCCTTATCCTCATAAATCGACGCGTACCCAGATCGCCGATAATTCACGTCCAACGGGAGGTTTTGTCAAGCAAAGTCCAGCGGAATATCAATACCGACAAAATACCGGCATTTCTGCTTTATTCGCCATCCGTCACGCGTCGCGGTTCCGGAGGAGCAGGCCGCCGCCCAGGAGGGAGGCGGCGGACCAGGCGGCGAGGACGCCGAGTCCCTCCCACGGACCGATGGGCAGGGAGGCGAGATCCACGGTCGTCTGGACGGCCAGCCCGGCGTTCGTCGGGGACACCGACCACAGGAGCCGCCGCACGTCGGGGTCCGCGACCATGAGGATCGCGACCGGGAAGACGTACAGGAGCCCGAGCACGGCCCCGGCCGCCGCGGCGGAGTCGCGTACGGCGGTGGCCAGACCGAGGCTGAGCAGCGCGATCAGCACCAGATACAGGACGGAGCCCACGGCGGCGCGCAAGGTCGGCCCGTCTGCCAGGGACAGCGGCGGGTAGCCGTGCGCGGCCGTGAAGCCGCTGCCCGGCAGCAGGAGCCGCCCGGCCAGCACGGACCCGAGGACGGCGAGGATCCCCGCGCCCAGCGTGAGCCCGCCGACCACCACCGCCTTGGCGGCCAGGGCGGTGGCCCGGCGCGGCATCGCGGTGAGGCTGGTGCGGATCATGCCGGTGCTGTACTCGCCGCAGACCGCCACCACGGCCAGCAGGGCGACCAGCGCCTGGCCCAGCTGGACCCCGACGAGGCTGATCTTGGCCGCGTCCTGCCCGCACCCGGCGGCCGCGCAGGGCACCGCGGCCGCCCCGACCGCGCTCGCGGCCACGGTCAGCACGACGATCCCGGCCAGCAGCCATCCGGGCCCCGCCAGGGTCCGCAGCTTGGTCCACTCGGCGTGGGTCTCCCGTCTCATACGTCCCTCCTGCGCAGCCGGTGGGCGGCCAGGGCGAGGGCGAGAGCGGCGTAGGCGCACAGGACCGCGAACCCCGCCCAGGGCGCCAGCGGGAAGAAGCCGTCCGCCGGTGCGAAGCGGGCGGTCACCTGCTCGTACGCGGTCATGCTCTGCTGGATCGCGAAACCCGCCGCCGGAGTGAGCCGCAGCAGCCACCGCGCCGCCTCGTCGGGCAGCAGGGACGTGGTCGCCAGCACGTACGGGACGACGATCACCACGATGGCGGCGATGACGGCCACCGCGCTGCGCCGGAACAGCGACCCGAGGGCGAGCGCGAGGACGGCGGCCACGGCGAGCAGCCCGGCGGTCCCGGCGATCATCCGCACGGCGGTGAGCGGCGCCAAGGGCGCCAGGACGTTGCCGTTGCCCGCCAGGAGAGCCCGGCCGACCGGCACCGTGACGCCGGCGGCGACCAGCCCGAAGGCGAAGGCGGCCGCGAAGATCACGACGGCCTTGGCCGCCAGCGCCCGGCTCCGCCGCGGGCTGGCGAGCAGGGTGGTGCGGATGAGCCCGCGCCGGTATTCGGAGGTGACGAACGCCACGGCGACCACGATGACGGCGACCAGGCCCACCAGGACCCCGGTCAGGACGCGCTCGGCGGGCATGCGCTCGACGTCCGGCGCGATGTCGCCCACTCCGGTGACCCTGAACGTGTCGCCGGACCGCACGAGCCCGCCCGGATGGTGCGGGGTGCCGTCGGCCTCCAGCGCGACGCCGATGTCGTCGCGGGCCCACGTGCCCCCGGCGGTCACGCCCCGCACGCTGACCTGGTCCATGTCGGCGGTGACCTCGGCGAAGCGGGAGGCCGTCGTGGACCCGCCGACCACGTCCCGGGTCACGGTCAGGTCGCCGGGAGAGGCCGCGAACAGCCCGATGCGGACCTTCCCGGTGGCCAGCAGGGCGGTGCCCACCCTGGTCCACCGCGTGCCGTCGGCCGACTCCTCGCCGACGATCGTCTCGCCGGTGCGGGTCAGCCGCAGCCATCGCGGGGCCCCGCCGGGCCGTCCCGCCACGTCCTCGGTGAAGTCGTGCTGCATCCGCACCCCGTGGCTGCCGGTGACCATCATCGCCGCGTACGCGGCTCCCTGCCGGACGCTCTGCTTGATCATGACCCCCGCCTTGGCCCACGGCGTGACGCCGGGGACGACGTTCCGGACGCCGGGGGTGACGTCGGGCTTGCGGAGCTGCCCGGTCATGGAGTTCACGCGTACGGTGATGCTGCCGTCGCCGTCGAGCTGCTGGTGGACGAAGTAGAACCGGTCCTGAACCGCCTCGCCGCCGGGCCCGGTCGGCGGTGCGGGACAGGGCACCTCGATGGGCCCGTTCATGCAGGAGGAGCGGCTGCCGGTCGCGAAGAGCACCCCGAGCATGACGATGAGCAGCACCGCCAGCGTCAGGCCCGCCATCCAGCCGCGTACGGTGCGCAGCTTGGTCCACTCGGCCCGCAGCAGTTGCGCGAAGCCGTCGCGCCCGGCCCGCCGGCCCGAGCGGTAGGGGGTCACCGTCGTCATCGCGCCGCTCCCCTGAACTCGACCGCGTCCCTGGTCAGGTCCAGGTACGCCTCCTCCAGCGACGCCCGGTGGGCCGCCACCTCCGAGAACGGCACCCCCCGCGCGGCGAGCAGCCGCACGATGTGCTCGGCCGCCAGCCCGGAGACGACCAGCGTCTCGCGGTCGGTGACGGTCACGGTGCCCCCTGCCGCGGCCAGCACCGACATCGCCTCGGGCCGGGCCGCGGTACGCAACGTGACCCGGTCCCGTGAGGCGGCCGTGATCAGGTCGGCCACGCTGGTGTCCGCGACGACCTGGCCTCTGCCCACCGCCACGAGATGGCCGGCGGTGTCCTGCAGCTCGCTCATCAGGTGGCTGGACACCAGTACGGCGCGCCCCTCCGCGGCCAGCGACCGCAGGAAGCCGCGGATCCACACGATGCCCTCGGGGTCGAGGCCGTTGAACGGCTCGTCCAGCATGAGCACCGGCGGGTCGCCGAGCAGCGCGGCGGCGATGCCGAGGCGCTGGCGCATGCCCAGCGAGAAGCCGCCCGCCCTGCGCCGGGCCGCCGGCGTCAGCCCGACCTGCTCGATCACCTCGTCCACCCGCCTGGCGCCCAGCCCCTGGGAGTGGGCCAGCCACAGGAGGTGGTTGCGCGCGGTACGGCCCGGCTGCAGCGCGCCCGCGTCCAGTAACGCGCCGACGTGGCTCAGCGGGCTGCGCAGGCTCGCGTACGGGCGCCCGCCGACCAGGGCGTGGCCCTCGTCGGCCGTGTCCAGGCCGAGCACCACGCGCATGGTGGTGGACTTGCCCGCGCCGTTCGGCCCGACGAACCCGGTGACCTGGCCGGGCAGCACGGTGAACGTCATCCCGTCCAGCGCCCGGGTCCGGCCGAACCGCTTGCGCAGGCCGCTGACTTCGATGGTTGCTTCCACGGCAGGCAGACTAGGCAGCGGCCCCGGCCGGAGTCGTCACGCGCCGGAGCGATTCGCGGCGTCACTGGCGCCAGCTACTCCTCGTCACTCTTACGAGGGATGCCACAATTGCCGGTGCCCGGGACAATGACCTGGTGGAACGAGTGCAGGACCGGAGGTGGGGCCGTATCGTCGCGGTGCCGGTCGCGTGGGTGCGCCGGATCGGGGCGGCCGTGCCGTACGGCCCTGCCGTGGCCCGGCACCTGCCGGTCGTGCTCGGGGTGGTCCTGGCGGTGCTCGCGGTGGTCGAGTCGATCGTGCAGGCCGGCAGCGCGCCCGCGCTCTCGGAGACCGTGAGCGCGCCGGTGGGCGACCCGGCCCCATATCCCGCCCCGCATCCCGCCGCGGTGCCACCGGCCGGTGACTCCGCGGCCCCGCTGCTCCTCATGGTGTTCCCCCTGCTCGCGCTGGCCACCACGCTGCCGCTCCCCCTCCTGTGGGCCCAGCCGGGCCTGGCGGCGCTCCTGGCGACCGGGGCGGGCGCGCTGTCGGTCCTGGCCTTCCACACGCTGACGGTGGCGGGCGCGGTGGCGCAGCTGGTCACCGGCTACCGCCTCGGCCGACTCGGCGTCCCGGCGGTGGCCGTGCTCGTCGCGGTCCCGTACCCGCTGGTGGCGCTGGCGGTCGGGCCGGGCGAGCAGGTGCGGGGGCTCACGCTGCTGCTGGCCTGCCTGGCCCCGGCGGTGGCGCTGGCCGGGATCGCCGTACGGGCCCGCCGCAGGTCCCGTGCCGACACCGCCGCCCGGCAGGTCATGGCCGACAGCCTGGTCGAGCACACCGCCCGCGGCGAGCGCGCCCGCATCGCCCGCGAGCTGCACGACGTGGTCGCCCACCACATCTCCATGGTCGCCGTCCAGGCGGAGACCGCCCGGCTGGCCGTCCCGGGCATGCCGGAGGCGGGCGCGGAGCGGCTGCTGGCGATCGGCGACACCGCCAGGGCGGCGCTGACCGAGATGCGGCGGCTGCTCGGCGTGCTGCGCGAGGACGCCGAGGCCGAGTCCACCTGGCGGCCGCAGCCGGGGCTGCGCCTGCACGAGCTCAACGAGCTGCTCGACGAGTCGCGCGAGGCGTCGGGCACGACCACCCGGCTGGTCCTGCGGGGCTCGCCGGTGGAGCTCGATCCTGGCGTGGAGCTGGCCGCGTACCGGATCATCCAGGAGGCGCTCACCAACGCGCGCCGCCACGCACCCGGGGCCGCCGTGGACGTGGAGCTCGACTACACCGGCTCCGACCTGCGCCTGCTCGTCCGCGACAACGGGCCCGGCCCGGCGGAGGGCGGCCCCAGCGGTGGGCCCGGCGGTGGGCCCGGCGGTGGGCCCGGCGGTGGGCATGGCCTGTCCGGCATGCGCGAGCGTGCCGTGGCCGTGGGCGGCGAGCTGCGCACGGGCCCCGCCCAGGGCGGCGGCTTCCTCGTCGAGGCCCGCCTGCCCGGACGCGACGAGGAGGGCGGATGAGCGGCGAGCCCGCCAAGCTCAGGATCGTGATCGCCGACGACCATCCGGTGGTGCGGACGGGGTTCGCCGAGCTGCTCGACACCCAGCCGGACTTCGAGGTCGCGGGCACCGCCGCCGACGGGGCCGAGGCGGTGCGGGTCTGCCGCGAGCTGTCCCCCGACGTGGTGCTCATGGACGTGCGCATGCCGGTCATGGACGGCATCGAGGCCACCAGGCGCCTCAACGGCGGGCCGCGGGTGCTCATCCTGACCACGTTCGACCTGGACGAGTACGTCTACGACGCCCTGCGCGCCGGGGCCAGCGGCTTCCTGCTCAAGGACGTCACGGCCGAGCGCCTCTTCGACGCCGTACGCGTGATCGCCGCCGGCGAGGCGCTGCTGGCCCCGGCCGTCACCCGCCGCCTCATCAGCGAGTTCGCCCGCATGGGCGGCCCGAGGCCGGAGGCGGAGGCGCTCTCCGCGCTGACCCCGCGCGAGACGCAGGTCCTGCGGCTGGTCGCCGAGGGCCTGTCCAACCCCGAGGTCGCGGCCAGGCTGGTGGTCACCGAGGAGACGGTCAAGACGCACGTGAGCCGCGTGCTGAACAAGCTCGGCCTGCGCGACAGGACCCAGGCCGTCGTCATGGCGTACGAGACGGGCCTGGTCGTGCCGCGCGGCCGGGCGTGAGCGGTCAGAAGTCGAACTTGTCGATGTTGTCCTTGTTGAACACGGTCGGCTTGCCCAGCAGCACCTCGCCCTTGGCCCCGATCGTGTACTCGCCGAGCTTGCCCGCCTTGAACTTCTCCCCCTCGGCCCCGGTGATCTGCCCCGACGCCAGCGCCGCCGCCGCGTACGAGGCCAGGTAGCCGAGGTCGGCCGGGTTCCACAGCTCGAACGCCTCGATGGTGCCGTCCTTGACGAACTTCCTGAGCTGGTTGGGGGTGCCGAGCCCGGTCAGCTTGACCTTGCCCTTGGACGGCGAGTCCGACAGGTAGCGGGCCGCCGCGGCGATCCCCACGGTCGTGGGCGAGATGATGCCCGCCAGGTCCGGGTACGAGCGGAGCAGCCCCTGCGTCTCGGCGAACGACTTGTCGTCGTCGTCGTTGCCGTAGGCGACCTTGACCAGCTCCATGTCCTTGTACTCGGGCTTCTTGAGCTCGTCCTTCATGAAGTCGATCCAGGTGTTCTGGTTCGTCGCGTTGGGGGTGGCGGAGAGCACGGCGATCTTGCCCTTGTGCCCGATCTGCTCGGCCAGCAGCTGCACCTCGGTCCGGCCCAGGTCCTCCGCGCTCGCCTGGTTGACGAACACGTTGCGGCCCTCGGGGGCGGTGTCGGAGTCGTAGCTGACGACCTTGACCCCGGCGGCCATCGCCTGCTTGAGCGCGGGCACGACGGCGTTGGGGTCGTTCGCGGAGATGACGATGGCGTCCTGCTTCTGCTGCATCAGCGTGTTGATGTAGGACACCTGCGAGGACGCGCTGGCATCGGACGGCCCGACCTCCTTGCCCTCGCCGCCGAACTCCTTGGCGGCCTCGATCCCGCCGCCGTCGGCGATCGTGAAGTACGGGTTGTTGACCTGCTTGGGCAGGAAAGCGATCTTCAATCCCTGCTTGAGCGGGGCGTTCGGATCGGCGGCGGGGGCCGACGACGCGGCGGCCGTGGCGGAGGCGGAGGCCTGCTGCGCCACGTCGCTCTTGGTGGTGCCGCCGCAGGCGGCCGTCAGCAGGACGAGTCCGGCAAGGAGCGCCGTGGAGCGCCAAGGGGTGCGCGTTGTCATGAAACGGACTTCCCTTCCACTTGTGGTGATGTGCGCCGCCGCCATACCGCCCCCAGGTTCGGCGCCAGCACGGATGCGACGAGCAGCAGGCCCGTCACGAAGTTCAGGACCTCGTTGGCCACGTCGGCGAGGATGAGCGCGTTGCGTACCACGCCGAGCAGCAGCACCGCCATGAGGACTCCGGGCAGCGTGCCGCGCCCGCCGAAGATCGACACTCCGCCGAGCAGCACGGCGGCCACCACGGCCAGTTCGAGCCCGACGCCGTTGTCCGCCCTGGCGCTGGCGTAGCGGAACGTGTAGACGAGGGAGGCCAGCGACGCCATCACCCCGGAGGCCACGAACAGCCAGAACTTGATCCGCTTGACCCGGACGCCCGCGAAGAAGGCGGCCTCCACGTTCGAGCCGAGCGCGACGATCGACCGGCCCAGCCCGGTCGCGTGCAGCACCGTGGCCGCCACCGCCGCCAGCACCGCGACCAGCACGGACGCCAGCGGGATCGGGCCGACGGACGCGGTGGCCAGGCTCGTGTACGCGGGCGGCAGGTCGGCCACCGCCTGGTCGCCGAGCATGACGTACGCCAGGCCGCGGAACAGCGCGAACGTCCCGATGGTGACCGCCAGCGAGGGCAGGCCCAGCCGGGTGACCAGCAGCCCGTTGAACGCCCCGCACGCGGCGCCCACCAGCAGGCAGATGGGCATGATCGCCTCGATCGGCAGGCCCGCGTTCCACAGCCGGCCGAGCACCGCGCACGACAGGCCCAGCGTGGAGGCCACCGACAGGTCGATCTCGGCCGCCACGATGACCAGCGTCATGGTCAGGGCCATGAGGGCGATCTCGGTGGTGTCGAGGAGCAGGAAGGAGACGTTGGACCCGTTCGCGAACCCGTCCACGCCGAGCGAGGCCCACACGATCACGCCGACGAGCAGGACGAGGATGAGCCCCTCCCACCGGCGGGCCACCCGAGCGAGATCAGCTGCCATCGGCGGTCCTCCCGGAAGCGGGGTCTGCACGGTAAGCGTGGTCGGCACGGTCGTCCGAGCCCGCGTGATCGGGAGCGTTGTCGGGGCCGGCGCGGTCGGCGGGGTCGGGAGGGCCGGCGGGGTCGTGGAATCTCCGGCGGCGCAGGGCGGCGGCGACGCGGAGGGCGAGCACGCGGTCGAGGACGATGGCGGCCAGCAGCAGGGCGCCGTTGATGGCGGTCTGGGCGAGGGCGTCCACCCGGAGCACGGCCAGCGCGCTGGTGATGCCGGCCAGCAGCAGGGCACCGAGCGCCGCGCCGTACACCGTGCCGCTGCCGCCGAAGATGGCCACCCCGCCCACCACGACGGCCGCGATCACGTCGAGCTCCTTGCCGGTCGCCACTGTGGCGTCCACGGTGCCGAAGCGGGCCGCCCACATGACCCCGGCCAGCCCCGCCAGCGCCCCGTTGGCCACGAACGCCGCGAGAATCCTGCGCCGCACCCGGATCCCGGCGAGCACCGCCGCCTCGGGGTTGGAGCCGATCGCGTACAGCTCCCGGCCGGCGCGCAGGTTGCCCAGCATCCACCCGACCACCAGCAGCACGGCCAGGGCGACCAGCGCGAGCAGCGGCACTCCGAGCACCGAGCGGGTCCCCAGGGACAGGAAGCTGTCGGGCATGTCGGCCGCGTTCACCTGGCGTCCGCCGGCCCAGGCGTAGTCGATGCCGCGGAAGGCGTACAGGGTGCCGAGGGTGGCCACCAGCGCGGGCACCTTCGCCGCGCCGACGAGCAGCCCGTTGACCGCCCCGCACAGGGCGCCGACCACCACGCATCCCACGATCACGACCGGGATCGGCACGGCCGGGTGGTCGGCCAGGATCAGCGCGCCCCCGAACGCCGACAGCCCCACCACGGAGCTGACGGACAGGTCCACGTTCCTGGTGATGACCACGAGCGTCTGGCCGACGGCGAGCATGGCGACGATGGCGGAGTTCAGCAGGATGTCGCGGAAGCTGGCGTAGGTGAGGAAGGACGGGTTGACGGCGCCGGTGACGCCGAAGAGGGCGCCCAGCGCCACCACGATGCCCAGCTCGCGTACCCGCGCGACGCGGTCCACGAGCCGCCGCCCGCCGTTGCGCCGCACAGCCTCGGCCCTGGTCGCGGTGGCGGTCACGCGAGGCTCCTTCCGACGGCGGTCACGGTCGCGGTCACGGTCGCGGTCGCGGTCGCGGTCGCGGTCACGCGAGGCTCCTTCCGGTGGCGGCGGCCATCACGCTCTCCTCGGTGGCGTCCGCGCGCGGGATCTCCGCGGCCAGCCGCCCCTCGTGCATGACCAGCACCCGGTCGGCCATCCCGAGCACCTCGGGCAGCTCGGACGAGATCATCAACACCGCCACCCCGCTCCCGGCCAGCTCCGACAGCAGCCGGTGCACCTCGGCCTTGGTGGCCACGTCGATCCCGCGGGTGGGCTCGTCCACGATGAGCACCGACGGTTGGCGCGCCAGCCACTTGGCCAGCACGACCTTCTGCTGGTTCCCGCCGGACAGCACGTTCACGGCGTCCGTCAGCCGCGCGAACTTCAGCCGCAGCCGCACCGCCCAGTCCCTGGCCCGCTCCCGCTCGGCCATCCGGGAGATCAACGGCCCCCGGCGAACGTCGGCCAGGCCGGCCAGCCCGATGTTGCGCTCGATGGACAGGTCCATGACGAGCCCCTGCTGCCGCCGGTCCTCTGGCACGAGAGCCAGCCCCGCCGCCATGGCCGCCGTGGGACTGGCGGGCCGCAGCCGCCGGCCGACCACCTCGACGCTGCCCGCGTCCCACCGGTCGATGCCGAACACGGCCCTGGCCACCTCGCTGCGCCCGGCCCCGACGAGCCCGGCCAGCGCGACGATCTCGCCCCGCCGCACCTCGAAGGACACGTCGGTGAAGACGCCCTCGCGGGTGAGCCGGCGCACCTTCAGCGCGACCTCGCCGGCCTCCGTCTCCTGCTTGGGGAACAGGGCCTCCAACTCCCTGCCGACCATGCGGCGTACCAGGTCGTCGGGGGTGATGTCGGCGATCAGGTCCTCGGCGACGTACGCGCCGTCACGCAGGGTGGTGACCCGCCGGCACAGCTCGAAGATCTCCTCCAGCCGGTGCGAGATGAACAGCAGCGCGCAGCCCTGCGAGCGCAGCGTCCGGGCCACGCCGAACAGCCGGGCGACCTCCGTGCCCGACAGGGCGGCGGTCGGCTCGTCCATGACGAGCACCCGCGCCTGCCGCGACAGCGCCTTGGCGATCTCCACGAGCTGCTGGTCGGCGATCGACAGGCCGCGGGCCGGCTGGTCGGGATCGAGGTGCACGCCGAGCCGGTCGAACAGCTCGGCGGCGCCGGCGCGCATGGCCCGCCGGTCGATGCCGAGGCGGCCGCGGGGCTGGCGGCCCATGAAGATGTTCTCCATGACCGACAGATCGGGAAAGAGGGTCGGCTCCTGGTAGATGACCGCGACCCCGGCCCGCTGCGCGTCCGCGGGCCCGCCGAACTCCACCGGCTCGCCGTCCAGCAGGATCCGGCCCGAATCCGGCCGGTGCACGCCGGACAGGATTTTCACGATCGTCGACTTGCCCGCGCCGTTCTCCCCCGCGAGCGCGTGCACCTCGCCGGGGAAGAGCGCAAGAGAGACCTCGCGAACGGCGCGCACCGCACCGAACGCCTTGCTGACCTGCGAAAGGGATAGAACGGGAGTCTCACTCATTGCCGCACTCCCGGCAAAATCGTTTTAAGCGGTGGGAGGACGGTAAATCAGCGAGTGGCAAAGCGTCAATGCCTGGCTAATATCAGATTCCCAACCACCCCAAGTCGTTCGAAAATTGTTACGTTTTAACCTATTTGCGCAGGGGCAAGAAATCAGGCCGGGCAGATCTCGCGCCGATATCTGCCCGGCGCCACGCCGTACTCCCGCTTGAAGGCGTTGGCGAAGGCGAACTCCGAGGTGTAGCCGACCGCCGAGGCGATCTCGGCCAGCGGCGCGGCGGACTCCCGCATGAGGCGGGTCGCCGTGGCCAGGCGCCACCAGGTGATGTAGGCCAGCGGCGGCCGGCCGATCAGCTCGCCGAAACGGCGCGAGAAGGCCGACCGCGACAGCCCCGCCCGCGCGCCCAGCTCCTGGACCGTCCACGGGTGGGCGGGATCCCGGTGGACGGCGTCCAGCACGGCGCTGATGCCGGGGTCCGCCAGCGCCTGCGCCCACCCGCCGACCGAGCACTGACCGTGCTCCCCCTCGAACCAGGCCCGCAGGATGTAGAGCAGCAGCAGGTCCAGGAGGGATGCCACCACCGTGTCGGCGCCCAGCCGCGGGCGCTGGATCTCCGCGCCCAGGGCTTCGACCGCGGCACGCAGCTCGGTCTGGAGGCCGAGGCCGGCCGGGAGGTGGATCATGTCGGGCAGTTCGATCAGGACCGGGTGGGCGCGGCCCTGATCGAGCCGGTAGCCGCCGCACAGCAGCACCGTCACGGGCCCGTCGGTCGGCCCGTCGATGGAGGCGGAGGCGAACAGGCCGAGACCGTCGTCCAGCGGGTCGCATTCGGGCTCGGCCACCGGGGTGGACGGCGAGTCCGCCATGGCGTAGCCGTGGCCGCGGGGGAAGAAGACCACGTCGCCCACCGACAGCGGGATCGGGTCACCGTCCGGCGGGATCAACCAGCTCGACCCCCGCAGGACGACCTGGAACCCGGCCGAGCCGGGAACCGACGGGAAACGCTGGCCCCAGGGCGCGCGCCATTCGACGCGGGCCGATCGGGGGCTGCCGGTGCGCATGAGGGCGATCACGTCGCTGAGCACGTCCATTGGTAGTCAGGGGCGCGGTGCCGTGAAGGCCCGGTTCCCCATCCCCCTTTCAATTCCGTACGTGCGGTTTTCCCGCATACGGCTTACCGAT